>CAZTLS010000003.1:0-145414 GCA_964614405.1 uncultured Pleurocapsa sp.
GACGCCCGCGCCGCCGAAGATGCCCGTCTTGCCGCCCTTCGTCATCGGCGCAACCAGGTCGATCACCTTCAAGCCAGTCTCAAAAATTTCCACACGGGTCGTCTGTTCGACAAATTCCGGCGCGCCCGCATGAATAGCGCGGCGCGGCGTGTCATCCGGCACAGGGTCACGGTTGTCGATCGGGCGACCCAGCACGTTGAAGATGCGCCCCAGCGATGCCTCACCAACCGGCACGCGGATCGGCGCGCCCGTCGCATAAGCGGGCAGCCCGCGCTGCAAACCATCGGTAGTGTCCATCGCCACAGTACGTACCGCACTGTTGCCGATCGCCAACTGCACTTCGAGGATCAGGTCTTCCTGCCCCTCACGCGGGACGCGGATCGCGTCGTAAATATCGGGCAGCCCGCCGCTGGGGAACTCCACGTCCACCACCGCGCCAAGAATCTGGGAGATACGTCCCTGAATTTCAGCCATCGTCGTCCTATTTCTCCTGCTCGTCAAAGAATGGCGCTATGCCCTGCGCCCACCCGAAAGAGTCTGCTGAAACTGCTTCAAACCCGCCATGTCGCCCCGCGCCGCATAGCCTGCCTGTTCCGCCCATGTGGGCAGGCTGGGCGAGAAATTCATGCCCGCCGCGCTGATCGCCGCGCGCAGCGCTTCTTCGCTGGAGGCTGCCAGCTTTGCAAAAGTATCGATGCCCGCCGCGCGCAGTGCTGCCGCCATCTTGGGACCGATCCCCTCAATGCGCGTCAGATCGTCTGCCTTGCCGCCCCCGTTGACGATTTGTGCCGTCGGCTGGACGATCGATCGGTCGCCCGTCTCCATCGCCCGGACGATCTCGTTCGTGGCTTTGTCCAGCGTCGCCTGCAGCGCTTCCGCACCGCCCACGATGTCCAGAATTTCAGCGGTGATCCCGCTCTGGCGCGCCTTGTTGTAGACGAGCGTGTAATCTTCCACCAGCTGACCGGCGTTGTCCGAAGCATTCCGCATCGCCACCATGCGCGCTGAATGCTCACTCGCCTGGCTTTCCAGGATCGCCTGATACAGTTGCAGCAGCGTGAAGCGCGGCACGATCTCGTCCAGAATGGCGACCGGGTCTGGCTCGTACTCGTAATCTGCGCCACCCGTGCTGACGGCGGGCACATCCTTGATGTATTCCGCCATCGCCTGATCGCTGGTCTGATAGGGGATGAGCGGCAGCAGGCGCGAAACGCGCGGGCGCTGCGTCAGCGTATTGATGAAGTCGGTGAAGGCGATGAACACTTCATCCACTTCGCCACTGAGGAACGCATCCGTCACCAGACGAACGATCGGCGAGATGAACGTCAGCGTCGGCTCAGACGGGCACGGGAACTCAGCGACGAGCGGCTGGCGCGCCCGCACCAGCGAGTCACGCCCCTTGCGCCCCACCGAGATGTAGCGCACCGGTGCGCCCATGCGATCCTGAAAGCGGCGCGCCACGCGCAGGATGTTGGTGTTGAATGCGCCCGCCAGACCGCGATCGGAGGTGACCAGCACCACCATGATGTTCTTCACTTCGGCGCGGGGCGTCAGCAGCGGGTGCAGCGGCGTCCCTTTCGAGCCGGAACTCTGCACATTCAGCAGGATTTCCCACGCTTTTTCGGCAAAGGCGCGGCTTGCCAGTACGCGCGCCTGCGCCTTACGCACGCGGGAGGCGGAAACCGCCTCCAGCGCGCGCGTGATCTGACCAATGTTGCGGATGCTGCGAATGCGATTTTTGACTTCGCGTGCGCTGGGCATGTAAACGCTCTCCTTGTGTCGGTACGCGGATCGGCGTTTACGAGAACGTCGCCAGGAAGTCGGTGATCGCCTGCTTCAGCTTCGCTTCAGTCTCGTCGCTGACGACCTTTTTGCTGTCGATCTCGTCCGCGATCTCGGCGTATTGTCCGTGATAGGCGCGCAGGAACGACTCCTGGAAGGCGCGCACGCGATCAACAGGCAGCGAGTCGAGATAGCCGCGCGTGCCTGCGTACAGCAGCGCTACCTGATCGGTCAGCGAGAGAGGCTGATACTGCGGCTGCTTGAGCAGCTCCGTCAGACGCAGACCGCGATCGAGCTGACGCTGGGTCGCTTTGTCGAGGTCAGACCCGAACTGGGCGAATGCCGCCAGCGAACGGAACTGCGCCAGGTCGAGGCGCAGACCGCCCGCAACCTTCTTCATCGCCTTCGTCTGCGCGTCGCCACCCACGCGGCTGACGCTGATACCGACGTTGATGGCGGGGCGCTGCCCGGCATTGAACAGTTCGCTTTCCAGGAAGATCTGCCCGTCGGTGATGCTGATGACGTTGGTGGGCACATACGCCGACACATCACCGAGCAGCGTCTCGATGACCGGCAGGGCGGTGAGGCTGCCACCGCCGCGCGCCTGGCTCAACTGAGCTGCGCGCTCCAGCAGGCGGCTGTGCAGGTAGAACACGTCGCCCGGATACGCTTCACGTCCCGGCGGACGGCGCATCAGCAGCGACACCTGACGATACGCCCAGGCGTGCTTGCTCAGGTCGTCATACACGACCAGCGCATCTTTGCCATTCTCCATGAACCATTCGCCGATGGCACAGCCGGAATACGGGGCGATGTACTGAAGCGCTGCCGCTTCCGAAGCCGTCGCCGTCACGATAGTGGTGTATTCCATCGCGCCGTATTCTTCCAACGTCGCCACCAGACGGGCGATCTCGCCGCGCCGCTTGCCGATGGCAACGTAGATGCAGTACATGTCCTTGCCGCGCTGGTTGATGATCGTATCGATGGCGATCGCCGTCTTACCCGTCTGACGGTCGCCGATGATCAGCTCACGCTGACCACGCCCGATCGGGGTCATGGCGTCGATCGCCACGATACCCGTCTGCACCGGGCGATTGACGTTCTGGCGCTCCATCACACCAGGGGCGATGCGTTCGATGTTGTAGTACTCGGTCGCCGCGATTGCGCCACGACCATCGACCGGCTCACCCAGCGCGTTCACCACGCGCCCCACCATGCCCATGCCGACAGGCACGGACGCGATGCGCCCCGTCGGACGTACTTCGTCGCCTTCCTGGATCGTGTCGTATTCACCCATGATGATGATACCGACATTATCTTTTTCCAGATTGAAGGCGATCCCTGCCGTGCCGTTCTCGAAACGCACCAGCTCGCTGAAGCGAATGTTATTCAACCCCGCCACACGCGCGATGCCGTCACCGATTTCCTGCACATATCCGACTTCGACCGCCTCGATCGAGGGGCTGAAGTCCTGCACCTGCTTCAACAGCGAATCAAAAATGTTGCCCGTCACTTCCGCCATCGGATTCTGTTCTCCTTGAAAAAAGCGGTAACGCTTCGCACGTGTAACACATAGCGCCTGCACAGCGCCGGATGACCTTCACCTGACAGACTCAGAAGCTGCCGAAAATTGCTTCAAGTCTAGCTTATTGAATGCTGTACGTCCAATTGTCTCACGATCAGTTTATCATCTCATCGTGAAAATTGCCACAAGCAGATCATTCCTGCTCTTTACCCAGCGCCACCGACCGTTTGAAAGCAGCATAGACCGCCTTCGAGATGACGGTACGCAGACCGCCCTTCTCCAGTTGATACAGCGCCTCAGCAGATGTGCCACCAGGGCTGGTGACCTGATTACGCAGCAGTGCCTGATGATCGCCGGAGTCCAGGGCGTAATCGACCGAGCCGCGCACGGTATGCAGCACCAGCTTTTCCGCATCGCGGCGCGAAAAGCCCAGATGCACACCCGCATCGATGAGCGCCTCCATGAACAGGAAGACATATGAGGGTCCACTGCCGCTGAGCGCGGTCGCCATATCAAGGTATTTCTCATCGTCCATGTAAATTTCTTCGCCCAGCGCGCCCAGCAGCGCCTGTGCCTGAGCGCGTCCTTCCTCACTCACCGCGTCGGTCGCTGTCCACACAGTGATCCCTTCCCCGATCTGCGCCGGGGTATTGGGCATGGCGCGCACCACATTCGGGTTGCCAAACCCTTCGGTGATCCGTCTGATTCGCACGCCTGCAAGGATGCTCAGCACCAGTGCCGGGTGTGTACCCGCGCCATGCAGCGACTCGAACACCTTGCCCGCCACCTGGGGTTTGGTAGACAGCACCACCAGGTCTGCCTGAGCAGCGACAGCGGCATTGTCGGTCGTGGCGCGCAGCCCATAGCGTCCGCTCAGTTCTTCACCGCGTTCAGGTCGCGGGTCGGCGGCGATCACCTGATCGGCGCTGATCAGGTCACGCCCGATCAGCCCCTTGATCATCGCCTCCGCCATCACCCCGCTGCCGATGAAACCGATCGTCTTATTGGTCAGTGCCATGCTGCCCTCCCTCTGCATACGGATAGGATGCCACCCAGCGCTGCGCCGCTGTACTCACGCGATCCGGCTGCACCACCACGCCGATGCCCTGCCCGGAAGCGACCGCGATCCGGCTGCCTTCAGCGAGGACGAACGGCGGCTCGGTGATGTCTTCAGCGAAATAGCGGTCGGTCGCGCTGATGTCGCACGGCAGCGTAACGCCGGGCAGCGAAGCGAACGCCACATGCGCCGCCCGCCCGATGCCCGTCTCCAGCATCCCGCCGATCCACAGCGGCGTCCCGGTCTCAACGCATACGCGATAGATGTCCAGGCTTTCGGCAAAGCCGCCGACGCGCCCCGGCTTCAGGTTGATGATGCGGCACGCCCCCAGTTCGATCGCCATGCGCGCATCATCCGACGTGAGGATGCTTTCGTCCAGGCAGATCGGCGTCTTCAGGTGCGGTTGCAGCTTGCTGTGTTCGTAAATGTCGTTGTAGCCCAGCGGCTGTTCCAGCATCAGCAGGTTGAAGGCGTCCATCCGCATCAGCAGATCGCGGTCTTCCAGCGTGTAGGCACTGTTGGCGTCCAGCATCAGCAGGATGTCCGGGAAGGCAGCGCGCACCCCGCGAGCCAGTTCAACATCCCAGCCTGGCGCAATCTTCAGCTTGATCCGTCCGTAACCCTGCCCCAGCCGCCTGGCGATCGTGGCATTCGTCTCATCCACGCTGCCTTTGATGCCGATGCTCACGCCGACGCTGGCATACCCGCGCGAGGCGTGCCCTTCCGGGAGGTAACGCGCGAACAAATCGGCGAGGCTGAGGTCATTGGCGCGGGCAAAAGCATCCCACACCGCCGTCTCGACGCCATGTTTCGCCAGCGGATGCCCGCGCACCGGGCGCAGCATCTCGCGCACTTCGGTCGGGTCAGCGATCGTCTTTCCAAGCAGACGCGGCAGCAGGAACTGCCGCGCGATATGGATCGCCGTGCCCATCGTCTCACTGCTGTAGCCTGGGTCGATCTCGACGGACATTTCTCCCCAGCCTGTCACGCCCTCATCGGTCAGCAGTTCGACGAGGATCGCCGTCTTGAACGGCTCTTCGCCAAAGCTGGTCTTCAGCCTTTCGGCAAGCGGCAGGGCAATCTCGTGCAGGGTGAGGCTTCTGATGTGAATAGAGCGCATGGTATTTTGCCTAATTGATGGTGGTATTGGTCGTGAAGGATTCAAACTGCGGACCGTTATAGCTGAGCAGATACAAGGTGCGCTCGCGCCCTTCGTGTGTGGTGCGAATGAAATCGGTGACGATGAAGCTGCGCGCCAGCAGCACCGTGAACCAGTAACGGATGTGATCGCGCCATGCCTTCGCCAGCGTCGGATTGCCCTGTTCGATCGCCGGATAGTTCGGCGGAATCTCCAGCAGCGCCAGCGATGTGGCGGGCAGCGCCCCACTTTCAGCCGGGATGATCGCCCCGTCGTCGGTGCACTGAGCGGGGTTGACGATGACGGTATCCGCTTCCAGATACTGCGCCAGTGTGAGGTCACTGCGGCTGCCGAACAGCCGCTCTTCGACACGGCGATGCGTCACCCACCACTCAACGACCAGTCGATCGGATGAGCCGCCGCGTGCCAGCCCGGTAGACGGGTTCAGCCCATAATAATTCTCACGAAATTCCGTACACACCGCGCCCAGCTTGCGAATGTTCAGGTGCGCGTTCTGCGCCAGCAGCGGGTCAAACGTCCAGGTCACCATTCGCACGCCCTGGCGCAGCGCCACCTCGCGCTGTGCCAGCTTCAGCCGATAGCCAATGCCCGCGCCGCGATAGCCATCCAGCACGATCATCCGTTTGGAGATGATGTGCAGATTGGCGATCGCCGGGCGATCCGGCTCATCACTGTTTGTGCCCAGAAACCCCACCAGCACCCCCACCATCCGATCGCCGTCAAACGCCGCCAGCACGTGCCCCCCCGCATTTGCCAGCGAGAACAGCATGTGCGCCGGGATGACCGCCTCAGAGTCGTCGCCCCAGTAGGTGCGCTGAAGCGCGACAGCCGGCTGCATTTCCTCCATCGTGTGCAGCGGGCGGATCACCACATCCTGTTTTTCGGTCATTGTCCTCTCTGCTCCCTCCCCGCACAATGCGGATGGCATACGCGGTCTTCATGCTCTGCGGCGGCGAAAACTTTCGCGCAGCATCTCTAATCCATACCGCCGTGACCGCATGTAAGTCAGCAGCGTGTCTTCAAAGCGGCGCGGCTGAAACCCGAAATAGCGATACAGATTGCCCAGCGGCGCAGTCTTGTTGGTGGTGATCAGATCGAACCACTGCGGGCTGATCAGCGCGCGCGGCAGCAGGCGCGAATACACCTCCGAGGCGGCGCGCAGCGCATAGGGAGGTATGCCGATCAGCAGGCGGTGCGCCCCGGTCACGCGCATGATGATATGCATCAGATCGCTCATCGACAGGTACTCCGCCCCGCCAATTTCGATCACCGCGTCCAGGGTGTCGATCACCTCCAGGCAGCCGCAGATCGCCCGCGCCAGATCGTCGATGTAAATCGGATGCAGGACAACCTCTCCCTGCCCCGGCATCAGGAAGACGAAAGGCAGCGTGCGAAGCTGCATTGCCAGATGGTTGATGAACGCATCTTCCTCGCCAAACGCCAGCCCGGAACGGAGGATGGTATACGCCAGCCCGCTGGCACGGATCAGTTCTTCGACCTGCCCCTTGACGCGCAGCAGCGGAAATGCCGATGCGGGCGATGCACCCAGATGGCTGAGCGTGATGATCCGCCCCACGCGGGCAGCACGGGCTGCTTCCAGCAGCGCGCGCGTCCCTTCCAGTTCCACTCGCTGCAAATCGCGCGGTCGCCCCCACCACTGTGCGCCTTCCAGATGAATGACCACATCCACACCCGTCAGAGCGCGAAACAGGGTTTCCTCATCGCGCAGTGTGCCGTTGAATACCCTGAGCGCGCTTTCCGGCTCAGCAGGCAGCCGATCGCGCACCTGAGGCAGCGTGTGCAGGCGCGCACTCCGCGTGGGAGTCAGCAGGCAGCTTATCGGGTGCAGGCTGGGCTGCGCCAGCAGATGACGCAGCACATGGCGACCGACAAACCCGGTCGCCCCGGTCAGCAGGATCACAAATCAAACCTTTAACGCGCATGGGCGGCAAACAAGCGTTTTCACATCGGATGATTATAACACACCACGCCTGTGCCGCCGCCCCAAAGCAACGAACGTCGCACCCGCGTGTTTTACATCTTGAGTTGACCGTAAATTCTGTTAGTCTGATTTTCCAACAGCGAATGTGCGCGCAGCCCCGCATCATTTCACGAACGGGGTGCGGGCATTCCAGAATGCACCTGAGGAGTTTTTCTCGTGGAACGTCGCCGTGTTGTCGTCACCGGCATGGGCATCATCTGTCCCACCGGCAATAGTGTCGAAGAAGCCTGGGGCAACGCTGCCGCTGGTCGCACAGGGATTCGCACGATTCAGCGCTTTGATACCTCCCATCTGGAAAATCATTTCGGCGGCGAGGTGAAAAATTTCGACCCCGACGAATTCCTGGGTAAGCGAGAGGCACGCCGCACCGATCGCGTCACCCAGATGGCGCTGTACGCCGCGCACTATGCCGTCGAAGATGCCCACCTGGAGATCACCGACGACAACCGCTATGACATCGCCTGTGTCGTCGGCAGCGGTATCGGCGGCATCACCACCATCTATGAGAGCGTGCGCGCCTTCCTCGAAAAAGGGGCGAAATTCGTCAGCCCGCTGCTCGTGCCGATGATGCTCCCTGATGCGCCCAGCAGCAAAATCTCCATGCGCTATGGGCTGCGCGGACCGAACTTCGCCATCTCCACCGCCTGCGCGACGGGCAACAACTGCATCGGTGAAGCGATGGAGATCATCCGGCGCGGTCAGGCGAGCGTGGCGCTGGCGGGCAGCAGTGAAGCCGGTCTGACGGACGTGGCGATCGCCAGCTTCAACAATATGACCGCCATCTCCCGCCGCAACGACGACCCCGAACGCGCGTCACGCCCGTTCGACATCAACCGTGACGGTTTTGTCGTCGCCGAAGGCGCTGCCATCCTCGTGCTGGAAGAGCTGGAACACGCTCTGGCGCGCGGCGCACACATCTACGCCGAGGTGCTGGGCTATGGGCACACCTCTGACGCCCACCACATCACCGCCCCGCTGGAGACGGGCGAAGGCGCGGCTGAAGCGATCCGCCGTGCGCTTGCCGACGCCAACCTCACCGCAACTGACATCGACTACATCAATGCGCACGGAACCAGCACCCCGCTGAACGATAAAAGCGAGACGCTGGCGCTCAAGGTTGCGCTGGGCGAACAGGCTTACACCATCCCGATCAGCTCGACCAAATCGGTCACCGGGCATCTGATGGGCGCGGCGGGTTCTGTCGAAGCCGTCTTCTCGATCATGGCGCTCAACCACAATTTCATCCCGCCTACCGTCAACCTTGATGATCAGGACCCGGAGTGTGACCTGAATTACACCCCGCACGTCGGTGTATCGCGCCCGCTGCATCATGTGATGAGCAATTCATTCGGCTTCGGCGGGCACAACGCGGTCATCATCTTCGGCAAATACGGCGCGAACGGCGCCGGCTGACCGCATCCCGCCTGCATCCTGTGATGCGGGCGGGGGACGCTGTTCAGGAGGGTCATCCAATGGCAGCAGCCAAACGTTCCCAGGCGAATCACGCCAGCGGAGAAAGAATCTACGCGCATATCGTCGGCTGGGGCATGGCTGTCCCTGATCGCGTCATGACCAATGACGACCTTGCCGCTTTTGTTGAGACCTCCAGCGACTGGATCGTCTCGCGCACGGGCATCCGCGAACGTCACATCGCCAGTGACCGCGAGACGACCGCCACACTGGGACTGAAGGCAGCACAGGCAGCCCTCGACAAAGCCGACATCCTGCCCGCCGACATCGATCTGGTGATCTGCGCCACTTCGACGCCGGAATTTATCTTTCCCAGCACGTCCAGCCTGATCCAGGCCTGGCTCGGCGCGACTCATGCCGGCGCGTTCGACCTCAGCGCTGCCTGTTCCGGGTTTGTCTACGGCATCGAAATGGCTGCCAATGCCATCCGTTCCGGGTCGATTCGCACGGCTGTGGTGATCGGCTCCGAAACGTTCAGCCGCATCATGGACTGGACCGACCGCAGCACATGCGTCATTTTCGGCGATGGGGCGGGTGCGGTCGTGCTGAGCGCCAGCACCACCGAAGGCGGGGTGCTGTCCTCTGTGCTGCGCTCCGATGGCTCCGGGGGAGACCTGCTCGGCGTACCGTCCGTCGGCAGCATCGACATCGCCAGCATCCCGACGCTGAGCGACGGGCACAAGATGAGCAAGATGTACATGAACGGCGGGGAGGTGTTCAAATTTGCCACCCGCGTGATCGGAGAGAGCATCACTCAGGCGCTTGATCAGGCGGGGCTGACAGTGGCAGACCTGAAAGCGATCGTCCCGCACCAGGCAAACGTCCGCATCATTCAGGCGGCGGCGCGCTCGCTCAAAGTAGACGAGTCGATCTTCGTGTGCAACATCGATCGCTATGGCAACACGTCGGCGGCGTCGATCCCGATCGCGCTGTGCGAAGCCGTCGCCAACGGGAAAATTCAGCCGGGCGACGCGGTGGCGTTCGTCGGCTTCGGCGGCGGGCTGACGTGGGCGGCGATGGTGGTGCGCTGGGGCACACCGCCCAAAGACGATCGCGCCGGGCTGTTACGCACCCAGCGCCGACAGATCAGCTATCGCGTGGCATGGTGGCGGGCGCTCGCCAGCCGCGCCGCCCGCCAGCTTGTCGATACCATCAACCGCATCCGTCCATCGCGCGGGCGCATGGAACGGCTGCGCCGCAATTACGATCGCATGGAGTGATACCGCTCAGTTGCGGCGGTTCGCCAGGCTGATGTAATACAGCAGTTGCAGCACCGCCGTGATCGCCGCCGCGACATAGGTGAGGGCGGCAGCCGTCAGAATCTGGCGTGCGCCGCCCGCATCCTGACTGTCGCCCATCAAGCCCGCCTGCTGGAGCAGTGCCAACCCACGACGGCTGGCGTCGAACTCGACCGGCAGCGTCAGGATCATGAACGCCACCATCACCCCGAACAGCGCAATACCCAGCCAAAGCAGCCCGGTGAAATTGAAGATCAGCCCGGCGAAGATCATCAGGTAACCGACCTGCGGCGCGATCTGGACGCCAGGCACGAGGAACTGCCGCGCCACGATCAGCGGCGAGCGTTCCTGATACTGCTGAACGTGCCCCAGCTCATGAGCGACCACAGCCATCGCCGCCACGGAAGGCTGCGTTGCGATCCCCTGTGACAGGCGCACGACCCCTTTGCCGGGATCGTAGTGATCGCTTAACTGCCCCGGCGCACCTTCGAGGGGCAGCCGCCTGACATTGGTGCGCGCGAAGATGCGCTCCGCCACCTGCACACCCGTCAGCCCCGCGCCATTGCGCACCCGGCTCCATTTGTTATATGCCGATGACACAAATCCCTGTGCCAGCAGCGAGATCAGCAGCGTGGGCAGCGCGACCCACAGCAGATATTGTGTATCGAAGAACATGGTTGTTTCACCTCTGCGTCAAAGTCTGAACGTTCATGTACATACTTTACGCAAAGTTGTGTAAAAACAACGCAGACAAACGGTGAGTTCTCGCCTGGGTCAGGTGGCGCAATCCGCCTGACCTATTCGTCCGCGCCCAGGTATTTACCCAGTTCTTCCGAACTGAGATTGATGTGGAAAGGCAGCAGGACATTATCCAGCAGGCGGCGCGTACCGATATGCACCGCCAGCAGGATGATCGCCGGCTCGACCAGATCGTTATGGACCCCGAACAGCGTGCGCGGATTACAGATCGCCACATAATCGACATTGACCTGTGGCTCCGTCCGCAGCACGCGCAGCACTTCCTCACGCAGCGCTCTTGGCTGGCGCTCCCCTGCCTCATACGCTTCAACCGCATTGTAGAGCGCCTGATACAGGATGGTGGCGATCTGCCGTTCAGCAGGTGTCAGCAGGCGGTTGCGTGAACTCATCGCCAGGCTGTCCGCCTCACGCACTGTCGGGCAGACCACGATCTGCACGGGCAGATGCAGATCGCGCACCAACTGGCGGATGACGAGAACCTGCTGGGCGTCCTTCTGTCCGAAATAGGCGCGCGTCGGCTGTGCCAGGTTGAACAGCTTGGTCACGATCGTCGCCACACCGCGAAAATGCCCCGGTCGGGATGCGCCCTCCAAGCCCATCGACAGGATTTCCACATCGATGTACGTCTGGTAGCGGGGCGGATACATGTCCTGCTCGCCTGGGGTGAAAACTGCGGTCACCCCCCTGTCGCGCAGCTTTGCGAGGTCTTCATCCAGCGTGCGCGGGTAATGAGTAAGGTCATCTCCGCCGCTGGCGAACTGTTTCGGGTTGACGAAGATCGTCACGATGACATGATCGTTCTCGCGTTTTGCGGCATCTACAAGCGACAAGTGCCCGTCGTGCAGCGCGCCCATCGTGGGGACAAGACCCACTGTCCCCTCCAGCGTGCGGCGCAGGGCGATCAGTGCTGCTGGGTTGCTAATCTGCTGCATCATCATCCGTCCCGATCATGCCGTCGTGCTGTGCCTTTAAAGCATTCAGTATATCGTCTTTCATGCCAAAACTGTGTGGGTCATCCGGGAACTGGCGCGCACGCACCTCAGCCGCATAGGTGCGGATCGCCTCGGTGATGAGCGCGCCCGCATCGAGATAGCGTTTGGCGTGGCGCGGGATGAAATCGCCGTACAGCCCCAGCAGGTCGTGGAACACCTGCACCTGTCCGTCACACCCCACCCCTGCGCCAATGCCGATCGTCGGAATGTCGAGCATCTCGCTGATCATCGTCGCCAGCGGCGCGGGCACAGCCTCCAGCACGACGGCGAATGCCCCTGCATCCTGCACCGCCTGCGCATCGCGCAGCAGCCCCCTTGCCGACTCCAGATCGCGCCCCTGCACGCGCATCCCGCCCACCTTGTACACGCTCTGCGGCATTAAGCCGATGTGCGCCATGACGGGAATGCCCGCATCCACCAGTCGGGCGATCGTCGGTGCAAGCGTCCGCCCGCCCTCCAGTTTGACCGCGCCAACCCCTCCTTCACGCATCAGGCGCGCAGCGCTCTCCATCGCCTGTTCCGGGCTGATGGCATAGGTCATGAACGGCAGATCGCCCACCACCAGCGGCACGCGCGTCACCCGTGTGACGATCGAAGCGTGATAGA
This sequence comes from uncultured Pleurocapsa sp., assembly GCA_964614405.1. Classification (GTDB taxonomy): domain Bacteria; phylum Chloroflexota; class Anaerolineae; order Aggregatilineales; family Phototrophicaceae; genus Flexifilum. The sequence continues at coordinate 12,591 of CAZTLS010000003.1, forward strand.
TGATGTGATCGAGCGTGACGGGGATCGGCACATCGTGTCCCTGCACCACCATCCCCAGCGAGTCGCCCACCAGCAGCATCGGCACACCAGCCGCTTCACTCAGGCGGGCGCTGAAGGCGTCGTAAGCGGTGATCATCACGATCGGCTCACCCTCCTGATGCAGTTGGGTGATGTCTCGGATCGTCTTTCGCATGTTCCAGCCCTTTCAGAAATCGAAGTCGTCACGCCGTTCACACCAGCGTGAGCTGCACGCTGGTGTGGACAGCACCTCAGGCGCTCAGGTCATTTATCGTCCCGGAGCCAGCGGCGTGGGCGTCGGGATCGGCTCGCTGATGTAGATCGTCACTGCACACTGCCCCACCTGAGTGCTGGTGATGTCGAACACCGTGACGCGGAAGCGATATTCTCCAGGCGTGTAGAAACTCGGTGCGAACTGCCCCAGCACATCCAGCCTGGGGACAGGGTTCGTGCCGTCCACGCCGATCGTCGCCCAACTGCCGAAGGTGGACGCGCCGTTGAGTTCAAAGCGATAGAAGGCGAAATTGGGCGCGCTCGCCACCCCACGCACCGCCAGCGGTTCAAATACGATCATGCCATTGGCGGGAATCTGCAACTGCACATTCGGGTCAGGGCAGTTGGCGACAGGCGCGTTGGGAATGATCGTACCCACTGGCGTCGGGGTCGGCGTGGGCGTGGGCAAAATCTGTGCCGCCGGGTCGATCTGCCCCAACTGCACATTGCTGGTATCGATGACGATTCCGCCGGTGAAGGGGAGCGGCGTGGGCGTGACGAATGTGCCATCGCTGACGATCCCGGCGATGACGCGCGTCTCGCTCTGCGTGGAACGCACCACCGGGGCGACGATGCTCTGCACGGCATACACGATCAGCACACCCTCGATCAGCAGGATGAGCGCGGTCAGGGCATTGGCGCTCTGAAAACGAGCGATGTTGCGCTCCAGCTCGAAATACGTCGAACGGTACGCCTCACGCGCCCGCGCAAAGCTGCGCAGCGCCAGCACACACCCGATCCCCAGAAAGATGTATAAACCCGTCGCAATCTGTTCGATAAAAAAGACCAGCCCGCTCACATCTTCATCCTTCGCCTGCACCGCACGCCATTAGCCCGCAAGGCGACGCAGCACCCCGCGCACCAGCGCGCTCAGCCTGGGCACAATTACCGCCCCTGCGGTCAGCACTTCCTCGTGGTTGGCGTCGCCGGTCGCGTCGTTCTGGTCGATCGCCACATTGGTGATGCCGGAAAACGCCAGCACACGCATCCCGGCATGACGTGCCGCAACCGTCTCCTGTGCGGTGGACATGCCGACGGCATCTGCGCCCATCACGCGCAGCATCCGCACCTCGGCAGGCGTCTCAAACATCGGTCCCGACACACAGGCGTACACCCCCTGATGCAGCCGCAGCCCCATCTCATCCGCCGCCTGCTGTGCCATCTGGCGCAGCATCCGGTCATACGGGTGAGCCATGCCCACGAACCGCTCGCCAAACGCGCTCAGGTTCGCGCCCATCAGCGGGTTGCCGCCCCCCAGCCCAACGAAGTTCAGATGATCGATCAGCATCATCACATCCCCGACCGCATACTCCCGGTTGACGCCACCCGCCGCGTTGGTCAGGATCACGCTGTCGATCCCCAGCAGCTTCATCACCCGGATGGGAAAGGCGACCTGAGCAGGGCTGTATCCCTCGTAAAAATGCGCCCGCCCCTGCTGCGCCAGCACCGGAACCCCTTCCAGCATCCCGATCACCAGACGCCCGGCATGTCCATGCACCGTTGAGGTGGGCCACCCAGGAATCTCATCATACGGAATGATAACCGCATCCGCGATCAGTTCCGCCAGCACCCCCAGCCCAGACCCCAGCACCAGCCCGACTTTCGGCGGCTGCCCGATGCGCGCCTGTATCACTTCCGCCGCACGCTGATATGCCTCAACGGTGTACGCCATGATCGCTCCTCAGTGTGGAAAACGACAGCATTATAGCCCATGCCCCTGCACGATTGCACGATGCGCGCCGTCCCGCCCTCACAGCCCATCTTCACGATCTTTACAAACCACCGCGCGGAAGAGCATTGAAAAGTTTTACGAATTTTGACAATCCAGGAGAAATTTTTAGTCCGAATTCTGTTACAATCAGGGCATCAGTATCAAAGTCCTATAGTCAATGTCCAAAAAGATGACGCTTGGGAAGCGCAATCATGCAAATCACGGTTGAACAGGCGCTGCAAGGTTACGCTGCGGTCTATCACAAACTCTACCAGCGCGTTCCGCGAGACCTGCGCGTCCTGAACGCGGAGTGGGTGATCGTCAATGGCGCGCGGATGCACGTCAATGACCTGATCGGGTTGACGACACAGCTCTACGCCGAATACACCCGTGCCCAGGACAAGAAGAAATCGCTCGTCGGTCGGCTGATCGGCTTCTTCAACCGTCAGTGAGCGTGATCGGCTCCAGCCCGGCTTTGGCGCGTTCGTGCGCATACTGTTCGGGCGTGTCGATGTCTCCCAGGACCGAATCATCCTCGCAGATCACATAGGTGATCGCGTCCTGATGGCGCGCGATCACCGTGCGCGGCGCATCCTCTTCCGCCAACGCCATGAACTCACCCCAGTAACGCCGCGCGATCAGCATCGGATGCCCGCGTCGCATGGCGTAGCTCGGTGCGACGATGCCCCCTGACGCATCCGGGAACGCCGCGATCAGCGCCGCCACCACCGCCGCCTGGATGCGCGGCTGATCGCCCAGCGCGATCAGCGCAGCATCCACTTCATCCGGCAGCGCCGCCAACCCCACCTTGAACGACGAGAGCATTTCGCCCGTCTGGTAATCCGGGTTCATGACCACCTGCGCTCCACGCGGCGTCACCGCGCGGCTGACTTCGGAAATGCGATGCCCGCCGACCACCAGCACCGGGGCGGCGAAGGGCAGCAGCACATCGACAACCGCCTGAATGACCACCTCGCCAGGTCGCCAGGGCAGCAGAGTCTTCGGGCGTCCCATCCGCCGAGACATCCCCGCCGCCAGCACCACTGCCCCGATGCGCGTCACACTGCCCCCAAACCCACTTCGCGCAGCTTTGCCACGACCACATCCGGGATCATCGGAATCTGGTCGATCCAGATGCCCGTTGCATCGAATACCGCCGCCGCGATCGCCGGGGCGAGGGGCAGCAGCGGCATTTCCGCCATCCCGCGTGCCCCCCAGGGACCGATCGGATCGGCGTATTCCAGGATGACCGATTTGACCTCGACCGGGATGTCGTACACCGTCGGGATCAGATACGTTGAGAGATGCGGATTGAGGATGCGCCCCTCGCGGCTGATCAGATGCTCCATGACGGCATAGCCCAGCGCCTGCACGACCGCGCCCTCGATCTGCCCCTGCACCAACTGCGGATTGACCGCGCGCCCCACGTCGTCAGCGCATACCACACGCACCACGCGGATCAGCCCCGTCTCCAGATCGACCTCCACCTCGACCGCCTGCGCCACATAGCCATAGGCGAAGTTCGGCTCTGCCTTGCCCGTCAGCGGGTCATACGGCGTGGTCGCCGGGGGGCGATACTGGTATGTCGCACAGGCAGGGCGCTCTTCAGCGCGCCAGCGCGCCAGCGCTTCATCCGCCGCGCCGCGAATGGCGTTGCCTGCCATGAATGTCAGGCGCGAAGCAGAGGCGCTGCCCGCTGTCTTTGACGAAGCGGTGTCCGAGGCGACAAGCCTGACTTTCTCCATCGGCACGCCGACCGCATCCGCCACCATCTGTATGAACACGGTGTGCGCCCCCTGACCGACATCTGCGCCAGCGAGTTTGGCGACCACCTGCTCGATCTCCGCCGCGCCATGCAGCTCGATCGTCGCCCACGACTGCTCAGGGAAGCCGAAGCTGTAGCCGACATTCTTGAACCCACACGCGAAGCCGATCCCGCGCCGCACCGCGCCGTTGAACGGCTGTGTGAGCATCTCCCTCCGCCAGCGCCCCCCGACCTCCGTCCAGTAGCTTTCAGCAGCGCACGCCGCGATCACCTCCGGCATACTGACACCAGGCGGCAGCGGCGTCCCCACGCTCAGGATGCTGCCTTCACGGATGCTGTTCTTCAGGCGCAGTTCCACCGGGTCGATGCCCAGCGCAGCCGCCAGCCTGTTCATCATGCCTTCAGCGGCGAATAATGCCTGCGGCGCGCCGAACCCGCGAAACGCCCCGGTCGGGATGTTGTTCGTCAGCACACCCCAGGTGTCGATGTGGCAGTTCGGGATTTCATATGCGCCCGTCACCATCAGGTTGGCGTTCGCCATCACTTTGGTAGAGGTGTAGTTGTATGCCCCGGCATCGCCGTATACGCGCGCTTCGATCGCCTGAAGCATTCCATCACGCCGTGCGCCCAGCCGGACGCGCACCGTGATGGGATGGCGTTTATGGTGAAAGCGCATCGACTCCTCGCGCGTCCAGATGGTCTTGATCGGGCGGCGCAGCCGATGCACTGCCAGCGACAGCACGATCTGGATCGACATATCCTCGCGCCCACCAAACGCCCCGCCGATCGCCGGGTAGATCACCCGCACCTGATCCAGCGGCAGGTCAAGCGCATGGGCGATCAGCCCCTGGTCTTCATGCGTCCACTGCCCGGCGACGACGATCGTCACCCGCCCGGCTTCATCGATGTAGCCCAGCCCGGCTTCCGGTTGCAGGTAGGCATGTTCCTGATACCCGGTGCTGAACTCGCCCTCGACGATCACCTCAGACGCCGCCCAGCCCGCCGCCATATCGCCCTTGCGGATGCGGTAGTGGCACAGGATGTTGTTCGGTTTGTCGTCGTGGAGCTGCGGCGCACCGTCCGCCATCGCGTCGAACATATCGAATACGGCGGGCAGATCGGTGTAGCCCACATCGAGGGCGCGCACCCCGGCAGCAGCAGCGGCTTCCGTCTCACCGATCACAACGGCGATCATGTCCATCTCGCAGCGCACAATATCTGTGCCCGGTTTGGGGCTGCCCGGTCCGCACAATACAGGCTGATCTTTGGTGATCAGCCCGTATTCGTTGACGGGCACATCCGCCGCTGTCAGCACTGCGACCACGCCGGGTATCGCCAGCGCGGGCGCAGTGTCGATATGCGTGACGCGGGCGTGAACCCGGTCGCTGAAGCGGATTTTCATGTAGAGCTGCCCGTCCATGTCGAAGTCGCCTGGGTAGGGTGCGCTGCCCGTCACCTTGCCGTGCGCGTCGATACGCCGCACCGACTGCCCAACGACGACCGTCTTGTCCCCGCTCATTCGATCACCTCATGTCCGTTTGCGCTGATCACCATGCCCTCGCTGGCAGCGCGCGCCGCACGCTGGCGCAGGAGGCTGCGTTCCTGTTCGCGTGCCAGCACCCGCCACAGGATGGCGATCGCTGTCGCGTAGGTGGGGTCAACCCCTTCATAACTCAGGTTCGTGCCCAGGTTTTTGCCTTTGGTGAAAGGCGTGTCCGACGCATAATGCAGGATGCCGATCTCGAACGGCGCGCCATACAGATTGACGATCTCATTCTGCGGGTGGCGTTTGGGGCGCACCGCTTCGTAGACCGCTGAGAGATACGGACCCGCCTCCATCTCGATGACGGTATAGCCTTCTTTGTAGAACACATCCATGTAGCGCGAATTCTGCAGGAACGTCCCGCGCGTGCTGATCGCCTTCTGGTTGTCCAGCACCATGCCCACCGAGAGGAACGGCGCGACTGCCTCGGCGTTGAACACGTTGTTGAACAGATAGGTATTGGCAGAATGCTCGTCATGCACTACGTTGGGGATCATCACATCGCCAATGCCGGCGTTGAGCGTCGCCGCCTTGCCCATGATGTAAATGCCCAGCAGCCCGCTCACCTGCTCGGTGATCCGCATCAGCAGTTCATACGCGCCCAGCCCCAGCGGATAATCGATGTTCAGGATGACGGCATCCGTGCCCATCAGATATTCCAGCCCGCTTCCGTTGAGCAGGCGCGGATCGATCCAGTCGGCGTGCAGCTTGTTCAGCTCGATGACCTGCGCCTCGACATCGAACCCATGACGGCTTGGCACGCGATGAATGCCGCTCTCGCGCTCGGCTTCCGCCAGACGACGACGCGGGAACTCGCCTTCATCACGCAGGTACTTCTTCAGCACGTAGTACAGGAAATTGTGGATGGTGGTCGTGCCGGCGTCATCACGAATGGCGTCGTATTCGCGCGCCAGCGACTCGTGCCCGCGCGCGCGGATATAACTGATCAGCCGTTCTTCTTCCCGCAGGGCAAAACCAGTCAGCAGATTGGGCAGGCAGTGGGTATTGCTGCTGACGAAATACACCGGGCGTTCTTCCAGATTGACCGTATCGCCCACCGTCTCCATCAGGTCATTCCACCAGTGTGAGGTGGCACGGCGGTAATCCGCCACTGACCCGGCAAGCTGACGAAAGCGGAAATGTTTCTCACCCGAAGCGATGGCGTGCAATGTGCTGACGAATTCCGCACCCCATGCTGTCTCCAGACGTGCCAGATCATCGGGTTCGATGTGCAGCGTGCGCCCCAGCATATCGCGCTCGGAGTCGCTCAGGCGTGTGGTGCGCGTCTGGTTCTGTGCCAGAAACAGCCGCGCCACCTCGCTGTGCAGCAGGGCGTGCAGTTTGTTCCACTCGATCTGATACGCCGTCAGGATGGGCAGCAGATCGTCGATGTCGCTGCGGCTGGCGACGAACACGCACAACCGCGACTCGCCGTCGAAGTGCATTCGCCGCCGCCGCCCCACCGCGACCACCCGCTCCCACGTCGTGACGGGAAACCCGGCATCCGTGAACGATTTTTCAAGCTGCCCCAGCAGCAGGGTGCTGACCCGCGTGATGCACGGAGGCAGGCGCAGGCTGGCATAGATCAGCGCGGTGATGTCGGGATACGGGCTGCGCGAATGCTCGTGCAGCGAGGAATTGACCGCCATATGCGCTTCCACCAGCGACTCGATCTGAATCATGTGCGTGGAGCGCATCAGCGAGTAGTACGTCCGCATGTACAGCTCGATCTCTTCGCTGCCCGTGTTCGGGACAGTTCTATCCATCAGGCGACCTCCTGTGCAGTCATGTGAACGCTGGCGAAGCGCACTGCGGCGCTCACTTGATGTCGAACTTCTGGTTTTCCTTCACATATTCCCGCATCTTCTGGTTCATCTTGCGCTGGCGGACCTTCGCCTTCTTGCGTTCTGCGATCATCTGTTCGCGCTCTTTGATCAGCTCCTGATTGCTCACATCCAGCGGGCGCTTGCGGCGGCTGCCCAGCGCCACCACCACCATCGCTGCCGACAGCAGGATGAACGCGGTGATGCCGGTCAGCACCCAGCGAAACGTCTGTGCGCTGATCCCCGAACGGCGGAACTGCGGGATAATATCCCGGATCAGACCCTCGACAGACGGCGCAAGCACATACGCCATCGCCGTCAGTGCGATGATCAGAATGAACCCAACAGCAGGCAGTAACCACTGCCCTTTTTTCTGTGCTGCGATCTTGACCTGGCTGCTCATCTACCTTTCCTCCCGTTTGCTGGTCATTTCCGGTTCGCGCGGCATTTCCGCCGCCCGCCGGATGGCATCGATGATCGCGTAATAGCCTGTGCAGCGGCACAGATTACCGGAGATGCTCTGCTCGATCTGGGCGCGATCGGGTTGCGGCTCTTCCTCCAGCAGCTTCGCCGCCGCCATCACGAACCCCGGCGTGCAGTAGCCACACTGCACCGCCCCTGTTTCGATGAAACCCTGCTGCACCGGGTGCAGCCCACCCGATCCGTCGGTCAATCCCTCGATCGTCACGATCTCTGCGCCGTGCGCGCGCCCCGCAGGGACCATGCACGCCATGACCGCCGCCCCGTCGAGGTAGACGGTACACGCGCCGCATTCGCCCTCGGAGCAGCCCTCTTTTGTGCCAGGCAGCCGCGCGTCCTCGCGCAGCCAGCGCAGCAGCGTTTTGTCCGCCCCGGTGTCGATCGTTCGCGCCACCCCATTGAGCGTGGTGACGATCGGCGCGCCGCCTGCCTCTCCGTGCGCCAGCGGAGTCGGTGTATCAGCAGGCACAGCCGCCTTGCCGTGACTGCCTCCCCACAACATGGCAGGTTGATGAGGCAGTTCCGGCATCTCGCTCTGCGCCAGGACGCGCAGGGCGCGCGTCACCAGCACACGGATCATTTCCTCACGATACGCTGCGCTGCCGCGCACATCGTCGATCGGTGAGGGCGCAGCCGCTGCCAGCCGCGCCGCCTCTGCGATCACTGCCGGGGTCAGGGTACGCCCGACCAGTGAGGCTGCCGCCACCTCCGCCATGAAGATGGTCGGCGCGACACAGCCCAGCGCGATCGATGCACGACGCACTGTCCGGCTGTCCGGGTCGAACGCCAGCACGACCGCACAGTTGATGACCGAGATCGCCTGAGCGCGGCGCAGCCCCAGCTTGAGAAAGACGCCCCGCTCATCATAGCCCAGCGCGGGGAAGCTGATCGCCGTCAGCAGCTCATCCGGGCGCATAGCGGTGCGTCGATAGCCAGTGTAAAACTGGCGCAGCGGCAGCGTGCGTTCACCCTCGTGCGACGCCAGCGTGACGCTCGCCCCCAGAGTCATCAGCGGGGTGATGGTGTCATTGGCGGGTGAGGCGGTGATGACGTTGCCCGCCACCGTCGCCCGGTTGCGAATCTGCGGCGCGCCCACCTCCCAGCACGCCTGTGCCAGCGGCAGCGCCCGGCTGACCAGGCGCGCATCGCCCACCACATCGTTGTGCGTGACCAGCGCGCCCAGGCGAAACGAGTCGCCATTGAGCGTGATGCCGTCCAGGTCACGCGCGCGGGAAATGTCGATGATCACCTCGACGCCCGTGCGCGCCCCGCGATCCAGCTCAATCAGCAGATCTGTGCCCCCCGCGATGATGCGCGCCCGTTCGCGGTATTGAGCCAGCAGTTCCAGCGCTTCCGCAGTATTGCGGACGGTATAGTATGCCTGCCACATGATGATCGCGCCTGCCCTCCGAGGATAAATTGCCGTTCATTGTACCGCAGAATCGGCAAGCCTCGACGAGTCCATTTGCCCGGATACACAAAAAAGCCCCTCTCGTTCAGAGAGGGGCTGCAATCTGCGTGTTTCCGGTTGTGCAGACGGCGCGTTTTACTCGACGCGCACCTGCTTCGCCACCACCACGCGTGGGTCAGGCGAACCGATGATGCCACCTGCCCCGGCAGCGAACGCCGCCACGAGCATCGAGACGAAGACCACCCCCGCCAGCGCCGCGATCGCGTCGGTCACCTGCTGCCCAACTTCGCGTACAGTGCGCTCAGCATCGCTGCGGAACTGGACGACAGCGGTTTCCCAGCGCTCGATCGTAGTGCGGGCTTCCTGCGTGCTGATCCCGGCGCGTTCGCTCAGCAGCGTCACTGCGGCATCGCGGTCAGCATCGGTCGGATTCGGGTTGGTCAGCAGCGCGGTGATGGCGCGCGTCACTTCGATCTCGCTCAGCGTGGCTGCCGCCGCTGCGGTATCCGTGCCAGCAGGGGTCGTGGTCTCAGCACCAGCCGCTTCCGCCACGCGGTTGAGCAGATTGCGTACTTCCACGCCGACGCCCGCCAGCGACGCCCGCTCCAGTTCGACGGCATCCGCCACCACCGGCGAAATGGCAGTCAGCCCCTGTCCGACGGCGGTCAGGCTGGACGAGACGGCATTGGTCACCGCGCCGAAGACATTGCCGATCGAGCTGGTGAGCAGCACGACCGTCAGCAGGAAAGCAAGCCCCCACTGGACGATGCCATGCAGCATCGCATCGATATTGTCCGACATGCCCGCCATGCGCCCGGCGACGATGCCGCCCAGAAACAGGGCGATGATGTTGCTGCCCAAAATCCAGATCGCCGCGCCCGTGCCCAGAGCGGGCGTGATCGGGTCAGCATCAAGGCGCGGGTTGACCGTCGCCGCGCCGATCGCCAGACCGAGCATATTCAGCCCGATCATCGCCACCAGCGAGACAGTCAGCCCAGCGAGGATCGCGCCCCACGAGATACGGCGGACAGGTGCATCGGTCGTCACCGCCGTCGTCACTTCATTGACCACCGGGGTGCTGTAGTTCACGGTATTGTAGTCACTACGCGCTGCCATGATTTGTTGCTCCCTTGCAATTCAGTCAGCCAGTCAAAATCAGCGAATGAGCGAGCGCCCGAAGAGCAGCGCGCCGATGAACAGTACCAGCATGATCAGAAACAGGATTTGTGCGATGGAAGCTGCTGCGCCTGCGATCCCGCCGAACCCGAACACTGCCGCCACGACAGCCACGATCAGAAAAAACACTGCCCAGCTCAACATTTCCGGTCTCCTTGTGTCACGCATCAATAGCATGACCTCAGTATGCCGGATGGAACGGGATAGCGATTGTGCTTCAGGAGGGGTTTTGGAGTCAGCCAGTTGGGGGAGTCGGGCTTGGGTCAGTCGATCTCCAGCACCGTGACGGGGTTGATGTTCATCACGGTGGTATTCTCATACTGCGTCACCACCACATCGCGGTTATCCCAGGTGTGGGTATGCCCGTGAATCATGTAGCGGGGTTTCATCAGGCGCATGAACGTGAGATAGGCATCGAAACCGTTATGCGGCAGGTCATCCCGATCGTGAATGCCTTTCGCCGGGGCGTGGGTGACGAACACGTCGATGGCGGGTCTGCCTCCGATGCGGCGCGGCATCAGCCCGGCGATCGCCCGCCAGCTCATCATCTGCATCTCTGACTGGGTGTACTGGATGGGGCTGTCGTTGTACTTAAGCGACCCTTCCAAGCCGAAAAATGAGACGCCATGAAAGATGTGCAGCCGCCCGTGCAGGTCGTCGCCGCCGGGGGGACGCTCGCCATAGCCTGTGTCATGGTTGCCGCGCACATAGTAAAGTGGTACGCCCAGCACCGAACTGATGTATTCGAGATACGCCGCCGGAAGGTCACCGCAGCTCACGATCAGTTCGACATCGTGATACCGCCGCCGCAGATGCGCCGCGTTCTCAAGCTGCTGAACCACAGTATCACTGACACACAGAATTTTCATCGCCTGACATCATTTTTGTGTTAAATCATTGTGAGTCATTGTACTCAATCCCGGCATCCGATGCTACCGTCTTTCCGCGATGCACGGCGATGATCTGCGCCAGAATGCTGACGGCGATCTCCTGCGGAGTTTCCGCGCCGATCGCCAACCCGATCGGCGCGGTGATGCGGGCGATCGCCGCATCGCTCATGCCCGCCTGTTCACGCAGCGCCTTCTCCGTCAGCGCCCAGCGGCGGCGGCTGCCGATCAGCCCGATGTACGGCGCGGGACTGGCAGCCAGCGCAGGCATCAGGCGCAGATCGACGGGCAAGCCGCGCGTGACACAGGCGATGTAAGTACGCCGGGTGATCGTCACCGCTCCAGGCACATCAGGCGGCGCGCACACTACATAGCCATCCAGACCTGGCGCATAGCTGGGGTTGCAGAATTCAGCACGGTCGTCTGTCAGGATGACCCGGTAATCGAGCGATTTCGCCAGCAGTGCCAGTGCCCGCCCGACATGCCCACCGCCGACCACCAGCAGCGTTGGCGCGCTCAGGATCGGCTCGATGAACACCTCCACCGTGCCGCCGCAGATGCCGGGATCGCCCGCTGCCAGATCGTTCAGGTTGTACGTCCGCGTGCGCGTCTGCCCATCGGCGATGCAGGCGATCGCTTCACCTACCACCAGCGACTCCATCGCCCCGCCACCGACCGTGCCCACGATCCGCCGATCGGGGTAGACCAGCATCTTGCTCCCAGGGTGGCGCGGAACTGACCCCTGAGCGCGGATGACCGTCGCCAGCGCACAATCGACCCCATCCGCATTCGCTGCCGCCAGCGCCGCATACACCGGGCGCATGTCATCTATGCTCATGATCCACCCTCGATGGTGATCTGTCCAATCTCAATGCGGCGCGCGTCATCCACTGTATCGCCGTAAGCTGGGGCGCGCTCCAGCGTACCTGCGTCATACAAACCGATGTACACACGATACGTCCCGGAAGGCACGCCGTCAAGCGGGATATACACATCATCGCGCGTCATACCGGGCAGCAGATCGCCAGCGGGCAGTGCCGAGGCGATGTAGCCGTCCGCCTGGGCGACGATCTGCTCATCAGCATCAGACAGATGTATGAAACGCTTGAGATCGCCCGTGACCTGCTCATCCGCCCACCAGCCGAGACCGACCGCCAGACCATTTCCCTCGACAGCCAGCCTGATCGAAGCATCCAGCCGCAGTGCGCCGTCCTGAAAGACCGCCAGGGTTTCCGGCGCCGTCTGCATCCCGGCATCCTCACGCAGCGCATAGAGGACATGGGCAGCAGGCTGATACGGCGCGCCTTCGCGCATTTGCGGGATGATGCGCAGATGCACCCTTCCTGGCACATGCTCCGCCGCGATGAATGTCGGCACATCGACCCACTGACCGGGCAGCGCGGGGATGACGCGCGTCGCAACCCGCCGCCACGCCCCGTCTCGCTCGACCTCGACGTGCATCAGCCCCCCCGATGCAGCATGGACGCGCGTCACCAGGATGACCGCTTCGCCAGAACGGGCATCGATCGTGAACGCCTCCCCACCCGTCAGCCGCCGGGTCCCATCCATGCTGATGCAATCCGATCCGAAGCACCCCACAAGCGGAAACTGCTGCCACTCGGTGGCGAAGCCACGCAGATAGCCGTCATTCCACCAGCGGTAGGCGTGCCGTTCCTCGCTGTCCAGGTTCGCCACATCCAGCCGGGTGATGCGCATTGCCCCGGCGAGCGCAGAGGTCACTTCAGGCAGAATCGACCGCGCGGCGTGGTCAGCGGCGGCGTAGTCCGGGCGGTAGATGCCCTGAATCGCCCCCGCCAGCGCGACATTGTTCGCATCCAGCGGCACAACGTATTCGCTCAGCACCTCGGCGTACAGGTCAGTGTTCGCCAGATACACCAGACCGACGCCGTGATCCGCCCCATACGCCGCGATCAGATCGGGGCGGGTCATGGTGAGATACTGCCCGACCGCGCCCGGTCCCTGACGCCACCATGCCGCCGCACCCGGAGTCGTCAGCCCTACCATGTCGATGGTGTGCAGCCCGCCCAGATAGCGCATCAGCCCCACATCATGCACAGCGACGCGCGCCGTTCGATCGGGATACGCCGCCAGATCGCGCGCCAGATGGTATGGCTGCCTCAGCACCGCGCTGATGTTGACGGCATACGCCCCGGCATGATGCAGCACACCGAACGCACCACTGATCAGCACGCCCACCACCGCCATCACGCTCACTGAGCGGCTGACACGACGGCGATACGTCTGCGCGATCAGCCAGAACAGCCCCACCCCCGCCAGCGGATAGAGCGCCGCCATAAGCGGAATCTGGTAACGGCGGAAATGCCAGAAGGCGGTATCGAGCGTGGCAACTGCACCCGCCAGCAGCAGCATCCAGACCGCGATGGTGATCGCCAGCAGCCGATCGCGCCGCAGCAGCACCGCCCAGCCGACGATCGCCAGCAGACAGACCGCGCCGATCAGGTGATCCGGCGCATTGCCCAACAGCAGATCACCCCACACGCGGACAAAATTGTCGATCACCCGCTCAGCGACCACCCCGACATCGAATGGGATGATGCCCAGCAGCGATTTGGCACTGCCCCCGGTCGAGCCTGGCGCACCCGTCAGCAGCAGGTTGACGATCGGCTGGACGGCGATAGCGGCGATCGGCGCAGCCAGCCACAGCAGGTCGGCACGCCACTGATAACGGCGCGGCACGAGGCGAATCAGGCGCGGGGGGGGCGGCGTGTTGATGAGATGAATCCACAGCGCAAGGCTGGTCAGCACGGCGAGGATCGCCCCTTCCGGGCGCAGCAGCGCGCACAGCATCCCGCCGATCACCCCCCAGCGCACTGATCGGGCAGCAAGCCCGTACAGCGCCAGCAGCGACGCCGCTGCGATCAGCATCGTCTCCATGCCGCTGAGCGCGTGCCAGACGAACAACCCGGTGAAGGCGAATGCCAGCAGTGCCATGCCCCACCCCTGACGCGCACCCATCGCCCGGCTGACCAGCACCACCATCAGCCCGGCGAACACAAACGCGCCCATCCCGATCGCCTTGCTCCACAATCCGGCGTTGAGCAGTGCAGCGCCGGAGAACAGCACGCCGGGCGCGATCAGATACGGATAGAGGAAACTGGTCGCGCCACTGGTGGGCGGATCGTCCGGGTTGTAACGATACGGCTGACCGATGGCGATCGACCGGGCGTAGTTGAGATGGATGTAGGCATCGTCCAGCGGCAGTAGGACGGCGGGCGGCGGATCACCGTCCGCGCCGCCCATCAAACCGCTGAAGAAGAAAAACACGCCGGAAAGCGCCAGCGCGATCAGCGCCATCACCCCAGCGATCCGCGCCACCTCGCGCGGGGTGAGCATGGCAGCCTCGTTCAGTTCATATACCCGTTGGCGAACGTGTCGATCATCAGTCGCACGTCATCGCCCAGCGGGTAGAGGATCGGGCAGGTCGCCCCGGCGCGGACGTATTCGCGCACTTTCGCCCGCACTTCTTCCGGCGTGCCAGAAGCAGTGATCAACTGCACCACGTCATCCGGCACGAGCTTCATCGCCTCCAGAATTTGATCTTCGGTGGCGGGCCACGTCAGCACACGCCCGATCTCATCCAGCAGTTCCTGTTTGACGCCGGACGCCTTCATGATGTGCGGCTGCTGCCCAAGATACTGCGTGACCAGCTTGCGCGCGTTGTCGAGCGCCTTCGCCCGGTCGTGATCGACCGAACACACCACAAGCTGCGGACGGTCGATGTCGCCGAGGCGCTTGCCCGCCTTCTTCGCGCCGACTTCGAGCTGTGCCAGCGCTTCCTCGTTGTATTTGGGCGAAACGAGATAGTTCAGCACCGCGCCGTCGGCGATCTCGCCGGTCAGCGCCATCATCTGCATCCCGGTTGCGCCGATGTAGATCGGCACATTGCGCGGTTCCTTGCGCCCATGCACCACATCGAGTTCCACATCCGTCAGGTGGACGAACTCGCCGTGAAACGTCACCCGTTCACGCGCCAGCAGGCGGCGTACCGCCGTGACGACTTCGCGCATCGCCAGCAGGTGTTTGGTGCGCGTGATGCCCACCTTCGCCGCCAGCGGGTCCCACCATGCGCCGATGCCCAGGATGATTCGATCCTGCGCCAGATCATCCAGCGTGAGGAAAGTGCTGGCGATGACAGCAGCGTTGCGCGTCCAGTTGTTGATCACCCCACTGCCGATTTTGATGCGGCTGGTGGTGGCAGCGAATGCCGCCATCGGCACGATCGCATCGCGTACCAGACGGCTCTCCGCCTGCCACACCGCTTCAAAGCCGCGCTGTTCGGCGTACTGCACATAGCGGATCGCATCCTGAAGCGGATGAGCGTCCTGAAGGTATAAAGCCACACGGTCTGCCATGATCATTCATCCTCGTTCATGAGTCATCATTCCAAAAAAGCATCACCCCGCTGCTTCAGGGCACAGCAGGCGGGTTTTCCGCATCCAGCAGCCCGATCTCCGGGTACTGCGCGCGCAGCCGCTCCAGATCATCCGGCACATCGATGTCCAGCGCCAGCCGCTCAGATTCGTACACATGCACGCGCGCGCCGATCCCCTCCGCCTGAGCGACATGCCGGGCAAAACTGCCCACGCCATACGCATATTCCACCATACCGGGCGGGCGGGTGAGCAGGGCATTTGTGCCATCGCGCGCGGCGTCGGTGGCGATGACCATCGTGTTATCCCCCCGTCCCAGATCGGCGATCGCCTGCACATCCGCGCTGGTGATCAGCGGCAGGTCAGCGGGCAGGATCAGGACAGCACTGCCACGCCAGCCCAGCACCACCTGAGTGGCACGGGTGAGCGCGGTGTTCAGTTCAGGGTGTCCGCTTTCCTGCACCGTATGCGCGCCGTGATCGCGGGCGATCGCCAGCGCGTGCTGGTCGCGGCTGATCACCAGCGTCCCCGCCAGTGCGCGCACCGCACCCACCGCACCCAGCACCCGGCGAAACATCGCCTCACTCAGGCGGGCACGCGCTTCCGGTGTCAATACGCTGGCAAGGCGGCTTTTCGCCCGGTTCAACGGTTTAACCGGGATGATCACCCAGATGCTCACAGCGCGCCTCCCTTGTGCCCAGCCAGTCCAGAACAGCGCGCGCCACCCGGACACGCCCGTCTTCGTCCATCATCATTGTGTCAGTTTGCAGGATGTGCAGGGGCGCAAGCGCCTCGAAATCGAGGTCAGCATCGCGCACATCGCTCACGAAACCGTCGATGACTCCACGATAGAACGCCGCTACCCCGCGCGCCGACACCTCGTGCCCCAGCTCGGCAGCGATCTTGGCTGCCGGTCCCTTGACTGCCCCGCCCGCGATGATCGGCGTCAGCGCGATCTTCGGCGCGCTGCTCGCCGCCAGCGCCGCGAGCATCCCGTTAACGCTCAGGATGGGCATGATGCTCAGCCAGGGGTTGGAAGGGGCGAACAGCACCACATCCGCCGCCGCCAGTGCCGCCTCAACCTCCGGGGTGAGGTGTGCGCCATCTGCGCCGGCATAGCGCAGACCCCGCACGGTCGGCTGCCAGCGGTGGCGCACGAAATATTCCTGAAATTCCAGTTCGCCATACTCCACTGTGTCGATCATCGTGGCAACCGGGTCATCCGTCATCGGCAGGATCGTATGAAGCACGCCGAGATTTTTCGTCAGCCTTGCCGTGATCGTGGTCAGCCGTTCGCCATCGCGCAGCGCCATCGTCCGCAGCAGATGGGTGGCAATGTCCTGATCGCCCAGCCGAAACCAGGGCTGTTCGCCATAGCGACGCAGCGCATCGAGCATGGCGGTCGTGTCGCCGCCGATCCCCCAGCCATTGCCCTTGTCCACGATGCCGCTCAGCGTGTACATGACCGTATCGAGGTCGGGGCACACACGCAGCCCGTAATGCCAGAAATCATCCCCGGTGTTGACGATGACCGTCACCTGTTCCGGCGGCAGCAGGCGCGTCAGCCCATGCGCCAGCTTCGCCCCGCCCACACCGCCCACCATGACCACCACACGCCCTGCAAAATTCAGCGCCATAACACACTTGTCTCCAATGGATGCCGCGTCTTGTCGCGGCGTTCTGCGGGATAGCCCAGCGTGATTATCCCCTGGGGCTGCCAGTCATCAGGCAGCAACAGCGCCGTGCGCACCACATCCGGGCAGAAGAGCGGCGCGCACATCCAGCACGCGCCCAACCCGGCATCGTGCGCTGCCAGCAGCAGGTTCATCCCTGCCATCGCCGTGCTTTGCACCGCCATCAGGTATTCCAGTTCAGCACGCCGCGAGTCGGGATAGCAGTCCATATCGCGCATCGTCAGGCACAGCACGATGACCACCGGCGCACCTGTGATGCGCGCATACGACCGCCCGGTATCTTTGGCGATCGCCTCTTCCGGCACACCGTCGCGCTCCAGATCGCGTCGCAGCTGTGCGCCCATCGCCTCCGCCAGATGCGTTCTGGCATCCGCCGCGCGCACGACAGCGAAACGCCAGGGCTGGCGATTGTGCGCCGAAGCCGCCCAGACCGCTGCTGTCAGCAGATGTTCGATCACGGCATCGGGCACAGGTCGATCCGGGTCATAGCGCCGGATCGACCGCCGTTCGCGCAGGGCGCGCATCAGCGGGCTGATCTCATTCATCGATACAAACTCGTTTCCGGGGGACGGTTGATCTCGCGCGCCGTGCCGTCGATCGGCGGGGGATTCAGCCCGCGAATCCAGACCACCGGCAGCCCTTCCGCGCCTTCCCCGGTCAGCAGGCAGGCGGCAGACGCCACCATGTCGGCATACCCCTGCACGCTGACGCGCAGCACCCGCCCGAACAGGTCGGTCTGTCCGCGCAGATCGACCAGCGGCGGCACGCCCGCCACCCCGATCGCCACGCCGACGTTGCCGAAGCGAAACGGTCGCCCGTGCGAATCGGTGATGACGATGCCCAGCTCAACGCCCAGCCGCGCATGAAGGTCAGCGCGCAGGCGAACAGCCGACGCATCAGGATCGACGGGCAGCAGCAGTGCCGTCTCTTCCCCCCCATCCACATTCGACTGATCGATCCCCGCATTGGCGGAGATGAAGCCCAGACGATGGCGGGTCACGATGATATTGGGCGCAGTGCGCGATACCTCAACGCTCTCGCGCAGGTTCAGCTCGATCAGCCTGGGGTCTTTGCCGACGATGGCGGCGATCTCGTGGGCGCGTGGGCTGGGCGTGACCTCATCCAGCCGTACAAAGCGCCCTTCCGCTTTCGAGACGATCTTGCTCGTCACGGCAAGCACATCGCCTGGCTGAGGTATTTCACCCAGCCGGGCGAATGCTTCCGCGATCAGCACCGCCAGATCATCGCCCGGCTGCACGATCGGCAGCCCAGGCAGGGGAGTGAGCGTCAGGGTCACGGCAGCCCCGTGATGCGAATCCCCGCGCCCTTTGCGCCATATTTTTTGTTGATGTACAGCAGCACAGGCGTCAGCGACTCAGCAGCGACGGCATTCGCCAGCGGACCGGCGTCGATGGCGCGCATCCCCGCCGCCTCGACGAGACGGAAGACATCCTGTTTGGCGTCCTCATCATCGCCGCACACCAGCACGTCGCAATCGACCACCATGTCCGGGTCTTTCATCTTCTCAGCGCTGACATTCTGGAACGCCGAGACGACGCGCACCCCGTCACCGACGATCGCCTTCGCCTCCAGCGCAGCAGCCGTGCCTGCTGGCACATGCACCGTCCGCACCTTCGGCGGTTGCAGCGGCACAGTGACATCGACCAGCACCTTGCCCTGAAGCTGCTCCCGCACGCCCTCCAGCGTCGTCCGCTGGGCGTCATAGGGCACGCTCAGCACTACCAGATTCGCCTGAGCGGTCGCGCTGGCATTGTCCATACCGACCAGGTAGCTGCCGCCCAGCGCTGCATTCATCTCAGCGGCTTTGGCAGCCGCGCGTTCGGCATCGCGCGATCCGATGATGACGCGATAGCCATTCAGCGCCCAGCGCATTGCCAGCCCGCTGCCTTCCTTGCCTGTGCCGCCCAGCACCGCAACGGTCAGCAGCAGTGTATCTCTGGTTCCTATCGACGGGGTGTCGCTCATTATTTCTGCTCCGCAATTTCTGCACAGCGCCGCCACACCGAGGGCGCGATCGCGTATGCCGCCTCGGTGATGGAACGCTCATCCAGTGTCATCAGGATACGATCACGCATCAATAGTGTACCATTGGCAATCGTGGTCGTGACCATCGAAGAATCCATTCCGAACAGAATATGCCAGGGCAGGTTGCCGCCGGAAAGCGGCGTGAACGGCTGATAATCGACCAGGATGAGATCGGCATGTGCCCCGACCACCACCTGACCGAACGTCCCGCCGAAGACCTGCCCCGCCAGCGCCGCATTGCGCGCGGCTGCACCCGCTACGTGCCCGCCGTTCGCCGCACGCGGGTCTCGATTGACCAGCTTGTGCATGAAGTACGCCGCTTTCATCTCTTCCCAGATGCTGCCGAAGAAACCGTCGCTGCCCAGGCAGACGCGCAGCCCTTCGTTCGTCATCGTGTCGAACGGCATCGCGCCGACGCCGTTATTCATGTTGGAACGCGCCTGATGGGTGATCCAGGGATTGAGGCGGCGCAGCGCTGCCCGCTCGTCAGCATCGACATGCACACAGTGTGCGACGATGCCGCGCTCGTTCAGAATGCCGAACCGCTCCAGCCTGGGAACGACGCGCATCCCACTTTTGGCGAGGCTGTTGATCTGATCGGCTTCATGTTCCGCCACATGAATGTGAAAGCCGACGCCAAACGTATTC
The DNA here is from genome assembly GCA_964614405.1 of uncultured Pleurocapsa sp. Lineage (GTDB taxonomy): Bacteria > Chloroflexota > Anaerolineae > Aggregatilineales > Phototrophicaceae > Flexifilum. The sequence goes on from CAZTLS010000003.1 coordinate 32,478, forward strand.
GCTTCCGCCGCGCGGCGCAGCGCCCGGTCGCTGAGAGTCAGGCTGGCGTGCAGCCCGAACAACCCGCGCACCTGTTGATCTGCCGGGTCGAGGGAACGCAGAAAACGGACGTTCTCAGCAATGCCTGCCTCCATACCCCCAAAGCCATTGCGATCGGTCACCTCATAGCACAGAGCGGCACGCACCCCTGCCTGGCGCACCGCCCCGGCGATGATGTCGAGGCTGCCTTCGATGGCATTCGGGCTGGCGTGATGGTCAAAGAGCGCCGTCGTGCCGGATCGGATGGCGTCGATGAGCGAGAGCAGCGCCGACAGGCGGATCGCTTCAGCGTCCAGCGCGCGGTCGAGGTTCCACCAGAGCTGGCGCAGGATTGCCGGAAAATCGGCGGGCGGCTGCCCAGGAACCGCCATGCCGCGCGCAAATGTGCCGTAAAAATGGGTATGCGCATTGATGCCGCCAGGCATGATCCACTGCCCGCGCGCATCGAGCGTGTCTGCATCCGGGTGGCGGGCGCGCAGTTCGGCGGTCGTCCCCACTTCAGCGATCAGCCCATTGCTGATCCACACCGCTGCATCCGAAAGAATGCTCCCCTGTTCTTCGATGATAAGCCTGCCATGCGTGATGAGCATTGTGACATATACCCTTTTGCGCCTGTTTTTATCCCGCTCGATATAAATCGGCAATCGTTGCCGCAGCGCTGAAGCGCCCCCAGGTGGTGTGGATGAACGCGATCGCCCGGTGCGTCGGATTGGCGATCGGCGGCAGTTTTTCGACCAGACTGCCGATCGCTACCCGATAATACCGCGCATCCGCCCGTGCGTGCAGCGGCTCGGACGGGATGAGATCGCGCCGCGTGACAAGCTCTACCCCTAACTTAAGGGCGTAACAGGCGACCTGCCCGTTACGCCCCCCAAAAGCCCGGCTGAGAAAGAACCCCATGACCGCGATCGCCTCGGTCGATAAATCCTGCCGATAGCGCGCCACCGGGACGCGATACCAGCCTGCCTCGGCAAACGCCAGATCGCGCCGGGTGTTGATCACCCCGATCAGCACCCCATCATCCTCATGCAGGTGGGCAAAATGCACATCCACCGGGAACTGCCGCCTATTTTAACGCGAAGCGATCAGGCGCGCATCGATCTCGCTGACTTTTGCCTGATGCGCCAGCCACCATTCGGGGTCGCGCTGGGCGTCCAGTTCTTCCACCGTCTTGCCCTGCTGTTCGACCCAGGTGTAATACTTCAGATTGTGCCAGCGTTCGCGGTTGTGGCGCGTGCCATCCGCCACATAGTCCGGCGTCGCAGCGTGGAAGATGCCCTCGATGCGTCCACACGCCGCAGCGGTATCCAGCGCACCGTGTTCGGCGCGCAGCCCGTCCATCACGGAATGATAACGATCGAGGCTGTCCGCAGCCGCCGTGACGACCACCTGCCCTTTGCCGAAGCCGTAGTACTTCGCCGTCTTGATCGCGCCCAGCAGGTTGCACATGCCGCTGATGCCGAACAGCCCGTGCAGCCTGGAGACGGTCTCTGCATCCGCGCCGTACCGCTCGACCAGCGCCGCCAAACCCGCCTCTTCGCTGAACACCTGCAAGCCGCGCACACAGGCGCGATCGTCGATGCACATGAGCGCATCGACGTTCCAGACGTTGTGAATCCAGGTCACATGCTTGTCACCGATGCCCTGAATTTCATGCGCGCCGTAGCCGTTATTGTACAGCGTCGGGCACTGCACGGGTTCGAGGGCGACGTTGCGCGCATCCGGGAAAACCTGCTTGATGCGGTCGGCGGCGGCATTCGTCCCGCCGCTGCCCATCGCCCACGCGAACCCGGCGATGCGCCCATCGCCGATCCCCTTCATGTGCAGTTCTTCTGCCAACTCGACGATCGTCTGCCCGGTGACGGCGTAGTGGAAGCGATAGTTGCCCATCTCGCTGAACTGATTCATGATGCGGATGTTCGGGTCACGCGCGAGGCGGTGCGTCTCGTCGTAAATTTCCTTGACGTTGCTCTCCGTGCCCACAGTGCGGATGACGCGCGCGCCGTAGCTCTCGATGCGCTCAAAACGCTCACGGCTCATGCCTTCGGGCAGCACGACGATGCTGTTGCAGCCCATGCGTCCGCCCACCCATGCGCCACCGATGCCATAGTTACCCGTCGAGGGCCACACCAGCGTGTGGACCGCCGGGTCAACCTCGCCAAACATCTCTTTTTCCAGCAGTACGGAATACGCTGCGCCGACTTTGTGGCTGCCAGACGGAAAGCGTCTGCCATACAGCACCACGATCTCCGCATCCACGCCGGTCAGTTCATGCGGCATGACGACGTAGTACGTCTGGTCGTTCTCATCGCGCCAGGTGATGTTGAACAGGTTGATCGGGTCGAGGGGGTCGGTCTGTTTTGCTGCCAGCGCACGGGCGCGCACAGCGGGGTCGATCTTCCAGGGATGCAGCATCTCAGCAAAGGTGGGTCCGGTGATCACAAGGTCTCTCCATGCAAACGAAACTTTGCAAAAGCGCGGGCTGCTTTTTCTGTAAAAACATCCCGCGCATCACGATCTGTTTCTGCGATTTCGGCGGCATCTCAGGCTTCGCTGGTGTCATCCAGCGCCAGAAGCTGCCCCAGCTCGCGCACTTCATTGTAGGCATCATCGCGCTGCGCCGCCAGCGACCGATACACCTCAAAAATTTCCGGCGGCATATTCTCGCTCATGCCGTTGTATTCGGTGATGAGCTGGTCGATGGACTCGTCCAGCGCCTCATACAGCAGCACGATCTCCTGATAGCGGGTGATGACAGCGTGCAGGTCATCGGGGTCGTTCATGATGTGCGTTCCAGTTCCACAGGCTGCGATGCGCCCACGCCATTCGCCAGCGGGCTGGTCTCCTGCACCAGCTGACGGCGGGTGACGGGATTGTGATCGACAAAGTTGACGCTATCCATATTACGGCGGCTGGCGACGATGTACAACGGGCGGTCACGCGCCTCGTCATATGTCCGCGCCACATACTGCCCCAGCACGAACAGGAAAAACAACTGAAATGAGCTGAGCAGCAGCAGCAGCACGATCGTCGTCGCCTGCCCGCCGAAGAACTGCTCGCCATACACCAGCCGCAGCAGGCTGAAGACCGGAATTGCCAGCAGCGCCAGCGTGCCCAGCAGCAGCGCCACGTAGATCATGATTTGCAGCGGATAGAACGAAAAACCGGTCACTGCGTCCCAGGCAAAGCGGATCATCTTCCGCAGCGGATATTTCGTCTCTCCGCTGTGGCGCGCCTTGCGGATGTATCTGACGCCCGTCTGCCGGAAACCGACCCAGCTCGTCATGCCGCGAATGAAGCGGTTGTGTTCGCGCATCGACTTGAGGGCATCGACCACCTTACGATCCATGAGGCGGAAATCGCCCGTATCGAGCGGGATTTTCACATCGGTGATGCGGTAGATCAGCCGATAGAAGAGTTTGGCGGTCGCCAGCTTGAACCAGCTTTCGCCCTCGCGCTGTTCGCGGATGGCGTAGACCACCTCAAACCCTGCCTTCCAGCGTTCGATCAGCTCGGCGATCACTTCGGGTGGGTCCTGCAGATCAGCATCGATCAGCACGACCGCATCGCCTGCCGCGTGGTCGATCCCGGCAGTGACGGCGATCTGATGCCCGAAATTGCGCGCGAAATGGATCGCCTTGACGCGCGGATCGCGGGCAGCCGCTTCGTCGATCAGCGCCGGAGAAGTATCGACGCTGCCATCATTGACCAGGATCAGCTCCCAGCTTTCGCCGATGCTCTCCATCACCTGCGTGATGCGCTCGTGCAGCAGCGCGATATTGCCTTCTTCATTGTAAATCGGCGCGACGATGGAATACCGTACCCCGTTCATGTTGCCCTGCCTGTCCTTGTTCAACCCGTCCACATCCAGCCTGTTGTTCATCCATCGTAGTTCGCCAGCGCCGTTCGTGCCGCCGCCAGATCGACCGGCACGCGCACCCCACCGCTGACGGACAGCGCCGCCCGGCGCACATCCTTCAGCCCGTTTCCGGTAGCAAGCAGCAGCACCCGATCGCTCTCATTCAGATACCCCAATTCTATAGCACGGCGCGCCCCGGCGTAAATCGCCGCGCATGACGGTTCGGCGAACACCCCGGTCAGCCTGGCAAATGCCGGGATGGATGCCAGGATTGCCTCATCCTCGACCATGACATACGCCCCACCCGTCTGACGAGCGGCACGCAGCGCTTTCACCCGGTCACGCGGGAGAGCGGCGCTGATGCTGTCGGCGATCGTCTCAGCGGGCTGCGGGGTCATCGCCGCTGCGCTGATACCCTCCTGCCAGGCGCGCGCCAGCGCACTGCTGCCTGCTGCTTGTACACCGATCAGTCTGGGAATCCGTTCTATCCACCCCAAACGGTGCAGGTCGCTGAACCCCTTGTGTACCCCGGCGATGATGTTGCCATCGCCCACGCTGACCACCACCGCATCCGGCACGTCCCAAAACAGCGCAGCGGCGATCTCGAAACTGACCGTTTTCTTCCCTTCCGCCGTATACGGGTTCATGCCTGTGTTGCGGCAGTACCACCCTTCAGACTCGCACAGCGCCACGCACAGATCGAATGCATCATCATATGTCCCTTCCACCAGCGCCACACGCGCCCCGTACACCAGAAGCTGCGCGATCTTCGCCTCTGGCGCGCTGGCGGGGACGAGGATGACCGGGCGCATCCCCACCGACGCGCCGATCCCCGCCAGTGCCGCCGCTGCATTTCCTGTGCTGGCAGTAGCGACGGTGGCGATACCCAGCGCCAGCGCCCGCGCCACGATCATGGCGCTGGCGCGATCCTTGAGCGACCCGGTCGGGTTTGCGCCGTCATCTTTGACCCATGCCGCGCGCACACCCAAGTCAGCGGCGAGGCGCGGCGCAGGGTAGAGCGGCGTCATCCCGACGCGCAGCGGCGGCACAGCCGCCTCATCAGGCAGAGGCAGCAGACCGCGCCAGCGCCACATCGTGCCGTCAGCAGCCCGCGCCACCGCATCGCGGTCGAGCATTCGCGCCAGGCGGTCATAGTCGTACAGCACATCCAGCGTGCCCACCGCGCCGCACAACGGACAGGTATACGGCACGCTCTCCGGCGGATACGTCCGCCCGCACAGCGCACATTGCAGCAGCAGCACTTCAGCCACGATCATCCTCGAAAGATATGAAAAAGATGTTCAGTCATGTCCCGTTATTGTAGCCGTTTTTTTGCGGTACAATCCCGGCATCATCTGCACACACTTACGAGACTCGCCTATGCGCCGACCTGCGACACGTCTGCTGGCTGCCTGTTTCATCCTGTTCACAGCTGCCGCTGTCCTCCTGACCATAGGACATCTGATCGGTCGGGATCAGATCAACCGCGCCGCCTTCGACCAGGCGCGGGGGGAAGCGATCGACGCAGCAGCGCAGATCAGCAGCGCTTTCGAGGGGGTGATCGCCACTGCCGAGCGGGTCGTCGCCGATCTGGAGAGCGGGCGTCTGGCATATGCCGACATCGAAGCCTACCTGTTCGACGCGGTGCAGGCACAGCCCGATGTATACGGGATCGCTATCACCTTTCAGCCCTTCGCCTATGACCCGGCGCTGCGCCTGTTTCAGACTTACGTCTTTCAGGACGGCGAGGGCGGGTACGACTCGCTGGTCGGCGCAACCTACGACTACACCCAGACGCCCGACGCCGCAAATGGCATCTTCACCGACTGGTACTACAACACGATCACCAGCGGCGCACAATGGCATGCCCCGTTCTTTGCGACCGGGGCACAGCGTGTGCTGATTGAGTATGGCGCGCCCTTCACCGCGCCAGGCGCGCCGCCGGGCAGCCCGCCGGCGGGCATCGTCACCGTCGATTACACGCTGGGCGGCGTTAACGCGCTCATGCGCGAGTTGCAGCTCGGATCGACGGGCTACGGCTTCGTCATCGATCAGGACGGGCGCTTCATCGCCCACCCCGCCCGCGAGCTGCTCATCCGAAGCACCATTTTCGACGACTCCACGTCTGGGCTGGCGGAGGCAGCGCGCCGCGCCCTGAACGGCGAAAATGCCTTCCTCGACACCCACGACCCAGAGACCGACACGATGCACTGGTATTTCCTCGAACCGATCGGGACGAGCGGTTTCGCCATCGGCGTGGTGCTGGATACCGCCGAGTTCATGCCCAGCGCCAGGCAGACGGCGCGCGAACACATCGCCATCGCCCTGGCGAGCGGCGGCGCACTCTTCTTCGGGCTGTTCACCGTCTTCCACATCGACCGCTATCGTTTCACCGGCTTCTGGACGACCTCGCTCACCTTCACTTTCATCTGCATCGCCCTGATCGTCATCACCTGGGCGCTGACCGCGCGGCTGGACGACTTCACCGGGACGGGCATCAGCTCGCTGTCACAGCTTGAGCGCTACCTGCAAACCTCGCTGCCTGACGCTAATGCCGACCTGACGACCACCCCGGTCGGCATCCTGGTGCAGTCGATCCACTTCAACGGCGCGACTCTCGCCTCGGTCAATGGCTATCTCTGGCAGCGTATCCCGGCGGGGTCGGACATCGAAGCGGGGCTGAATATGCCCCAGATGACCGGACCTGAAATGATCCTCGACGAAGTGTCACGCCGCACGATCAACGGACACGAACAGGTCATCTGGTATTTCGGCGCTGACCTGCGCCAGCGCTTCGACCCGACGCGCTTCCCGTTCGACCAGCGCACGGTCGAAATTCGCCTCACCTCGGCATACCCAGGCATGAACATCCTGCTCACGCCTGATCTGGAAGGGTACGAACGGCTCAATCCGCGCCTGCTACCTGGCATCGACAGCCAGATGGACATCAATAACTGGATGCTGCACACCAGCCGCTTCAGCTATTCCGAGGGGCGCATCACCCAGAGCGTCGGACTGGACGCGCGTGAACAGGTGATCGGCGTGCCGGAACTGCGCTTCACTGTGCAGATTCAGCGCGTGGCGCTCGGTCCATTCATCGCCTACCTGCTGCCCGCGCTCATCGCCGCTCTGATGACGTTCGGCTATCTGCTCAGCGCGCATGAGCCTGGCAGAAAAGAAGAAGTCGCCAATGCGCTCACCTACGCCGCCGCCGTCTTTTTCGTGGTGGCGGTCATCCATACCGGGCTGCGCGATCAGATCGCGGCGGTCGGCATCACTTACATCGAACACATCTACCTGCTGCTCTACGTCGCCCTGATCGCCGTCGCCGCCAACATGTTCCTGCTGGCATGGCATCCCGAATGGTGGATCATCCGCTACCGCGAGAATCTGGTGATGAAGGTGATGTATTGGCCCGTGTTCGTTGGGGTGCTGCTCGTCACCACACTGTTCACCTTTCTCTAGTGGAGGTCAGGCTTGCTCACGATTGCGCCAATCCTTTGCAAGCGCTCGTCCGGATCAGAAAAGAGGCTGAACCATGCCTGATGTCCTCAATGGGATCGATCGTCTGCTGGCAGACCCCACCCCGATCGCCGGGCGGCGCGTCGGTCTGCTGACCAACCCAGGCGGCGTCTCGCGCGATCTCACCAGCACGCTCGACCACTTTCGCGCAGCGACGACGTTCACCCTCGCAGCCGTGTTTTCGCCCGAACACGGCATCGCCGCTGCCGTCCGTGATGGCGAACCCGTCGCTTCGTCGATCGATCCGATCAGCGGCGTGCCTGTCCACAGCCTGTATGGAGAAAATCTTGCACCGTCGATCGAGATGTTCGATGGGCTGGATGCGGTCGTGTGCGATTTGCAGGATGTGGGCGCGCGCTTCTACACCTATTTCTGGACGCTCACCCATCTGCTCGAAGCAGCAGGCACGGCGGGGGTTGAAGTGGTCGTCCTCGATCGCCCTAATCCGATCGGCGGGCGCATCGACGGCGGGCTTCTCGAACTCGACCTCGCCAGCCTGGTGGGGCGCTTTCCCATGCCTGTACAGCACAACCTGACGATCGGCGAAGCGGCGATGTGGTTCAACACGCGCCACAACCCCAGCCCGGCACAGCTCCGCATTGTACGCTGCCTCGGCTGGCAGCGCGGCATGACATGGGAAGAAACCGGGCTGATCTTCGTGCCGCTTTCCCCTGCTATGCCGCACATCGACACCGCCCGCCACTACCCAGGCGCGTGTCTGATCGAAGGGACGAGCCTGAGTGAGGGGCGTGGCACTGCCCTGCCTTTCGAGATCATCGGCGCGCCTGGCATCGACGGCGATCGGCTGGCGAAGCTGCTCAACGCCCATGCCGCCGACCCGGACTATGCTGCCGGACTGCATGGGGTACGCTGGCGCGCTCATACCTTCCAGCCCACGAGCAGCAAACACGCCGGGCAGGTGTGCAGCGGTGTGCAAGCACACATCACCGACCGTGCCGCTTTTCGCCCGCTGGCGGCATGGCTGATCGCGCTGAGGACGATCCGCCAGCATTTTCCAGAGGTTTTCACCTGGCGACCCGGCGCATTCGATCGGCTGTACGGGGGCGATCGCGGGCGCGCCTGGGTGGGCTCCGAAGCGCCGATCGCGGCACTGCTGGCGGACTGGGAGCAGGCAGCCACCACCTGGCGCGCCGAGTGCGCCCCCTTCCTGCTCTACAACTGAGGTCATGCCCCTACTTAATCGGCGCATAGCGGGTTACAATCTGATCACGCTGGTGATCGGTCATTCAACCCACAGGAGTCCCGCGCGTGCCGAAATTCCGCCTTCTCCTCGTCGTCTTCTGCCTGCTCTTCCTGGCGGTGTCCCCCGCGCTGGCACAGGATGTATGGGGACCCGACAGCTACCCCCCTGGCATCAACCCGCTGACCGGGCAGGCGGTCGCTGACCCATTCGTGCTGGATCGCCGCCCGATCATCGTCAAGGTTTCCAACTTCCCCCCCTTCGTCCGCCCACAGTCGGGCATCATGGATGCCGACATCGTGTGGGAACATCTGCTCTCCGGCGGCGTCACCCGCTTCAGCGCCATCTTCCTCAGCCGCGATGTCGCGCGCGTTGGACCGATCCGCAGCCTGCGCCTGTTCGATTTCGAGCTGGTACGCATCTACCGCGCCCTGTCAGTCTATTCGGGCATGGCACAGGGGACACAGGACATCCTGCGAACCGACTCGCTCATGTCACGGCGCATCGTCGGCGGCATCGACCCGTGCCCGGCGCTGTGCCGCTATCCGCGTGAAGGCATCGCCCTCGAACACACACTGTTCGGCGACACCGCTGCCCTGCGCGAACTGGCTGAGCAGCGCGGGCGTGATGTGACGCCAGAACCGCTCTCCGGCATGGCGTTCAGCGCCGAACCACTGCGCCCCGGCACGCCCGTCAACAGCCTGACCATCCACTACCGGCAGACGGACGTGACGTGGGAGTACGACGCCGAAAGCGGGCGCTGGCTGCGCTCACAGGACGGCGAACCGCACTTCGCCGATCAGAATGGCGAACTGGAACGCATCTCCGCCGCCAACGTGGTCATCGCCGAAGAGATTCACACCATCCAGCCGGAAGTCTCGCCCAACTACTGGGGTCCGGGGGATTTCGCATTTTCGGTCAATTTCATCGGCAGCGGGCGCATCTACTTCCTGCGTGATGGCGAATATGTGCGCGGCACATGGCGGCGGGCAACCCGCGCCGAGCCGATCACGTATTATGACCTGAATGGCGAACTGCTCACCTTCAAACCCGGCAACACCTTCTTCAACCTCGTCCCCCGCTGGGTGGATGGCTACTGGCTGGAGTTCGACTCGCCGGATGCGCCGACAGCGGTGCTGGCGGGGTCGCTCGGTCAGTCGATGCGTACCGGACCGGCAGACAGCTATCCCACCCCCGACGTCGCCTACCCCGGCGATACCTTCACAGTCATCGGGCGCAACAACAACGGGAGCTGGCTGCAACTGCGGACGATCGATAACCGGATCGTCTGGCTGCCGCGTACCGTGCTGACGTTCGATGAGTCGATCATCGAGACGCTGCCGCGCACCCGCCCAGCGAACGAACGCTGAAGCCGTCTGATCGTGCGCCTGATGCCAGTCCTGTTTACTTTACTGTCGCTGAACGAGTGAGTGGAAACCACATGGGCACGCTCAATGCCGATTTGATCTCCAAAGACATGGACGCGGTGATGAACGACGCCGTTGCCATCAAGGATCAGTACCGCAAATCCGTCCTCATGCCGGAGCTGATCCTGCTGGCACTGCTGCGGCGCAAGGACACCGCTGCCGCGCGCATCCTGGCACTCTTCGCCGACAGCCGGGGCGTCGACATGGACAAGCTGGAGCGTCAGGTCGTGCTGGCAGCCGAGAGCCGGCGTGACCCGGATGGCAACATGGAGTTCGTCGCCAAAGGCAACCGCCGCGTCCCGCTCAGCCGTCAGACGATCATCCTGATCGACGATGCACTCACCCTGGCGCAGGCGCAGAACGAGGTGCGCGCCGATACCGACCACGTGCTGAGCGTACTAAGCGACGCGACGATGAGTACGGGTGGTCTGCTGCGCGGCGTGGGCATCACCGCCAAGACGATCAGCGATGTGATGGGCGCGACCTCCCAGATCATCCGCACCGACGGCACGACGCAGGATTACGTCGCCGCCTCGAAGAAAGGCAGGCTGCGCGCGGTCTATTTCCGTGAAGACCTGCTGCGCGAGCTGATCAACCTGCTCACCCAGTCGTTCAGCCGCCATGTGCTGCTGATCGGACCGGACGGCGTGGGCAAGCGCACGCTGGCGTACAGCCTTGCCCTGCTGATGAGCGAGGGCAAAGGTCCGAAAAATCTCAGGAGCCTGGTCCAGATCGACGAAGCCGCCCTGCTGGACAATGACCAGAAGGCGGTGCGCGCCGGGCTGAGCAGCGCGGCGGGTGGCATTCTGTTCATCCCGCACATTCACCGTTTCTTCGGCGGTCCGATCCGCGCTGAATTCGCCAAAGCGACGCCGCTCATCCAGAAGGCGTTTCTGAGCGACGACCCGGTGATCATCGGCACATCATCCGAGACGGAATATCAGCAGCGCATCGCGGCGATGAGCGGCGTCGCTGAACGCCTGCACATCCTGCGCGTCCCTGAACCGACCCCGGCAGAAGCGATCAACATCCTCAATGTGCTGCGCCCACACCTCGAAGCCGACTACAAGCTTCAGGTCGCGGACGACGCAGTAGGGCTGGCTGTGCGCCTGGCGAAGCGCTATCTGGGCACGAACCCTCTGCCGCGCAGCGCCGAACAACTGCTGCACCGCGCCGCTGCGATGGTCGCCATGAGCCAGCAGACTAACCTTGCCTACAAGCCGCAGACGAACGATGGTGAGCGACTCGACGCGGAAGACGTGACGCTGGCGCTCAGCCAGATGACCGGCGTGCCCGTGAGCAAGCTGGGCGAGGACGAACGGCTGCGCTATGCCAGCATGGTCGAATATGTCGGCGAACGGCTGAAGGGGCAGGAACAGGCGGTGATCGCCGTCAGCCGCGCCATCAAGACGGCACGTGTCGGGCTGAAAGACCCCAAACGTCCGATCGGGGCGTTCCTCTTCCTCGGTCCGACGGGCGTAGGCAAGACGGAACTGGCGCGCGTGCTGGCAGAATTCATGTTCGGCAGCGAAGACGCCATGCTGCCGCTGGACATGAGCGAACTGAAGGACGAGAGCAGCCTCAACCGCCTGATCGGGTCGCCGTCGGGGTATGTGGACAGCGAGTCCGGCGGTCAGCTCACCGAGCGGGTGAAGAACCAGCCTTACATCATCGTGCTGTTCGACGAGGTGGAGAAGGCGCACCCACGCATCCTGGACATCCTGCTTCAGGTGATTGAGGAAGGACGCCTGACGGACGGACGCGGCAACACCGTCAGCTTCACCGAGACGGTGATCATCCTGACGAGCAATCTCGGCGCAGAGCATCTCGCCGTGCCCGTCATCACCGACGAGGTGCGCGAACTGGCGATGGAAGAGGTGCGCGGCTGGTTCCGCCCGGAATTCCTCAACCGTCTGGACGAGGTGATCATGTTCAATGCCCTGACGAATGATGTGCTGTACGACATCCTGGGGCTGATGCTGAACAAAGAGGTCAAACTGGTCGGCGAGCGCGGTCTCAGCCTGACGTTCACTGAAGGGGCGCGGCGCTGGATGCTGGCGCAGAACGACGAACCGCAGTACGGGGCGCGTCCGCTGCGGCGCATCATTCGCCGCCAGGTACGCGAACCGCTGGCGGATTTTCTGCTGCGCGCCAATCCGAAAGCGGGCACAGCGATCACCGTCGATGCAGCGGAAGGCGCACCTGCGCTTACCTTCACCGCGCTGGTGGACGGACAGACGATCGAAGTATAAGCAGGCACAGGGCTGTCCAACTATCGCCGGGCAGCCCTGCTCACTCAGTCAGTTCCCGCATCCCGCCGTCACAAACGGCGTCGCCAGCACACTGCCGTTGACCAGGGTGATCATCTCACCCCGTTATCCCCTTCTCCCGCTTTGCGATACAATCATCACCATAAGATAAACCTGATCCGAACAGATTTCTACAGGGAGCAACGACTTCATGCCTGCCGTGATCACCAGCGTCTTTCGGAAATATGACATTCGCGGAACCGCTGGCATCCCCGATGCCCAGCTCACCCCCGAACTCGCCCGCTACGTCGGCAAGGCGCTCGGCACATACCTGCCCACCCATTTCGGTACAGAGCGCACCTTCGTCGGTTGTGACAACCGCCTTTCCTCGCCCCCGCTCAAGGAAGCGCTCATCGAAGGGCTGCTCTCGACCGGGATGGACGTGACCGACATCGGCGCGGTGATGACCCCCACCGTCTATTTCGCCGCCGCCAGCTATGGCGACAAGGGCGCGGGCGTGATGATCACCGGCAGCCACCTCGACACCCGCTACAACGGCATCAAGATGGCGTATGGCTCGCTGGCGCTGGCGGATGAGCAGATTCAGGAGCTGCTGAAGATCATCCAGAACGACGCTTTCGCCAGCGGAGAAGGCGCGCTCAGCCACGACCCGGATATGATCCACCGACACATGGCGGCGATTCAGTCGAAGGTGACGATCAGCCGTCCGCTCAAGGTGGTCATGGACGCAGGCAACGGCTTGAGCGGCACATATGTCCCCGGCGTGCTGCGCGCGCTCGGTCTCGACGTCACCTGCCTGTACTGCGAAAGCGACGGGACCTACCCCAACCACCTGCCCAACCCGGAAGACCCGGAGATGACCAAAGACCTGGAGGCGAAGGTCGTCGAGCTGGGCGCAGACCTCGGTCTGGCGTTCGACGGCGACAGCGACCGCTGCGGCTTCATCGACAATCACGGGCATCACATCGCCGCCGACCGCCTGCTGGCGCTGCTCTCGCGCGATCTGCTCTCGCGGCATCCCGGCGCGTACATCGTCTTCGACGTCAAGGCGTCGCAGGCGCTGCCCGATTACATCCGTCGCTACGGCGGGCAGCCCTACATGTGGAAGAGCGGGCACAGCCTGATGAAGGCGAAGATGCGCGAACTCGGTTCCCCGCTCGGCGGTGAGGTGAGCGGGCATCTGTTCGTCGGTGAAGAGTATTTCGGCTTCGATGATGCGCCTCTCGTCGCCCTCAAGACGCTCCAGATCATCGCCGACAGTGGCATGACGATCGGCGAATTGTTTGAAGATATCCCCAAACTGGTCGCCACGCCGGAGATCATCATGAGCGCGCCCGATGCGGTCAAATTCGCCATCATCGACGAGATTCGCGCGGCGCTGGCTGCCGAGTTCGAGGTGGTGACGGTGGACGGCGCGCGCGCCCTCTTCCCGTCCGGCTGGGGTCTGGTGCGCGCCAGCAACACACAGCCCGCCATCACCATGCGTTTCGAGGCATACACCCGCGAGGAACTGGTGCAGTACATGCTGCGCTTCCGCGCCCTGCTTACCTCGCATCCTGAAGTTGATGCGAGCAAACTGGATGAGCAGATCACCGCGTTCAGCAGCCAGTAACTGACGAAAGGGACGATCATCATGGCGAACACCCCATGCAGCGCCATCGGGCGGGTCTCCACCAGCGGCAAGCAAATTCTCGTCCGCCTCTCACCAGGCGCGGCGCAGCCCTATCTGGGCGCGCTGCCCCTCGACGTGGGCGGCTATGCCGTGCTGGAGGCGCGCGATGCGGAGGGAGTCGGCTGGCTGCGCCTCGGCTTCGTGGGCGACCTGAGCGGCTGGGTGCGCGCCGATGAGATCGATCTGGTCGGCGACTGCTCCGCACTGGGCTTTGGCGTGCTGACTCAGCCAACGCGCGCCGTTTCGATCACGCCAGGCGCGGCTCCCGTCGCGCCGCCCACGCCACCGCCTGCGCCTACCCCCGTGCCCACACCGCCGCCCGCCCCGGTCGCGCCGCCACCGCCTGTCACGGTGGACAACTCGCCGGATCGCATCCGTCGGGCGGCGTTCAACATCACCGCCGGGTTTGAGGGCGGCGGCTATGCCACCTATCAGAACATCGACGATGGCATCATCAGCTACGGACGCTTCCAGTTCACTCTGCAATCGGGCAGCCTGTTCTCGGTGCTGGATCGTTTCCTCCAGCGGGCAGCCGGGGCGCTGGCGGATGAGCTGCGCGCCGCCTATGCCGCCCGCGTCCAGGCGCGCGACGCCGGGCTGAGGCAGGACCCACGCCTGCGCGAACTGCTCATCCGCGCCGCCGACGATCCGATCATGCAGACCGTCCAGGACGAGATCGCCACCGAAGTGTACTGGAACCGCGTGCAGGATTTGAGCATCGCACCGCGCGGCATCGCCACCCCGCTCGGTCAGGCGCTGCTGTTCGACATGGCGATCAATCACGGAGTGTTCCACGACATGATCGGCAGGGCAGAAGAGGCGCTCGGCGTCAGAGTGCGTTCGCGCGTCGGCGAGAACGGGGTCAGCGAGATCGCCCTGATCACCCGCATCGCCGCCATCCGTCAGGAACGGATGCGCCAGCTTGCCGACCGGCTGCGCGCGCCAGGTCTCATCCCGCGCGGCGATTTCTGGGTGCGCGTGGTCACGGCGGGCGACTGGAACCTGACGGGCGACGCAGACGGGACGATCGAGATCAAAACCGGGCGGCGCGTACAGGTGCGCCAGCCCTGATCGCCTGATTGTCAGTAAATCGAGGGTTGAGTGGGTCTGCACAGGTAAACTCACCCCATTTCGCTGCGCTCAACCGCCAGGTTTCCAGGGTGAGATTGGCGCAGGCATACGCCAGAACGGGTTTGCAGATGCGGGCATTGTCCCTACTCGTAGGGACGACGCCTGCGTCGTCCACCTGGATCGACGCCCCGCTTCATCGCCTCACTTACTGGCGATTAAGCCCTGATGTGACGGCGGGGATGTCCTGCCTGGTCTGACCATTCCCCTCAGCCCGATCTGGCGCTGAACGGCTCCCGGCGCGGGCGCGCCCACAGCCATGTGAGTGTGTCGCCCGCCACCACCGCCACCGCTGCGCCTGCTGCGCCGAACAGTGGGATGCACAGCGCACATGCGATCGCCGTCAGCAGCAGCCCGGCGGCGATCGCCCGGTTCGCCCGCCCCGCCCCATCGCCCGCGTAGCCCCATACCAGCGATCCGCCGCGCACACACGCCGCCGCCATCCCGATCGCCAGGATGACGAGCGGGATGACCGCACCGCTGAAATCTGCGCCGAACACCAGCCCGATCGCCAGCGGCGCGCCGATCGCCAACCCACCTCCCACCAGCGCGCCGTACACCAGCAGCCGACGCTGTTCGCGCGCGTACAACGCCCATGCCCGATCCGGCTCGTCCTGCGCCGCCGACAGCGCGGGCAGCAGCGCGTTGTAGAGCGCATTGGGGATGAGCTTTGCCGCATCGATGAAACGCCAGGCAGCCGTCAGCAGACCGAGCGCTGCCATGTCCGCCACCGCCCCGGTCAGCATGAAGGGCAGGCGCATCGCCAGCGCCGCCAGCACCCCGCCGATGGCGAACGGCACGCTCCGCCTGATGATCTGCACCATATCCACACGGCGGATCGGCGCATCAGGCGCACGATAGGCGTGCGACCGCCGCCAGACCGCCCAGGCAGCGACCACCTGTCCCGCCGAAGTCAGCGTGTTGACCACCAGCGCCAGCAGCACATCGCCGCCCGTCGCCAGCACCAGCAGCGTAAGCGGGACCTGCACGCCCAGCATCGTCAGGTTGAGCAGCGCCACCGCCCCGGCATCGCCGCCGACGCGGATGACCGCCGTGAACGCGCCGAACAGCGGCGTCAGGATGACCAGCGGCGCGGCGATGAGGATGGCGCGCGCTACCAGCGGGTCTCCCACCATCCAGACTGCCCCGGCGCATAACCCCGCCAGCACCACCCCGCCCATGACGAGTCGCTGCGCGATCGTCAGGCGCATCAGCACATTGCCGCGCGCCAGGTCACCCCCGGCGTCGCGGATGATGAGCGTGCCCAAGCCGAACTCGACCAGGATGCTGGCGGGGTAGGCATACGCCAGCGCCGCCGCGTACACCCCCAGCGCAGCATCCCCCAGCGCCCGCCCGATCGCCGCGTACAGGATGAATGACAGCCCCGCACCAGCGACATTGCCGATCGCCAGCAGGCGGGCGTTCGCTTCCAGCCGCTGTACCGCCCTGAGCTGCATCATACCCGCCTGAAGGTGATCCAGTAATGGTCGGCGAACAACGCCAGCCCCCCCCAATCCGCTGCCAGGTCATCGAGCGCCGCCAGCACCGCGAACAGGCGTGGACGACGCTCCAGCGCGGCATACAGGTCGGTCGGCGGCAGGAAAAGACCGAGCGGTTCTGAGCCGACGCGCGCAAAATACGGGGAGAAGGCGGTGGTCAGCGCGCGCGGGGCAGGGTAATGCACCGTGATCGATGGCGTGCCTGGTGCAGGCGCAAAGATCGCTGCACCGCGCACACGGCGCAGCGCGGTGCGCCAGTCGCCGTGCAGCCCGTGCCAGCCGATCTCCCACACGCACAGCGGACTCATCACTGCAAAGCAGGCGAATCCGCCTGGCACAACTCGCTCCGCCAGCCAGCGCGCCAGCGCGGACAGGTCATGGACGCAGTTCAGCACGCCGAAATTGGCATACACCAGCCTGAACCCGCCAGGCAGGTCGTCATCAGGTGCGTTCAGGTCGAGCGGCTGCACGCGGACATGTGGCAGATGCGCGCACTTGCGCCGCGCTGCCGCCAGCATCGCCGCGCTGGAGTCGGTCGCCAGCACGCGCACACCGGACTCGCCCAGCACACGCGCGTCTTCGCCCGTGCCGCACCCCAGTTCGAGCGCCCGATCGCCTGCGCGGACGTGCCCGCGCAGACGGCGCAGCACCCGCGCACGCAGATGCCGCGCCGCTGCCAGCCGCGTGAAATCGACGTCATACGTCCCGGCGAGCGGGTCGAATGCGCTCACCCTGCCCCCTCGCGCGCCACAAAACGCCGTCCCCGCGCCGACTCGCGTTCATGCCGTGTGAGCAGCATCCCAACCCGACCGAGAGCAGCGCTGGCGGTCAGGCGGGCACGGCGGGCAGTCGAGAGTCCGCCGTTCAGCCTCCCCCGGTTGAGCGCCACCTCGCTGACCATCCAGCGCGTGGCGAACTGGTAGAAGCGGCGCGAACGCCTGCCCACGATCGTCAGGTCGCGGTCGCTGTACGCCTCCCAGTCGCGGTCGGTCACGATGCGGTCTGCCACCTGTTCGTAGAACGGCGTCCCCTTGATCGGGTAAGCGACGGTGGTCAGGAAGATGTCCGGGTTGGCGGATTTGAGGTGCGCCAGCGTCTCGCGCAGGTCGATGATCTCTTCGCCGTCGTAGCCGAGCATGATGAACATGCCCGTCTCGATGCCGTGCGCGCGCAGCCGATGTGTGACGGCGCGCACCTCTTCTGCCTGCACCCTGCGCTGCATGGCGTCCAGGATGCGCTGCGAACCGCTCTCGCTGCCATTCCACAGGCGAAAGCAGCCCATGTCCGCGAGCGCTGCGATCACCTGATCATCCAGCCGATCGGCGCGGCTGATGCACTCGAACGGAATGCGGACTCCGCGCTTTTTGAGCGCTTCGGCGTACTGGAAGAACCAGCGGCGGTTGATGGCGAACACGTCATCGGCATACCACAGGCGATCCGGGTTGTAGCGCTCTTTCAGATACAGCACCTCATCGGCGGCGTCTTCCGGGGTGCGACGGCGATGCGTGTTGCCATATACGCTGTGGCTGCACCAGGTGCAGGTAT
Organism: uncultured Pleurocapsa sp.; assembly: GCA_964614405.1. Taxonomy (GTDB): domain Bacteria; phylum Chloroflexota; class Anaerolineae; order Aggregatilineales; family Phototrophicaceae; genus Flexifilum. The sequence continues at coordinate 50,640 of CAZTLS010000003.1, forward strand.
ACGGACAGCCGCGCGCCTGAATGACCGAGATCATGCTGTAGCCGTGATGCGTCTGCCAGGTGTCCATGTACGCGCCCAGGTCGATCGCCTCCCGATCCGCCCAGGGGTTGGCACTCAGATCAGGCATCATCGGGCGGGGCGCGGTCTCCTGCGGGTGACCCTCACCGTCGAGGTACGCGATCCCGCTGATCCCCTCCAGCCGGTTCACGCCATATCTGGCAAGGTGGGGCAGCAGTTCCGCCAGCGCGGCTTCCCCTTCTCCGCGCACGATCACATCCGCGCCGCGCGCCAGATATTCGCGGGCATACGAAATCGGCTCCGGTCCGCCGAGGATGACCGTGCAGCCCGCGCGTTTGGCGATCGCCATCATCCGCAGCGCGGCGAATTTGGTCATCATGTTGACGTAGATGCCGACGACGGGCGGGCGAACCCGCTCGACGAGCGCGGCGAAGTCGTCCGGTTGGGCAAAAGTCGAGTCGAACACGCCGACGCTGAAACCCGCCCGTTTGAGGTACGACGACAGATGCAGGATGCCCAGCGGCGGGTAAGGCTTCATGATCTGGCGTTCGTGTGCGTCGTGATGCAGAAAATAAGCGTGTGCCAGCAGAATGTCCACGAGAGGTTCAGCGCCTCGCCAAATAACGCACAGCCGATTCGATCATGGTGTTGTGCATCTCCGGTGTGTAGCTGTGGGTCACGCCGGGGTAGATATGCCATTCCAGATGCGCTGCCGTATGATACAGCCCGTAGACCTCGGCGGCATACTTCTGAATGGCGGTGATCCCTTCAATGGGCGACGACGGGTCGCTGTCCCCGGTCAGGATCACCTGCCTGCGCGGGGCAGCCAGCGCCACCAGATGTTCCATATCGATGCGCGACGCCAGCATCGCCGGGACATAGTAGTAGATGCTGTGCAGGTTCAGCCCGCCCAGCGCCAGCAGATCGGCATAGCGCGTCATCTGCGAGACGACGATCGCCAGCTGCACACGGTCGTCCATCGCCGCCAGCCAGGTTGAGCGTGACCCGCCCATGCTCATGCCGGTGACGCCAACGCGCTCCGGGTTCACTTCCGGGCGGGCGAGCAGGGCGGAAAACGCCAGCAGATCATCGCGCACCATCATGCCCCACAGCGTCTTCCCCTGCCAGAGGAACTGTTTGAACAGGCTCATCTCGGTGTCCGCGCCGTGTTCACGCTCCCCTGCCGGTCCCTGATGCGTCCGTTCCCCGAAGGCATAGGCATCGATGCCCATCACCACGAAACCGCGCCGCGCCAGTTCGATCCCATCGGCGCGCCCATGCAGATGATGCGGGGTGATGAGCTGATTTTTCCCCAGCGCATAGCGATGCCCATGCACATGGTTGACCAGCATCGCCGGGGCGGGCTGTTGCAGTTTATGCGGGATGAGCAGCAGCCCGTACACCTGTGCGCCCGCGCCATTATCGAACGTGAAATGGTGGATCAGACAATCCTCATGCGGTGTGGTGTGATCGATCGTCAGTTCCGGCGTGAACAGCGGGGGCAGGTCGCCCAGCAGCGACCAGATGTGCCGCCGCATCTCCAGGCGTTCGCTCATCCATGACCGCACATCGCTCCAGCGCAGCAGGTCGTTCATGACGACCGCCCGCCGGAGACCCCGACAGACTGAGGATCATGAGGCAGGCGTGCCAGCGCATCCAGCCGGGCACGGGCAGCGGGCAGCGTGGCGCGATGGTAGAGCATCGCCGCCGCACCGCGCACATGCGTCGGTCGCAGCGCCATCGGCTGGCGCAGCAGTCCTCTGAGCGCGCGCGCCGTCTTGCGGGCACGGTATTCCTTGTGCAGCACGATGTGAAGCTGACGGTAAAACTCGGTGCGGAACGCCCCCCGGTAGAGCATCGCCAAATCCTGGCTGTCGATCCAGTTGGCGCGCTCCCCCAGTTCGTGCTTCACATTGTCAAAGAAGCGCGTGCCTGGCAGCGGGTAGCTCACGCTCATGCCGATGTCATCGGGCATCAGATCGCGCACCATGTCGAGGGTCTTCTCGATGTCGGCGCGCGTCTCACCCGGATAGCCGAATTGCAGGAAGAAGCCCACCCCGATGCCATGTGCGCGCAGCGCCCGCGCCACCGCGTAAATCTGCTCGACGGTTGTGCCTTTTTCCATCGCATCGAGAATTTTCTGTGAACCACTCTCTGCGCCGATCCACACGATCTGCGCGCCCGCCGGCGCCAGCGCCGGGATCGTCTTACCGCGCAGCAGCAGGTCGGCACGGTTCAGGCTCTTGAACGGGATGCGCAGTCGGCGCGCTTCCAGCAGGTCGGCAAATTCCTCAATCCACCGATCGCGGATGCCCATGATGTCGTCCATGAACCAGATGTGATCCGGGTTGAAGCGTTCCTTCAGCCAGCCCATCTCTTCGACCACGTTCTGCGGCGAACGCACATTGTAGCGCTGTCCCCAGATCGGCTTGGCGCACCAGTTGCAGTGGAACGGGCAGCCGCGCGTCGTCACCAGGTTCATCGACGTGTAGCCGTGATGCGCCCGCCAGATCGCCTGATACGCCTCTCGATCGACCATATCCCACGCGGGGAAAGGCAGGGCGTCCAGGTCGCTGATCACCGGGCGCGGCGCGGTGCGCTGCACATTTCCCGCCTCATCCCGGTACGCGATCCCGGAGATCGCTTCCAGCGTCGGCGCGCCAGCGGCGCGCGGGAGGTAATGCGCCACCACTTCCGGCAGCGCCGCATCGCCTTCGCCGATCAGCACCACATCCGCCCCATGCTGGAGGTAGAGATCGGCGTGATCTGTCTCATCGCTGCCGCAGCAGATCACCACGCAGCCGCGCGCCTTCGCTGCATCGATCATGGTGAAGGCTGCTTCGCGCATCCGCAGCAGGCTCATCTTGCTCAGATAGTTGAAATTGTCCTCGAACAGGATGGCGAGGCGCGGACGGTGTGCATCGAGCGCCGCCGACCATTCCTCGACTGACGCGGCAAGCATGGCGTCGAACAACGCAGCGCTGTAGCCCTGTTCGCGCACGATCGCCGCCGCGTAAAGCGTGCCGAGCGGCGGATAGGGTTGCATGGCAGCGTACAGCTTAGGGTCAAAACGCAGATAGTACGATTGTCCGAACAGGATGTCAGTCATCGGGGCAATCCGGTCTGATCGGTGTATTGGAATTTATTCTAGCGTCAAACCAGATTCTCCGCCTACCAGTCGGATGCGCGCCGCCAGCCGCGCATCGATGCACTTCTCACGTCCATCCAGCAGGCATGCCTGATGTGCAGCGCGCGCATGGGCGCGCATCAGCGCCGGATCGCCGATCAGCGCGCGCCCGCTGCGCACCACCAGCGCCAGGTCAGCGCGGCGCAGGGGCATCCGCGCGCGTTCGGGCACAACAATCCAGTCATCAGGCGCGCCGCCTGGCAGCATCATCTCCCGCATCACCCGGCGCAGCGCGTCGGCTGCGGGTTCTCCTTCATGGCACAGCACAGCGATCTCATCCAGCAGGTCACCCGCCGCTGTCAGGCGCGAATCGCTGCCCACCCACACCTGTCCGCCCGCCGCCCGCCATGCGTCCAACCGAGCGGTCGTCCCCAGCAGGGAGAGGTTGGTCGTCGGGCAGGTGACCAGCGCGCGCACGCGCCGCGCCCCATGTGCGATGTCGGCATCCGTCAGCCCGACGCCATGCACGATGACCGTGCGCGCATCAGCACAGCCCAGCGCTGCCAGCCGCGCATATTCCCCCGCCGCGCGATCGTCTGTACCTTCTGCGAGGTGCATCCAGAAGCGCGATCCCCAGCGCGCCCGCCGATGCGCGCGAACGATGGTCTGCTCATCCGCAAAGCCGAACGAATGTGCCCAGGTATAACGGCGCAGCACGCGCACCGGATAATCGCGCCCCCACAGCGACGGATGCGGCGGGTCGTGATGCATGACTGTGAGCGCACCGCACAGCAGATTTTTCACCCCGCCGATGAACAATCGATCGGTGATCGGCAGCGCGCGCAGCTCACGATACGGCGGCTGATCGAGCAGCGCATCTACATCCCTCCCCCAGTCGTGAGCGCTCACGTAGCGGTCACGCGGGCGGGTGCGCGGATAGTGGTTCAGCGACAGGTGATCGTGCGCGTTGACCAGCGCCGGCAGCACGACATGACCTGGGATGGACGGGAAGGTCACGCCTGCTCAGCCCAGTTCGGGCAGATTGCGGCGCACCGTCTCCTCACCCAGCTTGCTGACCAACTGCTGGCGCAGTTTCGGCGTCTCTTCCGCCCATTTCGAGCGCAGCTGTTCCTGTGTCGCTGTGCCGCCGCGCCCGGCGTCCGCCGCCATGCCGTGCATCTGCGATGGCACACGGGTGATCACGCGCTGCACACGCGCCTCACCACATACCGGGCACGCCGGAGCAGGCGCGCTCATGGCATGACGGGCTTCGTAGGTATGTCCCTGTTCACAGCGATAGTCGTAAAGCGGCATGTTGACTTCTCCAGTTATCGTTTGTCGGCAGCCGACGCCATCACCCGCGTGATGCGCGCCTGATCCGCCTGACTGTAACGGTCGAAATTCAAAGGCGGCTTGTTCACGTCAGTACGCGCGTGAAAAGCAGGCATTCTGGAATATAAGTCCTGATAACTCAGGTCGAGATCGCAGGAAACAGCATTCCCTGACCCCAGCGGCAGTGCGATCTTGGGCAGTGGCTCATCGACTCCAAACAGGTAAACGGATGTTGTTCCTTCTCGAAAGGAGGGATTCGGGTCACTGACAATGATGTTGTAAGGGGCGCTGTCGGGCTGGTGCGGATATTCGGGCAGCCCGCGAATGATCGGAGGGGTCTCGTGCAGCAGGTCGATTTCCACCAGCGCCACCCCACTCATCAGGGCAATATAGCGCTTGTCGGCATACAGCACCGCACCATCCCCGGATTTGTTGCCCGGCGAAAGCAGTTCGATCCGTGTGACCGGGCGGCTGAACAAGGGATCAGCGTCCGCAGGGTAAATGACGACCGCACTGTAAAAGAGCGCCTCCCTTTCAGGCAGTGTTGCCGTCAGCGGAAGAACCACCACTGGATAGGCATCAGCCGCATGTGGGGTTTGCATCTCTTCAGAACGATACACCGTCAGGTCGGGTTGAAAACGGCGGATGCGTTCACCCGTATCCGGGTGAAACTCGCGGATTTGCAGCGACTGTTCAGTATCGACCATGTAGCCGGGCGGCAGCACTGTCGCCAGGTACAGTGTCAGCGCGGAGATGTAATTGGTGTGGAAACTCGTCCAGCCGCCGTGCGCCTGAAAATAGCTGTGCAGGTGCGCGTTGACACCCCGGTACGGATTGCTGTGCGCCATCAGGTTATCCTGTGATCACCACCTGATCGCTATTGTATGCCCAAACGCGCCGTGTGCGATCATTCCAGCCGCAGGCGCGGGTTGAGCAGCACATACACCACATCCGCCACCAGGTTCGCCAGCGCATACCCCGCGATGACCACCATGACCGCCGCCTGAAGCAGAGGAATGTCCTTCGCATCGACCGCCGAAGTCAGCAGCCGCCCCAGCCCAGGGTAGTTGAACACATTCTCGATGACGATCAGCCCACCGATCAGCCAGCCGAACGAGAGCGCGATGACGGTGATCGTCGGCAGCAGGGCATTGCGCAGCACATGCCGGACGATGACCTGACGGCGCGGCAGCCCTTTCAGTTCGGCAGTCCGCACATACGGCTTGCCCATCTCGTCGATGACGCCCGCCCGCGTCATCCGCACGATGTACGCCATCAGCACGAACGTCGCCGCCAGCGCGGGCAGCGTCAGACCGCGCAGCACCTCTCCGAGCGGCGCGTCTGGCAGAAACGTCGATGTGGCGGGGAACCAGCCCAGACCGAGCGCCAGGGTATTGATCAGCACCAGCCCGGTGACGAATTCCGGCAAGCCGACGACGCTCAGCGTCAGCACGCTGATGGCGCTGTCCAGCCAGGTGTTCTGGCGCAGCCCCGCGATGACGCCCAGCGCGATCGACGGCGGCACGGCGATCGTCAGCGTGAAGAGCGCCAGCGTCAGCGAGCGCCCCAGCCGATCCAGCACCAGCGGGCGGATCATCGGTCTGCCCGCCGTGAACGCCCGCCCCCAGTCACCACTCAGGAAGCCGCCCAACCATTGGATATACTGCATCGGGACGGAGTCGTTCAGCCCCAGTTCGGCGCGCAGTGCCTCGACCGCCTCCGGACGGGCATCACGCCCCAGGATGAGCCGCGCCACATCGCCGGGCAGGAGCTGTGTGAGGGTGAACACGACGGCTGATGTGATGAGCAGGGTGATCGCCAGCAGAGCCAGACGCCGAATCAGAAACCGGATCATGCCTCCCCCCCTGTCGGCTCAGCCGACTGAATGAGCGCCAGCTCCGCGATCGGGATGTGGCAGCGGATCATGTGCCCATCCTCGGTCATCTGCATCGGCGGCGCTTCCTGCTCGCAAACCGCGCCGAGTTTGCGTGGGCAGCGCGTGTGGAAGCGGCATCCCCTGGGCAGATGGCGCGGGCTGGGCGGTTCACCATGCAGCCGGATGTGCTTGCGGGTCGCAGCCGGGTCAGGGACGGGTATGGCGCTGAGCAGCGCCTCGGTGTACGGATGCGATGGTGCGCCGTACACCTGAGCGACCGTGCCCTGTTCGACCACCTCGCCCAGGTACAGCACGACGATCCAGTCCGCCAGATACGCCACTGCATCCAGATTGTGCGAGATGAACAGATACGATGTGCCGTTGCGCGCGCGCAAATCTTTGAGCAGATTGAGGATGACCGACTGCACCGACACATCGAGTGCGCTGGTCGGCTCATCTGCCACCACCAATGCAGGGTTGGCGGCGAACGCCCGCGCGATCGCCGCGCGCTGCTTTTCTCCGCCGCTCAGGGCAGCGGGATAGCGCTCGGCATAGTCGGCGGGCAGGCGCACTGCCTCCAGCAGCGCTGCCACCCGCGCTTGCACATCCGCTTCGGTCAGCGGAGTTTGTGAGAGCAACACAACCGCCCGCCCGATCTGCGCCCCGATGCGGATGTAAGGGTTGAGCGCGGCATTGGGGTTCTGGAACACCATTTGCAGCGCCCGAAGCGCCCGGCGCGGACGCGCACCGAGACGCGGGTCGAGCGGCATGTCGAGCAGCTCCAGCATTCCCGCATCGCCCGTTTCCAAACCGATGATGACCCGCGCCAGTGTCGTCTTGCCGCTGCCGCTTTCCCCTACCACGCCGACGGTAGACCGGACGCGCACATGCAGCGAGACATCATCCAGCGCGCGGACAGGGCGTTTGTGGGTCATCAGCAGCCGATCGATGATTCCAGGCTGGTCATACGTCTTGTGCAGCGCATCCGCCTTCAGCACGATCGCCTCGCGCGGCGTGGCGTCTGTGCCGCCTTCGGTGGCGATCATGTCGATCGCCAGTTCGCCAGAAGCGATCTCACGCCAGCGGTGACATTTGATCCAGCGGACGCGCGTTTCTCCACCGCCGCTCACCGCCTCCAGCGGCGGTTTTTCGTCGTGGCACAGCGGCAGCGCCACCGGGCAGCGCGGCGCAAACGGACACCCACGCGGGCGATCGGTCAGCGACGGGGCGATGCCTGGGATGGTCGGCAGGCGCGTCTCCCCACCGTGCAGCGGGCGGGGCAGGCTGCTCAGCAGCGCAATCGTGTACGGGTGCAGCGGACGGCTGAACAGTTCGCGCACCGATGCCGATGCCATGACCTCTCCGGCATACAGCACCGTCACCCAATCGCACAGCCCGGCGATCACGCCGAGATCGTGCGAGACGTACAGCGCCGCCGTGCGCTGACGGCGGATCAGGTCACGAAAGAGATCGACGATCACCGCCTGGGTCGTCACATCGAGTGCCGTCGTCGGTTCGTCCAATACCAGCAGGCGCGGCTGGCTGATCAGCGCCATCGCGATGGTCACGCGCTGCTGCATCCCGCCGCTGAGCTGATGCGGGTAACGCCGCGCCACAGCCTCCGGATCAGGAATGCCGACCGCGCGCAGCATCACCACCGCCGCGTCTGATGCCGCGCGGTGCGTCATGCCCATGTGCCGCAGCCCGATCTCGGCGATCTGTGCGCCGATCGTGTGCGAGGGGTTGAGCGCTGCCAGCGCGTCCTGCGGGACGTAGGCGATCTGCCTGCCCCAGATGTCCCGCATCGCTTCGGCTGGCTTATCCAGCAGATTTGCCCCATCCAGCAGCACCCGCCCCTGACTGATGCGCGCGTTCGGGGCGAGGTAGCGCATCAGCGCCAGCGCCAGCGTCGATTTACCGCTGCCGCTTTCACCGACCAGACCATGAATTTCATCGGGCAGGATGTGCAGCGTCACATCGTGCAGCACGTTCAGCCAGCGGTCGCCGAGCGCGTAATCGAGCGTGAGCGCCTCTGCCGAAGCGATCGGGGTGAAGTTCATCGCAGTTCCCCTTCATAACGGAAAAAGCGGCGCAGCCCGTCCGAGAGCAGGTTGACCCCGATCACCAGCAGCATGATCGCCCCGGCAGGGAACCACAATGCCCAGGGCATCTGAGCGTAACCGCCGCGCGCCTCGTTGATCATCCGCCCCCAGTCAGGGGAGGGCGGCTGCACGCCCAAGCCCAGAAAGCCCAGTGATGCGGTGAGGAAGATGGCATAGGAGAAGCGCAGCGACGCCTCGACCGTCAGCGCGGGCAGCACGCCCGGCAAAATTTCGCGGAACAGGATGTAGCCCAGCGACTCGCCGCGCAGCCGTGCCGCCTCAATGTAACCCGCGCTGCGTACATTCAGCGCCGCTGCGCGCACCACCCGTGCCACGATCGGCGTGTACAGTACCGTGATGACGATGAGAATCCCCGTCTGCGACGCGCCCAGCGTCCCCAGCATGACCAGCGCCAGCAGCAGCGCCGGGATCGCCAGCAGCGCATCCAGCACGCGCGAGATGACCTCATCCAGCCACCTCCCGCGATAGCCGATGAGCAAGCCCAACGCTGTACCCAGCATCACGGACAGCCCGGTCGCCAGCGCGGGCAGCGTGATGATGTCGCGCGCACCCCACAGCACCCGGCTGAAGACATCGCGCCCAAGCTGGTCTGTGCCGAAAAGATGCACTTCAGATGGAGCCTGCCGCGCCGCCCCTCGGATGATCTGATCGTACCGATAGGGCGCAATACTCGGTCCGACGACCGCCATGACAAGGAAGAGTACCACCAGCACCGCGCCCAGCGCGGTCAGCGGTCGCTTAAGCACCTGCCTGAGCATCACTATCCATGCACATCACAGCACCACCCACACTCATCGAACAGATGTTTTGATTATACTCAGACGCTCACGCCCGCTCAATGGACACCGCTACACTAAGCGGCTGGCGGTATTCGTGAGTGAGCATCACTTTCAGCCGGTCGCCGGGCACGACCTGCATCGGCTCGCACAGCCAGATCTCATGCGCCCATGACGCGGCGTGCGGCTCTGCCAGCGGGTCGGTGGTCAGGTGGTGTTCCGGCGTCACATCAAGGTCAAAATGCCCGATCAGCCCGTCCACCCGCCCCGCCCGTGTGACCGTGAATTCAGCTTCGGCGCGGTAAGACAGCGAGTCGATCACATCCAGCGACACCGCCCCGATCAGCGTCGGCTCGCTCAGCGGGGCGTGCTGCGCCAGAAACTCCTCGCCGCGCACGCGCATCCGCATCTGACCATGCCACTGTTCCTCGTAGAGCGGCGAAAAATCCATGCCGTACACTGTCCGCCATTCGGCGATGTCGTCTGCGGTGATCGTCTGCGTCTGCCGATGCTGATCATCGACCTGCACCAGCCGTCCGTAGATGCGCGCGGCGTGCGGCAGGATGCGTCCGCCTGGTTTGAGCATCCGCCGAATGGCATCACGGGTCGTTTGCAGATGGTTTTCGGTGAACACGTCGTTGCTCAGCACCTCGCTGACGATCACATCCGCCTGCTCCGGTACAGTGACCGCGCTCGACCAGCCTTCCAGCAGGATGATGCGATCCGCCAGCCCGTTGACCTCGAAGATACGCCGTGTGGTGGCGGCGACGGGTCCACCTTCGATGGCATAGACGCGGCTTGCGCCAGCGTGTGCTGCCGCCATCGCCAGGATGCCGTTACCCGTGCCGATATCGATGACCACATCGCCGGGCTGGATGACCGACCGCAGCGCCTCGATGTACGCTTTGGAGCGCACGGTATCGCGCAGCAGCGTGAGATGCAGACGTGCTTCACCGGGCTGCATCCGGTTTTCGGGGCGCGGACGTGGGGCATAGGCGTCCTGCATCAGTGCGCCGCTGGCGATCAGCCGTTTGATCTCCCCGGTCAGCGTCATCCACTGCCCAGGCGATGCTGCCTCGCCCGCCAGCACCTCGACCAGTTCGCCCAGTGTGCGCGGCTGCGCTGCCGCCTCGATGACGCGCAGCGTGTAGTCGCTCATCTCGATCGGCGTGCCGCCCACGAACAGACGCAGACGCGACTCCTCAACGCGCAGCGTCAGCCCGTCAGCGGGGCGCAGCAGAGCGTTTTTATCCAGCATCGTGTATTCTCAACCTTCCTGAGTGTCCGGCAGACCCGCCAGCGCCGCCGGGAAAAGCGCATACCATTCGGCAGCACGCACCACATCATCCAGCGGAACCTGCTCGATGGCGGTATGCGCGTAAATCTCATCGCCCGGACCGAACCCGATCGACGGAATGCCCGCCATCCCCGTCCAGTATGTACCGTTGGTCGAAAAATCCCATTTGCCCGTCGGCGGCATGTCGCCCCACAGCGCCGTGCCGACTTCCACGCCAGCCCGCACCAGCGGGTGATCGTCCTCCAGCGCCCAGGGCGGATAAATCTTGTCCACCGGGAAGACGAAGCCGGTATAGCTCGGTTCGGCGTAGAACAGGATATTGGCGCGCACATCTGCCCGGTCACCGATCAGACGTTCGATGCGGCGCAGTTCTTCCTGAGCGTCTTCGCCAAATGTCAGGCGGCGGTCGATGAAGATGACCGCCTCATCCGGCACAGCATTGATGCTCGGCGTGCGGACGTGCATGTCGGTCACGGTGATGCGTCCGTGCCCCAGAAATGGGTGATCGCCCAGTTCCGGCTCCAAACGGCTGATCGCCTCGATGACGGGCAGCAGCTTGTAGATGGCGTTGTCGCCCATATGGTTGCTGGCAGCGTGCGCGCTCACCCCTTTGGCAACCACCTGCATCTCGACACGCCCCTTGTGCCCACGATAGACCGCCATGCGCGTCGGCTCGCCGATCACCACGTAATCCGGGCGAATGCCGACCGTCTCGACCAGCGCGTGCGGGGCGATGCCATCGCACCATTCTTCCATGTTGCCGAAATAGTACGCCGTCACCCCTTCCAGCAGACCGAGATCGCGCGCCAGCGCCAGCCCGTAGATCATGCCTGGCGTGCTGCCTTTCTCGTCACATGCCCCGCGCGCGTAGAAGATGCCGTTTTCCGTCTTGCCCCCGAACGGATTCCAGCCCCATTCATCCGGGTCGCCCAAGCCGACAGTATCGAGATGGCTGTCGTACAGCACCGTGCGCCTGCCTGACCCGATCCTGCCGACGATGTTGCCCATCGGGTCGAAGAATACCTCATCGAAGCCGAGGGCGCGCATCTCGTCGGCAGCGCGCTCGCACACCGCCTGAATCTGACTGTCATAGCTGGGGATGGCGCACAGCGCTTTCAGAAAATCGATGATCGGTTCACGCCGCGCTGCGACTTCCGCGCGCAGGCGGGCGATCAGCGCCGGGTCTGCCCAGGTCGATTGTGTGGTCATGAGCCTTTCCTGAACCCGAAGATGAGATACGGATCGCGCGTGTCTTTGGTGAAGCCGGACTCCAGGATGACTAGACGGAAATCTGCCTTCTGCACCTTTTCCTGACGCTGCGGCGGGGTGAGATTTTCCCAGCGTGAGAAGATCGCCAGCACGCTGTTATCCGGGCGTACCTGCACATCGCGGGGGGTCGTGCCCGCGTATTGCAGCATGTTCAGCACCTCACTGACATCGACCGCGATCCAACTCTCACCCGATGCTGCCGAAGCGCTCGGCTCGGAGACGGGCGGAGGCGCAGCAGGGCGCGGCGCAGCGGGCGGCTGCGAACTCGTTGACCCCCAGCGCCCACCCGCGTTCGGGTTGGGTTTAGCATCGCTGCTCGACAGGATCGGCGCGCTGGCGGACTGGGCGGGTTTCTGCGGCGCAGCCTGCGCGGGCTGATTTTTGATCACCTCCGCCAGTTCGGTCGCTGCCTTGTAGTAGCCTTCCGCCAGCCCACGTTGATATGCCACATTTTCGGGTTCAGCGCCGCTCGCTTTGGCATCGCGCGCGGTTTCCTGCGCCCGCCGCGCCCACTTGTTCGCCAGCGCGCGCAGCGCGCCGATCAGATCGTCCGCCATGTCGTCATCCTCTTCTTCACACGAACAAATCAACCACCGCGAACTGCTCGACATCGACCAGCCCGACATCCGTCAGCTTGAGCGACGGGATGACCTCCAGCGCCATGAAGCTCATCGCCATGAACGGATCGTTCATCGTGCTGCCCAACTCCTGTGCGACGGCAATCAGCGCGTCGTATCCGGCGCGCACGACATCGAGCGGCTGCTCGCTCATCAGCCCGGCGACGGGCAGCGCCAGCGTCGCCAGCACCTGATCGCCTTCAGCAGCCGCCAGCCCGCCGCCCATCTCGACCACCGCGCGCGCCGCCGTCCGCATCGAGTCATCGTCCACGCCGATGACCACCAGGTTATGGTGATCGTGCGCCACCGACCCGGCGATCGCTCCACGCTTCAGCCCGAAGCCCTGAATGAACCCCTTGCCGACCGCGCCGCTCGCCCGGTGACGTTCGATGACCGCTATCTTGAGCAGGTCTCGCTCTGCATCCGCCACCGCCTGTCCGTCCACCACGCGCGCCTCAGCAGTGGTATGTCCGGTGACGACCTGGGTATCGCTGCCGACGATGACCCGCACCTTTGCACCGGGTTGGGCGGGGACTCTTAGGTCGATCGTCCCAGCGGCGACATTCATCGAAGCGCGCAGATCGAACGGGCGCAGCGGCGGGCGTTCCGCCACGACCTGACCGCCCTGAACCATCAGCCGTCCACGCCGATAGACCTGCTCGGCGCGGGGCGCACCCAGGTCGGAGAAGACGACCATATCCGCCAGCCGCCCAGGAGCGACCGCACCGAGCTGGTGCAGCCGGAAGTAGTTTGCCGGGTTGATGGTCGCCATACGGATAGCGGTGATCGGGTCGGTTCCGGCGGCGATAGCAGTGCGTACCATGTAGTCGATGCTGCCCTCATCGATCAGACTAGCGGGCTGGCGATCGTCGGTGCAGAAACAGAAGCGATGCTGGTTGACCGGGGTGACGAGAGGCAGCAGCGTCGCCAGGTTTTTGGTCGTCGTGCCCTCGCGGATGAAGATGGTGAAACCCAGGCGCAGCTTTTCGCGCGCTTCTTCGACCGTCGTGCATTCGTGGTCGCTCAGGATGCCCGCTGCGGCATAGGCGTTGAGCAGTTTGCCCGTCACCGCCGGGGCGTGCCCATCCAGCACGCGCTCGCCGTACAGACGCAGCTTGTCCAGCACCGCCGGGTCGCCAAAGATGACGCCGGGGTAGTTCATCATCTCCGCCAGCCCCAGCACCCAGGGATCGCCCAGCAGCGGAGCGAGGTCTTCCGCCTCCAGCCGCGCGCCGCTCGTCTCCATGTGGGTGGCGGGCACGCACGATGACGCCATCACGTACATGGTGATCACGCCGTGTTTGGCGCGTTCCAGCATGAAGCGGATGCCCTCCAGCCCCAGCACATTGGCGATCTCGTGCGGGTCGGTCACGACGGTGGTCACGCCGCCGCGCAGCACGGCACGGGCGAACTCCGGCGGGGTACACAGGCTGCTCTCGATGTGAACGTGAGCATCGATGAAGCCTGGGCACACGTAACGCCCGGCAAGATCGACCTCATGCGCCGCCTGATAGCCCGCGCCCAGCGCGACGATATAGCCTTCAGCGACGACGATCTCCGTCTCGTAAATTTCGCCGGACAGCACATCGACCAGCCGCACCCCGCGCAGCACCAGATCAGCCGGAGAGTCGCCACGCGCTACCGCAATACGCTGTTCCAATGACATGGATCGCCCTGTCCCTTTCTTCAATAAATCAGATCATTCACCCCGGATGAGCGCCCGCGAAATCGCGTTGTGCTTTTCCACCAGCAGCGGCAGATCGACCGTCTTCAGGTGTCCGTCTTCGATGACTATCCTGCCGTTGATGACCGACAGATCGACATTCGGCGGCTGGCAGAAAATCAGCGCCGCCGCCGGGTCATGCCCTGCCCCAGCGAACGTCGGGTGATCCAGCCGATAGCCGACCAGGTCGGCGCTCATCCCAGGCGCGAGATAACCGATGTCATCGCGCTTCAGCACAGACGCTCCGCCGCGCGTCGCCAGGCGCAGCGCCTCACGCGCCGACATGCCTGCAGGGTCGCCGCCAACCCGCTGGAGCAGCATCGCCATGCGCGCCTCGTTGAGCAGATGTCCGCCGTCGTTCGATGCCGACCCATCCACGCCCAGACCGACCTTGACGCCGGAGTCGATCATGCGGCGGATCGGGGCGATGCCCGACGCCAGACGCATATTGCTCGTCGGGCAGTGGGCGACACCTGTGCCGGTGCGGGCAAACCCGGCGATCTCGCGCTCATTCAGGCACACACAGTGCGCGTGCCACACATCATCGCCCACCCATTCCAGATCGTGGGCGTAATCCCCAGGCAGCAGCCCGTAATGCTCCAGACTGTATGCCACATCCAGCCGCGTCTCGGCGAGATGGGTGTGCAGGGTCACCCCATACGATCGCGCAAGCTGTGCCGACTCGCGCATCAGCTCCTGGCTGACGGTGAACGGCGAACAAGGGGCGATCACGACGCGGATCATGGCGTGGCGCTTTTTGTCGTGGAAGGTCTCGACGGCGCGGCGCATGTCTTTGAGGATGCTCTCCTCACCCTCAACCAGCGTATCCGGCGGCAGCCCCCCCTTGCTCTCGCCCAGGCTCATCGCCCCGCGCGCTGCATGAAAGCGCATCCCGATCTCGCGCGCGGCGCGAATCTCGTCATCGATCTTCGAGTCGTTGGGGTACAGGTACAGGTGATCGCTGGAGGTGGTACAGCCGCTCAGCATCAGTTCCGCCATCGCCAGCTTTGCTGAGGTGT
Organism: uncultured Pleurocapsa sp.; assembly: GCA_964614405.1. Taxonomy (GTDB): domain Bacteria; phylum Chloroflexota; class Anaerolineae; order Aggregatilineales; family Phototrophicaceae; genus Flexifilum. Next base: position 65,817 of record CAZTLS010000003.1, read on the forward strand.
AGATCGCCTCACCCGTGATGCGGCTCCAGATCGGGTAGAGGGTGCGCAGCCAGTCGAACAGCTCGTGCGTCTGCGCCATGACGCGCGTCAGGCTTTGGAACATGTGATGATGGGTGTTCACCATGCCTGGGATGATCACATGCCCCGGCAGATCGATCACGCGATCGGCAGTGACCTCAGCGAAATCCGCCGTTTTGCCGATGCGCTCGATCGCATGGTTGCGGATCAGGATGGCGGCGTCGGTCAGGTCGCCCAGTGCATCGTCCATCGTGATCAGGGTGTGAATGTGTCTCAACAGCAGAGTCGCCATGCGGCGTGCAGCCTTTGGGTATACAGGCAAAGCGGGTACAGGAATTGATGAAGTGTAACATGCCGATGGGCGCGTCGCAATTTGCCCGCGCCCGGCTCAGACGACTTCGCCCGCCAGCCGACGCGCCGCCCTGAGCGTATTGCTCAGCAGCATGGCGATCGTCATCGGACCGACCCCGCCCGGAACCTGGCTGATCGCCCCGGCGACTTCCCGTGCCGACTCGAAATCGACATCGCCCACATAGCGATACCCGCGCGGATCGTTCGGATCGGCAACCTGATTCGTGCCGACATCGATGACCACTGCGCCAGGCTTGAGCGCCGACCCGTGAATGAAATTCGCCCGCCCGATCGCTGCGATGACCACATCCGCTTGCCGAAGCGCCGCATCGAGATCGCGCGTCCGGCTGTGACACACCGTCACAGTGGCATTTTCGCGCAGCAGCATGAGCGCAACTGGCATCCCGACGATGTTCGATCGCCCGACCACGACGGCGTTCGCGCCGTTCAGCGGCGTGCCGACATGTGCCAGCAGCGCCATGACCCCGGTGGGCGTCGCCGGGGTGAAGAGCGGCTCGCGCCCCTTCATCGCCAGCGCGCCGATATTCAAGGGGTGAAAGCCATCCACATCCTTGTCCAGCCGCACCAGCGACAGCACGCGCGCTTCGTCGATCTGCGGTGGCAGAGGGAGCTGCACCAGGATGCCATGCACGGCGGGGTCGGCATTGAGCGCCTCGACCGCCGCCTCGACTGCCTCCTGAGTCGCGTCGGCGGGCAGCAGGTGCGCCACTGAATGAATGCCCACCCGCTCGCACGCGCGCCGCTTCATGCGGACGTAGCTGGCAGAGGCGGGGTTATCACCCACCAGCACCACGCCCAAGCCCGGTGCTGCCCCATATCGCGCCTGATACACCGCCACATCCTGCGCGATCTGCGCGCGCAGCGCCTCTGCCACCTGCGTCCCGTCGATGATCACCGCCGTCATCCATGCTGCCTTTCACTGATTGTTCAGGGTTCCGTACAACTTTCCCACAATTCCCGCGCCACAATCTTACCCCGACTCCGGTACACTTACAGTAGATTGAAAGTGCATACTCTGGGCGGGCATCTGCCCGGCACAGGGTGATACATCGCTCAGACTCAGGGGATACAAACCAATGACCCACCCCCCTATGCGACACCTGAACAACCCGCAGCGCGGGCAGGCACTGGTCGAATACGTCCTCATTCTGGTGCTGCTGGCGGTGGCGCTGGCGTTCGCCGTCGCCGCGACCGGACCCGCCATCGGCAATGTGTTCTGCAACGTCGTGGACAACCTGGCGGGCAGCGAAAGCGCCGACATCTGCGGGCGCGACGCAGAAGCGCTGGTCGCCCGAGGTGGCGCGCCCGTCGATTTCTGGGCAACGGTCACCTGGGTGGCGGGCAATCCGCAGCAGGAAACCCCCTTCCCCACCCCAATCAGCCAGCCGCCGACAAGCCCGATCTCCGGCTCGTTCGAAACCAATACGCCCAGCCCAACGCCAAGCAGCACGCACACGCTGACCCCCACCCACACGCCCAGCGCCACGCTCACCCCCAGCCAGACGCTGACCCCCACCATCGGAGCCAGCCCCACTCCGTCGGACATCGCCTTCGCCGTGCCGCACGTCGATCAGATTCACCGCCCCGAATGGTGGCGTCTGGGCACAGAAGGCTTCTGGCTGGGCAGCATCGGTGAGACGTGGTCGGCACAGTTCTATGACGGCGCAAGCGCAGCCAGCTGGAGCGCGCTCAACCTGACGACCATCCCCACGCTCAGCTCGCCGGTCGGCAGCACCACCTACGTCAGCTCAGACCTGTCGTTCAACTGGGGTTCCAGCCCCGGTTTTCCGAGTGGCGTGGGTATCACGGATGGAAATTCATGGGGCGCGATCTTCACGCGCACCTTCACCCTCGCCTCAGCCGAAGAAGTGACCATCACCCTTCAGGCGGACAACTACGCCCGCCTGCGAATCAACGGCGCGAATGTCATGTTCGCGCTGCATCCTAACCCGACGAGCCAGACGATCACACTCAGCCCAGGCGCGAACACCTTTGAAATTCTGTATGCCGAGAACACGGGCGGGGCGTCGTTCAGCTTCTCCGTCCGTCGTCCGCGCGTCAACCAGGATGACAGCGCTGCCAACTGCCCCTGGGGGCAGGTGAACAGCGTCGCCAACTCCAACTCGACACCGTTCCAGTTCGAGAATGTCGCGGTCGGCGGCTGGACGAGCGGTGCAACCTGCTATCTGGAACTGCGCGGCTACATCGACACGGCGGGCATCGCCAACCCCATCCTCAGCTTCTGGGATGTCTGGGACTTCAGCGGCGGCGGCGTCACGGCACAGCTTCAGGTCGCGGAATACATCACTGATGCGGGTGGCGCATTTGACCGTGCGGCTGCCTCGTGGACGAACATCAGCCTGCATGGAGCTTTCACCGCCAATCACAACTGGACGCGGCACGAAATTCCGCTCGACCCATATCGCGGGGCATCCAACCGGGTCATCTTCCGCTTCCGGCTGACGGGTCCCGGAACCGCACCGTTCCGCTGGCACATCGACGACATCAAGGTCGTCGATGAACCGACCCCGCCCGGCTTCTTCACCGTGCGCGACACGTGGAACCTGAACAGCCGTTCGCAGATGGCGGACTTCATCTTCAATGCCGATACCAACTTCGCTATCGAACAGTTCTCGCTGTCGCCCGACACGCGCACCAGCCCCTATCGCTGGGATTTGACCTCGACGCGGCGGCGCGGCACGACTGGCTTCGCCTGGGACCAAAGCCCCGGTGGTAACTACGTCGCCCACCCGAATGGCGACCGCATCTACTCACTGGAGTTCAAGAAACTCATCAACCTGGCGATCGCCCCGACCGAAGACCTGGAGATGGACACGGGCGATCCCCTGCTCACCTTCTGGATGGCGTATGACGTGCCCGTCGGCAGCAGCCTGCGCGTCGAATACAGCACCGACCCGCGCGGAGCCGCACCCTCCACCTGGACGGTCGTGCCCAACGGCGGTCTGCTGCTCAACTACACCATCCCCGGCACGCCCGGACCGAACGAGTTCAGTGCGCGCAGCAGCACCTCGATGCAGTTCGTCAGCATCAACCTGAACAACATCCCGACGCAAATCTTCCGCCTGCGCTTCGCCCTGATCGTGCAGCCGACCGCGACACTCGGTGACGGCTGGTACATCGACGACATCTCGATCGAGCGCGAGAACCCCTCACCCTTCTTCGCCTATCCGTTCTACGACGACGCCGAGTCTACAGCCCAGTTCGCCAATTACTGGCTGAACATCAGCGAGACGTGGGCACAGTCGAACTCGCTGCCCGCCATCGCCCAAGCCACTACGCTCGCGGCAGTCTCGCCTGGCGCGCTCAATACTGCCTTCCACTACACAGACAGCCCCGGCGGCAACTACCCGACGAATACCACCCTTTCGCTGGAACTTCGCAGCTACCTCGACCTGCTGCGCGACACGCCTGGCAATACTGAACCTGCTCGCTCACCCGCCAGCGAGCCGCTGCTCACCTTCTGGCATCGCCGTCAGGTGGGGAACAACGTCATCCTGCGCGTCGAAATGCAGAACCGCCAGAGCAGCATCTGGTGGAACATCTGGGAGTACAACGCCGCTACCCACGCCACAACGCTGCGTCGTCAGGATGCCTGGGAACGCATCGAGATCAACCTGCGCACCGCGCTTGAAAGCGTCACCGGGAAGACATGGGCGGAGATCGCCGACAACATCGACGGGTTCGTCAATGACGATGATATCCGCATCCGCTTCTCGTTCGTTACCGATGGAGCGAGTCAGGATGGGGTGTACATCGATGAGATCAGCATCGCCGATGCCAACTATCGCAACTGGCGCTTGTGGCCCATCGGCAGCGGTGGCGAAGGCATGTTCATCGAGAACGTCGAATCGCTGACCGGTCCCTTCGACCTGGGGCTGCCCACCTGGGCAGAGCGCTGGCGGCGCGGCGGCATCTGGAGTGCAACAACTGCCAGACCACGCAATGGATCGCTCAGCTTCGACGTCGGACCGGGCACAGCCGAGTACATCCCGCGCGCGCGGCAGGTACTGGAACTCACCCCGGTCATCGACCTGACGAACACCCCTGCCAGCGATCCGATCTACATGCACTTCTGGATGATCTACGATGTTGGCGGATCACCCCACCAGCTTCGCGTCGAAGTCTCGCAGGCAGACTCGTCTACCACGCAGTACTACAACAAGACGGGCGGCTGGACGGAATGGACGCCGAGACCCTATACGATCGGCGCACAGAACAACGCCACAGCCATCGGCGGCAACGTGCGGGTAGACTCGTGGGGGCGCGGGCAGGTCGATCTCACCAGCTTCAGGGGGTCACGCATCCGGGTGCGCTTCATCCTCGATACCGCGAACAATGATGCTGACCGTGACATATACATCGACCTGATTAGCGTCACGCACGGGCGGCGCAATATCCCGCTGCCTTTCGTCGATGAGACCAGCAGTACTGCCAACTGGGTGCTGGAGGGCAACTGGGGGCTGACGCAGCAGTTTTTCACCGGCGTCGGCTCGTCGGCAGACGATCTCGGCGGCAACCAGTGGGTGGGCTGGCTGTATGACTGCCAGAACCTGATCCCGATCGGCGGCAGCGGCTGCGGGACGGGCGACGCCACGACCATCGTCACCAACTACCCCACCAACCCGCCGCTGGTCAACTGCGCCGTGCAGAACCTCAATCCCAACCTCCCTGTTGGACCGGACTGCCGTGACGACATCAACTTCTTTGGCGGGCGCTTCATCCCCGCCAGCCCGAACAATTTCGATGACGGCTTCGTCGCTCGTTACACCCGTCAGGTGGTGCTGCAACCCGGCGCAACCTACATCGTCCGCACCGTCTCTGATGACGGTATCCGTGTGTGGATCGATAACGTCGCCGGGACGACCGTCTCGCCATTCGGCGGCGGACCGCGCGGGCGCATCATCGACAACTGGACTGACCACTCGCCCACAGTAGATACAGCGCTGATCACCGTCACGTCAGGCGTGCCGATCACCCGGACGATCAGCGTCGAGTTCTACGAAAACACCGGTGGCGAAGTGCTGTCCGTCGCCATCTCGCGCTTCAACTATTCGTTCACCGACAGCCCGAACACGGGATCGCTCACCACCTGGACGACGGTCAATTCGCTGCAGCGCGGCGACTCGGCGATGATCCTCGACGGCTTCTTCAACTTCACCGGGCGCGCCAACCCTACGCTCACCTACCAGACGCTCTACACGCTGGGCAGCCAGACGACCCTGCGCGTTGAGACCTCGACCGACGGCGGCATGACCTGGGTCGAGCGCGATACCATCTGGGCTGGATCAACCCGCACCCTGACCGCTGGCTGGGAGTTACGCAGCGTCAACCTGTCGGCAATAGGCAATCAGCCCAACGTCCAGATTCGCTTCCGCCTCGATGCGCGCGGAGCCACCACAGCAGGAGAGGTCAGCGACGGCATCTACATCGCCGACATCCGCGTCAACTGACCGCATTTTGCCCTGTACCACCACACGCCCTTTGCCTGATGGCAGGGGCGTGTGTGATCCAGGCAACCCACCCTAGCATCCGCCCCACCCCTCAGGTAGCATCTCAGATCACAACGTCATCGAATCAGACAGGAAAAACCCACTGTGAGCGGTCGCCTGTTCATCATCGCGGGACCCGCCGGGGCGGGCAAAAATCGGCTGATGAGCCACATCATGGCACAGGGCATCGCCCACCAGCTTCCGACTGCGACCACGCGCGCCATCCGCCCTGGCGAACAGGAAGGACGCGAACACCTGTTCGTCAGCCGTACCGAGTTCGAGCGCATGATCGCCGCTGACGAACTGCTGGAATGGCAGCCGGTTCACGATAACCTGTACGGCATCCACCGTCCGACGCTGGAACGCCTGCTCAGTGACGGCACGGCGCTGATCGCCGACATCGACATCAAAGGCGCGCAGGCAGCCCGCGTCGCGTTGGGCGATCGGGTGGTGATCGTGTTCGTACAGGCTCCCAGCATCAGCGCCCTGATCGACCGGATGCGGATTCGCGGGGAAAGCACCGCCGCAATCGGGCTGCGTCTGCTGCGCGTGCGCGAAGAACTGGCGTTCGCGGCACAGGCAGACGCCGTGCTGACCAACGATGATGCCGACCATGCCGCCGACAAACTGACCTCGATCGTGCGCGCCGTGCTTGCCGAGGGACGTGCCAGCGCCTTCTGTGACCCGCTCATCGAGTACGAGTACGCGCTGTACGGACAGGCGGTCGTCACGCATGAAGGGCAAATGCTGGCACGCCGCCGCGCACCTGATTACCCCGTCGCCCCCTGTGATGGCGATGAACAGCCCGCCGCCGCCGCGCGCCGCGCCCTGCTGCACGACCTGCCTGGGCTGGCGCAGCACATCGCCCCAGCCGGACACAACGGCTACTGTCCACCCGCCGTCATCGATCACCGTCAGGACGCCGCCGGGACGGAAATCGTCACCTACAGCTACCTGTTCCCGCTCAGCGAGCCGTGCGACGCCCCTGAAGGCTGGTCGTGGATCGGAGGCTGCCCGTGACCAGCCTGAGCGCACAGCACATCGCATATGGCGCAACGCTCGCCCCGGATGGCATTCCGCTGCATTACGGGGATCGTCCGCGCGAATACCGCGCCGCGCTGGAGGCAGGGGTGATCATGGATCGCTCGCACGAGGGGCGTCTGCGCCTGAGCGGGCGGGATCGTCTGGCGATCGTGCATCGCATCAGCACCAATGCCATCGAGTCGCTCACGTCGGGGTCTGCTGCGCCGACGCTGTTCACCAGCCCGATCGCCCGCATCATCGATCGCGTGACGGTCGCTGCGCGTGACGATCACGCCCTGATGCTGACCGAACCCGGTCGTGCCCCTGCCGTCAGCGGCTATCTGGCGCGCAACATCTTCTTCAACGACGATCTGCGCGTGAGTGATGAGACCGCCAGCACGCGCCAGTTCGTGCTGTTCGGGCACGCCGCGAGCGCGCTTTTTGCGTCGCTCGGCGCACCGCTGACCCCGCTGACCATCGCCAGCCTGTCGATCGCCGGCATTCCCTGCACCCTGCTGCACGACAAACCGCTCATGGGCGACCCGGCACAGGCGGTGTGGCGGGTGATCGTCCCGTCAGCCGATGCCGAACACGCCGATGCAGGCGAGGTATGGCGCGCACTGGTGGAGGCAGGCACAGCGCATGGGATCATCCCCGCCGGGTCGCTCACCTGGCTGGCGCTGCGCGTGCGCGCCGGGCGACCTGGGGTCAATGCCGAACTGAGCGAGGAATACATCCCGCTGGAAGTCGGGTTGTGGGATGAAGTCAGCTTCAGCAAAGGGTGCTACACCGGGCAGGAGATCATCGCCCGCATGGAAAGCCGTCGCAAACTGGCGCGCACCATCGTCCGCGTTCGGCTGCACGGCGCACTGCCTGGCGCGCTGCCTGCATCATGCAGTGCCGACGGGCGCGAGGTCGGGCGCATCACCAGCGCAGCGGAAATGCCAGACGGCGAAAAACTGGCGATCGCTGTGCTGCGCATCGCACACAGCACGCCTGGGATGCGCTTCAGCTATGCGGGCGGCGAGGGTGAGGTCATCGCGCGTGCCGGGGTGCAGCCGGCGGAACTCAGCGAAGGATAACCGCGCGCGTTACCAGTCAGGCGGCGCGCCGTCGAAGAACAGACTCCACCACAATTCCCAGGGTTTGCTTTCGGCGATGGTCGTCTCGATGCCCGCCACGACGACAGGTGAAGGGACGACATCTTCCACGACCACGCCAGATGGCACAGGCACATAGAGCAGTTCGCCAGGGCGGATCATCTTACCATCATCGCGTGCCCACCGCTCCACGTAAGCATCGCTCATCACCAGATCGCGCAGCGCGGTCAGCCGAGCCTGTTCTGCCTCAAGCTGCACCATCTCGCGCTGCACACGGGCATACGCTTCCTGAAGCGGCTGGGCAGCCGTGATGCGACTGCTGAAATTGATCGCCAGCAGCAGTACCACCGCCACAATGACGGCGAACATCACCTGCACACTGCTCACCTGAGGGGTCTGTCTGCGCCCGCGCGCCTGGGGCGGTGTGTTCATCTCGTTCACGCTCAGTCTGCATCTGCTTCAGCCAACGCCATTGTAGCACAAAGAAAAAAGGCAAAGCACATGGTGCTTTGCCTTTCGCGTGTGCCGAAGGTGGGAGTCGAACCCACACTCCGTTTCCAGAACTACGCCCTGAACGTAGCGCGTCTGCCAATTCCGCCACTTCGGCGCGACACGATAAAGTTTAACAGAACGCGGCGGCATGTCAATGGTCGATCGGCGGAAAATTGGAAATTCGTCCCGTGTTACAATACGGGCGCTCACGTCATGTCTGAGGAGTATGCCAACTGATGAAGCGTCGTATCATACCTGTCGCGCTCTTCGCCCTGCTCCTGCTGATCGCCGGGGCTGCTGCGGGGCAGGTCTCCCCTCCTACAGCCGAAGCAGTCGGTCAGGCGAACCTACGCCGTGCGCCCAGCGTGGACAGCGAACTGGTCGGCGCGATCGCTGCCGGAACGCGCTACCCGGTCATCGGGCGCAGCGCGCTCTACCCCTGGCTGCTGCTGGGCGACCCCGCCAGCGGTGCGCCGCTCGGCTGGGTCTTCCGCGACCTCGTCTCGGTACAGGGCGATCTCGCCCCCGTACCGCTCACCGAGTCGCCGCTCAGCGCTGCGCCGCCGCCCATGCCGACCGCCACGCTGCCCGCTGCACAGGTCGGGGCGCTCACCTCGCCGACGCTGCCTGTGCCCACTGCCACCGCCACACCTGTGGGTGCGGTGACCGGCACGACGCGCGGCGAGATCAACCTGCGCTACGGACCTGGCGTCGATTACCAGCGCGTCGGCGTCGGCGCGCCCGGCGAGACGTTCAGCATCGTCGCCTATCACACCCAGTTCCCCTGGGTACAGGTGCTTTACCCCACCTCACCGAACGGTCTGGCATGGATCAACCGCGACCTGCTCGACATCAGCGGCAGCCTGTTCACCCTGCCGCCGATCAGCCAGACGACCTTCAACCTGCCGACGCTCACCCCAACGCCCTCCCCGCTGGAGATGTTCAGCCCCGTGCCGATCAGCCCGGCGTTCCGCGCCCTGGGCGACTCGATCTTCGCGCGGATGCTCAGCCTCAACTTCGACCCCGCCACCACCCGGCTGGGCAGCTTTTATCTCAAAGACCTGCGGACGGGCGAGACGCTCAGTTTCGGGTCGAACTTCGCCTTCAGCGGCACAAGTGTCGCCAAAATCGCGGTGCTTGCCGCCTATTACGATCTGGTCAATATCCCGCCTGATGACGCCACCGCCGTGACGATCGCCTCATCGATGATTTGCAGCGAGAACGTCAATACCAACCGCATCCTGGCGCGCATCGGCGATGGCGACCCCTGGCTCGGCGCGCGGCGCACCACTGAATTTCTCGACCGTATCGGCTTGAGCCACACCTTCATCTTCACCCCCTACGCCCCTGATCCGTTCGTCACCCCACAGCCTGCACAAACCCGTCGAACGGACATCGATCAGTCTACCGCCCGCCCCGATCCGTTCTACCAGACCACCGCTGCTGATATGGGCGCGCTGCTCGACGCCATGTACCAGTGCGGCTATGGCGATCCAGCGCAAAGCGTCCTGCTCACTCGCGCCGGGGAAGGGCGCTTCACTCCCGATGAATGCCGCCACATGCTCAACATCATGCGCCACAACCGCATTGGCAATTTCATCGAAAGCGGCACGCCCGCCGAGGTCATCGTCTCGCACAAGCACGGCTGGATCGACGACACACATGGCGATGCTGCCGTCGTCTTCTCTCCAGGTGGCGATTACATCCTCGTGTTCATGCTGCACAGTCCAGGTTGGCTTGCCTTCCCGGACTCCGAACTGGTCATCGAGGAGTCCTCGCGCGAGGTGTACAACTACTTCAACCCCGATGCGCCCCTCGAAGCCGTGCGCCCGCCAGATGTATCCGCCGAATGCAATCTGCTGGGCAGCCCGGCGATCATCGAGATGCAGCGCCTGAGCTTCCCATGATGACTGTCCCCGTCGCGCTCAGGGCACGACGGGGGCATTTTCCGGCGCATCCGCGCCATTTTCCCCGGCAAACTGCATCGCATACAGGCGCGCGTACAACCCGCCCTGTTCCAGCAGCGCCTCGTGCGTGCCCAGCTCGATCAGCCGCCCTGCCTCCAGCACGGCAATGCGATGTGCCACCCGCACGGTACTCAGGCGGTGCGCGATAATGACCGTCGTGCGCCCCTGCATCAGCCGTGCCAGCGCTTCCTGCACCTCGTATTCGCTCTCGCTGTCGAGGCTGCTGGTCGCTTCGTCCAGCAGCAGCACACGCGGGTTTTTGAGCAGCGCCCGCGCGATGGCGATGCGCTGACGCTGACCGCCGCTCAAGCGCACACCGCGTTCGCCTACCACCGTCTGATAGCCGTCCGGGAAGCCCATGATGAAATCGTGGGCATTGGCGGCGCGCGCCGCCGCCTCGACCGCCGCCTGATCCGCCTCCAGATCGCCATAGCGGATGTTGTCGAGGATCGTCCCGCCGAACAGCAGCGTTTCCTGTGGCACGATGGCGATCTGCGCGCGCAGGCTCTTCTGCGTCACGCCTTTTACATCCACGCCGTCCATGCACACCGTGCCGGTCGTCGGGTCGTAGAAGCGCGGGATCAGGTTGAACACGGTACTCTTGCCCGCGCCGCTCGGACCGACCAGCGCGATGATCTCGCCGGGCGCAATGTCCAGATCGATGCCATGCAGCACTTCCTGCCGCGCATCATAGCTGAACGAGACATTCGTGAACGTGATCCGCCCTTCGACGCGCCCCAGCGTCTGCGCGCCTGGCAGATCACCCACTGCGGGCGGGGTGTCAAGAATCTGGAAGATGCGCTTACTCGCGCCCAGTGCCGCCTGCACCTCGGTATACAAGCCGATCAGCGAGGCAGCGCTGGCAGCGACCGTGCCGCCGTAGATCAGGAACGCCACCAGTTCACCGCCCGTCAGCCGCCCCTCCAGTACCTCACGTCCGCCGAACCAGAGCAGCGCTGCGATCGACCCGAAGCCGAGGAACGCCGTGATCGGACCGAGGATCGATCGGATGCGCAGCACACCGATCGCCGCCCGGAATGCCCGCCCGATCGCTGCCGCGTAGCGGTTGAGTTCATAGTCCTCCCGCACGAACGTTTTGACTTCACGGATCGACTGGATCGTCTCGCTGGCGATGGTATTGGCTTCCGCCAGCTCGTCCTGCACCTGCTGGCTGCCCCGGCGCAGCGCGAAGCCGAACGTGAAGCCGATGATCAGCAGCACCGGGATGAGCGCGGCGATGAACAGCGTCAGCCGCCAGTTGATGGCGATCATGATCGCCACCGCGCCGATCAGCACGATCGACTGCTGGATGAGCGTGTTGACGCTGCTCGTCAGCACGCCGCGTATCGCCGTCACATCGCTCGTCAGGCGCGAGACCAGCTCGCCGATGCGCCGTTCTGCGAAGAAGCCCAGCGACAGATTTTGCAGGTGAGCATACGTATCGCGCCGCAGATCGACCACGATCTTCTCGCCGACCAGATTGACGAAATACGTCTCCAGCAGCGTGGCGACCGATTGCAGCGCGAACACCCCCAGCAGCGCCAGCACCAGCGTATCCAGCAGCGTGGTATTCTGTGCCGCCAGAACGGTATCGACCACCTGCTGGATGACTGTCGGGAAAACCAGACTCAGTCCGCCAGCAGCGACCAGACCCACGAATCCGATCGCCATCAACCCCAGATAGGGGCGCAGATAGCCCAGCAGCCTGCCCCAGTTGACGGGAATATCCGGCGTCTCGATCTCGTCATCGGGGCGGCGGCGGCGGCGCGCAGAACGCATCATGGATGTTCATCCTCATTGTGTGTGAACGGTGAAATGCGATGGGAGACTGTATAACCTGCTGCAAGATGTACGTACTGTGCGCGCGGCGCGTTGCACTCAGCCTGTGCGCGCCGCGCTCAGCACGATGCCCTGCGTATCGATCGGCACGACCCAGCCCCGTGCCACTACCCCGCGCGCCTCGAACGCGCTGACCATCGCATCAGCGATGCCGCGCTGATCCTTTCTGCCGAAGGCGATCAACGCCGGTCCCATTCCGCACAGCGCCACGCCGGACGCCCCGGCACGATACGCCGCCGCGATCGCCGCATCCGCGCCTGGGATGCTCGGCAAGCGCAGCGGCGCGATCAGCCCGTCATGCAGCCCGGCACGCAGCAGGGCATGGTCACCCCGGCGCAGCGCATCCAGCAGCAGCGGCAGCGCATTCAGGTTCGCCAAAGCCTCCTCCAGCGCCACCTTTTTCGGGATGCTGGCGCGCGCGCTCTCCGCATAGCCCGGCACATCCGGCAGCACGATCGCCGTCTGCATCGCCTCGACAGGCAGGCGCGCGTAACGCATCTCCCCCGGCACATCCTCCATCTGCGTCGCAGTCAGTCCACCCAGCATGGCGGTCACGGCATGGTCAGCACGGCGGGTGACGGCGGAGACGAATTGCAGCAGGGCGTCCCGCTTGAACGGGCTGCCCATCAGGTTGTTCGCGCCTACCACGCCGGCGACCAGGAACGCCGCTTCCGCGCCCAGCCCACTCGCCAGCGGGATGGCGTTGTCGATGCGCACCGTGAGCCCGACGACCGCGCGCTCGACATGCTGAAACACCCGCGTCATGCCGATCACCACCGGGTGACGCAGCCCAACCGCGTAGCGCCCCGCGCCTTCACCGCGCGTCTCGACGACCAGCAGCGCATCTTCGCGGTCAGTGAATTCGACTGTGCAGTGCAGCCCAACCGCCAGACCGAGGCTGTTCAAGCCAGGTCCCAGATTGGTGACAGTGGCGGGCAGTGTGACCTTGACGCGGCGCATCGGCTCAGCCTTCCTCAGACCAGCCGTCAGGCGTGACGCATCCCCAGGGTACATCCGGCGGCAAATGGACCATCTCACCACCGGGGAAAGTCACGGTTGTGCCATCAGCGGCACGGCGTACACGCACACCGTGATGGGTCACCGTCACCGGATGCGTCCAGTGATACGCGCCGCCTGTCCACACCCGTTCCCCGCTGACGATACGCACGCCGATCACCCGCAGGAAGAGATGCAGCGGCACAGCACCCCCTGCATGACCGCGCACCCCGATTGCGCCGGGGCGTTCGGCGTGGTAGCCCGCATAGAAGGCTTTTTCCGCTTTCACGACCGGCAGCATCCCCGCCAGCACATTCGCCAGCAGGTCAGCGGCGGAAGCCGTATCGCCCATCTCGATCAGCGCTTCGCCCATCAGCGTCTGCCAGAACATCCACACCCCAGCGGAAAATTCGACCTTCTCCGGGCGATATGCCGCATCCTGAGCGGAAAACATCACCACCCCGTGTGCCCGCCAGAAATGCGCCGGGTCTTTGAGCAGGGCGTGGGTGGCGCGGGCATGTTCCGGGTCGATCTCCACAGCCCACAGCGGCATCAGCGCGCTGATGTCCAGATACGATGTATCGACCGTCCGCACATTGATGCGATACAGAGCGATCACCCCTTCCACGCGCAGTGTGTCGATCTGCCTCCAGGCGCGCATTGTCGTGTATGTGCCGCGCCCCGCCGTCCACGAGAAGTCATCGGCGGATGCCGTCTCATGCACGGCTGATCCGTCATGGGCGATGCCGTCGATGTGCAGCACCAGCGTGTTGGCGCGCGTACGGCCGCCGACGATCTCGACGATCAGACGCTGCGCGGGTTCGAAAGTCAGCCCGGCGATCGTCTCGTTGGCGGGACGGTCGAGGATCAGCTCACGCCCCTGCCCGCTGGTATGCGTATCCCGATCGCGATAGCCGAAACGCCCAGCGGCGGGCTGCCACAGCGCGGCGAGCGCCTCCTTCAGCCGGATGATGCGCTCTTCAAGGCGGCGCGGCATCGGCTGACCAACCGTCCGCGCGATCTCGCGCAGGCTGATCGCTTCGCTGAGCAGGTAGGCGATCAGATCAGGCGACTCGATGCGGCGCAGATCGGCATTCTGCCCAACCGTCAGCCCGCGCGAAAAGATGGGCAGGAACGGGTACGCTGTCTGCCCTTCGTTCATCCATTCCGGGAGTCCGTCGTTATCGCGGTCGAGATCGGGCGCAAACCAGCGCTCGAAGAAGCGCGCCAGCCCAGGCAGCGACGCGGCGAGAAAGTCGGCATCTTCGCTGTACTGAAAGATGCTCCACGCCAGCCGCGCAAGGATGGGCAGACACAGCCAGCCGCGCCGTTCGCCATTCAAGCCGGGACTCCAGTCGATCCATCCGTCCGGCTGCTGCGTCGCCAGATAACCGCGCAGGACCGCCTGCGCCCACTCCGGGCGCACACCCGCAGCCGCCAGCGTCAGCAGATAGGTGTCGGGCGGGGTGACCTCATCGCCCCCCACCGGACGACGCTGATCCGCGCCGTAAGTCTGGCGGATGTAGGGTCGGTATCCAGCATCGGGCTGGCGACGGGGGATGAGCCCAGGCGCAGGGTTGGCGCGCGGCTGCACGAACGCGCTCATCACCTGCTGATAGCTGAACGCCAGCAGGGTATCGAGGTCGGCATCGCCCGTCTCGATCAACGGGATGACCGCCTTGCCCTGCCCAGGCACAGTCGGCGGTTTGACCCAGTTGGTCGCCAGCAGGCGTTGGGCCTGATCGCGCGATTGCCCACGCCCGTTGAGGCTGACGACCAGCGCGCGCCATTCGGCTGTGCCCCCTTCTTCGAGGGTCAGCGTGCGCGTCAGCCTGCGCCCCCCTTCGCCCGCTTTTCCGCCTTCCAGCAGCAGCACCGGGTCAGCGTCGGTGAATGTGCCGAACCACAATACAGGATCGCCGCCTGATGCGGACGCAAGCGGAATGAGCTTGCGTTCTGCCCCGCTCGCCCCGGCGAATCCCACCAGATCGAGGGTGACCGCCTGCGGTGCGCCGCTGTTCTTCATGACAAAGCGCAGCGCGAGGCTGTGCGAGTCGAGGGCATACCAGGCGGCAGCCAGCGTCAAAGCCTGTGTCAGACGGGTTTCAACCGCCAGATAGCCGGGAGCGAAGGCAGTGATGACGGGCGGGCTGGCATACTCCCCAGGCAGATACACTACCCGCCCGCCCAGCCACCACATCGGCTGGATGCTGATCAGCCCGGCACGCCCACCCAGCCTCGTGCTGGCAGCCAGTGCCGGGCTGTCCGCCGTGCCGAGGCTGATTTCCCATGCCTGATCGTCCGCATAATCGACCAGCGCACTGCTGCCATCCGCCGCGATCTGAAGGGCATAAGGGGCATCTCCAGCGATCTTCCAGCTACGACGTGCCATGATGCTGCACAGGCTCCCTGTGGCGTGATTTTACGGTGACCGTTGAAGGGGTGATGCGTCAGCGGGACGAATCGCCCAGCGTCCATGTGCTGTCAGCTTCATTGAAGCGGAACAGCTCTCCACCCAGGCTGAACAGGATGTGATAGCCAGGTCCGGGCGCGTAGACTCCGGTCGCCGGATCGATGCTGCCCCCGGCGTGATACTCATAGCGGCTGACATAGCCAAATTCCGGCGTCACACCCCAGCCGAGCGCCTGACGGATAGCGTCCGCTTCACGCCACAGCTTGCCGAAACCGCGTTCGGGCTGATAACGTCCGGCAGGCGGGACGAGCGCTGGGTCAGAAGCGATGTCGCTTTCGGTGAAATCGTCGGCATAGATCGCCCAGTCGCCGCGTCCTTCGCCCGTCAGCGTCAGCAGCCAGATTTGCCCGGTGGGCTGAATCCAGAACATGCGCCCACCCTCGAACAACTGCTCAGCGACGGTGATCTGCGCGATGACCGGAGTGGGGAAACCAGCGGGCAGCGGCGTCGGACCAGGCGATGTGGGGGCTGGAGAAGCGGTATCCGACGAAGCGGGGGTGGGCGGGGCGGGCGTGCGCGTCGGAATAGGGGCGGTGCTGGACGGGGTGATCGCCTGAGCGACCAACGTGACAGCCGCATCGCGGGTAGCTTCCCGCGCAGTCGTCGTGGCATCCGGGGTGGCAGTGACCACGATATAAACCACAGTCGGTGGTACGCCCTGGCAGGCAGCCAGCGCGCACACAAGGCAGAGCATGAACAGAACACGGAGGCGCATCAAATGGTTTCTCCTCTTTGTGAAGCCCCTCACCGACGGTGATTGTAGCATGAAGCTTTACGATTATCGCATGGGCGTATGACTATAATGGGGTACAATCGTGACGATCGCAGCGGCTGGCACAGCCGCACACCTACATTGCATGATACGTTAAACGAGATGACTCTGTTTCATGACGAACACCATTCGCCCCAAAGCCATCACCCTTGACAAGACGAGCGGCGTCCTGGAGATCGACTGGATGGACGGTGAAGTGTGCCGCTATCCTCTATCCGAACTGCGCGAAGCCTGCCCATGTGTGGAATGTCGCGGCGGGCACGCCTTCATGGGGCGTGAACATGACCCGGACGACATTCTGACGCTCAAGCCGAAACGTTCCTACCGCGTCGAACATCTCGACCCTGTGGGCAATTACGCCATTCAGCCCACGTGGGATGATGGACATCATACCGGCATCTATACCTGGGATTACCTGAGGCGCTTATGTCCGAAAAAAAACGTTTGACCGCAGGGCAGCTTGCTGAATGGCTGGAACAGTTCGTCTTTTCCGCAGCACAGGGTGTGCGCGCCGAAACCGCCGACATCCTCGATCGCTGCCTCGAAGCGGGCGCGACGACCGAACTGGAAGCGCTGGTCAACCGCATCGTCATGCAGCCCGCTTCCAGGCTGGAGATGCTGAGTGAGATGGTCGAGGTGATCGAAGCGCGCCTATCCGAAATCCGCCAGACGCACTTCGCCCACTGTGAGATGCTCACCCGCATCCTGAGCGAACTGTGGGCGATCGACCTGCCCGCCGCCGCTGTGCGCGATCTCGTCAGTGGGGCGAGCGACTCCGACCTGACGGCGATCATGGCAGCGCTGGCAGATGGAGAGGATGAGATCGACGAAGATGACCTTGACCACCCCGCCAACCAACTGGCGGTGCTGGCGGTGATCGACCAGGATATGCATCTGATACTCAATGCCTACGAATTCATCATCGACTGGCATCTGGCGATGGAGATGCTGGCATTTCGCACAGCCTGGGATCAGCGCGGCGGCGCGCAGAACATCGGTGACGGATTCGGTCTTCCCCACTAAACCATCAGGGTTGAACAGCGTGCTTGTACAACTTGCACGAAATAGCCTTCCCGTGCATGGCTACCCGTGTGAAAACTGGTAACATGGGCAGTGCATCATGGCATCGTGAAAAAATGATGAGTGCGATGCAAAAATATAACCATCTGTCCATAACTCACAGAGGAGTTGTACGACATGAAGAATTTTACCCGTAAACTGGTGCTGATCCTGGCACTGGTTGCCCTCATTGTGCCGTCCTTCGGCTCCAACGCCCAGGACACCGTGACGCTCGTGCTGTGGCACGCCAAGCAGGATGCGGAAGGCGATGCGCTGCTGGCGCTGATCGACGCCTTCAATGCCGCCAATCCTGGCATCGTCGTTGAGCAGGTCTTCAACCCCAGCGGCACGCTTCAGGACAGCTTCATCGCCGCTGCGGGTTCCGGTCAGGGTCCCGACATGGTGATCTGGGCGAACGACAGCACCGGTCCCTGGGCGACCGCTGGCGTGATCAAGGACATCACCGCCGCTGTGGACGAGACGCTGCTGTCTCAGGCGAGCGAGACGGCGTGGGGCGCGTTCACTTTCAATGACGCCATCTACGGCGTGCCGTTCAGCGCCAAGACGCTGGCATTCTTCTACAACCGCGCCCTCGTGCCGGAAGCCCCGGCGACGTGGGACGAAGTGCTGGCGATCAGCCGCGAACTCGCCGCTGATGGCGTGACCGGTCTGGCGTTCCAGAACGGCTTCTTCCACAGCGCAGGCTTCCTGTTCTCGCTCGGCGGCGCGCTGATGGACGCTGACGGCAACGTCGCGTTCGCCGAAGGTGATGGCGCTGCGGCAGCAGATGCCTACTTCCAGTTCCACCAGGATATGTACACTCTGGCTCAGGACCCGACCAGCGGTGTGGTGATCGACGGTTCGTCGCCCAACCCCGGCTTCCAGCAGGGTACGGTGGCGATGGTGTACGACGGCATCTGGAACCTCGCTCAGTTCGAGAGCGATCTCGGCGATGACCTCGGCGTCTCCACCATGCCCGCCCTGAGCAATGGCGAAGTGCCCGCCCTGTTCGCGCAGGCGGAAGGCTTCTACGCCAATGCCAACATCAGCGATGCCAAGCTCGCCGCCTTCATCGCCTGGGCGACCTTCATCACCAGCGAAGAGGGTCAGACGATCGCCGCGACCGAGGGGGGTCTGCTGCCCGTCAACACCGCCGTTGAAGTTGAGAACCCCAACCTCCAGGTCTTCGCTGAACAGTTCGCGCTGGGCACGCCCTTCCCGAACCGCGCTGAACTGAGCCAGTTCTGGGGACCGATGGGTGACGCCATCACCGCCGTGAGCAATGGCGGCGAAGCGGCAGATGTGGTGCGCGCCCGCGCTGCCGAGCAGATTCAGAACGGCATCAACGGGCTGCGCGGCAGCTGATGCCAGCCCAGCAGCCTGACATCATGTCAGGAAGCGTCTGTTAAACTCAACGAGAAGCCATTCAGGGCAAGGGCAGGCAAATCTACCTTGCCCTGAATGTTATTGCGAACCAAGAGGCAGATTATGGCAACCGCGATCAAACCTCAGCCTGTTGGCATATCTGAACCGACGGCGTGGGAGAGCTTCAAAAAAGGATTGAGGGCAAGCGGTGTCCCCTGGTTATTCATCGCGCCCGCGATCATCGTCATGATGTTCATCACCTTCTACCCACAGTTTTACCAGATCAGCATCGCTTTTCAGGATTTCGGCGCAGCAAACCTCAGCGGCGCACCGGCTGAGTGGGTCGGGCTGCGCAATTTCGAGCGCGTGCTGGTGCAGGGGCTGAACGTCCCCAACTACGCTTTCTTCCCCCTGCTCGGCTTCAACATCATGTGGACGCTGGTCAATGTGGCGTTTCATGTGACGATCGGTGTGGCGGTGGCGCTGGCGCTCAATGCCCAGCATGTGCTGGGGCGGCGCATCTACCGCGTGCTGTTCGTCATCCCCTGGGCGCTGCCGGGCTACATCACGGGTCTGATCTGGAACAACCTGTGGCAGCGCAATGACGGCGGCATCAACCTGCTCTTTGGGGCGATCAACGACAGCCTCGGAACCAGCCTGCCCACCCGCACCGACTGGCTTGGGCAGATCGAACCCCCTGCCGATTTTCGCGCCGCCGTGCCCTACATCATCATCGTCGGCTCTGCTTTCGCCGTCTTCCTGCTCGTCCGCTGGATCGCCCGCAAAGGCTTCACCGACAAAGATACGGGGCGGCTCAGCCTCGATCGCACAGTATTCGGCGTCGGCTTGACGGTGCTGTTCGCCCTGGCAGGTGTGGGCACGCTGGTCGGGCTGATCACGCAGGGTCCGTCCGTCTCCAACAGCGTTACCGACCTGTTCACCCGCGCAGGTGCGCCCACCCTGGCATTTTACGCCGTGCTGATCAGCAACATCTGGCTGGGGTGGCCCTTTATGATGGTCGTGGCGACCGGGGCGCTGCAAAGCATCCCGCCCGACCTGTACGAAGCGGCGGATGTGGACGGCGCGACCAAATGGGAGCAGTTCCGCCAGATCACCCTCCCGCTGCTGCGCCCGGCGATGGTCCCGGCGATCATGCTCGGTACGATCTGGACGTTCAACCAGTTCAACGTCATCTTCTTCATCACGGCAGGCGGTCCGCGCGGGCAAACCGACCTGCTGATCACCCAGGCGTACAAGCTGATCCAGCAGGAGCAGTTGTACGGCGCAGCGGCGGCGTTCAGCATCGTGGTGTTCTTCATCCTGCTGATCATCACCCTGATCAACAACCGCATCACCCAGGCGACCAAAGCCTACGACGAGGCATAGAAAAATCATGGCTCAACGCACAGCAAGCCTGCCCGCCTCTCGCCGGGCTGAAACCCCTACCCGTGCCGGATTCCGGCTCACCCCGCGCACGCGCGGCATCATCATCCGGCAGATCTTCCTTCAGCTGTTCCTGCTGCTGATGCTGGCAGCGGTACTGTTCCCGGTTCTGTGGATCATCTCGATGGCGATCGATCCGCGTGGCATCACCCGCCCCACCGACCTGACGCTCTTCCCGGCAAATGCCAATCTCGACGCTTTCGGTCGCATCCTGACCGACCCGTTCAGCAATGTGCTTCCCCTGTATTTCGGCGACATGCTGATGAACAGCCTGTTCATCGCCCTGGGCACATCCCTCTTCACGGTCGTCCTCGGTTCGTCAGCCGCCTATGCCTTTTCGCGCTTCCGCTTCATCGGGCGGCAGGCGGGGATGCTGGGCTTCATCATCCTGCTCATGCTGCCGGCTACGGGTCTGATCATCCCGCTGTACGTGCTGTTCACCTCCGTACAGATCAACACGACCCTGGCGCAGTTCCCGCCTGCTTTCTTCAACGCGGCTGTCGTCGTCGGTCTGATCTGGCTGCTCTACAACGGGGTTCGCACCTTCGGCAAGCGTGACCCGGAAAGGGCATTCAACCCCAGCCCGCTGGCGCTGGCGATCGGCACAGCCATCATCGCGCTGCTGCTCATCGTCGGCTTCTTCTACATCACCTTCGAGCGCAGCCCGATCTATGCCTCGTTCGTCAAAGCCCCTGTCGCCGCCATTGCCACCGAGCTGAACGAGGCGAAAAGCGACTACGATCGGCGCGTGGGCAGCGTGGCGCAGCGCGAGCGCACCGCCACCCGTCAGGAAGACGCCGCAGCCCGCAATGCCGCTCTGGTGGCGCTGCTGGAGGAGCTGCAGGCGCAAACCGGATCGATGACCGATCAGGCGGAGGTCGCCAGTGTGCTGCAAACGCGCCTCGATGAGCGGCTTGCCGACGGTTTCGACTCGAATGACGGGATTGTCGCAGCACTGCAAAGCACCCTGTCTACTCTCGAAACAGGCGGCGCGGCGGGCTATCAGGCAGGGCTGGTCAGCACGATCGAGAGCGCCCGTGCCGACCTCGCGCGCAGCCAAAGCACAGCCGCCACCGCACGTACTAATGCCGAAGAAGCCGCCGCCTCGCTCATCGCCGCTGAAGAACGGCTGATCGCCGCGCGCGAAGCGTTCAACGCCGAAGCCGCCGGAATTTACGCCGTGCGCGATCAGGCGATCATCCAGATGATCCCCACCATGCTGCTGGCGTGGGGTGCAGCGCTCGTCGGCGCAGCAGTGGTATGGTTCATCCTGTCGCTGCTCAAAAATGTGGTCGCGCCGCGCATGGTGATCAACATCATCGCCTGGGGGCTACTGCTCTCCATCCTCGTCACGCTGACCTCGATCGCGCTGCAGGGACGGCTTGCCGGGGTGGACCCCAGCGGCACGCAAACCCTGCGTACCACGCTGCTCGGTCTGGCGCTGGCATTCGCCTCCGGCGGGCTGCCCTTTGCAGTGTGGAACCTGAAGGGGTACTTCGACACCATCCCCAAAGAACTGGAAGAAGCGGCGCTGATCGACGGCGCGGGGCTGCTGCGGACGTTCGTGCAGGTGATCGTTCCGCTGGCACTGCCCGCCTTCGCCATCGTCATCCTGTTCAGCTTCATGCAGGGCTGGACGGAATTCATCCTTTCGTGGGTGTTCCTGACGGGCACGACCAAAGATTACACGCTGGCGATGGCGCTGGCGACGATGGCGGGGGGCGCGAATCAGGCTCCGCCGGACATGCAGAAGTTCGCGGCGATGGCGATCCTCATCTCCGCGCCGATCATGATCCTGTTCTTCGCCTTCCAGCGCTGGATCGTTGGCGGGCTGTCGATCGGCGGCGTCAAGGGCTGATCCACATCCGAACAGGCAGCACCATGACGGGCACGGCGCATATGCTGTGCCCGTTTTTTGTCGCCGGACAAGCGTTCACAGGTCATGGCATTCTGAATCCGACGAGGCACATGTCACAAACAAGCCCTCTGAGTCGTCCCCATTGTCAGAATGGACATGCGGCACGCATCGAAAGGGAAACAGGCATGAACACGCCGACCGGAAACAGGCAGAAGAGCGCTGAAAAACTGGCGATCGTGATCATTGGTGCGGGATATGCGGGCTTGATGACTGCCCTGCGCCTTGCGGGAAAAGACAAGGGACGGCGCACCGAAGTGACGCTGATCAACCCGGAAGCTGTGTTCGTCGAGCGGATTCGGAACCATCAGTTTGCAGTACACCCCAGAGCATATCACCATCCGATCAGACATATGCTGGGCAATCGCCCGATTCGCTTTCTTCAGGCGACGGTGACCGGGATCGATCCGGAACGGCGGGTGGTGACGGTTCACTCAGACGGTACGACGCACGAGGTGAGATACGACAGGCTGGTCTGTGCGGCGGGCAGTATCACTGGCGGACGCACCATCCCTGGCGTGTCTCAGCACACCTGCAACGTGGCGACAGCAGATGAAGCAGCGCGCCTGCGTCCTGCTTTACACGCATTGCCATCAGGCAGCCGGGTCGCGGTGATCGGCGGGGGGCTGTCCGGCATTGAAACGGCGGCGGAAATTGCGGAAACACTGCCGCATCTTCGCGTGATGCTGATCACTGCCGGGGAATTCGGGGAACATCTGTCTCCAGGCGGGCGGGCATACCTGCACGATACATTCAGACTGCTTCAGGTCGAGGTGCGCGCTCAGGTGCGTGTGCAGTGTGTCGAGCAGGATGCCCTGATCGTGTCAGCCGAGGGTGAGCAGGATAAACGCATCCCTTTCGATCTCACTGTCTGGACCGGCGCTCTGGAAGCAGCACCGCTGGTGCGGACTGCCGGGCTGCCGGTGAATGCAAAAGGGCAAATTCTTCTCGATCCCTGTCTGCGCTCGCAGACTTATCCAGACATCTACGGGGCGGGCGATTGTGCCACGACACCTGAAGAGGTGGAGGTCCCGCTGCGTATGGCGTGTTCGGTGGCTCAGGCGATGGGCGCTCACGTGGCGGACAACGTGTTGGCGAGTCTGGATGGGCGTCCGCTCCAGCCTTTTCAGTTCGGCTATCCCTGGCAGTGCATCAGTCTGGGACGCCGACGCGGACTGATCCAGTTTGTCAGGCGCGATGACACGCCGAACAGACATGTGCTGACCGCTTTTGGAGGCTCTGTTTTCAAAGAACTGATCTGCCGCTATGCTTATCGTGCTTTTGCGCTGGAAAGGATGTTCCCCGGTTTCTACTTCTGGCTAAGTCCGGGCAGAAAATCATGAGGACACATCCCGTGACGGAAATAAAAGCGGATCAGGATCAGAACAGGCTGACGTTCATCAGAAAGCCGCCCATGACCGACGAGTTTGAAGGATACCGCCCGCTTCTGTTCAGCATCGCCTATCGAATGCTGGGCAGCGTCATGGATGCAGAGGATGTGGTTCAGGAAGCGTATATTCGCTATCAGGCAGTCCCGCGAGAGTCGATCAGCGCACTGAAACCGTTCCTCACCACGATCGTTTCGCGCCTGTGCCTCGATCGCCTCAAATCCGCACAGGTACAGCGCGAGTCGTATATCGGATCATGGCTGCCGGAACCACTGCGAACGGATTTACCCGGCAGCCCGGTAGAGACATCCACCTGGCAGGAACGGGATGACGAGACCATTTCGATGGCATTTCTGGTGCTTCTGGAAAGCCTGACCCCTGTGGAACGCGCCGTTTTTGTGCTGCGCGAGGTGTTCGACTTCAGCTATGGGGAAATCGGGCGCATCGTCAGCCGCAATGACGCTGCCTGCCGACAGATTTACCACCGCGCTCAGAAGCATATTGCGGCTCAGCAGCAGCGGTTTACCCCCTCGCGCGAGATGCACCACAGAATGCTGACTCAGTTTTTGCAGATGGTGCAGACGGGTCAGACCGAGGCGTTGATCACCCTGCTGGCAGAAGATGTGAAATGGTATACCGACAGCGGCGGAAAAACCACAGCCGCCCGGCTGCCCATTTCCGGGCGCCTGCATGTCGCTCAGTTCCTGCTGGGCATTCTTCGCAAACGCCCGGACGACATGGTGTTTGAAATTGCCGAAATGAATGCTGCGCCCGCACTCATCATTCGCCAGCACGAGGAGATCATCATGATCGTCATGGTCGAGATACGCGAACAGCAGATCAGCCTTATTCGCGCGATCGCCAACCCGGACAAGCTCGCTCACCTTCAGAAAGCATCCCGATGATCGGGGCGAATATGCCCATGATGGCGAATACTCACCGCGTTCTTCCTGAACAGCATCGCCCCTGATCCAGTCGGAAGAAGCAGGTCAACCGGGCGGGGTCAGCGCGCGCTGGATGGGCTATAATGGCATCATGCACAGGTCATGCGGGAAGGGCATGAAAACAGAATGCCAGATATTCAGGGCACGCGAATTCTCATCACAGGCGGAACGGGTTTTCTGGGAAGCGCGGTCGCCCAGCACCTCGCCGCACGCGGGGCACAGATCGCGGTGCTGGTGCGTTCCCCCGAAAAAGCGGCGGCGGCACAGGCGGCTGGGTTCAGCGCCGCGCGCGGCGACATCACCAACCGCGAATCGGTACGCCACGCAGTCGATAACGCCACCTATGTCATTCACTGCGCTGCATCATTCGGCAAACCCGATGATCAGCGCGATGTCAATATCAACGGGACGCGCATCCTCGCCGAAGAATGCGCCTTCGCCGGGGTACGCCAGCTGGTGCATATCAGCAGCATCGCGGTGTATGGCTTCGCCCGGCGCGGCATTGTGGACGAGACGACCCCGCCCGCGCCGGGCGCGTACAGCTATGCCCGCACCAAGCTGGGGGGTGAGAACGCCATCCGCGAAGTCGCCATGCACACCGGGCTGAACACCACGATCATCCGCCCAGGCATGATCTACGGACCAGGCTCATCCAACTGGACACTCGAACTGTTTCGCTATGCCCGCCGCAAGCCGATCTTCTTCCCAGGCGACGGAAGCGGCTCGGCACACCCTATCTATATCGACGATGTGGTCAGCGCGATCGCCCGCGTCACAGGCGATGAGTCGCTCAACGGGGCGATCTTCAATATCTCCGCCGACCCCGCTCCAACGTGGCGGGAATGGCTGCTGGCATACGCGAACCTGGCGGGTCATCAGAGCTGGGTGAGCGTGCCCCCCGTCGTGGCGCGCACCGGGGCAGGCTTGCTGATGAGCTTCGCCGGGCGCACCAGCCTGATCCGCGATCTGCCCGAACTGGTCGATCAGTTCATGGAAAAAGTGACTTACAGCACGGCGAAGGCGCGCCGCGAACTGGGCTGGTCGCCCCAGGTCAGCCTGGCGGAAGGGGTCGAACGCTGCGCGCCCTGGCTGCGTGAAAAAGGGCTGCTGTGATCGACGCCGGAACCGTCATCGCCGTCATCGTGGGCGTGATCGCTCTGGGTGCGATCGGCTGGTGGCTGCTCATCATCAGCGAAGGGGTCTATCTGGGACGGCGCGTGGTCATCTGGCTGTATGATGTGTATGCCGATCGCTATGATCGCATCAAGGGTTATCAGCCGCACCTCGAACATCAGCGCCTTGCCCAGCCGATCATGGACGAGATCGCCCCGCTCAGCACCCCGCTGATGCTCGACGTGGCGACCGGGACTGGTCGGCTGCCTCTGGCGATGCTGCGTCATCCGGCATTCAGCGGGCGCATCATTGCCACCGACCTGAGCGCGCGGATGCTGCGCCGCGCCGCCGGGAAGCTCAGCGGCAGCCCGCGCGTCGCCTGTGCCCTTGCCTCCGCCGATCGTCAGCCCTTCCCCGACAACGCCTTCGATGTGGTCACCTGTCTGGAAGCGCTGGAGTTCATGCCCAGGCGTGAACCCGTCATCGCCGAGTTGATGCGTGTGCTGCGCCCAGGCGGGCTGCTGCTGCTCACCAATCGCATCGGGGAACGGCTGATGCCGGGCAAGCTCTACAGCGAAGAGGCGCTGGTCGAGGTGCTGGCGGAATACGATGCCGAAAGCGTGTACATCGAACACTGGCAGGTCGATTACGACCTCGTGTGGGTGCGCAAGACCGCCTGATCGCGCAACCCTCGCCTGACCTTCACGTATACGGATTGCAAGTTGATCTTTTTTGCGAGGAGAATCAGCCGATCATGACGCGCCATCCTTACACACGCACCCCCTTTATCCTGCTGATCATCTGTCTGTTCGTCATGCCCGCGTTCGCTCAGCAGAGCGGCGGGACGTACACGGCGCGCGATGGCGCATTCACCGTCACCCTGCCTGCCGGCTGGACGACCGAGAACATCCCCGTCGGAGTCGAATTCAACTCACCCGAAGGCGTGACGATGTACTGGGTCGCACTGCCCGCCGAGGATGCCGACTCCGCTGCGCTTGAAGCCATCGCCCTCTTCACACCTGGTTTCGCCGGGATGCCTGTGCAGCGCAGCGAGTTCGCCGCACCGCAGGGGGTGTGGGTGCAGCAGTTGTACCTCGTGAGCGGACAGCTTGCCGCCAGCCTGTCGCTGATGGCAGGCGAGACCGCCTATGTCCTGTGGGTTCCCCCGGCTGATCAGGCGCTCATCGCCGCCGTCTCTCCCGCCATCAACGAGATGCTCATCTCGCTCACCTATCGTGGTATGCGCGATGTCACCAGCGCTGAGGTATTCACCCTCGAACAGGATGCGCTCGACCTGCTGGATGAATACATCGCAGGCGCGCTCGAACGGTTCGAGATGCCAGGCGCGGTTGTGGCTGTCGTGCAGAACGGCGGAGTCATCTTCACCGGGGCGTATGGCGTCGCTGACCGCGAGTCCGGCACGCCCGTCACCCCCGACACGCGCTTCATGATCGGCTCGACCACCAAATCGATGACCAGTTGGGCGGCAGCGTCGCTCATCGATGACGGACTGTTCGGCTGGGATACGCCGATCACGGAAGTGCTGCCAGGCTTCACCCTGTCCGACCCTGAAGCGGCTGCACAGCTCACCGTGCGCGATTTCTTCAGCATGTCCAGCGGGCTGCCGCGCTATGACATCGCCATGTTCCTTCAGCGCCTCACCCCGTCCGAACTGCTGGCGGATGTGGCGACCTTCCCGCTCGTCGCTGCGCCTGGCGAACAGTTCAACTACAACAACCAGATGGTCGCATTGGGCGGGTTCGCCATCGCCGCCTACGCCGCTGGCGCACCGTTCGATGATGCAGGAGCGCTGTATACCGACCTGATCGCCGAGCGCCTGTTCGCGCCGCTGGGCATGACGCACAGCACTGTCGATTTCGACGAGGCACTCGCTACCGGGCTGACGGCAACCCCCTACTACATCGACTTCATCGATCTGGAGTTCAAGCCCGCCGACCTGAATTACGAGCGCTTCGTCATGCCTGTTGCCCCGGCGGGATCAGTGTGGTCAACAGCAGGGGACATGGGGCTGTATCTGGCGGCACACATGCGCGATGGCGCGGCAGAAGACGGCACACCGATCGTCTCCGCCGAAAATCTGGCGGTGACCAAAACCGGTGTGGTCAGCGCGCCTGGGATGGGCGAATACGCGCTCGGCTGGATCATCGGGGACTGGTACGGGCAGCCGATGCTCCAGCACGGTGGGGCGACGACCGGGTTCAGCAGCACCTTTGCCTACCTGCCTGAAGCCGAGATCGGCGTGGTCGTGCTGACCAACCGGGCGGGTGGTGACCATTTCGGCGCAGCAGTGCGCGATTATGTGTTCGAGCTGGCGTTTTCGCTGCCCAACGAGTCCGAGGCGCGCCATGCCGCCGCAGAACGCAATCTGGCTGAGATCTTCACTGCGCTGCGTCAGCAGGCAGCCTTCCGGCTGGTCGCGGCAGACGCCGGAGCGATCGCGCCCTTCCTGGGACAGTACGAGCGCGGCGTCACGCTCAGCCTCGACGAAGCGGGTATGGCGATCATGAGCGGCGATTTCGGCGAGATCACCCTCTATCCCAGCGGCAACAGCGGCACACAGTTCGTCACCAGCGGCGTGCTGGGCGGGCTGATCGTGAGCTTCAGCCAGGCTGCGGACGGAACCGCCTCGGTCTCGATGATGAACCCGCTCAGCGCGATGGCGGAAAACGAGCCGGAGATCACGCTGCTCAAACTCAACTGACCCCGCACATCTGCACCAGAGCTGCACACGACAGGGGACGGACGCATCGTCCCCTGTTCGTTTATCGGCGCGGGCATTACAATCACGTTCGCTTTTTATACCCTGTGATGAAGGACATGTGCCTCTTGATGCTCCCTTCCCGCGCACTTGCCCGTGCTGTCCATGATGCTATCCTCGCGGCGCAGGCGGCGAATGCCCTGCCCGCTTTCCCAATCCCGGAGATCGAGGTGCGCCCGCCCAAACGCGCCGATCAGGGCGATTACGGTGTGGCTGCCGCCCTCGCACTCGCCAAAGCCGCCGGGATGAAACCGATTGACATCGCGCACGCCATTCACGCACACCTGACCCTGCCCGCTGCGATCGCTTCTGCTGAAGTCGCCCCGCCTGGATACCTGAACTTTCGGCTGGATGAGGGCTGGCTGCGCGCCCAGACGGAGACGATCATCGCTGAGGGCGATGCGCTCATGACCCTCGACCTGTACAGCGGACAGCGCGCGCAGGTGGAATTCGTCAGCGCCAACCCGTCGGGACCGATCACGATCGGGCGCAGCCGGGGTGGGATCGTCGGTGACACGATGGCACGTCTGCTGCAAGCCGCCGGGTACGCCGTCGAGCGCGAATACTACTTCAACAACGCCGGTCGGCAGATGCGAAACGTCGGCAACAGCCTGAAGATTCGCTATCTCGAAGCGCTGGGCGCACCTGTCACCATCCCCGACGCCAAAGATGACACCTTCTATCAGGGTGACTACCTGATCGATTTCGCCAAAGACCTGATCGCCGAAGTGGGCGACTTGTGGAAAGACCACGACTGGGAACCGTTCAAGGAATACGCCGAAAAGCGTATGTTCGCCTGGATACGTGAGAGCCTGGCGCGGGTCGGCATTCATCACGATGTCTTCTTCAACGAGAACAGCCTGTACGAGAGCGGCGCGATCTGGCAGGTGCTGGAACAGCTTGAGCAGCGCGGCTATGTCTACCGGGGCAGCGTGCCGGAAGGTGCGGATGCCGAGGCGCTGGAAGAAGCGGGCGGCAAGGGCGAAGCGGTCTGGTTCCGCAGTACGGCGCTGGGTGACAGCAAGGATCGCGTGCTGGTCAAATCATCCGGTGAGCCAACTTACACACTGCCCGACATCGCCTATCACCTGAACAAACTGGAGCGCGGCTTCGACCTGCTGATCAATGTGCTGGGCGCGGATCACGGTGTGCAGTACAAGGTCGTGCAGTACGGCGTCGCGGCGCTGGGGTATGACCCGTCGAAAATTCACGTCATCATCAATCAGATGGTGCGTGCGGTGCGCGATGGCGTCGAGGTCAAGATGAGTACGCGGCGCGGCGTATTCGACACCCTCGATGATCTGGTGGCACAGACCAGCCCAGACGCGGTGCGCTATATGCTGCTGGCGCGCAGTGCCGACTCGCACCTCAATTTTGACCTTGACCTCGCAGTGCGGCGCAGCAACGACAACCCGGTCTACTACATCCAGTATGCCCACGTGCGCTGTGCAGGCATTTTCCGCGAGGCGGCGGCACGCGGCGTGGACGACACCGACGCCGACCTCAGCCTGCTGGGTGAAGCCGAACTCGGCTTCCTTCGCAAGACGCTCGAACTCGGCGATGTCATCGCCGACGCCGTGCGCTACCGCGAGCCGCATCGCATCGCCTTCTACGCGCTGGAGCTGGCGAACGTCTTCCACCCGGTTTTCGACTCGGTGCGCGTGCTGCACAGCGATACCCCGCCCGCGCTGGCAAAAGCCAGGCTGCGCTTCTTCCGCGCGGCACAGGTCGTGCTGCGGCGCGTGCTGGGGCTGATGGGCATGTCCGCGCCGGATGTGATGTAAATTTTCACTGTCAAGGAGCAGATGATGGGGCTGAAACCCGACCACTGGATTCGCCGCATGGCACACGAACACGGCATGATCGACCCGTTCACCGACGGGTTGAAGCGTGAAGGTGTGATCAGCTATGGCTTGTCCAGCTATGGCTATGACATGCGCGTCTCAGATGAGTTCAAGATTTTCACCAATGTCTATTCGGAAGTGGTCGATCCCAAACACTTCTCGCCGCAGTCGTTCGTCGATGTGCAGACGGATGTGTGCATCGTGCCGCCCAACTCGTTCGCGCTGGCGCGCAGCATCGAGTATTTCCGCATCCCGCGCAGTGTGCTGTGCGTCTGCCTGGGCAAATCGACCTATGCCCGCGCGGGCATCGTCGTCAACATCACTCCGTTTGAGCCGGAGTGGCACGGTCACGTGACGATCGAGATCAGCAATACCACCCCCCTGCCTGCCAAAATCTATGCCAATGAAGGCATCGCTCAGGTGCTGTTCTTCGAGGCGGATGAAGAGTGCGAGGTCAGCTATGCCGACCGCAAGGGGAAATATCAGGGGCAGACGGGCGTGACGGGTCCGCGCACATAGAGGATTGATCGGGCGGCGCGCGCGCCCTACAATACGTACATACTCAGGGCGCATAGCTCAATTGGCAGAGCGCTTCCCTTACAAGGAAGATGTTGCAGGTTCGAGTCCTGCTGTGCCCACCGGCTTCACTTAAATCACCCGCTGGTCATTGCATCGATATTCAGACAAATGTCTGTATCGCCCACTGCGCTCCGCCGATCGCCACACTGCGGCGGTCGATGAGCGCCAGCAGTTCTGCCTCCAGTGCCAGACATTCCGCTTCCGTCGGCGCTGCCACCACATAGTTGAGATAACACACCGGGTGCGGATACTGACGGTAGCTGACCGGACAGTACAGGAACACGCCGCGCCCGCTGTCAGGCGTCAGCGCGGTGAACGCCGGGTCAGTCGTGAGATCGTCCAGCGAGTCCAAGCGGCAGCGCACCAGCCGAAAGCGCGTGTGCGTGCTGTCTGGCTCATAGCCCGCCCCGGTCAGCAGCGCATACGGGTAGGTGGAAGTGCAGAAACGGCTGTTGATGTCCACCGCGTACACCCCATCGTCGGGCGTCAGGATGAAATCCACCCCATAGACGCCCTCATACCCCTCCAGCGCCTCGCCGATGCGAAGGGTATGGGCGATCATGGCGGTACGCTGGGCAGGCGTACCGCTGGCGGGCGATCCGTTGCCCCAGTGCAGCCAGTCACGCACATACTGATCGATGATGAACAGCGGCGCACATACGCCATCCAGCTTCACCGCATGGACGATGGGCGACGCAACGAGCGGATACGCCGTCTCTGCCCGCAGCGGGAAGGTCAGATGTTCGCGGATCGCCGCAAGCCCGCTTGCATCGTCCAGATGGAACAGATCGCGGTGTCCCAGCTTGACGACCAGACCAGGGTAGTGCCGCTCGGAATGGGCGAAAGCGACGATTTCGTCCCATGTAGCGCACAGTGCGCCCTGCGGCGTCGGCACATCGCGCGTGAAACGGTCAAAATGCAGCTTGTCATAGGTATCGAGAAATGCCAACCGCGACGGATACACGCGCACACGATGGGCATCAGATGAAAGCGCACGCGCGATCTCTTCAATGCCGCGTTCCGGCTCATTGTAGAAGGTGGACAGATGCAGATGGTGCGCGGTCACTTCACGACGCAGCGTGGTGAACGCCGCCGGGTCATAACGCAGGTTGTGCGCCAGGTTATTGCTCGTCCACGTCGGCTGGATGATCGTCCCGCCAAACGCGCCCAGCGCGCGCAGGTGAGCGATCGTCTGTTCGCCATACCCATCCAGCGGGCTGGTGATGCACACAGGCGGCGAGAGCAGTAGCGGGTTGGTGGTGTACTGCCCCCAGCCCGCTGCCCCTTCCGCATCCGTCCAGTCATCATGCAGAAAGGCACAGCGTGAGACCAGTTCACGCAGCAGCGCGCGTCCGGTCGCAAATTCAGGAGGAGGTGTCACCGGACTCGGCTCCCTGTACCGGATTGCGGCGGCTGCGGATATTACGGGCTTTCGATTGCAGATCGGCAAAAAATTCGGTCTCGACGATTTCGGAGACCTGCGCCTTCGCCTTGACCTGATCGATCTCGATTTGCAGCACCTCGACCTGTTTACGCAGTTCCGTCTCACGCTTGTCCAGCTTTTGCACCATCGAGCTGAACACCTCGCTCAGGATGTCCAGTTCACTCTGATACACCGGGGCGGGCTTGGGGAGCTTGGTATCATAATCCCCTTCACCGATGCGCTCCGCCGCACGGGTGATCGCGTTCAGCCCATTGGTGAAACGGGTGATCAGCAGCGCGATCATCACCACAAACACGATGTAGATGCTGAGGAAAATCGGTATACCGCCGATGAGGATTTGCTGTCGCACCTCATACAGATAGCTGGCTTCGTAATCCACGCCCACCACGCCGACATGTTCCCCACGCGAGTCGACGATCGCCGCATACCCCGAAATCCAGTAGCCAAATTCATCCTCATAGGGTTGCAGCAGCAGCCACAACCGGCTTGTCCCGTCGAACAGGGCGGCAAATTCCGGCGGCACAGGATCGATCTCCAGCGGCTGTTTGAAACGCGCTGTACCCGGATCGGTGGGCTCAGTACGCGCCGAACCACTGGCGATCAGGTAAAATCTGCCTGCGCTGTCGCGCGACATGGTGTACAGCCCGGCGCGCGGATCGACCCGCTTGACTGTCTCCAGCCAGTCCACCACCCGCCAGAAGCGCGGATCAGTGGCATAACCGTTTTCATCGACCTGAGACAAACGGGTGACAGAGCGGTACAGATCGCCGCTGATGCCGCGCGCTGCCCCTTCCAGCAGCACCGTCAGGTCTTCCGCCAGACGATCCAGCGCACGCTGTGAGGCGAAGTTGTATATCACGATCCCCAGCCCCGCAAACATGACCGTGAACAGAATGGTGAACCCTGACAGCATCCGGGTGCGGATGCTGAGGAAACGGCGTCTGTGCGGCTTGACAGCCGGGGTACCGGTCATCGTGTTCGTATTTTCAGGGGCGGTGACCATATCGTGTTCGCCTCATGTGCGCTGTGCGGGTTCATCCGGGCGATAGCTCAGGGTCGGGTCGAGCTGGCGTCCGGGGTGGTGAAACCTGGGCGGCAGGTCTGCGGTCAGTGGGGCAAAGCCCAGCGCCAGCAGGGGTGCAGCATCGGCGGCAGGGATGAGCGCGAAGATCGCGGCATCCGTCCAGATATGTTCGGTCCAGGTATCGGGGTCGGTGATGTCAGCCGCATCTGGCGCGGGGAAGTAATTCTCATCCCACCAGCGCGCCAGAAAATCGGCGATAGCGATTACCCCATCCTGATGTGCGGTATTGACGCCGTTGAACGGGTCGATCAAATGCACCACCCCGGCATCCATATCGACACGCGCCACCACGCTGTAGTGTCCCTCGTGCCAGATATGACCGTTCGGCTCCAAAAATGTGCCGCGCCATTCCACACCGACGGGCAGCCCCCACTCGGTGGTAAGGGTATAAAGGTCATCGATGGTCGAGTCATATTTGCCCAGCAGCACAAAATCGCTGCTCAGTACGCGCACGGCGTCTGCCAGGTGGTCGGTACGGCAGCCGCGCCGGAAGATCGTCTCGCGCACGCCCGTCGCCTCAGCGATCGCTTCGGCGCTGTGGTCGATCCCGAAAGCGGCATACAGCATCGCCAGCGTAGTCGGTCCGCAGTACCAGTCTTCCTGGGTGATGCGCTGAATCGGGTGAAGCGGTCGCGTATGCAGCATCAGGCGATCTCCATCACAAGAGCAGGTTTCGTGCCGGGCATCACAGGTCTTTCAGCACCGATGAGGTGCGCTGGCGACGTTTCAGCCGCCAGTTGAAAAGAGTCATATCGTAATGACGATACATCGCACGCACCGCGATCACGCCAACGATAGCGAATAACAATCCTACCATCAAATAGAGGGTTTCGGGATCGAGAGTCGCCGCATTTGCGCCAATCAGTACTGCGCCGATTACCACAGAAGCGATGATCGCGCCGATGGCAAAGCTGTACCCATCGGTGAAGATGCTCACCGCGCCGCGCACATCTTCGGGCATGATCGACAGAAACGCCTTCTGTGCGGGCAGGTCGATCGCGCTGTTGACCAGCCGGATGAGCGCACGCGCCGAGGCGACGATGAACAGGCTGCTGCCCACCAGCACGAACAGCGCTCCCAGCATGGCAGCGATCGGCACAGCCAGCAGTGCATTCTTGATCCCATAACGCTCGATCAGCCGATTGGTGACCAGGTTCTGGATCAGGATGATCAGCACCGTCATGATCAGCCGATACGCCCCGTAAAAAGTCTGGAAGCCGCCTCCCGCATCATCAGAAAAGGTGCGCGTGGCGATGACCAGAAAGTGATAATCGATGATCGTCAGTACGATGACCGCGCAGAAGGTGGCGATCGTCAGATAACGCAGCGACCGAATTTCGCGGATGAAGGCGAACCCGCGCGTGAAACGCTCTGCCCAGGTGTAATGGGGCGCGGCATGATCCTGTTGCGGTGTGTGTGCCAAGTCTGAACGCCGCAGCCCCACCGTCAGGATGATCGCGCTCGCCAGATACAAACCGATGTTGATCAGCAGCAGCGCACCGTTATGCACGCCCAGTGCGCGCAGCACCAGCGGGGCGATCGCCGCGATCGACAAGCCCACGATCTGCCCGATGGCGGAAAAACTGGCGATCACCGGGAACAACCGCCGTGACTGCGCCGCCGAAAGCAGCTCGCTGGCTAAAATCCAGAAAATGAGCGGCAGGAAGATGTTCTGCTGCTCGACCAGCAGGAACAGCAGCCCGTAAGTGATCGTCTCACTGACGTTGAGCGCGAACAACACCAGCAGCAGGCTGAATACCCCCGCGAACAGCAGGCACATCCCGCGCAGCAGCGACAGCCGCGAAAACCGATCGACGATCAGGCTTTGCACCCCGCCCACGCTGATCACGAGGATCATGTCTACCACCCACAGGATGAGGATATTCGACACATCCACCGACTTGAGAAAGCCGGCAACCGCGACCACATCTCCCAGTTCCATCGCCAGCGTATTAAACAGCAGGATCGCGCCGAGGATGATGACGAAACGCCCCTCTCCGGCACGAATACGGAACACATTCCTGATTGAGTCGATCATCATCCCTGCCGAGTGGTATGTGCGATGAGCTTCGGGTGAAATTGCAGACAACCCACCAACTTTAACTATAACAAAAATGGGAGGTTACGCCCAATCGAAATTACGACTTTCATGTCTGGGCATCAGATTCGTCGGAACGCCCCAATGCCCGCAGCGCATCGACCCGCGCCTGACGCGCCTTTGCCAGGAAAGGCGGGTCGCCCAGTTTTTCGCGCAGCGGAATTTCTTCTTCCACGCAAGCCAGTGCAGCATCCGCATCGCCCAGCGCCAGATGCGCCTGTGCCAGCCCATGCAGGGCGTGGGCGATCATCAGCTGATCGTTCAGGGCACGCACTGCCTCAAGCGTCTCGCTGTACAGGCGGCGTGCCCGCTCATACTCTCCACGCCGTTCCCAGTTGGACGCCAGATTGTTCAGCGCGATGGCGATCCCCTGCCGCGCGCCGATCGCTTTGAAGCGCTCATAACTCTCAGTGAAATGCTCAAATGCCTGTTCCAGCTCGCCCTTCTGTTCCAGCACGTGACCGAGGTTGATCAGGCTCATGGCGATGCCGCGCGCCTCGCCCACTGCCCGGCGCATCTTCAGGCTTTCGTTGAAACTGGCTATCGCTTCATCATAGCGTTGCATCTGGGAATATGCGCCACCGATGTTGTTCAGGCTGCTGGCGATAGCGCGCGGATCACCGATGCGCTGGCGCAGCGACAGGCTCTCCTGATACGAGATCAACGCACCTGTGTAATCCCCGGCATTGAAACGCAGAGTCGCCAGCCCATGCAGGCTGTCAGCAATACCTGCAGCATCGTCCAGCGTGCGATAACGAGCCAGTGAGTCTTCATACCATGTCCGCGCGAGATCGCTTTCGCCCTGTTTTTCGGCGATCTGCCCCAGACCGAAGATCGCGCCCGCGCTGATGCGCGCCGCGCCTGCGGCTTCCGCCAGGGTGTGCGCCGTTTTCAGCAGGTCACGGGCTTCAGGATACTCTCCCCGCAGCAGTAGCGACCGCCCCAGCAGCAGCAGTGCCGCCGGGCGCTGTGGATCATCCTGGGAGAGCGCTTCCATCAACCCGCGCGTGATGCGTTCAGTTTCGGGATAATCGCTCTGATAAAGGGTCGCCTCTGCCATCAGCAGCAGCAGTTCACAGCGGAAAGCCACACTCATCTCGACGTTCAGCGCTGCCTCTCCAATGCGGCGCACCGCATCATAACGCCCGATCCGCAGTGCCGATCGTGCCCCGGTCAGCGCGTAAGGCAGCGCGCGCGTATGTTCACCTGCTGCCAGCAGATGCTCGAAACTGGCTTCAGCATAACGCGCATCACCAGGGTGGGCGCGCTCCAGCCCATCCACGATAGTGATATGCAGGCGGCGCTGTTCAGCATCGGACAGACTGGCTGCCAGCACATCGCGGACCTGATCGTGGCTGAAACGCCAGCGCTCATCCACGATCTCCAGCACGCCGACATTTGCCCCGGCGGTCAGCCATGCCTCCATATCATCCTGCCCTCCCGCCTCGCGCAGCAGTTGCAGGTCGAGTATGCGCCCTGCCAGCGCCGCGATCTGCATCAGTGGGACTGCCCATGCGGGCAGGCGGCTGATACGCCGCTGGATAGCTTCACGCACCCCACCTGCAAACACCCGATCGGGCAGCGGTGAATCCCCCACACGGCGCAGCGCCCCGGCTTGCTGCGCCAGCGCGCGGATCACCTCGACCATGAAGAAGGCGTTGCCTTCCGTTTCGCGTTCGACCAGCTCGATTAACGCCTGGTCTCGCCCTGCCTCACCCAGCATCGAAGCGCTCAGCGCGGCGATCTGCGGGGCATCAAAACGATATAAAGTCACCATCCCGTCGTGTGCCAGAGTTTTCGGCAGGTCAGGTGCTTCATCATCCCGGTAGCTGCCGACGATCAGGATCGGTTTGTCGCGCAGCATCGGCATGATCCGCGTCAGCAGATCAAGCCCGTTGCCCGCCCAGTGCAGGTCTTCCAGGATGAGCAGCAGCGGGGCTGACCGTGCTGCCATCAGGCGGGCGATGATCGTCACCAGACGCGAGACGTAACCGGTGGTCTCCATCTCATCAGTGACGCCATCCGATGCGGACGAAGGGCTGAAATCAGGCAGCAGCGGTTTAAGCGTTGTGTTCTCCTCCGGCGTCAGCGGTTCATCCAGCAGCAGCCCGCGCAGCGGCTCTCGCCACAACTGATAGGGCAGGCGATGTTCCCCACTGCTCTCACCACGCAGCACCTGCCAGCCGGAAACGAGCGCTTCGATCCGCAGTTCGTCAAGCAGGCGCGTCTTGCCGACGCCACTCGCCCCACCCACCAGCCAGACCGCCGGCTGTTTTGCTGTCTGCACCTGTTGCAGCGCACCACGCAGCGTCGCAATCTCTTCTTCCCGCCCAACGAAAGTCGCCGCTTGCAGGAAGCTTTCGCGCGCCGTCTCATCTTCAGGCGGCACAGGCACGCCCGCTGCCGCGCAGAAAGCCTCGATCACAGACCAGGCATCAGCGTAGCGCTGTCGCGGGTCACGGTGCATCAGCCGGGCGATCACCGCGCGCAGCGGCGGTTGATCACCGCTCAGCGAGTCGTACTGTTCCAGCGGTCCCCAATCCGGTGTCGTCTCCATGACCTGATAGATCAGACGGCTGAGCGTCGCACCGTCGAACGGATGCCGCCCGGCGAACATCTCATAGGCGATGACGCCGATCGCGTACAGATCAGTCAGCACCCCAGGCTCACCGTCATCCAACAGTTCGGGAGCCATATACGCGATCGTGCCACCCTGCTGATCGACCTTGCTGCCGATCAGCGACGCCAGCCCGAAATCGAGCAACTGCACCGAACCATTTGCATCCACCAGCACATTCGACGGTTTGAGATCGCGATGGATGACATCACGCTGATGCAGATAGCCCAGCGCGCTCAGCATCTGCACCAGCAGCCCGATGCGCGTCGGCACATCACGCCCCACACCATATTCGGTGATCGGCGCGGTTGATTCCAGCAGACGCATGGTGAAATACGGGTGACGCTGTGAGATATGCGTCCCTTCGCTGATGCCATAATCCAGTACTGGGATCACATGCGGGTGGCGCAGCGTGGCGGCAATCCGAAATTCGCGCATCAGCGCGGCACGAGCAGTGATCTCTTCACGGGTATCGCTGTAACGCCGATCGGCACGCCCCACCTGTTTGAGCGCGACCGTGCCATGCGTCAGGCGGTCAAATGCCCGATAGACCACCCCCATCCCCCCGCGCCCGATCTGGGCGTTCAGTTCATAGCGCCGATCAATCCGCATCCCTGAGAGAGTCATGGGCTTCCTTTCCAGATGGGCAGGCTGACATAAAATGTCGTCCCCTCCCCCAGACGACTCTCGACGCCGATCTGCCCGCCATGCAGATTGACCAGCGTCCTGACCAAAGTCAGACCAATCCCACTCCCCTCGATATTTTCCGTCTCTGGGCGGCGTACCCTGAAAAAGCGATTGAAAATCACCTTGAGATCATCCGGGCTGATGCCGATGCCGTTATCGCGCACCGCCAGCCGGATCATCTCACCCTGCTGTTCCGCCTGCATCACGACGGAGCCGCCCGGCGGCGTATATTTTACGGCATTATGCACCAGGTTGACCATGATCTGAGTCAGCCGTGCCAGATCGCCGCGCAGCGGGGGCAGGTCTGGGGCGATCTCCGTGCGGATATGCATCCCCTTCGCCTCTGCCGCCGGGCGAATCCAGTCGTTCACCTGGCTGAAGAGCAGCAGCACCTCGACAGGGGTGAGCGTCAGTTCAATTCCGGCATCCAGCCGCGCCAGATCGAGCATATCGCCGATCAGTTTGCTCATATTCTCCAGCGCCTGCCTCATCATGCGAATGTAGCGGGCGGCGCGCTCATCCACATCCGGCACGTGCATCTCGAATAATTCGAGATACCCCTGGATGACGCCGATCGGCTGTTTGAGATCGTGCGACAGCACCGAGATGAAATCGCGCTTGAGCTGATCTGCCCGCCGCACTTCGGTCAGGTCGTGCAGGGTGATCACCCAGCCGATCGACGGGTGCGGCGTCAGATTGACCATATAGACTCGTTCGCCAGGCAGGGTGATCTGATCGGTCAGGGTGGTCATCCCTGTCACCGCCCGGCGATACAGCACCAGCAGCCGATGATCCTCGAACACCTGCTCGAACGGCATCCCCTCATAACGGCGATCGGCGTACAGGCGAAACACATGAATCGCTGATGGGTTGATCAGCAGGATGTGCCCATCATGCCCCAGCACGATGACCACGTCGGCGATCTCGCTGAGGATGGCGCGCGTCTGTTCGCGCTCGCGCACGGCATCGGCATACAATCGCGCATTGTCAATGGCGATCCCGGCGCGCGCGCACAGCTTGACGATGAAAGCGGCATGATCATCGGTGAAGCCGTTCAACTGCCTGCTCTCCATGCTGATCACCGCGATCACCCGATCCTCACGGGTGATCGGCACAGACAGGTGCGAACGCATGGTGATATCGATCGGCAGGTGCGCGGCGGCGACCGACACATCAGGCGCGTTCTCCAGACGGTTGGTCAGCGCCACCCGCTGAGGAATGCCCCCCATCTCATACAGCGCCGTCACCTTTTCCGGCGGGGTGAGGTAGCCGAGGCTGGCAACCGCGCGCAGCCGCCCTGTCGCCGCGTCGAACAGCGAGAGATACGCTCCATGCGCCAGGGTGTAACGCATCGCCCAGTCCAGCGTGAACTCGAATACATCGTGCAGTTGGATCGAGTCGCTCAGCTCGCGATCGATCTGTGCCAGCGTATCCATCTCGTCGGCACGTGCGCGCAGCATCCCCATTTCCTGCTCCACGCGATCCACCCCTTTCAGCATGGCAGCCACCAGCCCGGCACACACCGCGATCGACGCTGCACGTGACGGTTGTTCGGATGGCAGGTCGTGTGCCACCAGCAGCCCCAGCTCCTCCCCTTCGTCAGTGACGATCGGCACACTGTAGCGAATGGTGTTTTCGCCCACCAGCCTGCCCGACCAGCCCGCGCGCGCCAAAGCCTGCGCCCCAACCATGTGCGGCACATACAGTTCCACCAGCGTCAGGTGCAGGCGCTGCACCAGCACCGATGGGATGATCGTGTACAGATCACGGCGATCCGTCTTCCCGGCGCACGCGATGCTCAGCGCATACACAGCCTGAGCGACGTCCGGGTTCAGTTCGGGAGGCATGTCCATTGCAAAACCATCCTCTTTTAAGTCATCGCTGGGTGGGTTGCCATACAGTCATGACGATCGACCTGTGATGATTATAGGCGGCGCGTGGCACACCACAATCTGTATCCTCTCTCTTTGCATTCGTAGTCAGACCAATTTGCACCCCAAATGCAAAATCTGCGCTATAACT
The DNA here is from genome assembly GCA_964614405.1 of uncultured Pleurocapsa sp. GTDB lineage: Bacteria > Chloroflexota > Anaerolineae > Aggregatilineales > Phototrophicaceae > Flexifilum. The sequence goes on from CAZTLS010000003.1 coordinate 106,760, forward strand.
GTTCATGTGCCATTCATCAATGGCACATCAGCGCATTGTGATTGATTGTTTTCAAAATCAGGGAGTCAACTCAAAAATGGGCAAAAATCGTGTTTTTCGTCTGCTGCTTCTGATCGTGCTGGTCTTCGCCGTCTTCGGCGCAGCCCAGGCACAGGAGGAAAAGAGCATCCGCATCTCCGTCCTCGGCGGGGTGGACCTGGAAACCTTCGACCCGACGCTGGCGGGCAACGATGTGTATGGCATCCAGGTCGCCAACATGCTGTTTCCGGGGCTCACCGTCCTCAACGAGACCACCATCGAGGTTGAGCCGGGTATCGCCACCTACACTGTCTCGGATGACGGGCTGGTCTACACCTTCAGCATCATCCCGGAAATCCCCTGGGTGCGTTTTGATGCCGCGACTGGTACTGTCATCCAGCTCACCGACGATGCCGGCAACCCCCGCTTCGTGACCGCCGCCGATGTGGTCTATGGCTGGCGGCGCACGCTCACCCCGGCGACGGGCGCGCCGTATTCATATGTCCTCGCCCCGGCAGTCGTCGGCGGAGAGGCAGCAGCAGGTGCGGATGATGCTTCGCTGGAAGCCGCACTCGATGCGGTCGGCATCCGCGCGGTCGATACCTATACGGTCGAGATCACCGCACCGGGTGACTTCGCCTATCTGCCCAACATCTACGGCATGTGGATGGCGCGCCCCGTGCCGCAGTGGGCGATCGAGGAGTTCGGCGATGCGTGGATCGAGCCGCAGAATATCGCCAGCTACGGTCCCTGGGTCGTCAGCGAGTGGCTGCGTGACGAGAGCATCACTTTCATCCCCAACCCCTTCTGGACTGGCACGGAAAGCATCCCCGCCCCGCGCCTGACCTCGATCACCAACCTGTTCCTCGACGGGTCGGCGGCGCTGGCGAACTACGAAGCAGGGCTGCTCGATTACATCGCCGGGCTGCCCCCCAGCGACATCGACCGCATCCGTGTGCAGTACCCGGATCAGTTCCAGGTCGGTCCTGGTCAATGCACCCTCTACTACGCTTTCAACAACGAAAAACCGCCGTTCGATAACGTCCACGCCCGCCGTGCCTTCTCGATCGCCATCGACCGCGCTGGCGTGACCGCCTTCACCAATCGCGGTGAAGTGCCCGCTGCCTTCTTCACCCGCCCGGAGATGGTCGCTGCGCCGCGTCAGGAAGACAGCGCCGTTGTGCAGCCGCTGCTGCTGACCGATCCCGAAGCGCGCCGTGCCGCCGCCCTCGCTGAACTCGACGCCTACTTCGCCGAGACCGGTCTCACGCGCGAGACCATGCCCGCCGTCACGCTGGTCGTCAGCAGCGGCAATGAGCGCCTGGCGGAGGTCATCCAGAACATGTGGCTGGAGACACTGGGCATTAACGTGACTCTTGAGGTGACCGAAGGGCGTACCCTCTTCAGCCTGCGCGCTACCGATGCCCCGCAGATCTACCGCGCGTCGTGGTGCTTCGACTACCCCGATGCCAACAACTGGACATTTGAGGTCTTCCGCTCGGACAATGCTTTCGCCGATGACGGTGGCAACGAACCGAACTACGCCAGCGCCGAATTTGATCGTCTGGTCAATGAAGCGCGTCTGGAGCGCGACACCGAGGTGCGCCGTGCCCTGTATCAGCAGGCGGAAGAACTGCTCACCTTCACCGATGCGGCGATCGCCCCGATTTACTACTTCTCCACCACCATCCTCAGCAGCCCGCGCATCGACCGTCCGTTCTCCTTCACCGGGTACGACAGCTTCGAGAAGTGGGACCTGAAGTAAAGCCTGTGCAAACCGGGCGCTCCCCTCACCGGGTGAGCGCCCACCCCGGAAGAGAGGGCTGCGGATATGCTGCGCTACTTACTGCGGCGGTTGATCTGGCTGATGCTGGTCATCCTCGCCGTCTCGCTGATCACCTTTGTGCTGATGCACCAGATTCCCGGCGGTCCATTCGACCGCGAGAAGACACTTCCCGCCGCCATCATCGCCAATCTGGAGGCGACCTACAACCTCAATGCGCCCCTGCATGAGCAGTACCTGCTCTACATGAGCGAGGCGTTCATCCCACGAATCCGCACCGATGCCGAACTGCGCGCCACCAATACAGATTATCTGATCAATATTCCCCTGCCAGGCGATACCGCCCTGCGCTGGATGAATTTCGGACCCTCTTATGCCAGCCGCACACGCAATGTGAATGCCATTTTTCGTGAAAATCTGCCCGTTTCGGCGCAGTTAGGCATCGCCGCCATCCTGCTCGCTTCTGCCGTTGGCATTCCGCTGGGCATCCTGGCAGCAGTGCGGCGCGATACGCCGATCGATTTCGTCAGCATGAGCGTCGCCATCCTCGGCGTCTCTATCCCATCGATCACGCTCGGTCCGCTGCTGCGCTATGTGTTCGGCGTCAACCTGAAATGGCTGCCGCCGACGGGCTGGGGCGGCATCGAATACCTGATCCTGCCCGCCATCACCCTCGGTCTCGGATCGTCGGCGGTGCTGGCACGCCTCACCCGTGCGAGTCTGCTGCAGGTGCTGAATGAGGACTTCATCCGCACCGCCCGCGCCAAAGGGCTGTATGAACGTCAGGTCATCCTGGGGCATGGGCTGCGAAACTCGCTCATCCCGGTCGTGACCATCTTCGGTCCGTTTTTTGCCGGCGTGGTGACGGGCACATTCGCCGTCGAGCAGATTTTCGCCATCCCCGGTATGGGGCGCTACTTCATCACCAGCGTCAACGGGCGCGATTATCCAGTCATCATGGGGACGATCCTGCTCTACGCCTTCATCCTCGTGCTGGCAAATTTCGTCGTCGATTTCGTGTACGCCCTGCTCGATCCACGCATCCGGTACTGACCCATGACGACCACAACCGCACGCCTGACCTCCAACCCACGCCGCCGCGCGCGCAGCGAAGGCTACTGGGCATCCGCAGCCCGCCGTCTGATCCGCAATCGGCTGGCGATGATCGGGCTGATCACCATCGTGATCGTGGTGCTGATGACGATCTTCGCCCCGCAGATCGCGCCGTTTACCGACCGCGCCGCTGTCCTGACCGACCGCAACGCCGTTCCTGAGTGGGTGACGCGCGTTTTTCCCAGCATGATCCCCGTCTCCGAAGGCGGCTATGTCGTGATCAGCGATCGCTACCCCCTCGGCGCAGACGGGCAGGGACGCGATCTGTTCAGCCGTATCCTGTACGGCGGCAGCATCTCGCTGCGGATCGCCATCCTTGCCCCGCTCATCAGCCTGATCATCGGTCTGCCCTACGGTTTGATCAGCGGCTACGCCAGCCGCCGCATTGACAACCTGATGATGCGCTTTGTCGATGTCATGTACGCCTTCCCCACTATCCTGCTGATCATCCTGATCATGGCGTACTTTCGCGCTGGCATCGGCAACGACGGCGCCAATCCGATCGTCAACGCTCTGAATGAAATCGACCGGAGCAGTGGCGGGGTGCTGTTCATCTTCATCGGCATCGGGCTGACCTCGTGGATGGGCACAGCGCGCATGGTGCGCGCGCAGGTCCTCAGCCTGCGCGAGCGCGATTACGTGTTCGCCGCCATCAGCATCGGGGCGACGCGACGCGCCATCCTCTTCCGCCACATCCTGCCCAACACACTCGGTCCGATCATCGTCTCCGAAACGCTGTCCATCCCAGGATACATCAGCTACGAAGCCTTCCTCAGCTTCATCGGGCTGGGCGTCAACCGCCCGACACCCAGTTGGGGCAGCATGATCGCCGACGGATCGATCGCCCTGACCACCTACCCCAATCAGGCGATCTTCCCCGCGCTGGCGCTCTTCATCCTGATGTTCGCCTTCAATTTTCTGGGCGACGGGCTGCGTGATGCCCTCGACCCGCGCGCCCGCTGACCGCACCGCCACAGCCCGGATTGTCGGATTGTGGCGATTCGGCTATGATCAGGGCAGATCATCCCGGCGCAGCGCGCTGCGGCGCGGGGCAGTCCACCGCTCCACCAGACACTCAGGAGGCAGCAGGCATGAGCAGCAACTTTCAGGACATCTCCGCACGCATGAAAGCCGCCCGTCCGGCGACGGCAGCGTCTCCCGCGCCCGCCGCTGACCGCCCGACCGACCACCGCGAGTCATACCGCATTCGCGCCCGCATGGTCGGCGTGCTGCTGCGTGACGCGCGTGAGGCGGCGCAGCGCAGCATCGACGACTGCGCCCGGCTGCTGCGCGTGGACGACGCCCAGATCGAACGATGGGAATTCGGTGATGAAGTCCCCTCCCTGCCGCAGCTTGAACTGCTCGCCTGGTTTCTCGGCGTGCCCGTCAGCCACTTCTGGGGCGTCGATACGCTGGAAGCCACCCGTCAGGACCCCGCCCGTGCCCAGCACGATTACCTCAGCCTGCGCGATCGCATGATCGGCGCGCTGCTGCGGATCGCCCGCGAAGAGCGCGGCTTATCTCTGGAACAGGTCAGCGAAGAGACGGGCATCGAAGCCGGGCAGATCGAGCTGTACGAACTGGGCGAGGTCGCCGTGCCGATGCACGAGCTGACCGTGCTGTCCAACCCGCTGCGCAAAAACCTCGATTACTTCCTGGAAACCAGCAGTCATCTGGGTGAACTGCTGCGCCTGCGCGAGGAGTGGAAGCACTTCACCAGCCTGCCCGACGACATCCGTGCCTTCGCCGCCAACCCGCGCAACGTCGGCTTCATCGAGATCGCCATCCTGTTCAGCCAGATGCCTGCCGACAGTCTGCGGCGCGTGGGCGAGAGCGTGCTGAACATCAGCCTGTAATCAAATTCATCCCGGAGAGACCCTCACAATGACCGCCGCCGCCGACCTTCAGGCACAGGGCATCAAGCTGTTTCAGCGCAAAGATTACGAAGCCGCTGCCCGCGTCTTTCATGAAGCCAAAGCCGCCTACGAAGCGGAAGGCAAGCCCGACCTCGCCGCCGAGATGCAGGTCAACATCGGGCTGGTGCATACCTCGATCGGAGAACATCAGCAGGCACTGGATGCGATGCAGGCAGCCCTGCCCGCCTTCCAGGAGATCGAAGATCAGCGGCGCATTGCGATGGTGCTGGGCAACATGGGGCGCGTATACGTCGCCCTGAACGACCACGAACAGGCATACACCTGCTATCGCACCGCTGCCGACATCTTCGGCGCGCTGGGCGAAAAGCAGCTTTATGGGGAGACGCTGCGCGCCATCGGCGCGCTCCAGCTCAAGGAAGGCAAGTTCGGCGCTGGCGCAGCCACCTATCAGGCGAGCCTGGACGATCAGGACTCCCTCACCCCGGCGCAGAAGGTCATCCGGGGCTTGTCGGGCGTCGTCAGCCGACTGACGGGCGGGCAGCCGAAGCAGGACTGATTGACCCGTTCTGCTGCCATCCCCATCGCGCTCTTCGTCTGTCTGGTCAGCTTCTGCCTGCTGGCGTACAGCGGCGCGATCGAGTCCAATGACGCCGGGCGGCTGCTCGATGCCGTTCGCAGCTTCGTCGATTGGGGCGATCTGCGCCTCGACCTGATGAACGTGCATTTCCCTTCATCAGTGGCGGAGGTGCGCCGTTTCCCGCTGGAGGACGCAGGCGCGGAGCCTGGGCAGATCATCGCTGCTGCGCCGCTCTATCTGCTGGCGCGCGCCTTTCCGGGCATCGGCACGGTGCATACCCTGTGGCTGTTCGGCGCGATCGTCACCGCGCTGACGGGTGTGCTGCTCTACGCCTTCGCGCGCACGCTCCGTGCCGGACATGGTGCGGGCGTGCTGCTGGCGCTCGCTTTCACCCTTGCCAGCGCCGCTTATCCCTACAGCAAGACCTTCTTCCGCGAACCGCTCACCGCCCTGCTGCTGCTGAGCAGCGCTTACTGCGCGCATCGCGCCCGCCTGTCCGGTCTGCGACTGGGTTGGCTGCTGGCGACCGCAGCCGCGTGCGCCGGGCTGCTGCTCACGCGGGCATCAGCCCTCTTCGCCCTACCCGCCCTGCTCGTCTACCTCGTGCCCGCGCCGCATCAGTGGGGGTTCGCCCGTCGCGCCTGGGCAGACCGTCGGACGCGCGCGCTGCTCATCGCCGCCCTCCTGCTGCTGATCGGGGCGTTCGCCGCGCTCACCCTGTTCGGCGATCGCCTCGGCTTGGGCGGCAGATACAACGTGGTGGCGCGCGTGCTGTCCGCCTCCACCGAGACACTGCCAACTGCGCTGGCGGCGTATCTGCTCAGCCCCGGCGGGAGCATCTGGGGCACATCCCCCATCCTGCTGCTGGCGCTGCCGGGCGCGCTGCTGCTCATCCGCCGCCGACAGACACGGCTGGTCATCGCCGGGGCGCTGGCGCTCGGCGGTTTCGCGGTCGGCTATGCCGTGTTCAACGGGACATTCTGGTTCGGTGGGCTGTCATGGACACCGCGCTTCCTCGTCCCGGTCATCCCGCTGCTCATGCTGCTCACACTGCCCATCCTCAGCCGTGCCGTCCATGCACCGCGCTCGCTGTGGGGCATCGGGGTCGGTTTCATGCTGCTTTACGGCATCTGGATCAACCTCAGCGCCGTCTCGCTGCCCTGGGGCGCTTATGCGCGCGCCCTGCCCCCTGAAGCGGGTGAGGTGCTGGACTGGCAGCCCGGTCTGTACGATCCGGCGTACTTCCGTTGGGTGCTGACCCCGACCCGCTGGGCGCACGAACCATCGGACATTGCGTGGCTGCTGATCGGTGTGCCGCAATACCTGCTCTTCTGGCTGGCGCTGGCGCTCGCCGCGCTGCTCGTCGTGGCGCGCCGCATCCGCCATCCCGCCGCGCCCGCCATGCTGCTGATCGCCCTGATCGCGCTGACGGGCATATCACTCACCACGCTCTATCAGCGCGATCTGCGCTACCAGCCCGATCAGCCCGCCCTGGACGCGCTGCTGCCCATCCTCGAACGCGAGACCAACCGCGACGACATCATCCTGCTCTCCAGCCCACGCTACCTCGCCTATTTCCAGAACCGGGGTCGGCTGACCGACTCTGGGCGGGTCGTGGCGCTGGAGCTTCAGCCTGGCGAACGCCCCAGCGAAGCCGAACCCGCCCGCGTCACGAGCGACTACCCGCCTGCGCTGCTCAGCCGCGAAGCCAACCGCCTGATCGCCAACTTCGCCAGCACGCGCGATCGGCTGTGGCTGGTCGTGGACGGCAGCCCTGACCTGTGGTGGAGCGTCCGCCCGGTCGAACGCTTCATGGCGTCCTTCCACTACCCGATCCGTACCATCCAGACGGGCGCGCTCACCCGGCTGATCGAATTCGACACCGCCCTCGCGCCTGACCCGTTCGGCTTGCGCGGCGCGGCTTTCCCGGCGCAGCTGCGCTTTGGCGAGTCGATTCGGCTGACCGGGCTGTCGGTCAGCCAGCCCAGCGCAGCGCCCGGCGAGTCGATCGGCGTCACACTGTGGTGGACAACCGATCGCCCGCTCACTGCCCGCTACACCGCCGCGCTCTACCTGCGCTACCTGGACGGTGCGCCGATCGCCCAGCACGACTCGCCGCCACGCTGGGGTTTCGCCCCAACCGACTCATGGACGCCCGGCGCGCCGATCGCTGATCATCGTGGGCTGCGCCTGCCTGCTGACCTGCCCCCTGGGGATTATCCGCTGTGGGTCAAGCTGTACGATCTCGCGCCGGACGACACGCCGCGCGATCTGCCGGTCACCGAAGGCGAGTCGCTGGACGGGACGATCGGTGTGCTGCCGATCGCCATCAGCGTGCGCTGACTGACCTACGGCGCGCCACGCACCAGCGCCACCTTGTCCGCACCGCTCATGAACGGGTCGCGGAGGATCGCGCCCTTGTGTTCGACGGCGATCCAAGCCATCGCCAGCGCCCACACACACGCCGCAGCGACCAGCCCGGCGCGAACACGCGGCACAGCCAGCCGATCGACCAGTCCCGCCAGCAGTGCGCCCGCCGCCGCGCACAGGATGGGCGTGAAGAGCATCAGAAAACGCGGATCATAGCTGACGAACAGCCACCACGCGGCGAAGAATGGCACGGTGAACCAGAGCAGCGCCAGCGCCGCCGGGTCGGTCAGGCGCGAGCGGATGACTCGCCAGCCCGCCCAGCCCATCCCCGCCAGCACCAGCCAGCCCGTCAGGGCGAAGTTGTCGGGCAGGGTGATGTAGATCGCCAGCGTGCGGAGTGAGCGCTCCGCCTGATCCGTCCACGCGGTCGCCGGGATGATGAACCCCGCACCGATCAGATTGCGGATATACCAGGGCGCGCCGATCACCGCGCACGCCAGCAGCCCGCCGAGCGCCGCACGGCGCACACCCCATCCGCCCCGCCAGGCGGCGATCGCCAGCCAGACCGCCAGCAGCGGGACGCCGATGAGCGCCGCATTTTTGGTGAAAGCGGCGAAACCCATCATCATCCCCGCCAGCAGCGCATCGATCGCCCTTCGTCGGCGCGCGAACCGAACCGCGAACAATACCGACAGGGTGTAGTAGCACGCCATCGGCAGATCGACATACCCCGCCGACGCCCAGCGGGCAAACGCCGGCGTCAGCGTCAGCAGCAGCGCGGCGATCAGCCCGGCACGCCGTCCGCCGACCTCAACGCCCAGCAGCCAGACGGCGGGCAGACAGCCCAGCGACAGCAGGGTTCCCAGTGTTTTCGCCAGATATTCGTTTTCCCAGCCGCTCACCTGATAGCTGAATGTGTACAACAGTGGCACGAGGATCGGGTAGGTGCGATACAGGCTCTCTGCGCCGATCAGCGGCTCCAGCCCGCCGCTGTTCCACATCGCCAGCGCCGCCGGACGATAGATGCCGAGCGCGTCATCGCGGCTGAACGGGAAGTATGCCGCGTTGAACAGGATCGCCGCCGCGACCAGGATGATCGCCCCGATGAGCAGGCGTTCGACCGGGTTGAGCGGCGCTTCGTCGTCACGCATCGTCAGGCGCAGGCTGACGCGCCACCCCGCCACCAGAGCCACTGCCCACACGACGGCGATGAGCAGCATCGACCAGCCGATGCCAACCAGCGCCAGCCAGAAAAGGATGAGCGCCAGGGTCCCTAAGCCCCAGGCGAACAGGAAAGTCAGCCGAAGCAGGCGCGTCACTGCGTCACCCACCCACGCGGTGCGGCAGCGGATCACCATTCACCCCGGCGATCAGGTTGTCGGCTGCCATACGCGCCATGCGATCGCGAGTCTGTACGGTGGCACTGCCGATGTGCGGCACGATCACCACGTTGGGCAACCCCATCAGCGGGTGATCGGCGGGCAGCGGCTCCGGGTCAGTCACGTCGAGCGCCGCGCCCGCCAGTTTGCCCGTCAGCAGCGCCTCGTACAACGCAGCAGTATCGACTACCCCGCCGCGCGCCGTATTGATCAGCCTAGCCGTCGGCTTCATTTTCGCCAGCGCCGCCGCGTCGATCAGCCCGCGCGTGCGGTCATTGAGCGGGCAGTGCAGCGATACAAAGTCGGACTCGCGCAGCAGACGATCGAGCGAGACAGCTTCCGCGCCGACCGCCTGTCCCCCCTGACCACTCAGCGACGGGCTGTACGCCAGCACGCGCATCTCGAACCCTGCCGCGCGGCGCGCCATCGCCTGCCCGATGCGCCCGTAGCCGATGATGCCCAGCGTCGCCCCGCTCAGGTCTGCCCCCAGCAGCGCCAGCGGCTCCCACGTCTGCCATTCACCGTTGGTGATGTAGCGCGTGCCCTCATACAGCCGCCGTGCCGACGCCAGCAGCAGCGCGAATGCCAGATCAGCGGTAGCATCGGTCAGCACGCCAGGCGTATGCCCCACCGGGATGGCGCGCGCGCGCGCCGCGCCGAGGTCGATGTTGTCCACGCCGACGGCGATCTGGCTGATCACCCGCAGCGTCCCGCCCACCGCATTCATGAAGCCCGCATCGATCCGGTCGGTCACATTGGTCAGCACGCCGATCGCCCCGGCTGCGCGGCGGCACAGGACAGGATAAGGCGGCGGCAGACGCTCACCCCAGACATCAAGCGGGATGCGCTGTTCGGCGCAGTATTCCCGCACGCGATCCAGCCCGGCAGCCGGGATGATGCGGGTGACGAACACATGACCTTTCATGATGGGCGTTGCTCCTCAGGGCGGGGATCGGCGGGACTGGTTCGATTATAATCCGCGTATCGTGGAAAGTATGCGTGAGAAGCTGAACGTGTCACTCTGAATGCCAGCCCACCAGGGTATTACGACTCCCGCAACGGCTGTTTTAAACCGCTCTTTGCTGTGTTAGGTCTCATCAGTGAGATAGAATATCAATGATACAGCTGACTTAGCTTCATCTTAAACTCTGAATGCCACCATACATCATGACCGTTCAGTCGGTCATCGTAAAAGTGGATAGCTACAGGATGGTTGATGATGAAGAAGCTTATCGTTCTGCTGGTCGTCGTGGTAGTGGGGCTGTTCAGCCTTGCACCGCTCTCTGCTCAGGACAATCCCATTCCTACGGGCAATGTCATTTTCTACCACCCCGATGGCTCCGGACTGGGTGCGTGGGCAGCTGCGCGCATTTACTGGTATGGACCGGATGGTCTGCTCAACTGGGATCAGCTCCCGGAGATGGCGATCTATCGTGGTCACATGAGCGATCGTCTGGTCGGCACATCGAATGGTGGCGCGACGGTTCACGCCTTCGGCTATAAGGTGCTGGGACCGGGCAGCTTTGGTCTGGACGGCGGCATTGACCCTGAAGAGCCTGGTTCGGACGGTCGCCCGATCAACGCGCTGAGCGGCTTCGAGGGCAGCATCATGCGTGAGGCAGCCGCAGCCGGGATGCCGGTTGGTGTCGTCAACGATGGTGACCTGCCGGAGCCTGGCACGGGTGCGTTCCTGGCGGAAATCGGCGATCGCAACCTCTCCAATGACATCGCCCTTCAGATGCTGATGGGTCGCCCCGGTTTCGAGGGTGAGCCTGCGCCGAAGGTCATGCTGGGCGGCGGCGAAGGCTTCTTCCTCCCGCGCGAAGCCCCAGCGTGCGGCGCTGAGATCACCCTCGAATGCTATGTGCATGTCGATCAGATCAACGGACGCGGTCCGGATCGTCGTGACGGGCGCAATCTGCTGGTCGAAGCTAGCGAGATGGGCTATGAAGTCATCCGCACCCGCGCTGAGTTCGATGCCCTGTGGGCGCGCATCCAGGCTGAGCCGGACTTCACCCCGATGGTGCTGGGTCTGTTCGCCCGTGATGACCTCTTCAATGACACGCAGGAAGAACGCCTGATCAGTCTGGGGCTGGTGGACAACAGTATGGCGGAGACACGCGAGGGTCGCCTGATCATCTGGGGCAGCCGCCCGGGTACCCCCGGCTTTAACCCGCCGACTAGCGCTGAAATGAACATGATGGCACTGGAACTGCTGCGCCGCCACAGTGCCGCAGCCGGGATGCCTTTCTTCCTGGTTGCTGAGACGGAAAGCGTGGACAACGTCCCGAACAACGCCAACGCCATCGGTACGCTGCGCGCACTGAAGATCGCTGACGACACGATCGGCGTCTTCCGCGAATTCATCGCCGAGAACCCGAACACCCTGCTGCTGACCGCTGCCGACAGCGACGCGGGCGGCATCGAGCTGTTCAGCCCGCCGCCGATGAGCGGTGATCGTGTCACCACCAGCACGGGCAACCCGACCGGCTTCGGTCTCAACCAGGGTTTCCCGCTGGATGGTATCGAGGGACAGAACACTGCACCATTCGTTGCTGCGCCGGATGCTTTCGGTACTGAGATGCCGTTTGCTATCGGCTGGGTTGGCACAAATGACATCGCAGGGGGTATCCTCGCCCGTGCAGAAGGCTTGAACGCGGAGATGCTCCGCACGCAGTTCAGCGCGCGCTTCGACAGCACAGACGTGTACCGCATGATGTATGCCACACTGTTCGGCACGATGCTGCCTGAATCTTACGGTCAGGCTGCGCCCACGCGCGGTGAATAGTCCTTCTCGATACTGTTAAATCAGTTTGTGCCCTGCCCGAATGATTTGGGCAGGGCACAACTTTTTATAAACCATTCAAATAAATCCAAATTGGCAATAACTGGTACTATCCTTCCGTGATACCATACAGACACGCCTTTCTCGTATCAGGAAATGTGCATGTCTGCCGAATTTGTCGCCCGCGAGTCGTTCCGAAGCGATCGACGCAGCCCGATACGCTTCATCCTCTCCCATATCCTGCGTCAGCCCATCTTCGGCGTGACGATGATCATCGGCGCGTTCAGCAACGCGGCGCTGGCATCGGCTGTGCCGTATTTTGTCGGTCTGGCGTTCAATGCCGTGACGAACGGCGAGTCATTCGACGTGGTGAGCAGCGCAGCACTGGCGGTCATCGCCTCGCAGCTGCTGCGCGCAGGGTTGCAGCTGATGCGAAACCTGTCATCCGAAGTTTTCGCCCAGCGCATCGAGCGCGATGTGCGCGATGAACTGTACGGCAGCCTGCTGGGGAAGAGCATGACCTTCCACGACATGCAGCCTGTTGGCGAGATCATGGCGCGCGTGACCAACGACGTGCGCGAGATGAACCTGATGATGAACCCAGGCATGAACCTGATCATCGGTTCCGGCTTTTTCGTCATCACCCCACTGCTCGCTGCCCCGCTGCTGCATCCCAGCCTGATCCTTGTGCCGCTGCTGTTCACGGTGGGCTACATTGTGGTTCAGGCGCGTTATCTGCGAAAGCTGCGCCCGCGCGCTGAAGAGGTGCGCCTCAATTTCGGCTTGATGAACGCCTACGCCGCCGAAGCGCTGGATGGGCTGCCCGTCGTCAAAGGCGCGGCGCAGGAAAAACGCGCCGCCGAGCGGTTCGCCGGGCTGGTCGATGGGCTGCGCGGGGCATCCGTGCGTCAGGGCGATGTCGAGGCGGAGTATCTGCCGCTGCTGCTGCTGGGCGTTACGCTGTTCCTCAGTTTCGTCCACGCTGCCATCCTGTTCACCAGCGGGGTGATCGACATCGGCACAGTGGTGGCGTTCATCGGGCAGGTCGCGCTGTTCGGCTTCCCGGTTTTCACCTCACAGTTCGCCTTTTCGCAGCTCTCCAGCGGGGTCGCCAGCGCCGGACGCATCCTGAACATCATCAATACCGAAACGGACCTCGACCAGAACAGCGCCGGGTATGAAGGCGAGATGCGCGGCTCAGTGGTATTCGAGGGCGTGACGTTCGCCTACCATGCAGGGGAAAAACCCGTGCTGAGCGACATCTCATTCACGGTCGAGGCGGGCAAAACGGTCGCCATCGTCGGTCAGACGGGCGCGGGCAAGACGACCCTGACCAAACTGGTCAACCGCACCTACGATGTGGACTCCGGGCGCGTGCTGATCGATGGGGTAGACGTGCGCGACTGGAACCTGGCACGGCTGCGCGCCCAGATCAGCATCATCGAACAGGACATCTTCCTGTTCAGCCGATCGATCGCCGACAACATCCGCTTCGGCAAGCCGGGCGCATCGATGGAAGAGGTGATCGAGGCAGCGAAAAAGGCACAGGCGCACGAGTTCATCAGCGAATTCCCCGAAGGCTACGACACGATCATCGGGCAGCGCGGCGTCACGCTCAGCGGTGGGCAGCGCCAGCGTATTGCCATCGCCCGCGCTTTCCTGACCGATCCGCCGATCCTGATCCTGGACGACAGCACCAGCGCCATTGACAGCGCCACCGAGGACAGGATTCAGCAGGCGATCTGGGCGGCGGCGCGCGGGCGCACCACTCTGCTGATCACCCATCGTCTGTCGCAGATTCGCTGGGCGGATCACATCATCGTGCTGCGCGGCGGGCAGGTGGTGGCACAGGGGTCGCACGATGATCTGCTGGCGACATCCGACGCCTACCGCCGCATTTTTGCCCGCTACGAAACCAGCCCGGCATCCACCATCTCGTAAACGAACGCATACGAAAGCGAGCGCACATCCGCTATGGGTATCCTTGCAGGTCTGGCGGCAGACAAATACGACCGCAGTTATGACGACCGCGCCCTGTTTCAGCGCGCCGGGCACTATTTCACACCGCACCGCCGCCGTCTGACGGTCATCGTGGCGCTGGTGATCATCTTTGCGGCGATCGGCGCGGGCATCCCGGTCGTCATGTCCGCCGGGGTCGAGGCGCTCAGCACCGACAACCAGGGGCTGCTGATCGCGGTGATCGTCGGGCTGGGCTTGATCGCCGCCTGCGATTACCTGCTGTACATGACGCGGCGGCGCATGACCGCCAGGCTGGTGGCGGACATCATCGCCCAGATGCGCAAAGACGCCTTTGACGCCGCCGTCGCGCGCGATCTGAGCTTCTACGATGACAACAAGACGGGCAAGGTCGTCAGCCGGATCACCACCGACACCCAGGAACTGAGCCAGGTGATCGTGATCACGCTCGACATCATCGTCCAGGTTCTCGAATTTGTGCTGGTCTTCATCGCCCTGCTGGTGCTGGAATGGCGGCTGACGCTGCTGGTGATGCTCTCGATGCCGGTCGTGGTCGTGCTGACGATGGTCTTTCGTCATTTCGCCAGGCTGGTGACGCGCCAGGGTGCGCGTTCGCTGGCTGCCGTCAACGACAACATTCAGGAAAGCGTGAGCGGGATCATCGTCGCCAAGAACTTCCGGCAGGAAGCGATGATCTACGAGGAATTTTCCGCCGTCAACCAGCAGTCCTACGGGGTCAACCTGCGGCGCGGCTTCGTGTTCGCGCTCATCTTCCCGGTGATGAACATGCTGGCGGGTTTCGTGATCGCCATGATCGTACACGTCGGCGGCTTGCTGGCGGTCGAGGGTGTGATCGCGGTCGGCGCATGGTTCCTGTTCATCCAGGGCATCGATCGCTTCTGGTTCCCGATCATCAACCTGTCCTCGTTCTGGAGCCAGCTTCAGAGCGGGCTGAGCGCGATGGAGCGCATCTTCGCCCTGATCGACGCTGACAACACGGTCAGACAGATCGCCGCCGAAGCCCCGCCCAAATGGATCGACGGGGAGATTCGCTTCGACCAGGTGACTTTCGCCTACAAGCCGGATATTCCGCCCGTGCTGCGCGATTTCTCGATGCGGATCGCGCCGGGCGAGAGCGTGGCGATCGTCGGGCACACCGGCGCGGGCAAAAGCTCGCTCGCCAAGCTGGTCACGCGCTTCTACGAATTTCAGGGCGGGTCGATCACCATCGACGGGCGTGACATCCGCAGTTTCGACATCCACGCCTACCGCGCTCGTCTGGGCATCGTGCCCCAGCAGCCATTCCTGTTCAGCGGCACAGTGCTGGACAACATCCGCTACGCCCGCCCCGACGCCACCGACGCCCAGGTGATGAAGATCGCCAACAGCGTCGGCGATGGCGAATGGCTGACCGCCCTGCCCGATGGTCTGGCGACTGATGTGGGTGAGCGCGGCGCACGCCTGAGCATGGGTCAGCGCCAGCTCGTCGCCCTGCTGCGCGTGCTGCTCCAGCGCCCCGCCATCTTCATCCTCGATGAGGCGACCGCCAGCATCGACCCATTCACCGAGACGCAGATTCAGGAAGCGCTCGACCTGATCCTGAAGCAGTCCACCGCGATCCTGATCGCCCACCGACTCAGCACCGTCCGCAGTGCCGACCGGATCATCGTGCTGGATCACGGCGCGATCCTCGAAGAGGGGAACCACGACTCGCTGATGGCGCGCGGCGGGCATTACGCCGAACTGTACAATACCTACTTCCGCCATCAGTCGCTCAGCTATATCGAAAACGCCCGCCAGATGTTCGATACGCCGGTGGGATAGAGCGGACGGTGTGATTGCGAGGCATTCAGGGCACATGCCCTGATTGTCAGCATTCACATCGCCCAGCGGCAGCGCCAGCCCGCCCGCGCTGACCGACGGCGCTCCGACCGTGACCTCGACCGAGCGGGCGAGCGCCTGCGGATGTTTGACCCACAGCATGTACGCTCCGTAGGGAACAGCAGGCAGCGTGAGGACGCCAGCGGCGTCGGCGGTGAGCAGCAGGTCGCGGCGCACGACGCCAGGTTGTGCCAGGACAACGTTGAAGATGATGCCGGAGACCGGGCGCGAACCGAGCGTGACGCCGACGGTCAGCGTCGATGTGGGGACCGGGGTGGTGGTTGGCGTCGGGGTGGGAGTTGGGGTGGCAGGGGGCGGGGCGATGACCGGGACGTTCATCACCGTCGTGCCATCCCCGTAGTACAGCCGCGTGCCGTCTGCGCTGAAGGCGATCGCACCTGTGCCGATCTGCCCCGCCTGTGCCAGCGGATGGACATTGACGACCACGCCATCCGCTGCCCGAACCACGAAAATACCAGGCGTGTTTTTGTAACTGCTGTGAACGAGGTATTGTCCATCTGCAGTCCAGGCGAGCGCATCGAGTGGCTTGCCCTGGTTTGTCGTCCGAATGACAACCCAATCCGATGTCCGTCGGATATCGAGCATTCCAGTACGCTGTCCTATTGCCAGCAGACTGCCATCTGCGTTCAGCGCGACTGACAGCACTTCATGACCATACGCACCTACACCGCCTATGGCTGTTGAAGCACAGTTCTGGGATACATCGACACGATACACACCGAATGACCCGCCGATGACCACGATTGAACTCCCTGGTATCCATTCGGCATCGAACAGAATACCTCCATATCGCGCCGAGCAAATCGGAGTCAGGCTTTGCCCCTGATATACGAACAGGTCAGACAATGTGTCCGCTTCACGATTTGCAGTCAGTATGTTGTCGGTTGACCATGTGATCTCCAGAATACCTGGAACAGCTTGCAAGGAAACGAGCTGACCACTTGTCGCGTTGTACACGCGCAGCGTGCCGTCTCCTACATAGCTGACCGCGAAATGCGATCCATCCGGACTCCATGCTGTCGAGAAGATCGTCGATTCCAGCCCGCCGATGACCAGCACATCCTGCCCGGTTGCTGCACTGATCACCTTCAGCAGCCCGTTCGTCCCACCAACCAGCAGCCGCGTCCCATCTGGGCTGATGGTGACGGAGATGATGCCGTCGGGAACCTGTGCCCTGACGGTGTGCCCTGTCGATGCGATGAGACTCAGCATTACCATCCACGCAAGGAACAGCCGACCAATCTTCTGTGAGCCGATCGTATACATGATGATCGATCCTTTCCGTTACCTTGTTTGGGTGGGCGTGGCGGTCGGTGTGGGAAAGTGGGTGGCGAGCGTCGGCATGATGCGCTCGGTCATCGCCGGGAAGCGAGTCATCGAAAGGGGCGGCGACGTCGCACTGACAAGGACCGCAATTCCAGTATGACCAGGGCGTGATACGGCGTCAGGCGAGGCGTAGGACAGGCGGCGGAACAGCACAGAACAAAGAAGGTGCATGACTTTCCACGCACCTTCCTCTTTGCCATCACATCACACTTCAAACGCCAGCAGCGGGTCGATGCGGCGCGTGTCAGTCAGCGAGAGCGGCTGAACGCGCCCGTTCGCCAGCACCTGCGCCACGCGAATCTCCAGATGCAGGTGATTGCCCCACGAGTTGCCCGTATTGCCCATTGTGCCGATCGGCGTGCCCAAATCGACCCGCTGCCCCTGATTGACGCTCATCGTATGCAGGTGGGCGTAGAACACGAACACCCGCACCCCGCGCACGCCGAAGGACGATGAGCGCACCGCGTTGACGGCACGCTGTCCGCCTGCCGAGAGCGCGTCGTACTCGATGATCACCAGATTGCCGAACCCGTAATTCCAGGGGCGCATCGGGTCGCGCAGGGCGGCTGCCTGCTGAGCCGCCGTCAGCCCGTGCGCCTGAAAGTTGGGCTTTTCCGGCGTGCAGATGATGCAGTCGAAGCGCCCCCACACCACGCCTGGCGCGCTCGCCACGATGCCCATGCCAGGCGTGTTGAGCGCCGCCACGTAATCGACCCCCTGATGGATGCCACCCGCGTATGGGATCGGCTTGCCGAAATGCAGGTGCGGCGGCACGACGTAACGCCGTCCGTCTGTCGTGCTGATCGGTGAGGGGAACCGTTCGGGCACGAAATTCGGCTCGCGCACCACGATCTCGGCGTACATCTCGAACTCGAAAAACTGTCCTTCCGGGCTGCGCGGCTTCCACGTCGAGAGGTAGCGCCCGGGGCGCGTCGGCGCGGTCAGCGTCACCGAGACATCGCCGAAACCACCGGGCTGCACGATGGGCATCGGCACGGACTCCGGAGCGCCCATGCGCTCATCGCGCACATGCACCAGGCTGAAGCGCGCGTCCCATGCCCGCGTCCCGCTGTTGGTGATGCGCCATGTCTTGACGAACTGCTGACCAGGCTGGATGACCGTGCCGTCCGGGATGGTGACATCAGCACGGAAGCGCGCCTCGTCTTTGCCCGTGAAGACCGCAGGCGGCGGCACGGGCGGCGCAGGAGGCGTGACGGGTTTGGGCGGCGCGACCGGATCAGGGGGCGGCACGACCTCGCGCTGCCCGAGCGGGGTGATCGGAGTGACAGGCGGCGGCACGGGCGGCGGGGTCGGTTCAGTGACGGGCGGCGCAGGGGGTGCGACGGGTGGCGGCTGTGGAACCGGATCAGGGATGGGCGTCGGCTGCGTGACGGTGAGCAGGAAGCGTGCGGCGCGCACTGCGAAACCCTGAAACACCGCGCGCACCCGGTCATAGTCGGGGTGAATGCGCGCCACCGCGTAGAGATCGCTCACTCCCACATCGTTAGGTGACGAGTCGAACGCCCAGGGCAGCACGGTGAACGCCCCGGCGTTGCGCCAGAAAGCGATCTCCCGGTTGAAATACGCCGCCCGGTCGCCAGACTCGGCGTGGTGCGCGCCGACCTCGCCCACATAGAACGGCTTGCCGACAGCACGCGCTGTTTCCACCTCGCCACCGGCATAATCGCGTTCGCCGTCATGCGCGTAGTAGTGGATGGAGACCGCATCGATCGACGGCAGGCTGTGCAGCCGCCGCCCGAATTCCGACGCGGGTTCGCCATCTTCCAGCGCGGTGACGTGGCGGCTGTTGACCAGCCCGGTCGAGATCAGGTGCGCGGGCGAAACCGCCTTGATCGCTTCACTCACAGTGCGCGCATAGTTGAGGAAAGCGAGGCTGGCAGCGCGGTTGGGGATGCGCCGTCCCCCATCGCGCGGATGTAGGGCGAACTCGTTGCCCAGTTCCCACATCAGGATGGTGGGGCGATCGCGGAACGCCTCGGCAAAGGCGCGGGCATGGGGCAGATGCACATCGCGCCAGGCATTGCTGACCCAGAAGTTGGAGTGATACTGACCATGCACCTCCGTGCGCCAGGGTTCAGTGCCCTGAATGGTGAAGCCCGCCCCGGTCAGCCCGTCGTCCAGACAGATGATCGCCTGCATGTCGAATTCGTCGAGCGCATCGAGCGCGCCGCGCACGGCATCGATGCACCCCTGACGGTTGAAGTCGCGGTGGCTGGCGAAGAAACGCACCACCCGGACTCCCAGATCATTCAGCGCGACGAGCTGAGCGCGCTGAAGCGCCCTGCTGCTGTGCCGCACCGCCGATGTCCCGTAGAACGCGAATTCCCGCATGTTGACACCCATGCGCCAAGGCACAGCGATCATGATGACCACCCCCAGTGTGAAGGTACGGCTTTGAGAGAAGAACTGGTTGTGCGCCTACAGCACCAGTCGCCCGGTCGCCAGCAGCAGCGCGATACCGATCACCGTGACGTTCATGAAGACGAAGATCGCCAGGAACATGCGCTCGACCGCCGTCATGCCCAGAAACGGTTTTTCTTCCTTCACTTCCTCGAACGCGAACTCATACGCCGCGTCATCTTCCTCATCGCGCCGCCGCTCATCTTCCAAGCCGCGCAGCGAGTCGATCGAGTCGAACATCATACCCTCCTTGATTTACGTCCTGTTGAATAGTATAGCCCCATTTTTTTCAGCCCGTGCGCCGCCATACTCCGTCGAACAGGCTGAACTGCACCTCGATGTTCGCCGCCGCCGCCCCTGAAACCAGCGCGCGCAGGACAGGGCGTCCATCGATCAGCGTTTCGGGAAAAACCGAGATCACCTGCACGCCATTAATCCCCTCGCGCGCCAGCAGCGCTTCCAGATAATCGCGCCAGTCCAGCCGCAGGACGTCCAGCGGCTCGCCCAGCAGGTCAGACAGGGCGCTGATGCGCGTTTCAGCGTTCAGCCCGCCAGCCAGCCGGGTCAGCGCGCGCTCCCCATACGCCTCAACGAGGCTGGTGATCAGATACGCGCCCATCGCCTGCCCGGTGAACACCTCGACCAGATAATCGCCGATGGCGGAGCGTAGATACGCCGCATCGGTATTGGGGCGTGCGCTGATCAGGCTCGTCCAGCGGTCGGCAAGGGCACGGGCGGTGATGCGGCGCAGCTCAGGGTCGAAGGGCTGATCGAGGCGGGCGCGGTTCATGTAGGGTGAGGGCAGGCGCAGCAGCCAGGGGTCGCTCGTATCCCACCCCACCGCCAGCTCGTCGTCCGCTGCGATGGTGATCCGCACCGCCGGCATCCCCATGCAGGGGAAAACGGCGCACAGCCGCTCGAACCAGCTCTCAAGAGCGTCTGCCATCGCCTCGGCAACCGGAGCATCGACCGCGTTGTAGGCGATGCTGTAGCGTCCATCGGGGTCTTGCAGCACGCCCGGCGCGCCCCAGAAACCATAGGCAGGCGGCACATGTCGCCAGCCTTCATCGAAGCGCCAGTAGAACCACACGCGCGCATAGGGCACAGAGTCGATGATCTCTTCGATCTGCACGCGCGCATTCTGTCCATCGATAGTCACATCGAGGATGCGCCCGCTCAGGTTGAGGTCGCGCGTCAGCTTGAGACGCTCATAATTCTGAAACGTCGCCTCCTGAAATGCCAGCCATCCCGCCGTCACCGATGGGTCATCCACTGCGCGCCACTGCGCGCGCAGGAATGCCGATCGGTCGCCGAGGCGCAGTGCCGCGACCTCGCTCTCCACGACGATAAGCAGCCCCTGCTCCAACAGGGCTTCTGTATCGCGCAGGCGCAGCAGCACCCCACCGATGACGATCCCCGCCAGCGCCACCAGCCCGATCAGGAACAGGATGAAGCGGCGTGCCGCCACGCCCCGCGCCCGCCGATCCGCCGGGTCTTCGCCGCGCTCGATCGGCGGCGTCCCACGTCCATCCGTCTGCCAGTCCAGCCTGATGCCCATCGTCTGCCTCAGCCTCCCTGCACAGTCGGTCTGCCGATGGCGATGTCCCCCGCGATGACGCGCACCTCGTCCTGTTCACCCTCCACGATCAGCGCACCGTCACGCTCCACGCGCAGCGCCATCCCGGTCACGGTCATCTCGCCCTGCTGGATGTTCACCATGCGCCCCAGCATGTTCAGCCTGGCGCGCCATGCCTCGAAAAGCGTGCGCTCACCCAGATGCGGCGTCCAGTGGTCGAGACGGGCGAGGATCGCCTTGAGCAGCAGCGTCCGATCGATGGGACGGTCAGAGGTTTCGACATTGGCGGCTGTCCACTCCAAACCCGATCCGTTGAAATCGACCCGCACGTTGATGCCGATGCCCAGCACCACGCCGACCAGACTGTCGCCCTGCCATTCGACTTCCGGCAGCACACCGCACACCTTGCGCCCGTCGATCTGCACGTCGTTGGGCCACTTGATCCCCACGCCAGGTACGCCGAACCCTTCCAGCGCCTCAGCGACCCCCAGCGCCGCCATCATGCCTGCATCGCTGTAGCCTGCCTGCGGGCGCAGCAGCAGCGAAAACATCAGCGCCGAACCCGATGGGGAATGCCAGCGGCGGTCCAGCCTGCCGCGCCCCGCTGTCTGCCTGTCCGCCACCACGACCGTCCCGCCCGGCGCGCCCTCGCGCAGCAGACGCAGCGCCTCGGTGTTCGTGCTGCCGATTTGGGCATGGAACCGGATGATCCGCCCAGGAATCTGCTCCGCCAGGCGTTCCGGCAAAAGATCATGAATGTGCATATGCTATCCTGTCACACCATTTCGTTTGCATATTCTATCATCCCTGTTCAGAGCATCACGCGGTCATTGCGGGAGCATAGCAGCGGGTGATATGATCGGCGGGAAATCGACGGCATGGCACAGACTAAAAAATCTCATGATGGATCATTTGTATACCCCCTGGCGCATGGCGTACATCCGGGGCGAGACGAAGCCGGAGGACGGCGGCTGCATTCTGTGCGGGCTGGGCGCAGCCCCGGAACATCCGCAGGTGATCGCCCGTTCGACGCACGTTTTCTGCGCGCTCAACCTCTACCCGTACAGCAACGGGCATCTGATGGTCATCCCGTTCGCGCATGTGCCCAGCCAGGAGAACATGCCCGCAGAGGCATTGACCGACCTGATGCTGATGGTCAACCGGGCGCTGGCAGCGCTGCGCGCGCTGTACAACCCGTCCGCCTTCAACCTCGGCGTCAACCTCGGTCGCGCGGCGGGCGCGGGCATCCCCGATCACTATCATTTCCACATCGTCCCGCGCTGGCAGAACGACTCCAGCTTCATGACCACCATCGGCAACACCCGCGTCATCCCCGATCTGATCGAGAATACCGCGCGCGAACTGCGCGAAACCTGGCTCTCTCTGCACGGACAACTCCAGTGAAAGCGATCTTTTCATGACGACACAGCAGGATGTGGTGATCCTCAGCGGGGCGCGCACCCCGATCGGCAAATTTCTCGGCGGGCTGGCGGGACAGACCGCTGCCCAGCTTGGGCAGGTGGCAGTGCGCGCTGCCGTACAGCGCGCCGGCATCGACGCGGGCGACCTCAGCGAGGTCATCTTCGGCAACGTGGTCAGCGCAGGCGTTGGGCAGGCACTCCCCCGCCAGATCAGCCTCGGTGCAGGCGTCCCCGCTCACGTGGGTGGGGTGAGCGTGAACAAAGTGTGCGGCAGTGGTCTGAAAGCCGTCATGCTGGCTGCCAACGCCATCCGCGCGGGCGATGGTGAGGTGTACATCGCGGGTGGCGCGGAGAGCATGAGCAATGCGCCGTTCCTGATCCGCGATCATCGGACGGGCTTCAAATACGGCAAAAGCGAGCTGATCGACGCCCTTCAGCACGACGGGCTGTGGTGCAGCCTGTGCGACTGGAGCATGGGCAGCGCCGCCGAATTCGTCGGGCGCGAACTGGGCGTCACCCGCGAAGAGATCGACCATTTCGCCTACACCAGCCATATGCGCGCCCAGGCAGCCACCGTCGAGGGTCGCTTTGCCGACGAGATCGTCCCGGTGGTCATCGCAGGCAAAAAAGGCGAGACCGTCATCGACCGCGACGAGTCGATTCGCCCCGACACCTCCCTCGAAGCGCTGGCGAAGCTCAAGCCTGCTTTTGAGGAGAACGGCATCGTCACAGCGGGCAATGCCCCTGGCATGAATGACGGCGCGGCGGCACTGGTCGTCGCCAGCCGCGCCTATGCCGAGGCGAAAGGCGTCCAGCCGATCGCCCGCGTGGTCGCCTATGGTCAGGCAGCGGTCGAACCGGAATGGCTGTTCTACGCCCCGGTCAAAGCCATCCCGGTCGCACTTCAGCGCGCCGGCTGGACGATGGCGGATGTCGATCTGGTCGAGCTGAACGAAGCGTTCGCTGCCCAGGTGGTGGCGGATGTCAAAGGGCTGGCGAAAGACGGTTTCGACCTGCCCTACGACAAGCTGAACGTCAACGGCGGGGCGATCGCCCTCGGTCACCCGATCGGCGCGTCCGGCGCACGTGTGCTGATCACCCTCATCCACGCTCTGAAGCAGCGCGGGCTGAAGCGCGGCATCGCCGCCCTGTGTCTGGGCGGTAGCGAAGCCGTCGCGCTGGCGGTCGAGGTCATGTAGCGGCGCGCGCGCTCAGGCGCATCGGCAGTCTTCCCTTCGGGCGCAGCGTGATGAGTGCCTCCGGGATGATCCGATGCGCCGGGTCGAGCATAACGCGATAGCGCTGCGCGACCGCGCCGACGATCAGGCGCGCTTCCATCATGGCGAAGCTGTTGCCGATGCAGATGCGCGGTCCGCCGCCGAATGGGAAATAGGCATAGCGCGGGATGCGCTTTTCGAGATCATCTGCCCAGCGTTCCGGGATGAACGCCTCAGGATCAGGGAACCAGCGCGCATCCCGATGCACCACATACGGCGAGATGAACAGCAGCTTGCCTTTGGCGAACGTGTAGCCGTTGATGTGCAGGTCTTCCTGTGGCACACGCCAACTGATCGCCCAGGCGGGCGGATACAGGCGCAGCGCCTCTTTGATCACCCAGTCGAGGTATCTGAGGCGCGGCAGGTCTGCTGTGGTGATCGGGCGGTCACCCAGCACCGAGTCCAGCTCGGCGTGCAGCTTCGCCTCGGCATCCGGGTTGCGGCTGAGCAGAATCCACGTCCATGCCAGGGCATTCGAGGTCGTCTCGTGCCCCGCCATGAACAGCGTGACTGCCTCATCGCGCACCTGTTTGTCGCTCATGCCCGCGCCGGTCTCTTCATCCTGTGCCGCCAGCAGCATACTGAGCAGGTCACCGCGATCGTCCCCACTGGCGCGGCGAGCCTCGATGATCGGCACGATGACCGAGTCGATATGTGCGATCGCCTGACGGATCGCCCGGTTCTCCGCAGTGGGCAGCCACGACGGGAGGACGAACCCCTGCATATACTGCCGTTCCCCGTTCCGGCTGAACGACTCCACACTTTCGCCCACCCTGCGCGCATCCTGGCTGACGTCGGCGTCGTAAAGCACCTTGCTCACCACATACAGCGTGAGCGTGGTCATCGCCTCGAACATGTCCAGTTCCATGCCATCCCGCCACGTGGCAAGCATCTGTTCAGTGAAGCGCAGGGTCGTCTCGCCGTACCCCTCAATCCGCTTGTGATGGAAAGCCGGCTGCATCAGCCGCCGCTGAAAACGGTGCGACTCTCCCTCGTTGGGCAGCAGACCGTTGCCCAGTGCCTGGCGCAGCACCGCGTGATCCATATCGCTCTTGCGGATTTTATCGGCATGGGTGACCAGCACCGACTGGATGATCTCCGGGTTTGCCACTGCGATCATCCGCAGCATGAGCAGCGGAAACTCCACCACCTCTCCATAGGTGCGGCGCATCCGCATCATGAAGCCGATCTGATCGTTGCGCAGTTCGTTCAGCGCGCCCACCAGCGGCGCACCAGGATAAAACGGGATGACATTCTGAGCCACGCGCGATACTCCTGTCTGGCTGTACATGTGTGATGATGAACGCTGTTCCCCGCGCTTCCCCTGTCAGACCAGTATAGCATCAGAGCGGGTTGACACGCTCATTTGCCGAAAATGCGTTTTTTTGGTTTAATTGTCTCAATGAATGACCTGCATACACAGTGTGTGAATTATGCCAGCAGCGACACAGGAACCACAACTGATCCTTATCGTTGAGGATGACGAAGCCACCGCAGAAATGCTGACGGAACTGCTTCAGACCTCCGGCTATCAAGCCGTCGCTGTCGAATCCGGCAAGAACGCGCTCTCTCACATCGAAGACACCAACGCAGCGCTGGTGCTGCTGGATATGACCCTGCCCGATATGCCTGGGCTGGAAGTGGTGCGCCAGATGCGGGAAAACTCGCCCACGCCGCTGATCGCCATCAGCGGGATGACGCAGGACGGCGACAAGGTCGCCGCGCTCGATATGGGCGCGGATGATTATGTCGATAAGCCGTTCTCGCCAGAAGAACTGCTGGCGCGCATCAATGCCCTGCTGCGCCGCGTCAGCGCGCTGTCGCTGGCGGAACCCCGCCTCAAAACCCGCCAGCTTGAGATCGACCTCACCCGACGGCTGGCGATGATGAACGGGCGCAAGCTGCACCTCACCCCGGTCGAATATGGCATCCTCGTCACCCTGATGAAGCAGGCGGGCAAGGTCGTCTCGCACGATGAACTGCTGCGCGCGGTGTGGGGCAATACCTACGAGGGGGATTACTCCGTCCTGCGCGTCAACATCTCACGCCTGCGCCAGAAGCTGGAAGACAAGCCCCGCTTCCCCAGCTATATCGTCACTGTCCCCGGACAGGGCTATACCATGCCGGATTAGGGGCAGGACGATCGTGCGGCTTCGCGTTCTGGTGATCGGCATCGGCTTCCTGATCGTCGTCGCCCTGTACACTTTCCCACTCTGGCAGCGCTTCGTCATCGCCACGCCGGAAACGGTCGAAATCCTCTTCCCTGGGCTGCCTCTCAGCCAGCAGGCGGCATTTGCCAGCCTTCCGCCGGATCAGCAACGCACCTATCTTGAGCTGGCTGAAGCCGACCCTCAGCGTGCCCTGCAACTGGTACAGGCAGCATTTGGCGCGCGCGTCGCCCTGCCGGAAGACGATCAGCGTCTCCCCCGCCTCAACGCACCCCAGCCGATCGCCGCCGGGCGCTTCACCGCCCTCGACCCGGTGCGCTGGGCGCAGGGGCTGGTCACGGTGCTTCAGGATGCCGATGGACGTCTGCTCGTGCGCTTTGAGGATTTCTCCATGCTCAACACGCCCGACGCCCGTGTCGCCCTCAGCCCGGCGGAAAATCCGCTTACGGTCGAGGAAATGAGCGTCGGCACGACCAATTTCTACGAGGTCGGGACGCTGCTGGCGACGCTCGGCGCGCAGAATTACCCGCTGCCAGCCAATTTCAACGCTGCCCCTTATCGCAGTGTGGTCATCTTCAGTCGTGCGCTCAATCTGGTATACTCTGTCGCACCGCTGGCGCTGCGCCAGTGATGAACGCCGAAGCCTGAATACCGAACACGCACAGGGGAAAAGCCCATGCCCGACTCATACGCCGCCCTCTCTCGTTTCTACGACGCGCTCGGCATGAGCGAGTTCGCCCTGCACGCCATGCCGTCCATCCTCCAGTTCGCTCAGCAGAATGACTGGATCGGGCGGCGCGTGGTCGATCTCGGCTGTGGCACAGGCGGCAGCGTGCGCTGGCTGGCATCGCAGGGTTACAACATCACCGCCATCGACCCCTCCCCCGCCATGCTCACCGCCGCCAGGCGCAGCATCGACTCGCGCGGGGTGGCGCTCCAGTGGGTGCAGGGCGATGTGCGCGCGCTGGAGTCGGTGACGGAAATCGACCTGGTGCTGTCGATCGACACGATCAACGAACTGAACAACGTCAAAGACCTCGAAACCTGCTTCACAACCGTCGCCCGCGCCCTCATGCCGGACAAATGGTTCATCTTCGACCTGCACACGCTCGAAGGGCTGGCGGCTGACCACAACACCAGCCGCGTGCTGCGCGCCGATGAGGACATCACCGCCGTCATCAGCAGCACCTTCGACCACGAACGCCAGATGCGCCAGGATACTTGGCTGCTCTTCCACGCCGAGGGTGACCTGTGGACGCGCGACACCGCCACCCGCACCCGGCGCGGATTCCCGGTGCAGGTGGTGACGGCGCTGCTGGCGCGCACCGGCTTCGAGGTCGTCGGCTTGGTCTCGACGACGTTCACCCCCGTCATGCCCACCGCGCCCAACACGCCGCGCGTGCTGGTCTTTGCGCGGCGCACCCGCTGAAATCACAGGCAAGGATATCTGTTTCTATGGAGTCTGTTTCTCTGTCCAAATCCTCCACGCTCCCGATCACCGTGCGGGCGGATGTCGAACACAGCGCGCTGCGCCTGGCGGTGCTGTCCGCCTTCATCGGCATCGCCGTCCTCACCTTCGTCATCAGCAGCGCGCTGCTCAATGTCGATCTGGCGCTCGTGCCGATCATCATCGCCCTCGCCGTCGGCTATTTCGCCAGCCTCGGCATCGAACGGCTGCTCAAGCGAACCTGGCACAGCGGACGCACTGTCACGGTGGCGAGTGAAGGCGTCACGCTGGCACGGCATGGCACGCCTGAAGCGCACATCCTGTCCGAAGACCCGGCGGAAATGCTGCGCTGGCGCTTCGTTATCAGCCGCCGCACGCGCATCCCCAAAGGCTGGTCGATGTTCGCCTGTGCCCTGCACATCGACAATACCTGGCTCGCCATCTACACCTTTCTCCCCCCCAGTCAGGCGGATGCCTTCCCAGGCAGTGAAGCGTTCAAAACCCTCGAACCACTGAAGAAAAGCGCGCGCGCCGATGCCGGACGCCCGGATTTGCGCCTCGCCGGGGAACAGCGCCGCCTGCGTGACGCCGAAAACGTCCGCTGGGAGCGCGGTGCAGAACTCTCACCCGACGATTTCGCGGCGTGCATGGTCGCGCTTCAGACGCACTATCCGCAGTGGATGGAGTCCGCGTGATGTCGGCGCGCCACATCCTGTCTCTCCTGATTGCGCTGTGTCTCACCTGCCTGACCGCCGCCGTCCACCCCACTCAGGCGCAGACCGTGCGCGGGCTGCTGCCCTTCACCCCCCTCAGCGGCACGCTGGGCGCGGGCGAAACGCACTCGTTCACTTTCAGTGGACAAAGCGGCGCGGTCGTCTCGCTGGTCGTCAGTACGCCCGAAAGCGCACTCGACAGCGCGCTGGCGCTCATCGACAGCAGCGGGCGGGTGATCGCCGGGAATGACGACCGCCTGTACCCGGATGATCTCGACCCGCTGCTGCAGGC
The DNA here is from genome assembly GCA_964614405.1 of uncultured Pleurocapsa sp. Taxonomy (GTDB): domain Bacteria; phylum Chloroflexota; class Anaerolineae; order Aggregatilineales; family Phototrophicaceae; genus Flexifilum. The sequence continues at coordinate 135,182 of CAZTLS010000003.1, forward strand.
GGTCACCCTGCCGCGCACCGACACCTATACCGCCGCGCTCACCAGCGTGAACGGGACTTCCGGGGCGTACACGATCCAGCTCATCCCAGGTTTCGGGCGGATCGACCAGATCGGCTTTTCGACAAACTGGGCAGCAGACGGCGCGGAGCAGAATGTCAGCGCAGAACGCATCATCCTGTCGATCGAAGGCGCACGCGCGCGGGGGATCAGCCTTGCACCGCAGCGCATCCCCAGCGCCGATTTTTACGCCCAGGTCGATGTGATCGCCGTCAGCAGTCAGTCCGGGACGTGGACAGCGGGCATCGCCTTCCGTGATGACGGAGAAGGCGCGCACTACGAATTTATCGTCAGCGAACGCGGCGTGTGGCGGCTGCTGCTGGTGCGCGGCGGAAGCGAGCAGGTGCTGCGCGACTGGACACCTCACCCGGCATTGATCGCGGGCGATACCGCCTTCACACTGGGCGTGCTGGCGATCGGTTCCACCTTCGACTTTTTCTACGACAACACCTTCATCGGCACGAGCAGCGATGAAACGCTTTCTGAGGCAGGTGGGGCGGGCATCGTCGGGGGCACGCCCACGCCGCTGCCCACGCTGAACCAGATCACCTACGCCAACTGGGGCGTCACTCTGCCTGAAACCCTGCCTGGCGGTGCTGCACTCATCCCGGATACCGTGATGACCGCAGCCGACGGACAGGCGATGGCGACCATGCTGCGCCGTCTTTTCCCATCTGCCGCGCCTGGCACGATGCGCCTCACCCTGCCCGAAAGCCTGGTTCAGTATGCGCGCGGCGGCATCAACCGTTTCGGCGTCGGGCGCGGCGCGCAGTATCAGAACTTCATCCTCGGCGCACAGGTGACGCTGGAGACCAATCCGCTGCTGCCCGCAGGCTGCGGGGTGAGCGTGCGCGGTAATGGCATCGACGCCTATACCCTGGCGTATTTCAACGCACAGGGCGAATATGGTCTGGCACGACGGCAGGGGGAGGGCTTTGCGCCCGGTCTGTACGGCGTGCGCGCCGGTCTGGGGACCGGGGAGCATCATTTGCTCATTCTGGCGATGGACAATACACTCTACCTGTATATCGATGGACGACTGGCTGGCAGCCACAGAGACCCGCATGGCGCGGGTGACCTCGGCATGGCGGTCGTCAATTTCGAGTCAACGCCGACCACGTGCCGCGCGCGCAACCTGTGGCTGTGGTCATGGGACAGGTAAACGTGGTGTTCATCCCGGAGGGATTGTGCAATCGATCGAGGATGCTGTTTTCCGCACTATCCTGTACGCGGATGTGTTCAGCTTTGCCCTCACCCGCCGCGAAATCCATCATTTTCTGATCGCCGACGCGCCCGTCAGCCCTGAACAGGTGGACACCGCGCTGACTGCACTGCTGGCGGCGGGTAAACTCGTCCAAGACGACGGGCTGCACATGCTGCGCGGGCGCGATCATCTGGCGGCACTGCGACGCGAGCGCGAGGCGATCGCCCTCAGCCAGTGGGCGCAGGCGCAGCGTTACGGCATCTGGCTCAGCCGCCTGCCCTACATCCGCATGGTCGCGCTGACGGGGTCGCTGGCGATGCACAATTCCGCCAGCACGCATGACGACCTCGATTACGTGCTGGTGATCGCCCCTGGACGGGTCTGGCTGGCGCGGCTGATGGCGATCGGCGTGGTGCGCCTCGCCAGGCTGCGCGGCGTCACCGTCTGCCCCAACTATGTGCTGGCGGAGACGGCGCTGGCACAGGATCGGCGCGACCTGTTCATCGCCCATGAGGTGACGCAGATGGTCCCGCTGTTCGGCATCGGGCTATACGACACCATGCGTCAGGTCAACGAATGGGTGAGCGCGCACATGCCCAACGCGCACGGATCGTATTACCCGGAACGGGAATATCAGCCGCGCGGGGTGTGGCGGGCGCTCAAACAAGCGGGGGAATGGCTGCTGGGCGGATCAATCGGCGATCGGCTGGAACAATGGGAGTTTCGGCGCAAGCGTGCCAGGTTCGCCCGCCAGATCGGGCGCACGAGCGCAGCGCGCATCGACGCCGAAAATGTCAAAGGGCATTTTGAAGATCACGGGGTGCGCGTGCTGCGCGAATATCAGGCGCGGCTGGCGATGTGGGGATTGGATGACGCCAGCCGCCTGCCCAGAGCGGGCGATTGAATGCGGGCGACCCGCTGCCGGGTCGCCCACATCGTCATTAACAGTCCTAGCGACGCATGACCGTGCCGAGCGTATCGCACGCCGGGCAGCCGCCGCCAGGACGGATCATCGCGTACCCACCCATCGGGTCGGTGGCGGTGTAGAAGGGGAAGTCCACATTCCACACGATCATCAGGCGCACACGCCCGCTCTGCGCGCTCAGCGATGCCGCCTGCGCCAGCCATGCCGCGTGCTGTGCCACCGTCACGTTCTGCGCCCAGGCGAAGCCACCGGGCAGCGGTGCGCCGAAACCTTCGGGCGACAGATAGCCCAGTTCCGTCCAGCAGGCAGGTCTGCCGAAGAGCGACTGACCACGACTGAGCATCGAGCCGAAGAAGTAGGTCGGGTAGCTGCCGCGCGGGTCACCGCTGGTGGCGCTGGGGGCAATGATGCCCTCGTTGTAGTGCAGCCCCACGCAGTCCATATAGTTCGCTGCGCCTGCCTGAGCCATCTGCTGCATGAACACATCGTCGTTGCAGCCCTGAGCCGTGCAGCCCGCCGCACCGAAGAAGCCCGTCGGGGCGGGCGCGCCACTGATCACCATCGTGTTGGCATTGCGCGATTTGATGGCGTTGAACGACGCCGCCAGCAGACGGGTGTAGTTCGCGCCGTTGATCTGCCCGGCGGGCCACTCGCGGTCGATGTTCGGCTCGTTCCACACCTCGATGGCGTCCGCGCCCAGCGCTGCGACACCGCCGACGAAGTTGGCATAGCTGCCGATGTAGCTGTCGAAGTTCGCGCCCAGTTCAGACGGGTTGCCCACCACGCCGAGCAGGACACGCAGACCATTAGCGCGCGCCGCATTGATGTAGCCCGCCGCGACGCCAGGGTCCTGACCGAGGCTGTAGCGAAGCTGGAACTTGACCCACGTCATCCCAGCACGGCGCATCGCACCGACCGTGCCCGCGTTCAATTCCAGTGCGTGACCACCCAGCTCAAATGCGCCCGTCGCGCCAGAGCCGGCGACCGGGGCGGGCAGGTTGGGGTCTGCTGCGCCGGGGGTGGGGGCAGCCGGCGCATCGACCGTCACGCGGTCGCACGCGGTGATGATGGTGGTGTCGAAGCTGGAGCGCCCCTCGAAACGGCGACCATCCAGCGCAGTGATCACGAAGCGCCAGCCGTAATACAGCGCGCGCGCCTGCGACGGGTCAAGGTTGTCCAGGCAGGAGTCGATCCCGCCGACGAACTCGGTTTCGCTGAACGACCAGCGCTGCACATACAGCAGATCGACATTGAACTTGTCCTGAAGTTCATCGCGCACCAGGCGGAACGCCCGCTGAAGCGGGTCGGTCGGCAGTGCATCGGACTGGGCGAAGGTGCTGCTGATGCTGAGCGTCGCGGCAACCATGACGAACAGTGCGGCGAAAACGGCGCGCATAAGCGCAGACTTGCGTCCTGACATGGGGTACAGTCCTCATCGTCTATAACAGATAGGCACGCCACCGGGGTAAAAAGCAAACCTCCCGATGGCAGAATCGAGAGGTTAATCTACAACAAGCCGCCTGATAATTCCATAGTCGTGGGGCAAGCGTCAGGTTGCGCGCAGGCCGTGCCCCACCACAGGGATTTTACGGTTTGAGCAGCTGCTCGGCGCGCGCCCGCAGGAAGACCAGCTTGGTCAGCAGGGCATTTTCCCCCTGCTGCGCCAGGATGCGCTCGACCGCTTCGATGGTCGGCAGCAGGTCCGCCGCGTAATCCGCCGCGCGTTCGTTCAGCAGCAGGATGGCATCTTCATCGGTCGGCGTACTCAGCAGATCGTTCAGGAAGCGCAGCGCGGGGGGCATATTGTCCTCGATCATGGCGTTGACGCGGTTGTACACCCGCAGCAGCCGCTCGAACAGCACCTGATCGCCGCTGCGCTGAGACTGCTGGAGGTTCGCCTCCAGCACCGACATGAAGGTCGTGTCGATCATCCCGGCTGCCTGGGCGACCGCCGCCTCGATGTCCGGGGCATTGATGATCTGCTGAAGCAGCCCCGCCGCCGCGCGCAGCGTCGCCTGCGTCTGCTCATCGACAGCGCGCGTCAGCCCTTCCAGCGTATCGCGCAGCGCCTCCAGCCCGGCACGGTCAGCAGCCGGGGCAGCGCCGATCGCCGCCGTCATCTCATTGAAGAACACCGCATCGAACGCCGGGCGTGCCAGCGAGACGAGCGCGCGCAGATGCGCAGGCGACTCAGCATATGAACGCGCCAGCGCCAGAAATTCCGGTCGGTCGGCATCTTCATTCAGCGCCTGCAAATCCGCTGTCACCGCCTGCACCGCCGCTTCTTCATCCGCTGCCTCGCGCAGGATCGCCTGACCATACGTCGAGTAGCGGGCGATCTCCGCCTGCACCTGCATGATCTGCTGTGCGGCATCCGTCGCCCCGCCCGCCGCGAGACGCTGCGCCATGAGCGTCATCGTCTGAAACAGCACCTCGTCGATCTGGGCGTCATTCTGCTGCACCAGCGTCGGCAGCACGTCGGGCGTCGCGCCGACGAGCTGCTCGATCAGCCTGGCGCGCACTTTCTGGGCATCGATCATCTCACTGGTGATGCCGTCCGCCTGCAAAATCTGCTCGACGAGGTGCTGAAGCGAGAGCGCGCGGCGCGGCTGGAAGAGGTAACCACGAAATTCGTTCTGCGGGATGCGCTGCGTCAGTTCACGCAGCAGGTCGCCCAGCGCCTTTTCCTGCTGATCGTTGTTCATGTTCAGTTCCATCGGCACAAAGCCGATCAGCAGGTCTTTGGCGGGGTCGTGGTACAGCAGCGGCGTCCCCACCACCATCTGATAACCACACGCCGGGCACTGCACGGCGTTCAGCGCTCCCCCCAGCAGACGGACTTTCGCGTCGGGATCGCGCCCGGCATCGACGATCGTCTCAATAATTGCGCCGAACGAGTGCCCACAGTTGGCGCACTTCACCATTGTCTGTCGTGCCATGACGCTCCTCAATTCATGTGATAGGCAGTGTAAAGTAAAATGTCGAACCCTTTCCGGGCTGGCTTTCGACGCGCATCTCACCGTGATGAGCGAGGATGATCTGCCGCGCCAGATACAACCCCAGCCCCGCCCCCTGGGTACGGCGGCTGAGCGCCCCCCCGGCGCGGTAGAAGCGGTCGAAAGCGCGCGCCTGCTCCGCCTCGTTCATCCCCACCCCCTGATCGCGCACGTACACGGTCACGTGCTGTGGGTCGATCCAGCCGCCGATCTCGATCTCGCCGCCGTCCGGCGAATACTTGATCGCGTTGCTCAGCAGGTTGTCCAGCACTTGCAGCAGCCGCTGCTCATCGCCGCGCGTGGGGGGGAAATCCGGCGGGAAGCGCACAGTGATGGTGTGGATATGCGTCTGCGATCGAAAGCGCTCGGCAGCCCGTTCTGCCAGATGATCCAGCCGCACATCATCGAGATTAAGTTCGATGCGCCGCTGCGCCTGCATCTTGCTGGTGGTGAGCAGATTGCTGATCAGCATCGTCAGCCGATCGGACTCTTCCTCGATCACCCCGGCAAGATCGCGCACCGTCTCAACATCCCATTCTACATCGTCGCGGCGCAAAGTCGCAGCATTGCCTTTGATCAATGCCACCGGGGTACGCAACTCATGCGAGATCATCGAGATGAACGTGCTTTGCATCTCCTGCGCCTGTCGAAAATTGCTGATGTCGCGCACGTCGGCAATGATGTTCGTCAGGTGACCGTCTGTGCTGAACAGCGGCGCATAGATGATGCCCACGCTCACCGTCAGCCCATCCGGGCGCAGCAGTTCTCCCTCAACGTACAGCGCCTCCTGATCGGCCGCCGCGCTGCCCCGGCTCCACAGACCGGATGCCAGTGCTGCCGACAGATCGGGCGTTTCCGTTCCGTCTGCCCCTGCCTGGTCGCGCCGCGCCCAGACGATCACGCTGTCGTGCGCCAGCCCGATCGCATCAGCGGCGCGCCAGCCTGTGATGCGCTCCAGCGCGTAATTCATGCTCTGCACCGCGCCCGCCCCATCGAGGATCAGCACGCCGTCGGCGCTGTGCAGCAGGATCGCCGCCAGCCGCCGCCGCTCATGCTCGATGCGCGCGTACAACTGCGCGTTATGCACCGCGATCGCCGCCTGGTCTGCAAAGCTTTGCAGCACCTGCACATCATCCGGGGTGGCGTTGATCAGGTAGGCGCGCAGCACCACCAGCACGCCCATCGGCTCGCCAGCGAAGATCAGCGGCAGGGCGAATGCCTGCTTGAGGCGCGGGTCGAGTGACTCTGCCAGCGCGCGCAGCCTGGAATCGACGACTTCGTATTCCAGCGCTGCCCCATCGCCGAAAATGTCGGCGATCGCCGTCTCCACTTCCGGCACGCGCGCCGAATCGATACCGACGGTGGCGCGTACCCGATACACACCGCGCACATCGCGCAGCGCCACCATGCCCATCTGCCCGCCCAGCATAGCGACGGAGGCATTCAGCACGCGCTTCAGCACCTCGCTCAGGTCAAGCTGAGCGGTGATGGCGCGGGAAATTTCCAGCAGAAAGTCCCGCTGGCGGACGCGGAAATCGAGTAGTGTCAGCATAGTGCCCACAGTGTAACGCGCACCGCATTGGAGAACTATTGGAAAACCGGAATGCGATCAGCCGCCCAGTTTGCGCGCAGCGTTGGCGACATCCTCCACGCCGCCGCGCGTCAGCACCAGCGCTGCCGCGCCGATCACGCTGACATTTTCGCCCAGCCCGGCAGGTTTGAGGACGAGTTCCTGCGTGTACGCCCGATCGATGACATGCTTCTCCATCGTCTCGCGGATGGTATCGAAGAGCAGCGCCCCGATGTTGCTCACCCCGCCGCCGATGACGATGATCTCCGGGTTGAACACGTGCAGCAGGCTCGCCATGCCCAAGCCGACCACGAATGCCCCGCGCTGCACGATCTCCACCGCCAGCGGATCGCCGCTCAGCGCCGCCTTGCCCACCACCGATCCGGTGATGCGGCTGAGATCGCCCTCCACCAGATCGCGAATGGCAGACTCCGCCCCTGCCTCGATGCGCGCCCGCGCCTTGCGCGCCAGAGCGGGTCCGGCGGCTTCCTTCTCCAGCGTGGTCACCTCATCGCCGACGATCAGGCTCATGTGCCCTACCTCCGCCGCCAAGCCATCCCTGCCCAGCAGCAGCCGACCGTCGCTGATGATGCCGCCGCCGATGCCCGTGCTGATCGTAATGAAGATGACGTTGCGATAACCGCGCGCCGCCCCGCGTGACGCTTCCGCCAGCGCCGCGACATTGGCGTCATTGCCGATGTAGGTGGTGTGCCCGAACTGCTTCTGGAACATCTGCACCAGCGGCACATTGTGCCAGCCCGGAAGATTGGGCGGGGCGACCAGCAGCCCGGCGTTGGGGTTGACGGGTCCTGGGCACGAGATGCCGATCCCGGCGATCTTCTCCGCACTGCTCTCGCGCAGTGTCACCTCGATGAAGCTGAGCATCCGCTCGGTCGTCGCTTCCACCCCATCCTGTGCGCCCGTCAGCGTCTCGCGCCGCTCGATGATGGTCAGATCGCGATCCAGCACCGCCGCGCGCAGCCGCGTCCCGCCCAGGTCAACGCCGATGATCATCTCGTTCATGATTCGCCTTTGCCGGGGTCGTCGTCGCCCGGTCGATTTGTTAGAATACAGGTTCAGTTTTCATCCCGCTGCTGCGGGGCATTTCACCGCATATTCCGATCAAGTATACCTTGTCTGCAAGATACGCCGAAAGGCTGATGGGCATCGTTCATGTCAGAGGCAATCACCCCGCTGCGCGCGCAGTACCTCAGGATCAAGAGCCAGTACCCGGATTGCATCCTCTTCTTCCGGCTGGGCGATTTTTACGAGACGTTCGACTCTGACGCCGAAACCTGTGCCCGCGAACTGGACATCGTGCTGACCGGGCGTCCTGTGAGCAAATCGGAGCGCGTGCCGATGGCGGGTGTGCCGTTTCACGCCGTCGATACCTACATCGCCAGGCTGATCGAGAAGGGTTATCACGTCGCCGTGTGCGAACAGGTCACCGAGCCGAACGGCAAGGGGCTGGTCGAACGCGAAGTGACCCGCGTCGTCACCCCAGGCACGCTGATCGAACCCGCCCTGCTGCACGAAGACCGCCCCAACTACCTGATGGCGCTCTACCCGATGGGCGACGCGCAATCCGGCGCGTGGGCGCGCGCGGGCATCGCCTACACCGACATCACCACTGGCGAGTTCGCCGTCACCCAGATCAGCGGTGAGGACGCCGCCGTGCGCGTCATGGAAGAGATCGCCCGCCTTGCGCCGCGTGAGGTGCTGCTGCCCGAATCGTGGGCGCAGCGCGGCGCGACCTTCCCGCCAGGCACACACCTTTCTCCGATTCAGGACTGGCGCTTCGAGCGGGCGCACGCCGCCAGCCGCCTCAACGCCCATTTCGGCACGCGCACGCTGGATGGCATGGGCATCGGCGATCAGCCCGCTGCCATCTGCGCTGCGGGCGGGCTTCTCGACTATCTCTACGCCACCCAGCGCGGCGAACTCAGCCAGATCACCCGGCTGCGCCCTTACAGCACCAGCGACTTCATGGTGCTTGATCCATTCACCAGACGCAATCTGGAACTGACCGAGACCATTCGCGGACGCGATGCGCGCGGCAGCCTGCTCGGTGTCCTCGACCGCACCACCACCCCGATGGGCGCGCGCCTGCTGCGCGAATGGATCACCCAGCCCCTGCTCGATCTGGCGCGCCTCAACAATCGCCTCGATGCCGTCGAAAGCCTGTTCAGCGATGAGATCCGACGGATGGAACTGCGCGATCTGCTCAAACACATCTCCGACCTTGAACGCCTGACCAACCGCATCGTGATCGGCAAAGCCACCCCGCGCGATCTGCTGGCGCTGCGTACCACGCTGGAGACCGTGCCGCGCGTGCGCGATCTGCTGAGCGGTATTGCTGCCTTCGCCAGCCTGATCGAGCGCCTCGACCCGTGCCCGGACGTGAGCGACCATATCGCCCGCGCTATCGCCGACGAACCGCCCAATGCCCTCGACCGGATGGGCGTGATCCGCCCAGGCTATGCTGCCGAACTGGACGAGGTGATGCGCGCCACTCAGGAAGCGCGCGACTGGATCGCCGGGCTTGAACCGCGCGAACGCCGCCGCACCGGGATCGCTTCGCTCAAGGTCGGGTACAACAAGGTGTTCGGCTACTACATCGAGATCAGCCGCGCCAACAGCGACAAAGTGCCGACCGATTACGACCGTAAACAGACCCTCGTCAACGCCGAACGCTACATCACGCCCGACCTCAAGCATTACGAGACGCTGGTGCTGAATGCCGAGGAAGCCATCCTCGCCATCGAGCGCCGCCTGTTCGACGCCCTGTGCCGGGAGATCGCCACTTTCACCGATGCGCTGATCCGCACGGCGAAAGCGCTGGCGCTGGTCGATGTGTTCGTCTCGATGGCGGACGTCGCCGCGCGCGAAGGCTACACCCGCCCGCAGTTGACCGAGGACGACCGCCTGATCATCCGTTCCGGGCGGCATCCGGTCGTGGAGCGGCTGCTGGAAGACGGCGCGCGCTACGTCGCCAACGACACCCATTTCGACACGATGAATCGCATCCACATCATCACCGGTCCCAACATGAGCGGCAAATCGACCTACATCCGTCAGGTAGCGCTGATCACGCTCATGGCGCAGATCGGGTCGTTCGTCCCGGCGGACGAGGCGCTGATCGGGCTGGTCGATCGCATCTTCGCCCGCATCGGCGCGCAGGATGAGATTCATGCGGGGCACAGCACCTTCATGGTCGAGATGATCGAGACGGCGCGCCTGCTCAGCAGCAGCACCCGACGCAGCCTGCTTATCCTCGATGAGGTGGGGCGTGGCACATCGACCTATGATGGGCTGGCGATCGCCCGCGCGGTCGTCGAGTTCATCCACAACAGCGCCCGCCTCAACTGCCGCACCCTCTTCGCCACCCACTACCACGAACTGACCGACCTGCCGAACATCCTGCCGCGCGCGCGTAACTACAACGTCGCCGTCTCCGAACAGGGCGATGAGATCGTCTTCC
>CAZTLS010000003.1:145429-197703 GCA_964614405.1 uncultured Pleurocapsa sp.
TCCTGCACAAGGTCATCCCAGGCGGTGCAGACCGCAGCTACGGCGTGCATGTCGCCCAGATCGCCGGGATGCCCCGCCCGGTCGTGGAACGCGCGCGCGAACTGCTGGCGATCCTCGAAGGCGACGAGGCGGGTGCAGCCGCAACCCGCCGTCGCAAAGAGCCGCCGATGCAGGTGAGCTTCCTCAATCAGGCTCCGCCGCCCGTCATCAGCGCGCTGCTGGCGCTGGACATCGACGCGCTCAGCCCGAAGGAAGCGCTCAATACCCTGTACGAACTGAAGAAGCTGGCGCGCGAGTCCTAATCGCCTGCGCCCTGTCCGCCGGCATTTTCGGCGTTTTCCTTCGCCTTGTCGATGTATTCCTGAAGCGCGTCGGGCATCTTGACGAGCTGCCCCCACTGTGACGTTTCGTCGCGCATGACCGAGAGCGTGCCCTCGACGAAAGCGTTCAGGCTGGCGTGATACACCGGGTCAGGTTCTTCGTCTAACGGCGAGAGTGCGTCAGACACCGCCAGGCTTTTCAGCGCCGTCTGGTAGATCGACGACAACCGCTCCCACTGATACAGGTCTGCCAGCGTGGTGAACGCCGCGCCCAGCGCGGGCGCGCCCACCGCCACGATCATCAGCACTGCGGTGAACGTCCGCAGCAGATTGCACACCGCCGCGTTCGTCTCGGCGTCTGTGCCCGCCTGAGTGTACAGCGGCGCGGTCAGTTCATTCGCCTGCTCTGGCGGCAGATTGAGCCGCGCGATCGCCTCCAACTGCTCGGCGACGGCGCACGCCCCGGTCCCGCCCTGCGCGGCGATCAGCCCGCCAAAAATGGCAGCCAGCAGCGACGCCACGCCCGCCAGAAAAGCGAAGAAGGCGCGCGTCTTGTTGATCTGGCGCGAAGCGCGCTGGTTGCGCTCGATCTGCACCTTGTAATAGGCGCGCTGATCGTCCAGCACCGCCCGTTCAAACACGCGATAGCGCGCGGTCAGGTCATCCCGGTTGAGCCTCATCCTGCACCTCCGTTCGGTTCATCAGCATGGTAAGCGATGCTGGGCGGTGGCGTGCCGGGCAGCGTCGGGTTGTTGCCTTCGAGGATGGATGGCTCTTCGGGGAACTGGTCGGCGTAGATCGAGGCGGCGCGGCGCGAGAGCTTGCGCTTGCGCTCATACTCCAGTTCGCCTTCCATGTAGGGCGGCAGGTAGAGCAGGTAACGGAAAAATTCGCGGCGAAGCTGTTCGGACTGGCGGCGGTTCTTCAACCAGTCATCCAGCGAAGCATCCTGCGAACGGGTGTTGACCACATAAACCGTGTACAGCGCGACGATCGTCTCCGCAGCGCCCAGCACCAGCAGCAGCGACGGGTCGATGCTCAGGCTGATCGCCTGAAATGCCCCGATCATCGTGGCGACCGCCGCCAGAATCAGAATACGCACATTGTAAAGTCGAAACCCATTCTGAAATTTTTTCGCCGCGTGATCCGTTTCGCGGAAGTAGCGCAGCAGCTCATGGTCGAGATGCCCCAAATCCTGACGAATGCGCGCCATCGCCGCCGGGCTGAGACGAAATTCCTGAGTGAGCTGCTCCAGCATCTCATCCGAGACGAGTTTGAAATTCGGGTCAGGTTCATTGGGGAAAGCCCGTTTGGGGCGCTGCTGCCACCACACCCAACCGGAAAACTGCGCCTTGCGCTGCTCTGCCGCACGCTGGGCAATAGGTTGCTGCTGGACAGGCTTTTCCGGTTCAGGCGGAGGCTGTGCTGATTCGGCACTCATCATCTTCTCTCCCTGGGCGTACATGCAGTGCAGCAAATCGTGCCTACGAATATAGCACGATTTGCCATTTCAGGGGTGCGGGGCGATCGTATCTGATCGCCCCTGCCCGGTTACGCCAGATGATGCAGTTTCAGCCGAATACCCAGCCATACCCCGCCGAAAGTCGCCAGCGCGAATACCCACCCCGACACCGCAAATGCCGATATTCCGGAGAGCAGCGTGCCGACCGTGCAGCCGAGCGCCAGCATCGCGCCCCAGCCCATCAGCACACCGCCCAGCAGCGCCGTCACACCCCCGCGCAGCGTCAGCGACGAGAGTTTGAACCGCCCCGCCAGCAGCACCACCGCCAGCGACCCGACCGCCAGCCCGCCGATCAGCCAGCCGTTTTCGGTGATCGTCTGCACCACGACGGTGGCACAGCCCGCGAACCCGTCCAGCCCGTTCAGCCGACCGTCAAGCAGTCCTGCGCCATCCAGCACAGTGCGCGACAGGCTGCCCAACTGCGAGGTCACGCCCAGCGGTTCAACCCGGAAATACGCCACCATGCCGATAATGCCGACGATCGCGCCGGTGACCAGCGGGTTCCAGCGCTGATTGAATACGCGGTTCCACACGGCGCGCAGCGTCAGCCGTTCTGTCGAAGCGGGTCCCGGCGCGGGGAGAAAACGCAGCAGCGCGATGGCGATCACGCTCAGGATCGCCAGATGCACCGCCAGCGATCCGCCATAGCCCAGCGTGGCAGGCAGCCATGCCGTCGGCGCGCGGGAAATGCCGTTCAGATATACCGTCTGCCATGTGAAGAAGCCCAGCCCGAAGCCGACCAGCGAACCGAACAGTGCCAGCGGCGCGCGGCTGTACCCCTCGCCCAGACGATACAGATGTCCACTGATGCACGCGCCAGACAGCGCCATACCCACGCCGAACGCCGCGCCCGCCATCACCAGCACCCAACTCACCGGACCGATGTGTGCGCCCGGAGGCAGCCTGCCCGTAAAGCTGTTGGGCAGAAACGCCCCGAACACGATCGCATACCCCACCCCGCCCACCGCCAGTGCCGCAAGGATGGCGAACAGACCGCTGCTGTTGCGTTCTTCGATGAAATCACGCAGGATGCAGAAAAAGCAGAAGCGCCCACGCTGGAACGTGATCCCCAGCGCCGCGCCGATGAGCAACGAAAGCGATGCCTTCGCCCCGAAACCCGGCGTGCTGTTCAGGGTATACGCTGCCCCGATCAGCCCCGCCAGCAGCACAGCCCCGATCACCCCTGAGGCGACCTGCTGCCGTGTGACCCCTGCCAGTAAAGCGGGAGGCGCGCTCTGCGCGCCCCCCACCACAGCCGTTTCAGCCATGTGCCTTACTGACCACCCCAGACCGTGCCCGCCGGGTTGACGATCGGCACGCCCACGCTGTTGCCCCACTCCGTCCACGAACCGTCATAGACCGCGACCTCGTAGCCCAGAAGCTGGCTCAGCACGAACCAGGTCAGCGCAGCACGCTCACCGATGCGGCAGTAGGTGATGATGGGCGTGCTGCCGTCCACGCCCAGTTCGGCATACAGGGCGCGCAGTTCCTCGCGTGATTTGAACGTGCCGTCTTCACGAACATTGCGCCCCCAGGGGACGTTCAGCGCGCCAGGGATGTGCCCCGCACGGATCGACAGTTCCTGAATGCCCTGCGGCGCGAACACTTCGCCGTTGTACTCCGCCACCGAACGGATGTCGATCAGCGCCTTGTCTTCTTCACCCTGCACTACCGACAGCACATCCGCCTTGAACGCGCGCAGCGCCGGATTGGGGTTCTCGATGGTGAAGTTGCCAGGTGCAAAGCTTTCGGCGCTGGTCGAAAGGGCGCGCCCGTCCGCTTCCCACTTCACCCGCCCGCCGTCCAGCAGGCGCACATCGGCAAAGCCGTACAGGTTGAAAATCCATGCGCCCCACGCGGCGAACCAGTTGTTGGTGTCGCCATACAGCACGACGGTCGTATCCTGATTGATGCCCGCCGCGCGCACCAGCTCTTCAAAACGCTCTGCCGATACGATGTCGCGCTCGATCGGGTTGACGAAATCGGTGTGCCAGACGAAATTGACCGCGCCTGGGATGTGCCCGCGCTCATACACGCCAGGATTGACGCTCACCTCGATGACGCGCACATTGGCAGCGCCGAGATTCTGCTCCAGCCAGTCCGCAGTGACCAGCACCTCGCGCTCGACCGTATCCACAGCCGCCGCCACGCCGAACGAAAACACCCCGAACACCACCACCAGCACGACGAAAAGGGCACGCAACTTCATGGGTTTGAAACTCCTGTAGGTGAAACCAGTGAAAGACACGAAAACCTGAAAGCGGCACACACGAAAACACCCCGGCGGTTCGTCCGGGGTGCGTGCGCTGCATCATCGTGCAGGCATGAAAACACCCCGGCGGCGCGGGGTGTGTCGCTGTCAGCAGTCAAGCCTGCAAGCGTCAGCCCCGCCTGTATGGTGGACACATACAACACATCGGCATGGGCTGGTTGACAAACATGATACGCTCACCTGCTTTTTATATGACCTGTGCGATAATGTATATCATGTTTATCACCATGTCAAGGGGTCAGTTTTTGTCGCCTGTGCCCGCCCGATCGAGACGGACACAGGGACTCGGAGAAATGCTACGATACAGTGAAGTGGTGCGTTCCGGAGGGGAGATGATGCACTATACCGCTGACCGTTTTCCCATTGAGGGTCACCTGTCCATCGCAGGGCAGTGTGACCGAAGCGTGCGTATTGGGGGGCACAGTAACGGTATAAGCAAACGATTCATCATCAGCGAGGCGCCATTCCGAGACGAGCAGCCCATACAGTGTGTCGAGTGATGCCCGGACGTGACTCAGCCCACCGCCGGGGTGTGGGCGCAAAATGACATGCTTGTACCCCGGTTGGTCAGGATCGATCTCGATACCAGCGACTGTGCTGTACAGCCACGCCCCGATCGCGCCGTAGGCATAATGGTTGAACGAGTTCATATCTGGTGTCTGGAAGCCGCGTTCCGGCGTCCAGCCATCCCATCGCTCCCAGATGGTGGTCGCGCCCTGGGTGACGGCGTACAGCCACGAGGGCCACATTTTCTGGTTGAGCAGCGCATATGCGCTGTCGAGATGACCTTGCGCGCTCAGCACATGGGGCAGATAGGGCGAACCGACAAATCCGGTCGAGAGATGATTCCCACGCCGTTCGATGTCTTCGACCAGCTCGCGCGCTGCTATCGGGCGCAGCTCATCCGGCAGCAGGTCGAAGTGGAGCGCCAGCACCCACGCCGTCTGCGTAGGGGCGAAGTAGGCTGTGTTGAACACCTGCGAAGGGATTTCGCCATAATCCACTGCGTTCAGAGTCCCGCGAGATAAAGCATCGGCTTCATCCATCAGGCGGCGCACTTCAGACGGGGGGACATCCCCGGCTTGGACCATGCTGCCAGCCAGAAAGCGGCTGGCGAATGCCTCTTTCACCGCTCCGAAGAGCTGGCGGTAGCGTGCAGCGTCATCGGATTTGCCCAGCCGTGCTGCGATCTCACTCATCAGATAGGCGTCATACGCCAGGAATGCTGTGCCGATGAGGTCACGTGGAGTAGCAGCGTTGATCGACAGCCAATCACCAAAGCCGGGCCACCCCTCGTAATCCGGCGCACAGCGGATATAGCCGGGACTGTTGGCGAGCAGAAAATCCATGAAACGAGTCATGGTGGGATAGCTGTCTTCCAGGATGCGCGTATCGCCGTAACACAGAAAGATCGTCCAGGGGCAGATGATGGCGGCATCCGCCCAGGCAGGACCGCCGTCTTCCGGTACATCGGCAGCATACGGGACAACAGCGGGAACCGAACCGTCAGGATTCTGGGCGTCATCCACATCGCGCGCCCACTTGGTCATAAACCCTGCCACATCCATGTTGAACGCCGCTGTACGCACGAACACCTGAATATCGCCCGTCCATCCCAGGCGTTCATCACGCTGGGGACAATCTGTAGGCACATCGATGAAATTCCCCTTCTGCCCCCACAGGATATTACGCTGAAGCTGATTGATCAGCGCGTCAGAACAGGTGAATGTGCCGGTCTGCGCCATCTGCGAGTGCAGCACGATGCCAGTGATCGTGTCGTGATCGACCTCTCCCGGATAGCCCTCGATCTCCACATAGCGAAAGCCGTGAAAGGTGAATTTCGGCTCCCACACCTCTTCACCGTCCCCACGAAACGTATAGTAATCTGTGGCTTGGGCAGAACGCAGATTGGTGTAATAGGGCGAACCATCTTCATTCAGCACTTCTGCAAAGCGCAGACTGATGGTTGTACCTGCTGGCGCAGCCCCCCGAAAGCGTACCCGCCCCACCATGTTCTGCCCCAGGTCAAACAGGAAGCGTCTGCGCCCCATGCTGCGCCGATCGATTGGAGGAACGGCGAGGGGGAGTTCCTCGATCCGCCTCACAGTCGGTCCGTTCAGCGCTACCAGACGCACACCAGCCGGCTCAAAGGTTATGACGGGCAACCAGTCAGCAGCGCCGAAACCCGGTCTGTCCCAGCCAGGCATCTCACGGCGCGCATCATGCGCTTCACCCATCAGCAGATCGCTGTGGGTGATCGCGCCGAACTGGAACATCCACGTCTCGTCCGAGGCGATCGTCTGGACTGTCCCATCCGTCAGCGTCACTTCAAGCTGCG
Source organism: uncultured Pleurocapsa sp. (assembly GCA_964614405.1). Taxonomy (GTDB): domain Bacteria; phylum Chloroflexota; class Anaerolineae; order Aggregatilineales; family Phototrophicaceae; genus Flexifilum. The sequence continues at coordinate 151,882 of CAZTLS010000003.1, forward strand.
CCAGCAGATACGGGCGATCCACATAATTCTGGCGGTGCAGCCAGCCGATGTACCCCACAGCCCAGCCATCGCCCAGCAGCGCACCCAGCACATTTTCGCCCGGCTGAAGCAGGTCGGTCACATCATAAGTGAGATACTGCACGCGCTTTCTGTAATCCGTCCAACCCGGCGCAAATACATCCTCACCCACCACCTGACCGTTGATCGACGTCTCGAATAACCCCAGCGCGGTGATGTACAATCGAGCAGACTGTACAGGCGCGGGCAACGTGAACGGCTTACGAAGGTGAGGCACAGGCAGGGTACTGCGCCTGCCACCGCTGAAACGCGCCCCGATCCAGCGGGCACGCCATGCGCTCTGTTCCAGCAGCCCCATCTCGAACCACGTGATCTCACTGAGGGCTGCTGCCCCCTGTTCATCCCACACCATCACCCGCCAGTAGACCCGCTGGCGTGACTCCAGCGGCATCCCGGCATACACCACATGCTGCGACTGATCGCTTTCCACCCTGCCGCTGTCCCACACATCGCCATGTCCCTCTTCCGCCCCATCGCGCGTGCTGCTGGCACAGATGTGATACGCCACCTGACGCGCGCCTAGACGATCAGTTTCCATCCGCCAGCCCAGACGAGGACGTTGTACATCCATCCCCAGCGGGGTTGAGCGGTATTCACAGGTGAGATGAGTAATTCGGGTCTCTGACATGAGTGACTCTTTCATGGTGAATTCTTCAGAATGAATGGACGGCAGGGTGTTCACAAACGCAAAAATTGCACATACTGACCGTCTTGACAAATTAAAAATTGCCCACTATGCTCAATTTACACGAGTAAGGTGAGTCGTGTCAATTGATATCGTTCTTTGTTGCTGTGGAGATTGTGTAAAAAGGGTTATTTATGAAACGCCGACCCACCCAGACTGATGTCGCCAAAGCTGCCGGGGTCTCGCGGGCTACGGTGTCGTATGTGCTGAACGACCAGACCGATCAGCGCATCCCGATCTCGCCCGAAACACGGCAGCGCGTGCTGGATGCGATCGCTGAACTGGGTTATGAGGTGGATGCGCGGGCGCAGGCACTCCGCAGCGGTGAAACCAGGACGATCGGCGTACTGGTTCCGATGTACGAGAACCCGTTTTTCTGGCAAATCCTGCTGGGCATCGCGGCTGAGGCTGAAGCACACGGCTATAACGTCCTGCTGGCGCACAGTGCCCTGACCCCTGAACAACAAATGCGCAGCATCCGTGAACTGGCAGAGCAGCGGGTTGACGGGTTGATCCTGCTCAAGAGTTTCCACAGTACTGCTCAACCGATCATGAATCAACTGCGCCTCTCCTCGCGCCCTATCGTGGAGATTTCGGGCAGCAGTTCCGAATTTGATTGTGTGGTGCAAAATTATGCGGATGGCGCACACGCTCTGATGGCGCACTTAATCGAAATGGGGCATAGACGCATCGGCTTCCTGTTTGGTGTAACTGTTGAGGAGCAGGGAAGCGACCGCCTGAAGGCATATCGCCAAACGCTTGAGCAGTCTGATCTACCCTACGATGAAACACTCGTCGTCCGCTGCGGTGAACGTCTCGATGACGGATACCGAGCCGCATTGGATATGCTGAGCCGCATAGATCGTCCGACGGCACTAATCACCATCAACGATCTCCTGGCGCTGGCAGCACTGCGCGCCGCTGCTGATCTGGGTCTGCATGTGCCGAACGACTGCTCGATCGCTGGTTTTGATGACATCGTGTTCACCCAATACAGCACCCCCCGCCTGACAACTGTCGCCAGAGATACCGAACAGAATGGACGCGACGCCGTGCGGCTGCTGCTCAACCGCCTTGCCGATCCCGATCTGCCGCGTCAGGTCGTAACCAGCGCATGGCAGCTTATCGTGCGCGAGTCCACCGGGCGCGCGCCATGAGCAGCTTTTGTTCAGTAACCAACTCCCCGTTTTGCGCGTGCAACTGGGATGTTTGGGATTAGCTTACAGAATTAGACAAGGAGTATTTTGCATGAAAAGGTTCGTTTTGTTCCTCACTTTATCTGCGCTGCTGACCATCTCGGCAGTGACCGCGCAGCAGTCCGTCTCGCTGGTCTATCTGGTCGATGAGTCGCAGACCAGCCTGGAAGTGGCACGCGCGCTGATCGATGCGTTCAGCGCGCAGAACCCGGATGTGACGATCACCATCGAAAGCCGTCCCGGTGGCACGGAAGGAGACAACCTCGTCAAGACGCGCCTGGCAACGCAGGACATGGCTGACCTGTTCTACTATAATGCTGGATCGCTGCTTCAGGCACTTAACCCGGCGCAGACGCTCGTTGATCTGTCTGGTCAGCCATTCATCGACAACATCGTTGAGTCGTTCCTGCCCACTGTATCACAGGGTAGTGCCATCTTCGGCGTGCCTACGGGCACGGGTATGGGCGGGGGCATTCTGTACAACAAGCGGGTGTATGAGCAACTCGGTCTGAACATTCCAAAGACGTGGGATGAATTTGCAGCGAACAACGCCATCATCGCCGAAGCGGGCATCTCCCCGGTCATGGCGACATTCGGCGACACCTGGACAGCGCAGTTGTTCGTGCTGGGTGATTTCTATAATGTCGCGCACGATGTGCCTGACTTTGCCGAGCGTTATACCGCAAACCAGGCGAAATACGCCACTACCCCTGAAGCACTGGCGGGTTTCCAATACCTTCAGCAGGCGTTTGAAGAAGGCTGGTGGCAGCCCGACTATGCCACAACACGTTTCGAGCAGGGTCTGCGACTGCTGGCGAATGGGGAAGTTGCCCATTACCCGATGCTGACTTTTGCGCTGTCCACAATTGCGACAAATTTCCCGGACCAGATCAACGATATCGGCTTCTTTGGTCAGCCTGGGCGTGACAGCGCTGCGCACGGTGCAACCATCTGGATGCCTGCCGCGACCTATATCCCCCAGAGTACAACCGGGGCACGCCGCGAGGCAGCACTGCGCTTCCTGGCATTCATCGCTTCAGTTGAAGGCGTGGACGCGATCAGTGCCCGTGTCGCGCCTAACGGACCATACCTGATCAAGGGCGCGTCGCTGCCCGATGACGTGCTGCCCGCAGTGCGTCAACTGGCAGAGTATATTGAGACCGGCTTCTCCTTCCCTGCGCTGGAATTCGTCTCGCCTATCAAGGGTCCGAACCTGGAACAGTTGTGTGTGGCTGTCGGCACAGGGCAGATGACGGCAGAGCAGGCTGCCGCCAATTATGACTTAGATGTCGAACGTCAGGCACAGCAACTCGGACTGCCCGGCTGGTAGTGGTTTTTGGGGTGGGAAGGGAGAACCTTCCCATCCTACCCTCATGTTCATTCCGCACTTCCAGTCAGGTTGTGATCATTATGCAACGCGACTCTCGTCCAAAATCCGTTCTCCGTACCTACCCGCACTGGTTCTACATCCCTGCAGCAGTCGTCTTTGGAGTTTTCTTCCTCGCGCCGACTGTACTGTCATTTTATTTCAGCCTGACGCGCTGGACACTGTTCGACGCCACCTTCATCGGTCTGGACAATTACATACGCTTTTTCCAGGACCCCCAGCTCACCTCCGGACTGAGGAACACCGCCGTCTATGCCGTATTAACCAGCGGGCTGAAGGTGATCATCGGACTCCCATTGGCGATCCTGCTCACGTCGCGGCTGCATCTGAAGGCACTGCTTCGCAGTATCATCTTCTTCCCGGTACTGGTCAGTACAGTCGCCGTCGGCATCACGTTCAGCGTGCTGATGCAGCCCTCTACGGGGCTGATCAACAGCGTGCTGGGGGCGCTGGGCATGGGCAGACCGAACTGGCTGGGCGATCCAGGGCTGGCGCTCTTCTCGGTGGTGCTGGTCGATGTGTGGAAGGGGCTGGGGATTGCCACCGTACTGTTCATCGCCGGCATTCTCGCCATTCCTGAAGAATATTTTGAGGCAGCACGCCTGGAAGGTGGAGCATGGGTGAAGTTCTGGTACATCATCCTGCCTCTCTCGCGCAATGCCACTTTCACCGTCATTCTGCTCTCGTTCATCGGCGGGCTGCGGAGTTTTGACCTGATCTGGACGATGACGCGCGGTGGACCGGGCTTCGCCTCCGATGTGCTGACTTCGGTCATCTTCAAGCAGTATCAGGCGGGCTTTTACGGGCTGTCTACCGCCGGCAATGTCATTCTGTTCATCCTCGTTACAATCATCGTCTATCCGCTGATGCGTTTCTTCAACCGCCGGGAGCTTCAGGAACTATGACCGCCATCCGAAAACTGATCTCCGCCGTATGGCTGGATGCGGTCTCCCTCATCGTTATCGCAGTCATCTTCGTCGTGCCGTTCATCTTCATCGTGCTGACAGCATCCAAAACAGGACCGGAAGCCGCGCTGTTTGAGTTTTCTCCTCCTAGTGAAATTCGACTACTGGAGAATCTCCGCGCAGTGCTGGAATTTGGCGAAGGGCGCATGTTCCTGGCGATGCAAAACAGCCTGTTCATCACTATCACCGCTATTACGCTGATCGTCATCTTCGCTGCGGCGGTCGCTTTCGTCATGCAGCGACGGCAGGATCGCATGGCAGCCCTCGTCAGCACAATCATTCTGGCGGGCTTGATCATCCCCCCTGCTGTCGTGCCTACGATCTTTGTCCTGCAACGGATCGGGCTGTATCGCACCCTGTTCGGGCTGATCTTCGTGCAGGTTGCCTATACCCTGCCATTCGCCATCATCACTCTGCGCGCATTCATGGCGACTATCCCGCGCGAGATCGATGAAGCCGCCATCATTGACGGGGCATCACCGATGCAGGTCTTCTTTCTCGTCATCCTACCCCTGCTGCGCCCGGCGATCATCACGGTCATCGTGGTATCATCAGTCAGCATCTACAACGACTTCACCGGTGCGCTCTATTTCCTCCCTGGCGCGCAGAATGTCACAGTGCAGCTCACCCTCTATAGTTATATCAGCCAGTTCGGTTCACAGTGGCATCTGCTGTTTGCCAATGTGCTGGTGATCACCATCCCGCCGCTGCTCATGTTCATCTTCTTCCAGCGCCAGATTGTCGCCGGGATGACCTCCGGCTCGATTAAGGGTTGATCCTCGCAGCTCGCTCACTCGAAAGACATATGTGATGCGAGGTTCGCGCCTGTTCTCTAACCGCGCCCCGCATCCACTTGTCAAGCGACTCCGCATTCTGCTATAATAAGATCAGGTGGGTGCAAGACCCACTTTTTTGTACCCCGGCGTGGTTTCCCCTTGCAGACATGCTCGATTACTCTACCGCGCCGCTGCCGCCCCCTTGCGAGTCTGTTCGGGAGTAAATCCAGACCGTCATGAAAAGTGAGTTTGAAATCGCATTCAACGAGATCGCCCAACTGCGCGATCTCCCCAGCCAGGTCGTGCTGGACGCGCTGCGCAACGCGCTGATCACCGCCTACCGCAAAGACAAGCGCATGGAAGCCCAGCGCGTCGAGGTGACGATTGACCCGGCGACCGGGCGCGCACGCATCTTTGCCGAGAAGGAAGTGGTCGAAGAGGTGATCAGCCCTGACACCGAGATCACCCTCGAAAAGGCACGCTACTACGACCCGAACGCGCAGGTGGGTGATATGGTCATGGCGCAGGTCGAGGGATCAACCAGGAAGCTGGGGCGCATCGCTGCCCAGGCTGCCAAACAGGTGATCACCCAGACGATCCGCCAGGCGGAACATCAGACGCTGCTGAAGGAATATCAGGAGCGTGAAGGCGATCTGGTGCTGGGCACGGTGCAGAGCAATAACAGCGGAGTCGTCACTGTCAGCCTCGGTCGTGCCGAAGCCACCATGCCGCGCAAGGAGCAGATTCCAGGCGAGCGCTACAAGCAGCACGAGAAGATTCGTGTCTACATCGTCGAGGTGAAAGAGACTCAGCGCGGACCGAGCATCATCGTCAGCCGCAGCCATCGCAACATGCTGCGCCGCCTGCTGGAATACGAAGTCCCGGAAATCTACAGCGGGCAGATCGAGATCAAGAATATCGCCCGCGAACCCGGCGCGCGCTCCAAAGTGGCAGTCGCCGCTTTGCAGGATGGCATCGATCCGGTCGGTGCGTGTGTTGGGCAGGGCGGCAGGCGTATTCAGAATATCGCCTCTGAACTGCACGAACGCATCGACGTGATCGAGTGGTATCCGAATCACGAGCAGTTCATCGCCAAAGCGCTCAGCCCGGCGCGTGTCTCCGGCGTCTACCTGAACGACGACCCCGATGAGGGGCGGACGGCGCTGGTGATCGTGCCGGATGACATGCTCTCGCTGGCGATCGGGCGCGAGGGGCAGAACGCCCGCCTCGCCGCCAAACTGACGGGCTGGCGCATCGACATCAAGAGCGTGCCGGAGGCGATCAGCGAGGCGCTGGAAGGCATCGACGCCCCGCCGCTGAACGCGCTTCAGGAAACACACGGCGAGATGATCAACGACGTGCGCCGCATCCTCGCCAAGCTGGAGCTGAAGAAGTCCGTCACGCAGGAAGAATTCAACGTGATGAACCGCTTTGCCGATATCGCGCAGCGGCGGCTTCAGCAGATGTATGAGCAGCGCCGCAAAAAGCGCCTGGAAGAGATCGCCGCCGTGCGCGAAACACTGCCCGCCGCCGCCTTCCATATGCCGATCGACCAGCTTGAGGTCAGCAGTGAGATCAAGGACGGGCTGCGTCCGGTCTTTCCGTCGGTGGGCGAGGTGCTGCTGCGCTTCATCATCGACGAAGGGCGCGTCAAAGCTGCCCTGCGCGAAGCGCCCAAAGAGTCTTTCCGTCAGCTTCAGGATGCCCTCGACAAGCTGATCATCCCACAGGAGGCGTATGACGCCGCCCAAGCCGAAGCAGAGGCGCAAGCCCGCGCCGAGGAAGAGGCTGCACATGCTCCCCAGCAGCCGGAGGCTGACCTCACCATGCAGGACGCCTTCCCCGACTCAGCGGACGCACGGCGTGATACCCCGCGAGGCAAACCCGCCGCAGCGCCGTCAGGGGCAGCAGCCGCGCCCATCGCTGGTTTTGACGATGACAGTGCCGACCGGGGCAGGAAAGACGGCGGCAAAAAGAAAGGAAAATCACGGCAGCTCGTTTACGACGAAGATCGCGGCGGCATGGTGGTCAAGCGTCAGCGCGGCGGCAAAGGCGGGCGCACGAGTGACTGGGACTGGGAAGAGTAAGCCAAGATGAACCGCGATGAGTGACGCACCCCTGCGCGCGCCACAGCGCAAGCCCGTCCCCATCCGCACCTGTGTGGTGTGTCGGCGACAGGCGAGCAAGCGCGAACTGATGCGTATCGTCATGACGGAAACCGGGCTTGCCCCCGACCCTACGGGGAAGCGTGCCGGGCGCGGGGCGTATCTGTGCGATAACCCCGCCTGCTGGTCACGCGCTGCTTCCGGCGATGTGCTGGCGAAAGCGCTCAAAACGTCTCTGTCGCCCGAAGACCGGCTTACTCTCACGCAATTCAAGGCTGGATCGTGATGCTGCGCCAGCCTTCACACACTGTTTGGCTACACGGGTGATGGGACACCGATGACGACCGCATGACGGCGTACCTGTCCCATCCGCCCCTGATCATGGAGATCAACTGCGATGGCACAGGAAAAACAAGTCGTTCTCGTTCCCGATTTTCTCACCGTCCGCGAAGTCGCGGAACTCATCAGCGCCAGCCCGCTGGATGTCATGAAGCGCCTGATCGCCAACGGCATCATGGCGTCGATCAATCAGCAGATCGATTACGAAACTGCCGCCATCGTCATCGAGGAGATGGGCTACGAGGCGCAGAGCGCCAGCGCGATCGCCGCCAAAGCGGAACGCGAACGCCAGCGCGAACAGAGTACCCAGGTATGGCGCAAAGTCTATGACGAAGAGAAGCGCGAAAATCTGCGCGCCCGCCCGCCGATCGTCACCATCCTCGGTCATGTCGATCACGGCAAGACCACCCTGCTGGACACCATCCGCAAAGCGCACGTCGCTGAGGGCGAAGCGGGCGGCATCACTCAGCACATCGGCGCATACCGCGTGATGCACAACGGCAAACCGATCACCTTCCTCGATACCCCAGGTCACGAAGCCTTCACCCAGATGCGCGCACGCGGCGCACAGGGCGCGGACATCGTGATCCTCGTCGTGGCGGCGGATGACGGCGTGATGCCCACCACGCGCGAGGCGATCAACCACGCTCGTGCCGCCAATGTGCCGATCATCGTCGCCATCACCAAGACGGACAAGCGCAATGCCAATGTCGAGCGCGTCAAGCAGCAGCTGGCTGAACTGGGGCTGACGCCGATGGACTGGGATGGGGACACCTTCGTCGTGCCGATCGCCGCTGTGCGCGGCGAAGGCATCGACGATATCCTCGAAGCGATCACGCTGGTGGCGGATGACCACGAAATCACCGCCAACCCTGATGCCGAAATCGCGACGGGCACGGTGCTGGAAGCCGAGGTAGACAAGCACAAAGGCGTGATCAGCACGCTGCTCGTCTTCAATGGCACGCTCAGACGTGGCGATGTGGTTGTCGCAGGGACGACCTACGGCAAGGTCAAGGCGATGTTCGACGAAAAGGGTCGCCAGTTGAAGGAAGCGCCCCCGTCCACCCCGGTCGCCGTACTGGGGCTGCATGACGTGCCCAGCCCTGGCGATACCTTCGAGACACTGGCGAGCGACAAGGAAGCGCGCGCCATCGCCGCCGAACGCAAGGCAGAAGCCGAAAGCGCCAGCACACGCACAGCCCGCCCTGCCGTCTCGCTGGAAGAAATTTTCGCCCAGTATCGTGAGGGCGGCACGAAGGAACTGAGCATCGTGCTGAAGGTGGATGTGCAGGGGTCACTCCAGCCGATCACCGACCAGCTTAAACATATCGAGGAAGGCAACCGTGACGGCATCCGCCTGCGCCTGCTGGCGGCGGATGTGGGCAACATCAGCGAGAGCGATGTCATGCTCGCTGCCGCGTCCGGGGCGATCGTGATCGGCTTCAGCGTCACGGCGGACAATGCCGCCCGCCGCGCCGCCGAAATGCAGGGCGTGGAGATTCGCTTCTACGATGTCATCTACAAGCTGTTTGAGGATGTCGAACTGGCGCTGCAAGGAATGCTCGAACCCGTGTACGCCAACAAGACGATCGGCACGGCGGAGGTGCGCCAGTTGTTCCGCATCCCGCGCATCGGCACGATCGCCGGGTGCATGGTGCTGGATGGCGAAATTCGCCGCAACGCCCGCGTGCGCGTGGTGCGTGGAGGTACGGTGCTGGGCGAAGACCTGAACATCGGCTCGCTCAAGCGGATGCAGGAAGACGTGCGCGAGGTGCGTGCCGGGTTCGAGTGTGGTATCGGCGTGAGCGGCTTTGACGATTTCAAAGAGGGCGACCGCATCGAATGCTACATCAGTGAGCGCGTGAGCTGACGCACCGCGATCCGGTCTTACGCTGCACCGGGCAGGGGGCACATCCCCTCCTGCCCGCCCATTTTCAGAAGGAGACAGATCAATGGCACACAAACAGGCGCGCGTCGCCGGGCGCATCCGCAAAATCCTCAGCACGCTGCTGGTGCGCGAAATTGCCGACCCCCGCTTGCACGGCGTGACCATCACCAACGTCGAGATCGACGCCGAACTGATGTACGCCAGGGTGTTCGTCAACGCCCTGGGCGAGGAAGAACGGGAAGCGGAAGTCCTCGCCGCGCTCGAACACGCCAAAGGCTTTCTGCGGCGTGAAGTGGCGCAGCGCGTCGGTCTGCGGCGCGCCCCAACCCTCACCTTCCGCTGGGACGCCACCCTCGAACGCAGCGAGCGCATCCTCAGCCTGCTCTCCACACTCGACATCCCGGAGGACGATGCCGCGCCTGAGGAGCGTTCGCTGGCGGATGTGGCGCTCGACAGCCTTGACGACGACGAACCGTATACCGACGACGATGAAGATGCCGAGGAGGAAGCCCTTGACGACGCCCCGCCCCGCCGCTGACGCCCCGCGTCATGCCCCTGTCCCACACTGGGATGCCGCCACCGCCGCTGTTGACTCCGCTGTGTCCATCCTGCTCGTCACCCACGTCAGCCCGGATGGGGACGCCATCGGTTCACTGCTCGGCTTGGCGCACGCCCTGCGCGCACGGGGCAAAACTGCCCTCAGGCTGGTTGTCGATGGCGGCGTGCCGGATTATCTGGCATTCCTGCCTGGCAGCGATGCGGTGCTGCCCACCATCAGCGCCGCGTCTGGCGAGTTCGACCTGATGATCTCGCTGGACTCCAGCGATGAGGCGCGCACAGGCAAGGCAGGCGAATACGGGCGCGCGCACAGCCGCCAGGTGATCAATCTCGACCATCACGCCACCAACGACGGCTTTGGCGACATTCATCTGGTCATGCCGGGCGCGGTCAGCGCCACCGAGGTCGTCATCCACTGGCTGGATGCCATGCACCAGCCGATCACTCAGGACAGCGCGGTCGCCCTGCTCACCGGTCTGGTGACCGACACGCTCGGCTTTCGCGTCAGCAGCGTCACCGCCGATACGCTGCATCTGGCACAGCGCATGATGAGCGCGGGCGCGTCGCTCAACACGATCATGGCGCGCACCCTCGGCAGCCGCAAATATGCCACCATGCAGCTCTGGAGCCGCGTGCTGCCTTCGATGCAGCTTGAAAACGGCGTGATCAGCGCCGACATCACCCAGGCAGACATCACCGCCGTCGGACTACCGGAGATGACCGATGGCGGGCTGGCAGAGTTCATGGCGACCGCCAATGAAGCGTATATCTCGGTGGTCTTCAAGCAGCTCCCGGACGCGAAGACCGAGGTCAGCTTTCGCAGCAAGCCTGGCTTCGACGTCGGCTCGGTCGCCTTCTCGCTGGGCGGCGGTGGGCATCGTCAGGCGTCCGGCGCGACGGTCGAAGGCGATCTGGCAGCGGTGCGGGCGCGCGTCATGCCGCTGCTGCACACCGCCATCGCTCAGGGGACGGCAGCAGGCTGAACCGAATGCCCCCTGTGCCGTTCGGCTTCCTGAACATCGACAAGTCAGGCGGCATGACCAGTCACGATGTGGTCAACCGCGTCCGCCGGGTGTTCGCCATGCGCCAGGTAGGGCACGCAGGCACGCTCGACCCGTTCGCCACCGGGGTGCTGGTCGTGTGTGTGGGCGGGGCGACGCGCCTGAGCGACTACGTGATGAGCGCGCAGAAGACCTATCACGCCATCGTGCAGTTCGGCACAGCGACCGATACCTACGACCTCGATGGACAGGTCACCTTTCACGGCGATCCGGCGCGCATCGCCGGGCTGACCGCTGCCGAGGTCGAGGCGGCGCTCAGCTCGTTTCGCGGTGACATCCTGCAAACCCCGCCCGCTTACAGCGCGATCAAGATCGACGGGCGCAAGCTGTACGAACGCGCCCGCGCGGGCGAAGTGGTGACCGCGCCGCCCCGCCCGGTCACCATTCATGCGCTCACCCTCGACGCCTGGGACAAGAGCGACCCGTCTGCGCCGCGTGCCCACCTGACGGTGCGGTGCAGTGCCGGGACGTACATCCGCAGCATCGCCTACGATCTGGGCGCGGCGCTGGGCGTCGGCGCACACCTGACGGCGCTGCGGCGGTCTGTCAGCGGCATATTTGCGCTTGCACGCGCCGTGCCGCTTGATACACTGATCACGGATGCACAACCCACCCGCCACCTGATCGCCCCGGCAGAGGCGCTGGCGGGCTACCCGTCGCTGACGCCCGATGCCGACGATGCGCGTGCGCTGCGTCAGGGGCGCGCCATCGCTGCGCCGGCTGCCCATGCGCCAGGGACACTGGTCATGGCATACGAGGCTTCGGGGCGGCTGATCGCTGTGACCGAGGCGCGCGCCGATGGTCGGCTGCATCCACATAAGGTTTTTCCACCGAATGAGTGAGCGCTTTCAGGAGCATCGATGATCCACCTTCACAGCCTGACCGACGTGCAGCTCGACCGCGAGTCCGTCGTCACAATCGGCGTGTTCGACGGCGTGCATCGCGGGCATCGCTACCTGCTGCGCCGCCTGGTCGATGAAGCGCACGCCAGCGGACGCGCCGCTGTCGTCGTCACCTTCTACCCCCATCCCGACATCGTGCTGCGCGGGCTGAGCGGGCGCTACTACCTCTCCCACCCCGAAGACCGGGCGCGCATCATGGGCGAACTGGGCGTCGATTACGTCATCACGCTCACCTTCGACGAAGCGCTCCGCCACGTGCGCGCCGCCGAATTCACTACCCAGCTTCGGGCGCACCTGCACGTCAGCGCGCTGTGGGTCGGCGCGGATTTCGCCTTCGGCTACCAGCGCGAGGGCGATATTGCCTTCCTGCGCGAACAGGGCGCGCGTGAAGGGTTCGTCGTCCACGTCATCGACCTCATCCTGGCGGATGCAGGCGATGATGGGGTGATCAGCAGCACTGCTGTCCGCGAGGCGCTGTCACGCGGGGATGTGGAGCGGGCGCGTGCCTGGCTGGATGAGCCGTACACCGTGCGCGGCGAAGTAGTGCGCGGCAATCAGCGCGGGCGCACCATCGGCTACCCCACCGCCAACATCGCCGTCTGGGAAAACCAGATCGTCCCAGCCAACGGGGTGTATGCAGGCTGGGCGACGCTGGAGACAGGAGAACGTTTCATGGCGGTGACCAACGTCGGCACGCGCCCCACATTCGATGGCGAAGGCGTCACGGTCGAAGCCCACCTGCTGGACTTCGACCGCGATCTGTATGGGCAGATGCTGGCGTTCAGTTTCGAGGCACGGCTGCGCCCGGAGATGAAGTTCAGCGGCATCGAGGCGCTGATCGCCCAGATCGGCGCGGACGCCGCCGCCGGGCGCACCCTGCTGGAGCGCGCTCAATCACCAGCGGGCTGAGGGGCAGGCACAGCGTCCTGCAGGGCGGCTTGTGCCTCTTCTTCCACTGCGATGTTCTCTGAGACCAGCACGCGCTTGAAAGCGGCGATCGCCACCTCGATCATGCTCAGGTCAGGCTGGCGGGTGGTCAGATGTTGCAGCGCCAGATTGGGGATGACCATGATGCGGATGATCGGGTTGTCCATGTGACGGGCGGTGAAGCGCAGCAGCTCATACGCCAGCCCCGCGATGACCGGCACAAGCACGATGCGCGACAGCACCAGCCAGATGAAATCCGGGCGACCGAGCAGCGAGAAGACGAAGAAGCCGACGAATGCCACCGTGAGCAGGAATGCTGTGCCGCAGCGCGGATGTTCGATCGGGTACTGCTGCACCACCTCCGGCGTCAGTTCCGCCCCGGCTTCATAAGCGTTGATCGTCTTGTGTTCCGCGCCGTGATAGCCGAACAGCCGCTTCACATCGTTCATCTGACCCAGCAGCAGCATGTACACGATGATCAGCGTCAGCTGGATGCACGTCTCGATGAAGTTGATCAGCGTCGGGTTAGACTGGATGCTGAGCAGTTCGCCGATGCCCGTCGCCGCCGTCGTGGGCAGGATGAAGAACAAGCCGATGCTCAGTGCCAGCGACACCGCCAGCGTCGCCACGCCGACCGGTCCGGTGAACGTCTTGCCGTCGTCTTCGCCCAGCGCCACGTCCGCCGACCACATCAGCGCGCGCGTGCCCAAGCCGAGCGCGTCCCACAGCCCGACGATGCCGCGCACGAACGGAGTCCTGCTCACCCAGCCGCGATAGAGCGCCGCGCTGATCGGCTGTTCGTGGATGACGATCTCCCCGGCGGGGTTGCGCACCGCGACGGCGAACTTGTGCGCGCCGCGCATCATCACCCCTTCGATCACTGCCTGCCCGCCATATGAAAACTGCTTTGGTGGATTGCTCATCGGTCGTTTGTCTTCTCTTGTACGATCTGGATGTGGGATATTATACACCCGGCGCGTCCGCCTGAATGTGAATGTCAGCGACACAACGCTCAGGATAGTGATGTGGTATCCACATCTGCCCAGCGTGCGCGGGTATCGAGCGTCGGGACAGACCGCACCAGCTCCTGTACATATGAATGGGTGGGGGAAAGGATGACTTGTCGCGCAGAGCCGCGTTCAACCACTTCCCCTTCTTTCAGTACCAAAATCTGGTCGCTGATCTGATAGGCAGTACTCAGATCATGAGTGATGTATACGATTGAAGTGGACAAATTATCGCGCAGCTTGAGCATCATGTGCAGGATCGCTGAACGCTGTGAAGTATCCACCATCGAAACAGGTTCATCAGCGACGAGCAGGCGCGGCTGGATCAGATAGGCACGCGCCAGCATCACACGCTGACGCTGCCCGCCGCTCAATTGATGAGGATAACGCGACAACACTTCGTCAGGGTCTAATCCCATGCTCATCAGCGCGTGAGTGATCCCCTCACGGGAGGCAGAGAGATAGCGCACAGCCAGATCGAACACATGGCGGACTGGATAGAATGGGTTGAAGACAGTGAACGGGTCTTGAAAAACGACCTGAACTTCACGGCGGTAACGGCGCAGTGCGCTGCCGCGAAGCTGGTTGATATCGCGTCCATCATACATGATGCTGCCAGAAGTCGGGTGAATGAGCCGCAGAATCAGATTTGCGACCGTCGTCTTACCGCTCCCGCTCATTCCGGCAATCGTGATGACCTGAGCAGGCTGTTGAGCAATCTGCAGGTCAAAATGCTTTAGAGCGTATTTCTGATCGGCTCGCTTGCCATATCGCTTCGTAACTGCTTTCATGCACAGTAACGGATGTTCAGACATGCTCACTTCTACTTCTCATCAGGGCGCGCGTAGAGATGACAGGCGACTGACTGTTGGTCGGAGAGCGCTTGCAGGTGCGGGGTATGGGTGAGGCAGCGCGCCATGACCGCTGGGCATTCCCCAGCATAGGCACAACCATGCTGCCGATCGTCATTCTGCAAGCCGCGCGGGGTGATACTTGTATATGCGGTTATTGGTGCTTGACCGATGACAGGTACAGCGTGGATCATGGCTTTAGAGAAAGGATGCGCTGGTGACTGAAAAAAAAGATGTACGTCAGCTAACTCGATAATGCGCCCCTGCTGCATAACCGCAATGCGATCCACCATTTGCGCCATCAAACTGAGGTCATGACCGATCAGGATCAATGTGATCCCCAGCTCGCGCTGGACGCGCAGGAGCATTCTGGCAACTGCCCGCTGTGTGATGACATCGAGTGCGCTGGTGAACTCGTCGGCAACGATAACCGAGGGATGCAGCGCGGTCGCCATAGCAATGCACACACGCTGTTTCATACCGCCACTCAATTGATGAGGGTATTGATACAGGACGGTCTCTGGAAGGTCCACGCGCCGCAGCAGTTCGGTTATTCGTGCGCGGTCACAGCGCACACCTTCATGCGTTTCGATGACATCAGCGATCTGCGCGTGAACACGCATTGTGGGGTTGAGGGCATTCATCGCCCCCTGTGGTATGAACGCCAGATCGCGCCAGCGCAGCGATCTGAAGTGTTTTTCATCCAATAATGTGATGTCCTGTCCATTCAGGATAATCTGACCACGAACGATCGAGGCGGAGGCGGGCAGTAGACGCAGTATGCCATAGGCGAGTGTCGATTTGCCACTGCCACTTTCGCCGACGATCCCCAGGGTTCGCCCCCGTTCAAGGGATAGATTGACATTCTCTACCGCGCGCACGATGCGCCGCGATGTGTGATAATCGATATGCAGGTCGCGCACTTCCAGGATGATGTCATCATGCTTCGGTGTCATCGAGCTGCCCTCACTCATCCCGCAGTCTGGGATTCGCCAGCTTATCGAACCCTAGGTTGACCAACATCAGGCTGACGAAGGTGATGATCAGCACGAGCGTCGGCAAGCCCCACCACCACCACATATTGCGGATCAAGGCAGCATTTTCGAGCGCCTGATAGATCATACGCCCCAGCGTAGGCGTCCTCTGAGGTCCTAAGCCTAGAATTTCAAGCCCGACAGCAGCAAGGATCGCGCCAGACATTGCGGCGATAAAATTTGCCAGCAGATACGGCAGCAAGTTAGGCAACATTTCTCCCAGCATGACTCGCCAGACAGGAACCCCGGTCAGGGCAGCAAGTTTGACATAACCACTTTCCCTCATGCTCAGCACCTGTGCCCGAATTTGTCGTGTTGGGCGCGCCCAGGCAAAAGCAGCGATCATCGCTGCTACCCCTGCGACCTCGACCTGCCGGACTGTCGCCTGAATGACGATCAGGACAAGTAGGATTGGCACAGTGATCAGAATGTCGGAGGCGAGCCGAATGAGATCGTCGATTATCCCCCCTGAATATCCGGCAGTGAAACCAAACAGAATGCCAACGCCCACGCCGATCCCGGCAGCGAGCGCGCCGATCAGCAGTGAGTTAGGGATAGCAACGATCAGCAGCGCCAGCATATCACGCCCGCTGTTATCCGTCCCCAGCGGATGCGCCCACATGCCCGCCTGACCGCGCAGATTTGTGAAGCCAACAGGCGGCAGGTTAAGGGGCGCGCGCCCTGTGAAAGCAAGATCGATGTCCCACACCAGATACCCAGCTAAGCAGCCCAACATGATAGTGAGCAGCAGCACTGCCCCAACCAGCAGTGGACGGTTGAAACGAAACAGCGATAGTCTCATATTAGATGCGCCTTCGGCAGACGCATCATCGACCAGTGTACCTCGTCGAGATAGGCTGATGCGGAACATGGTTTGCCTCAGCGTTGTTCGATACGTGGATCGATGAGCGGATAGAGCAGATCAATGATGAAGGCAGCGATCGCAGTGACGACAATCAGGATCACAGAGCTTGCCTGAATCACCGGGTAATCCTGGCTGCGAATCGCATTGTAGATCACCGTCCCCATGCCATAATACACAAAGACCGACTCGACCAGTATCTGCCCGCCAAGCATCCCAGCCAGCGTGAAGGTAAGGGCTGTGATCTGGGGCAGCATGGCGTTGCGTACCATGTAGCGATAAAGCAGATAACCCGCTCGCAGTCCCTTCGCGCGCGCAAGCTGGAGATAGTCTTCACCATACAGAGTGGTCAGCATCCCACGCATACTCAATGCCCAATAGCCGAGATTGACCAGCACAATCGCGCTGACCGGCAGCACAGCGTGATGAATGACGCTGGCGATGAACTGGGGTGAACCATCCGGGGTCAGGCTGCGCCCATACGCACCAGTGATCGGAAACCAGTTGAGCGTGAAGGCGAACACGTAAATCAGAAAAATACCCGCCAGCACAGAAGGAACAGCGGTGAACAGCAGCGGAAGCGAAAACAGTGCTTTGACTACGCGCGGTGTGCCCTGCCAGGCGAGTAGTGCGCCGATCGCGTTACCCAGAAAAAATGTGATCAGGTTAGCGGTCAGCGCCAGACCTAACGTCCAGGGGAGGGCACGCCCGATAATGTCGCTCACTGGCGTAGGGAAAGCTGCCAGGGAATAGCCGAAATCGAAACGCAGAAGATTGAACAGATAACGCATGTACTGAACATGCAGCGGATCATCTAACCCAAACCGCTCACGCCACCCAGCAACGATCTGGTCAGCATTCTCGACATACCCCGCCTGCGCTGCCATGCGATCGATAATTGCTGATACCGGATCCCCTGGCGCAAGACGTGGTATCAGCCAGATCAGTGTAGCGCTGAACCAGATGGTCAGAAGAAAAATGGCGACCCGCCTCACGAATGCTTTCACACAGCCTCCCGCACAACCCCCAATACCCCTGGGTAGGCAGCTGAGGGGCAGGCACAAGCCCGCCCCAAAAAACCGTCGTTCACTGCGACCGAGTCAGATTGTGGATGATCTGGTGGGTGCTGTGCCACCAGGTTGGCGGATGCAGATAGTTGTTCTCAGCAGTGGGCCAGCCTGTCCAGTATGTGGTATCGAAGGGGACAAGCTTGCGCCCCTGCACCAGCGGGATAAAAGGCAGTTCTGCGTACAACAGAGTATACGCTTCCACTACGAGCGGAACAACTCGCGGGTCGCCCAGCGGCAGTGTGCCGATCTGGTTGACCAATTCACCATACCGCTGAGCAGCCTCGGAACTCCAGCGTACCATATTCAGGTTACCGGGAGAACGCTCTCCGATCGCAACAGCGTACTGCGGATGAATGCGGTTCAGCGAGAACCACGGTTCATTGACCGAACCGCACGCATCCCAATCTACCCCGGCTTCAAAATTCCCAAGTGCCTTGTTGTCATTCAGCGTCCCGCCAGCAAGCGCACGAGTCGTCGCATCGATCCCCCCTGCGCGGAACTGCTCAACCAGTACATTGGCAATACGCCGGACATCGATCGCACTCTCTGATACCTGAATGTCGAGCGACAACACGCTGCCATCTCGTTCATAAAAACCAGCGGCATTGCGCGTGTAGCCCTTCTCCTCCAGGATGGCGCTGGCGCTCTCGACGTCTGCCTGTGGGCTGAGCCACATGCCTGCTTCGCCGATCGCGTTCACAAAAGGCATCAGCGCTCCATACTCGGTGAACATCGTGCGCGATGGAGCCGAAGTCCCTTCATAGGCGATGGCGACGATCTGCTGACGATCGATCATCAGATTGACCGCACGGCGCATCTCCGGGTCATCCCAGGGGGCGATGGCATTGTTCAGCGAGAGCTGTCTGGGGCATGGGTCGTACCAAATGTAGGGCAAATCGCTGCTCCAGGCGATCACATTCGGGTTACGCGCCTGGATCGCCTCAAATGCGCCCAGCGTCATGTCCATCGCGCTGTCCAATTCGCCATTCGACATCAGCAGAGCGCGATTTTCTTCATTGCCCGTGACAACCCAGATCAGGCGGAGCGGTTCGGGCAGGTCGTCAAAGCCTGCCTCGACACCCCACCAGTCATCGCGGCGGTCGTACACGAAGCGCGTTTCGCTGGCACTCACCAAACGATACGCACCCGTACCCAGGGGCCAACCCTTTTCAGGGTCATAATTGGTGAAGGTGTACGGGTCCTGCCCAGCCCACACATGTTCCGGCAGGAAGACGATGCCGCCGAAAATGCGCACGGAGAAAAAGTTCAACTGGAAGAAGGGATTGGGGTTCTTAAGATTGAAACGTACCGTCAGATCATCGACCTTTTCGATGCTGGCAACCCACTGCTGCATACTGGCAGCCCCACCCAGGGTGACAGTGCTATCGCCCAGCAGCAGCTCGATGGTGAAGACAATGTCATCGGCATTGAAAGCTTCCCCATCACTCCAGCGAACGCCATCGCGCAGTCTCAGTGTCCACACATCGAGAGACTCATTCGGTTCAAATGATAACCCCAGCCACGGCTGAATCACCCCTGTCTCATAGTTCAGGATGAACAAGGGTTCCCACACCGACTGGTGCATCCCCTGATTACGGCTGCTGCCCGGAACCATCCAGTTAAAGTTGGTGGGGTTAGTCACCGCACCCCCATCAATGTCGAAGATCACCGTATCTTCACGAGCAATCTCCTGAGCGGACACGGATACTGCGCCGCGAAAGGCAAATGCGGTCAGTACGACGATGAGCAGAGCTGCGGAAAACCATCTGAGCGCTTTATTCATGGAATCACTCCTTGCACGGTCGTATACACCTTCCCACAAAGCATGAACAGAGACGAAACCGGCGCCAGTTATGTGTGGATGCTGCCATTCAGACCAGAACTGCCTCCAGATCATCAGGCAACCCATCCGCAGGTTAGCGTAACACAGCGACAGTGCGGAAAATCTCCACAAGTGTCGGAGTCTTTCGGAGTGCGGGCTTATAATTGTGGAATGCAGGATAAACTCAGGCAGAGTACATAAACAGATGATGGCGGAAAAAATCGGCGTGGTGTTCGGCAGAATGCTTGCAGAGGGTGTCCGCAAAATTGCGTATGTTGAAGAACGCAAGGTCGTCGCCGTTCAGGATGAACTGGGAAAGCTGGTTCGTCGCTCAGGCAAGGATTACATTCAGTATCTGTGCAAGGGACATTTGCCCAGGGAAGCAGATCAGGTCGAAGTGCTGGCAGCTCAATTGGTGCAACGGGGACGGGTCGATGAATTGTGGCTGCGCGCATTCCTTCACAGCGCCAATCGCCCAGAGATCGATGTGGATCGCTTATGTAATACCTTGTTATTTCAGTCGATACATCCTGAACTCACCCGGCATCTCCGTACTGATAATCAGGTGCAGCTTTTCGGTGTGGAACATGTGATCGATGCAATCGTCAAAGCGATGGACTCAGACTACATGATCAGCATTCAGGGAATTGGCGGAATCGGCAAAACAGCACTGGCGGATGCGGTAGCACGTCGTTTTATCAGGCAGAGCGGGACAAACTTGACTGGAGTGCTATGGGTGATGGTAGAGCAGACTCGTCCATTTGCAAACCTACCTTCTCAAGAGAGCGTCTCCTGCCTTCAGTTAGATGTGGTCTTAAACACAATCGGCGAACAACTGGGGTTGCGACAATTTGCCCACCACGATATCGCCCACAAAAAAGCGCTTATCACTGAAGCCATGCAAGGCAAACCTTATCTGATTGTGATCGACAATCTGCATTCAAGCAGTGATGTTGACCTGCTTATGCCGCTGCTGCTGCCCATAGCTAATCCGACACGAATTGTGCTGACAGTACGTCAGGCACAGCCATTTGAGTATATACGCAGTTTTGAACTGCCTGAGCTATCTTTGGCTGCCCTGCTCAAGCTCATTCTATATCGCGGCAGGACGATCGGCTGGATCAGGGAGCTTGACGAGGAGACTCTAATCGCACAGGCGCAACGCGATGGTGCTTTCGGTTGGTTGCTTACAGCCAGTGACGTCCGGCTGCAATACCTGGGGCGCATCATTGAGATCGCCGGGGGTAATCCACTGGCAATCCTGCTGATTGTGGGGCAGCTTCACAGCCGCGAACCCCACACCGTCTTCAAAGATTTCACCATTGGTGTGAATGAAGCACATGACTCGCTCGACCTGTACAACCGCATCTATCGTTCACTTTGGCAGACTTCCTCTCCAGACGAGAAAGACGTGCTGCGTTTGATGGGAGATATGACCATCACTGGGGTCAGTTACGTCGATCTGGCACGCTGGGCGAACGAGTTAGGCTTAACAGAACCCAGGCTGCGCAGTGCTATCCTCAAGCTTCAGCGCAAGATGCTGCTTATGGTCGATACCTCTTCGCCGACTACATACTATTACCGAATTCATCAGTTGACCCACACTTTCATCCGGCACTCAATCTTCCAGCTCATTTACTAACATGACTGACCGAATGTCACCTCTTTGTTCAACATACTCTTGCAGCAGTTCGTCTGATTATCTCCATCGAGGCGTCCGATGAATGATGAGCTGGATCGTGAGCGCGAATTAAGCAGTATCCGCTATCGCACGCTGATCGCGGTTTTCATTCAGGAGCTTCAGCGCAATCGTCAATTTCCGTTACAGATTGCGGACGACACATTGATGAATATGCTCTACGTCGCCCAGACGGTGCTGCAATTTGCCAATTTGAAACATCAGGCGCTGCGGCTGTTCGAGGCACTCTTCCCGCCTTTATATCTGCGTGGCTACTGGTCAACCATTCAAGACATCTGGTCTGGTCGCTTACTTTCGCTCATCCACGATGAACAGGTCACCCCAGCACTCCGGGCACGCCTGCTGGTTCAACTCGGCATTATTCACAAGGAACGGGGATGTTTCAGCAAAGCACAGCAGGTGTACCAGCAAGCATTGATGATCTGCCAGCAACACAACGGAATTGAAGACGTGGAACGCCAACGCGCCGATACACTATTTCAATACGGGGTATGCCTGTTGCGCCAGAGACAGTTCACTGCGGCAATTTCCGCCTTGAAATCATGCATTCGGGCTTGCAGCAGCGACGAGCAGCTTGAGGTGAAGTCATTCGCCTATGGGCAAATTGCACGCATCGCTGAAGCGCGCAATCATTTCGCGCTTGCCCACGCGCTCTACGAGAAAAGTCGGAGCGTATTGCTTGAACTGGGTGAGGGCAACCCACTCGAACGGATCGTCATCTACTCTCAGGGCACAGTCTACCTCTCGGAGGGGTACTATGAACATGCCGAAAGATTACTGCGACAAGCTTTGGCAATTAACGAAAGCCTTGGTGACGCGATCAGCACGGCACGCTGCCTTGAGAGGCTTGGACATTGTATTCTGCAACTTGGGCGCGTGGACGAGGCGGTCATACACCTTATACGCGCGATTGACTTTGCCGGCTCAAGCAAGGTACTAGACATCGGTTGCCTGATCAAAGCGCGCCTGTCGCTGGCGGAAGCCTACATTGCCCAGGGTAAGATCAGCATGGCGCGGGATGAACTCCAGATTGCATATCACGAGAGCGCAGAGTCTGAATTGGAAGAACTTCGTGAAAAAATCCAACAGCACATGCACAGGCTCAACAACGCATAACCCATCTATTCAAACACCATCTGGCTGATTTCCCCCCGCGTGATCACTCCTGTCGCGCCGAAGGGCGCATCCGCCGTCAGCACGATCGGCTGACCGCCGACCGCGCATCCGTCCGTCGGCGGGCACACCGCGCCTGGCAGCGTCAGCATCAGCCGTCCGCCGCCGGGTGACACGCTGACCTGCCCACCCAGCGCATCTTCCAGCCGCAGCGGACGATCGCCGTTCACCACAACTGACAGCGCGACCGGTTCAGCGGTGCGCGCCCACGCGATCAGCGTCTCACCCCCGTCACGACGTGGCACGCGCACCACATCCGCCAGCGGTGTCCGCACCAGCGCTGACTGACTCGTCTCCCACTCCGACGCCAGCGCCGCCACCCGCGCCCACGTGTGATACGCCGGGCGCGGCGACTCGTCGGCGCGGATCAAGCCGAACGACTCCGCGCCAGGCGGCAGATTCCAGTCATGCAGCTTGTACGCCGCAATGCGTTCCGCCCCCGCCGCGAAGCCGAGCGCCGCCGCCTGCATCAGAAAGGCGCTCTGCTGCTCCAGCGTCACCTGCCACGTGGGGCGTTCGACGCGCCACAGCGGGTCGAGGTTGGGCGAGGCATTCGTCTCGACGATCCACACCGCCTTGTCCGCCATGCCATGCCGGATGAGCGCCTCGCGGTTGGCGCGCACGATGTCGTACACCGTGTCGGTGCGGAAGTAGACATGCACCGTCAGCGCATCGAAATACCAGCCGTGTGCCGCCGCGTCGGGGTCACGGGCGATCTCCCCCAGCAGGCGATCGATGTACAGCGGACGACGGGCGTTGACGTCATGCCAGTAGGTCGTCCCGGCGATGTGTATCTGCACATCCGGGTTGCCCTGGCGCGCCGCCAGCGCCGCAACGCGCAGCAGACGGGCGTAATCCGCCACATCGCCATCGAAGATGAAGCCGTATGTCCCGGCGTCGATGTCCGGCTCATTCCAGATGATGAAGCGGCGCACGCCCAGCGGCGCGTAATACGCGGCGGCGCGGCGCATGAAATTTGCCCACAGGTTGCCCTGGTCGTCGATCGGCAGGTCAAGCCCGCGCGGCAGCCCGGCGTTGGGGATGCCGTCGGTCGCCCAGGCGGGCGTGTGCTTGACGATCGCCACCACTTCGCGGTTGCACGCCCGTGCCGTTTCCAGCCAGCGCGCATCGACATTGAGCGTATTCCAGTCGTCTGCACCCGTCGGCTGATGCTGCGCCCAGTCGAAGATGATGCGATCCCAGCCCAAACCTGCATCGCACGCCGCATCGGGCAGGAAGAACGACTCGACCGCGCCGATCGGGTTGAACGACGGCGCGTCCTGCGCCCGCGCCGTCAGCGCGATCGCCAGCAGCAGCCCACACAGCGCGATGCGCGGGATCATCCCGTTTCCCCCCATCCGGCGCTGTGCGCGCGCACATCCATCAGGTTGAGCTGCGGCGTGCGCTGCCCATTCCACTCGTTGACCTCCAGGTGATAGACCAGATCGACGTGCGTCGCGCCGCTGGGAAAGGTCGGCGCGAGGTGGAAGCCGATGGCGTCGATCGCCTGAAAGCCTGCTCCGCGCGCCAGCCGCAGCTTGATGTGGCGCTCGTCTTTGCCCACCAGCCGCTGTTCGATCACCTTCAGCCCCCGTGTGACGAACACCGGGGCGGGATTGCTGTGCCCGGTCGGTTGCAGGCGTTCCAGTTCCGCCGCCAGCTCCAGCGAGACCGCCCCGGCGTCCAGCGCCATATCGATCTGCACCGTCGGCGCGATGTCGTCTTCCGCCAGCGCCGCCCGCGCCAGGTCGGTCAGGCGTTCGCGCAGCGCCGGGATGTTCTCGTTCAGCACGGTGAACCCCGCCGCCTGAGCGTGCCCGCCATGCCGCACCAGCAGCGCCGCACACGAGTCCAGCGCCGCCGTGATGTCAAAACCTGGGATACTGCGGCACGAGGCGCGGCTTTCGTGTTCGCCGATCTCCAGCACCACCGCCGGGCGATAGAATTCCTCGCACAGACGCCCGGCGACCAAACCGACGATCCCAGGCTTGAAACCGCGATCGCCCGCAAAGATGAGCGGCGTCCCCGCCGGATCGTCGATCTGCGTGCGGATCGTCTCCTGCGCCTGCCTGGTGAGTTCCTGACGCTGGACGTTCAGGTTTTGCAGGTGCAGAGCCAGCTCCGCCGCTCGCGCCGGGTCGCGCGTGACGAGCAGCTCGTAGGCGATCATCGCGCTGTCCAGCCGCCCGGCAGCGTTGATGCGCGGTCCGATGGCAAAGCCGATGCTGCCCGCGTCGATCGCGCCTGGGCGCAGCCCTGCCACCTCATGCAGCGCCACCAGACCTGGACGGCGTGTGCGGTTCAGCACCGCTAAACCGCGCCGCACCAGCGCCCGGTTCTCCAGCCGATTGAGCGGCGCGAGGTCAGCGACCGTGCCGATCGCCACCAGGTCGAGCAGGTCATCCGGCGCGAGCGGCACATCCCGCCCCCCTGACCGTCCGCTGTCGATGGTGAGCAGTGCCTCAGCGATGCGAAACGCCACCCCCACCCCGGCGAGCATATCCTCGGTGTAGGGTACGTCGGTGCGTTTGGGGTTGATGACGGCGTAGGCGTCGGGCAGCGTCTCGCCCAGCGTGTGATGATCGGTGACGATGATATCCAGCCCGGCGGCTTTGCCATCCTCGACTTCCTCGATCGAGCGGATGCCGCAGTCCACCGTGATCACCAGGCGCACCCCCTGCCGCGCCAGGCGCAGCAGTGCCTCGCTGTTCAGCCCATAGCCTTCGTCCACACGATGCGGGATGTAGGGCATGGCGTGCGCACCCAGGTAGCGCAGCGTCTGCATGAGCAGCGCCGTCGAGGTCACCCCGTCGGCATCGAAATCGCCGTAGACCGCGATCGGCTCTCTGGCGCGGATCGCCTGACGGATGCGTGACAGCGCCCGGTCGATGCTGTGCCGTTTGCCGCGAAAGCCGAGGATGCTGCCGACTGCCGGGTCATCGGCGTGTAAAAAGCGCAGTGCCTCCGCCGGGTCGGTCAGACCGCGTGCGTACAGGATATGCGCCAGCGTCGGGCTGATCCCCTGAAAGCGGCGCAGCACCTCCGGCGGGGGGGAAGCAGCGATCTGCCAGCGTTTGCGTGCGGAAAGAGCGGTCATGTTCTTGATTAAGGCGCTTTATCTGCTGTGTTACAATGAGACAGTTTGCAGCCCCGATTGTAACACACTGGTGAACGCATGACCCGAATCCTGTTCATGGGCACGCCCGATTTCGCCGTCCCCGTGCTGAAGTCCCTCATCGACCGCTATTCCGTCATCGCTGTCGTCACTCAGCCCGACCGACCCGCCGGGCGCGGACGCGATGTGCAGATGTCTCCGGTCAAACGCGCCGCGCTGCAAGCAGGCATTCCCGTCCTGCAGCCGGAGAAGATTCGCCGCCCGGAGGCGATCGAGGCACTGCGGGCGTACCAGGCAGACGTGGCGATCGTCGCCGCCTTCGGGCAAATTCTGCCGCAGACCGTGCTTGACCTGCCCAGGCACGGATCGATCAACGTCCACGCCTCGCTGCTCCCGCGCTGGCGCGGCGCTGCCCCGATCCAGGCAGCCATCCGCGCGGGTGACTCGCACACTGGCGTGACGATCATGCAGATGGACGCGGGCTTGGATACCGGACCGATGCTGGCATGGCGCGCCATCCCGATCGCCTCCGACGAGACGGGACAAAGCCTGCACGACAAACTTGCCGCGCTGGGCGCAGAACTGCTGATCGAGTCACTGCCAGGCATCCTCGACGGGTCGGTTCGCCCGGTTCCCCAGTCTGAAGAGGGAGTCACCTTCGCCCCGCGCATCGAAAAAGACGAGGGACGCATCGACTGGACACAGCCCGCCATCGCCATCGAGCGGACGGTGCGCGCCTTCACGCCGTGGCCCGGCACATTCACCCATTGGGATGGAGAGATGCTCAAGCTGCTCAGCGGGCGCGTCGTGCCCGGATCGGGCGAAGCTGGGCAGGTGAGCGTGCGCGATAGTGCGCTGGTCATCGGCACGGGCGAAGGACTGTTCGCCCCGGAGATGGTGCAGATCGCCGGGCGCAAGCCGACCGACATCGCAGCGTTCGTGCGCGGCTACCCGGCGTTCATCGGCGCGCGACTGGGCGAGGCACGCTGAACAGTCCCCGCCCGGACGACCTTCATGAAGAACGGGCGCAGCGGAAACCGATATTGTCATCGCGGTAATCGGGCGTATATCGGTAGCGCAGCGAAGCGCGCAGATAATTGGCACTGTACCGCCATGATCCCCCTCGCACCACGCGCGCCGGATCAGCACGATATGCGCTGACCGTCTCTTCCCTGCCGTCCGTCGGGTCATACGGGTATGGGCGATACAGACTGCTCGTCCATTCCCACACATTTCCCGCCAGATCATGCGCGCCTACCCACGACACACCGCCCCGGCGGCTCATCACATCTTCTGTACCGATATAGGTCGTCCC
The DNA here is from genome assembly GCA_964614405.1 of uncultured Pleurocapsa sp. Classification (GTDB taxonomy): domain Bacteria; phylum Chloroflexota; class Anaerolineae; order Aggregatilineales; family Phototrophicaceae; genus Flexifilum. Next base: position 178,697 of record CAZTLS010000003.1, read on the forward strand.
GCTGTGAACCGCATTGACCAGGATGAGGTTGTTTCCCCAGGGATACGTCAGCCCATCCGGTCCGCGCGCGGCGTATTCCCATTCCGCCTCGGTGGGCAGGCGCATCCCGCGCCGCGCACAGAAATCGCGCGCCTCAACCCAGTTGATGCTCTCAACCGGGCGCGACATGCCAGGGAGTGCGCTCGTCCAGGCAGTCACTCCGCCCATACGTCTGAGCGTGACCTGCGTCACCTCTGTCTGGTCGATCCAGAACGGATCGGCGAAGCAGACCTCGTGAACGGGGCGCTCATCGGTATCTCCAAGCGGATTGCCCATGCTGAAACAGCCCGCCGGAACCAGCATCATCGGGATGCCATCGAACATCTCGCTGTGAGGGGTCCAGTCTCGGTTGGCGCGAACCCCGGCGCGGGCACGCGCCATCACCTGCTCAGCCCAGGTTGGACTGGAGGCAGGCATCGGGGTATGCGCCAGCGCCTCTCCCATTGCTGCGCTCGTCTCAGTGACAGAAACCTGTTCGGTGAGGCTGGCAGCCGCCTGAGTCATCATGATTGCCATCGTCTGCTGCGCTGCCTGTGTCAGCCCGATCTGTGTTTCCATCGCGTGCAGCGTCGCCAGCCGTTCGACCGCGCTCAGATCATAGGGCGTAGCAGTTTCAGCGGGTACACTGATCGCGGGTTGAACCAGCGTTGCGGATGGGATCAGCGGGGATGGCATTTCGTACTGCTGCATCAGAATCAGTGCTGCGCCTGCCAGCAGCGCGAGCGACGCCAGAACACCGAAAATACCCACCAGCATACGAGAACCGAGGCGCGGGGCATTAGTCACCTTGATGATCTGCGCGATCTGGGCGATCGACTCGTCCATGAACAGCCCGCGCTTTTCCATCACATGCACGCCATCGAAGCTGAGCAGATAGCAGATCGCCTGATCTGCTCCAATATATCCTGCCCAGTCTTCCTGAAATACAGGCAGGCACGGCTTACGCAGAGCATGAGCCTGCCGAATTTCCTTCAGCACCCATTCCGAATCGAGCGTGCCTTCTGAAAGCAGGCAGACGAACACTTTGGACTGAGCAATCGCGTTGAGCAGTCGTTCAGGAAACTGCACACGCGCCCCATCGGATCGAGTGACGTCAAGATATGCATCGATCTCGTGATCGATCTCCAATGTCTTCTGGATGAGCTGGGCTGTTGGATAACTGGGAACACGTCGATAGGAGATAAAAGCGTCCTGCATTTTGCCACTCCCAAGGAAGCCTGCGATGATTATGAACAGCATAATCATCGGTATAGTCAACTGCAATCAGGTATTTCGTCATGCTACAATACTGTGATGCAATCTCCCTGCACACCCAACCTGATAGGCACATCTGAGTACGCCCATGCCCAACACGCCCATCCTGCCCGCCACCCCTGCTGCCATCGCCCGCGCCGCCGACGTGATCCGCGCCGGGGGGTTGGTCGCCTTTCCCACCGAAACCGTGTACGGGTTGGGAGCGGATGCGACACAGGCGGATGCGGTGGCGCGCATCTTCACCGCCAAACAGCGCCCGCTGACCGATCCGGTCATCGTCCATCTGGCAGGGGCGAACGAGATCGCCCGCGTCAGCCCGGTGCGCTCAACGCTGATCGATGCGCTGGCGCAGCACTTCATGCCAGGCGCGCTCACCCTGATCGTGCCGCGCGGTGATGCCATCCCGCCGATCGTCTCCGCCGGAAGGGAGACGGTCGCGCTGCGTGTGCCTGCCCACCCGGTCGCCCATGCCCTGATCGCCGAGTCCGGCGTGCCGATCGCCGCGCCCAGCGCCAACCGCTTCAGCCGCCCAAGCGCCACTGCCGCCTCACACGTGCGCGATGATCTCGACGGACGCATCGACCTTGTGCTGGATGGCGGTAGCGCGCCGATCGGCGTCGAATCCACCATCCTCGACCTGACCACCACCCCGCCCACGCTGCGGCGTCCCGGCGGCGTGTCGATCGAAGCGCTATGCGCCCTCATCCCTGATGTGCAGGTCGCCGCCCATTACCTCTCGACCACCGAAACCGCCCCCGCGCCTGGGCAGCTTCTCAAACACTATTCCCCGTCCATTCCCGTGCATCTCTACACCAGCGCCCCCGGCGCATCCTCCGTTGACCTCGCCGCCCGTTTTCATGCCGACCTGCACGCTGACCCGCGCCCCCTGGCGGTCATCGAGACCGATTTTCCTGTCGATCTCCCTCCGCACGCCCACGCCTACCCACTCGGCGCGGAACCGGAGACCGCCGGGGCACGCCTGTTCGAGCTGCTGCGCCTGATCGAGCATTCCGGTGCAGCTGCCATCTACATCACCTGGACGCGGCGTGATGGGCTGGGCGCAGCCGTCTGGGATCGGCTGGTGCGGGCAGCGGAAGGGCGCGTAATGATCGTCAAGGCTTAACACAACTGCCACACCGCATCGGAAAAAGATGCTACAATAGGGTTTCGATCCGGCAGGTGCATCAGCGCGTATAAAAAACATGCTCAATCCTGATTTTTTGAAAAACGGTCAAAGTGCGCGCCTGGCATTTCTTGCCAAGCCCGACGCAAAGCTGATTGCCGAAAATCTGGTGGCGTTCGCCAATACCGACGGCGGCACGGTAGTCATGGGGCTGGGCGAAGATGGTAAAGCCGGCGCGAAGCTGGAGACGGACACGCTGACCAAAGCCCTGCGCGAAGCCGACACCCTGTGCAGCCCGTCGATCGTCACCGGCAACTGGGAACCCGTCGAGCTGGATGATGGGCACGTCGTGTATGCAGTACGTGTACCCCGCAGCATCGAGCTGCACGCTCTGACGGATGGGCGTGTGCTGATCCGCGAAGAGCTGCGAAACCGTCCGCTGGGCGGGCAGGAAATCCTCAAACTCGCCAGCGCCAAAAGCACCGGCGATTTCGAGTCCGAACCTGTCCCCGGCGCAAGCAAGGACGATCTCAGCCGCGCCATGATCGATGAGTATATGGAAAAGCGCGCCGAACGTACCAAACGCCCCTACAACGGCAAAATCGATGACCTGCTGCGCGAGATCGGCGCGATCGACAATGCCGACCGCCCGACGGTGAGCGGCGTCCTGCTCTTCAGCGAATACCCGCAGCACTGGCTGCCGCAGTCGGGCATTGTGTTCGCCAAATTCGTGGGCAAAACCCCGCGCGGCGAGAATGGGCTTGCCGGCTACACACGGCGTGAAGAACTCGTCGGTTCGCTGCCCCGGCTGATCGAAGCGACCTGGAACCTGATCTGGAGCGAGATGGCGGTCAGCGCGGTCGTCAAGGGACTGGAGCGCGAAGAGAGCTACGAATACCCCAAATTCGCCGTGCGCGAAGCGATCGTCAATGCCATCTGCCACCGCGATTACCGCCTGAAAGGGCGGCGCATCGAAGTCCGCATGTATGCCGATCGTCTGGAAGTCATCTCGCCTGGCGGCTTGCCCGGCTTCATCACCATCGACAATATCGTCGATGAGCATTTCAGCCGCAACCCGCGCATCGTCAACGGCTTGTTCCAGTGGGGCTACATCGAGGAACTTGGCTTGGGCATCGACCGCATGATGGAAGAGATGGAAGAGGCAGGGCATCGTCCGCCGTCGTTCGACGCGCGCCCATACAGCTTTTCCGTCACCCTCAGCAACAGCCGCGAAAAGCCCAGCACGCCCGACTGGGTGCGGAACACCAATCACCGTCAGGCGCGCGCCCTGCAATACATCCGTGATCACGGGTCGATCACCAATCGGGAATATCGCAACCTGTGTCAGGGCGTCTCCGCTGAAACACTGCGCCTCGACCTGGCAGACATGGTGGAGCGGGGTATCCTGCTCAAGGTCGGTTCCAAAAAGGGAACGTATTACATCCTGAAATGACACCCGTTGCGAGGCGGTGATGCCCCTGTGAACAGATTGCGCGCTCTGCTCATCCGCTATGCCCTGCCCATCGTCATGAGCATCACCCTGGTGACTTCAGCGGTGGTCATCTTCATCGCCCAGTTGACAGCGCTGGCGCTGCGCCAACCAGACGAACGCACCCTGCTGGGCATGAGCATCGCTGCTGCCTGCGCCATCGTCGGTGTGCGGCTGGCGATCGATGCCCTGCTGCGCCTGGCAGACGCCACCCCCATCCCGGTCAATCCGCCCGCTGCGCGCGCTCCTGCTTCTTCAGAGACCGCCCGCATCGACCCGCTGGTGCAGACGCAGCGCATGGATGAGCTGATCACGCTCAATGCCCGCCTCGCCGCCCTCAACCGCGACCTGGGGCAGGCGAAAGAGCAGATCGAGAAGCTCGATGCCGTCAAAACGGACTTCATCACCATCGCCAGCCACGAACTGCGAACCCCATTGGCGCAGATGCGCGGCTATACCGACATCATCGACGCCCTCAACGACGCCGGGACGATCGACCGGGAAAAGCTGGGCGGGCTGGCGTCCAACCTGCGTAAAGCCAGCGAACGCATGGAAGAGCTGATCAGCGCCATGCTCGATACCAGCCAGCTCGACGTGGACGCGATGGATTTGCGCTATACCCCCGCCACGATGGAAGCCATCGTCCGCCTGGCGATCGACCCGCTGAGCGATGCCATCCGCGAACGCAAGATCATGCTGCGCGCCACCGGGCTGAGCAGTTTGCCTCCATTGCAAGGCGACATGCAGCGCCTCGTTCAGGCGTTCCGCAACGTCATCGTCAATGCGGTCAAGTTCACCCCCGACGGCGGGCGCATCGACATTCATGGCGAACTCGCACCCGCCACAGACTCCGACCCGGAGATGATCCACGCCACCATCCGGGATACCGGGGTGGGCATTGCCGAGGAAAATCTCGAACTGATCTTTCACAAATTCTACCGCACCTACGATCCCTCACGTCATTCCACCGGCACGTACAAGTTCATGGGCGCAGGTCCTGGCTTGGGGCTGACGATCGCGCGCGGCATCATCGCCGGGCACGGCGGGCGCATCTGGGCGGAAAGCCCCGGTCACGATCTGAACGAAACGCCAGGCAGCACTTTCCACATCCTGCTGCCGCTCAACCCGCCGGAAAACGCGCGCCGCATCCTGCCTTTCGAGAAAAAGCAGAACGCGGCGCAGCAGCCCGTCACGGGCTGAAAATCATGCGCGGGAGAATTTTCAGGCGATCGGGTGACGCATCCGCGCACGCGCCGTCTCGATGAAGGCGTGAAACAGGCGGCGCATCGGCTCGCTCGTCTGATACATATTTTCGGGATGCCACTGCACACTCAGGAAGAAGGCGCGATCCGGCACTTCCAGCCCCTCGATCACCTCATCGGTGGGCGAGATGGCGCAGGCGACCATCCCCGGCGCGATCCGCTCCACCGCCTGATGATGCAGGCTGTTCACTTCGAACTGCACGCCGCCCATGATCTCGGCAAGGCGGCTGCCCGGCACGACGTTGACGCTGTGGCGCGGCGTGTTGCGCGGCATGTCGTTGGGCGTCTCGTGCGGGGTTTCCTCGCCCACTTCGCTGGGGATGTCCTGAATCAGCGTGCCGCCCAGCGCAACGTTCAATACCTGATGTCCCCGGCAGATACCGAACAGAGGCAGATCATCCGCGTAAGCCCAGCGCGCCAGGGTGATCTCCAGCGCATCCCGATCGTCATTGATGTTGGCGGTCAGCGGATGGGCTTCTGCACCATATACCGACGGACGCACATCACCCCCGCCGGGCAGCAGCACCGCATCAAGCCGCTGATACAATTCGCGCAGCATATCTTCGGACAGCCCGGTGGGGATGTACACGGGCATTCCTCCGGCATCGGCAATCGACTGAGCGTTCATGGCATACGAATGATGATACAGGCTGCCCGTACCACTGGTGTACGTGGACATGCTGATTCCGATCAGCGGGCGCATGGGTGAGTGATCCTTGTAAGGTGGCTGAACAGGGTGTGAACGAATGGAATGTCAGGGACACACTATGTGTCCCTGTGAAGTGCATGTCATCTGGCGCAGCGCCCGACAAAATCCGCCGGACGCAGTACGTCAGCGGCGTTCCTTGAGACGCGCCGCCTTGCCGCGCAGATTACGCATGTAGTACAACTGAGCGCGGCGCACCTTCGAGCGGCGCGACACTTCGATCTTGTCGATGCGCGGGCTGTTGTACAGGAAGGTGCGCTCGACGCCGATCCCGTGCGAGGCGATACGGCGCACGGTGAAAGTGCGGTTGTTGCCGCCGCCGTGCGTCAGGATCACGATCCCCTGAAACACCTGAATACGCTCGCGATCGCCCTCGACGACGCGAACATGCACCTTGATCGTGTCTCCCACGCCGAACTCAGGGTGGTTCGGGATGGGCGTCGCCAGGGCTTGTAACAATTCGTGCATGGTGGTTCTCTCCAAAAAAGATACGCCTCTCGGCGTATCGCATGGTCATCCTGCATAGTAAACAGTAGTATACACGAAGGGATGGGGGAGGCTCAAGGGTGGCGCTGTCGTCGATCCAGCCTGAGCAGCGCCGTCACGCTTTTCGCATCGCAGATCGCGCCGCTTTCGATCGCCGCCAGCGCCTCATCCAGCGACAAGCGCTCCAGCGCGATGAATTCATCATCGTCCATCGGCAGCGGCGCAGCGGTCAGGTCGGTCGCCAGGTAGAGGTGGATGTATTCAGAGGTGTAACCGGGAGCGACGAAAATCCCCCCCAGCGACTCCAGTTTTCCTGGGGCGAACCCTGTCTCCTCACGCAGTTCACGCGCCGCCGCCAGCAGCGGGTCTTCGCCGGGGTGCAGCGTCCCTGCCGGGATTTCCAGCAGCGTGCGCGCGGCAGCGGTGCGATACTGACGCACCAGCAGCACCTGCCCGTCAGCATCCAGCGCGGCGATCGCAACCGCGCCGGGATGGGTGACAATATCGCGCTGAGCGGTGCGCCCGTCGGGCAGGCGCACCTCGTACACTTCAAAATCCATGACGCGCCCGTGATGCACGATGCGGCGCGTCAGTATCGTCTCTTCCGTCACGCCCATCACCCGATGATCAGCGTATCGCCGACGTAGATCAGGTTGATGTTGGTGATCTGCGGGTTGCGCGCCACGATGGTGGCGATCGGCACGCCGTAGGTCAGCGACAGGCGGAAGAGTGTATCACCTGGGCGCACCGTGTACTGAATGGGTGACCCGGTAAAAGTGGGGTAATTGCCCGTGAAAGTCGGGTAGGCGATGCCGCCGCTCTGGGTGGGCAGGAAGGAAGTCGGCGTAGGCGTCCAGGTGGGCGGGGGGATTTTGCCCGTCGTGCCGCACCCTGGGATGATGATCTTCTGCCCGATGTAGATCAGGTTCGGGTTGACGATGCTGTTCAGCGGGTAGTAGGCGATGTCGAGGTAGTGGATGCCGTAATCCAGCCCAATACGGAACAGGTTGCGGTCAGTCGGCTGCACCTGATGTTCGCAGTCATTGCCGGGCAGGATCACCTGCGGCGGGAAGGTGGCGGTGGGGAAGAAGGACTGGAATGTCGCGGTGGGCGAGGGACCGAACAGTGCTTCTGCCGTCTGGGTAAGGGGCAGTTCCGCCGCCAGCGTCGCTTCACGCACCAGCTGGGTCGAGGTCAGCAGCAGCGGGTCGAGGAAAGGCGGTTCTTCCGGCTGCTGTTCGGGCTGAGACGGGTCGATGCCGAGCTGTTGCAGGAAGACTGCGGTCGCCGTCTGCCAGATCGGGTCGAGCTGTGCCAGCCCCGCATCAGCGACGACCATCGGGGTGGGCGTCGCGGTGACGAATTCCGGCTGGAAGGTGGCAGTTTCCAGGAAATCGAGCGTTGGCGTATCGGTGATCAGCGGCACGTCAGGCGTCGGCGTGAGCGTCTCGGTCGGGACAGGGGTATCCGTCGGCGTCTCAGTCGGGAAGGGGGTGAAGGTCGGAAATGCCTGAGCGAGATTGGTCGCCTCCAGCCCAGCACCAGCAGGCTGAAAACACCCCGTCGCCGTCAGGGCGATGAGCGCAGTCGTCGTCAGAAGCAACCAGAACTGAGACCATTTTTTCGGCATACCGACTTCCTTCTCACAGCGCGAGGCGATCCTGACGCTCATTATAGCGCGTTTCAGCAGGCGCACAACCAGTTCACGCTCGTTGTTTCAGGTGTGCAGCGGCAGGGTGACGGTGATCAGCGTGTAGCTGCCAGGTTCGCTCTCGATGGTCATCTTGCCACCGTACAGCTCACACAGACGGCTGACGATCGCCAGTCCAAGCCCCGTCCCCTGCTGTTCGCGCAGGCGGCGCGAAAACTGCATGTATGCGCCGATCTGCGCGATCTGTTCGTCCGTCAGCCCGATGCCCTGATCACCCACCTTGATGCGCCCGTGCGTTTCATTGGCGGTCACGCAGACGCGCACCAGTCCCTCTGGTGGTGAGAACTTGAAGGCGTTGTCCACCAGTTCATCAACGATCTTCTTGAGATAGAGTTCGTTGATGGCGAAAACAGGCGCATCGTGGATGACCACTTCCAGCATCTCCTGCCGCTGATGGCGTTTCGCCACCTGCGTGGCGCTGTTCTCGATGACCGACGTCGTGCCGAACGCGATTTCGCGGCGCAGTTCGGCGATGCGCCGCTGGTCAGTGGCGATCAGCTCAAGCTGGGCGTAGAGCAGATAATTGTCCACCAGCGCATACAGCCGCTGCCCGGCATTGTGGATGTGCCGCGCCATTTCCGCCGTCCGTGCCTGGGAAAGCTGTCTGCCGTCCGCCATCAGCAGTTCAGAGAAGCCGAGGATCGAATTGAGCGGTGTGCGCAGTTCATGCGGCAGCGCGACGATGATATTGCCGCGCAGCGTTTCCATCCTGCTTTCCAGCACGGCATCGCGCTGCTGCTTCTTTTTCAGTTGGGCTTCTGCGGCTGCCAGCAGTTCGGCGACATGAAACGGCTTGGTGACGAAATCGTCCGCGCCCAGCTCCATCGCCGCCCGCATGTCCACCCGGTCAGTGCGCGCCGTCAGGAAGATGAACGGCACGCCCGTCATGCCGGCACTGTCGCGTACTGCTTTCAGCAGCGCTAACCCATCCATGACCGGCATCATCAGATCACTGATGATCAGGTCAGGGCGGTGCGTCAGCGCGTAATGCAAACCGACCGCCCCATTTTCGGCTTCATCGACCTCAAACCCCTCCAGGCGCAGCATTTCAGCGATGTCCAGACGCAGCACATCCGCGTCTTCCACCACAAGAATGCGTGTCATTGTGGTTTTATCCTGTCTCCAACGCGCGCTTTATGACTCGCACACTCATCATTATGAGCGATCTTTAGAAAACTGCAAAGATATTTCAAAACAGTTACAGGATATTCCCCGCGATCAGCAGCAGAATGATTCCCCCTGCGAGGATACGATACACGCCGAAGCCGACGAAGCTGTTGCGTGAAACGTATTTGAGCAGCCAGTCGATGGCAAACCACGCCACAATTCCCGCTACGATCGCCCCGACGATCAGGAACAGCCATTCTTCCCCACTGGTGATCTCGTCCAGGCTGAGCAGCAGATCGACCAGCGTCGCTGCGCCGAGGGTCGGCATGGCAAGGTAGAATGAGAAGCGCGTCGCCGCTGTGCGCGTCAGCCCAACGCCCATGCCGCCGAGGATCGACGCCGCAGAGCGCGATACGCCTGGGATGAGCGCCACCACCTGCGCGCAGCCGATCAGCACCGCCTGACGCAGCGAGACCGTTTCGATGTCTTCCTGAGTCGCCCCTGCTGCAAAGCCAAGCCGCTCCACCACGATGAACAGCACCCCACCCGCGATCAGCATGATCGCCACCACCAGCGGCGAAAACAGCACTTCTTTGATGAACCCGCGCGCCGCCAACCCGACCACTGCTGCCGGCACAACTGCGATCGCCACATGCAGCCAGAAGCGGCGCACCGCTGCGCTGGTCGTCAGCCGGCGTGCCTGATCGAGCAGGTCACGGGCGTAATACAGCACCACTGCCACCACCGCGCCAAACTGGATGAACACCACAAACACGCTGTCTACCGATCCGGTAAACGCCGGCTGTAACAGCGCCGTCGCCACGATCAGATGCCCGGTGGACGAGATCGGCAGAAATTCGGTGATCCCCTCGACGATCCCTAGTACGATCACTTTCAGCAGTTCAAGCAGCACAATGCCCTCCCATTCCATTCCTGTAAAACAGGCATTGTACACAAAAAAGCGGGCAGCCCCCATGCGCGAGCCGCCCGCCTGTCGCCACATTGTTGTGAAAATGCACTAGTAGAAACGCACCCGTTCTTCCTGCTTGCGCTGATTGATCGCCACCACCTGCACGCCACGCCCCTGAAGCAGCCGCACCAGATAAGGATTATGCACCACGCGCATCTTGGCGCGCACGCCCTCACGCATCAGTTCAAAATGGAAGACGCACACCGGGCGTACCCCGGAAAGCCAGAACTCCTGCCGAAACACCACCCCATCGATCGTCCAGCCCGAGTCCAGTGCGGTGATCAATGCGTCACACCCGCTGTATTTCTCGGACTGCGCGTCCCAGTAGCGATAACAGGAGGTAAAGCTGCTATCCGGTTCAATCGTGTGTCTGCTCATTGTGGAACCCTTTGCGCTGCATGTGCGGTGGCACATCGGTCAAAATGTGGTGCGTCAATTTTCATCATAAACCGTTTAAGAGGTCTGATGCTTCGTCAACGCTGACGAAGAAATGTTGATCTTCATTATTCAGTGTATCAGGTTTTGTTGATCGCCAAATCACCCAAATGGGCAGTTTTGTCAAATTGTGACAAAGATCATGTTAAGACCCCCGTCAGGCGTCGTTATGTGCCAGCCTGCCCCCGCATGGCGACCCGTTCCGGCTGGCGCAGCCAGCGCATCACGCCCAGCCACGCCCCCACCGCGATCACTGCGATGACGAACGTGAGCAGGGACACTTCACGCCCACTTGACCCGCCGAAGGCGTCGATGAGCGCACCATGCACCACTGTCGAGAAGACCGTCGAGAGGTAATACAGCGCCCAGTCCCATGAGGAAGCGCGTCCCAGATAGTCGTCGCGCGTCACTTTCTGCAGCATGACCGAGCTGTACGTCCAGTTGACCGAGCCGCCCATCGCCCGCACGAACAGCGCGATGCACACCACGATCAGCGACCCACCCCAGCCCATCACCAGCCAGGCGATCGCCACCCACACGAACCCGACCGTCACCAGCTGGCGCATCCGCCCCACGCTGCCATCGTTCCAGCGGTTGAGCAGCAGCGGACCGACCACCGACCCCACCCCGAACGCGCTGTACAGGATGCCCAGCGACAACACCCCCTCCTGCCCCAGCACGAAGACTTTTGTGCCGAAGATGACGATCAGGGTATCCACATTGCCCAGGCTGGTGGCGAACTTGATGAACAGCGTGCTGAGTACGTCTGGCGTGCGCCGCAGATAGCGCACCCCGTCCTGAAATGTCACCCGCTCTCTGGGCACATTGGCATGTTCGACATGAGCAGCCCCCGACGGGTCGTAGCGCACGGTGGAGAGCAGCAGCCCCGCCACCAGAAAGGTGATGGCGTCGATCAGCAGCGCCACTTCCAAACCCACCACCGCCGCCACTACCCCGCCCAGCACCGCGCCGATCGCCAGCAGCACCGACCAGGTGACGGTGTTCAGCGTGTTGGCGGTCACCAGATCATCGCGCCCGACCAGCGACGGCGTGATCGCCTGCTGACCCGGCTCGAACACCGCCGACAGCGCAAACTGGATGATCGACAGCACGTAGATCAGCCACAGCCATTCCGGACCCTGCGCCGCCACCAGAAACCCCAGCACCACCAGCACGCGCAGATAATTCGTCCACACCAGCAGCAGCTTGCGGTTGAAGCGGTCGATCAGCACCCCGGCGATCGGGCTGATCACCAGCGGCGGCAGCGTGCGCGCCAGCAGCAGCAGGCTGATCGCCCAGCCGCTGTTCTCCGGGCTGTAGGCGACCACCAGCGCCGACAGCGCGATCGTGTTGAACCAGTCCCCAGTCAGGCTGACCAGTTGGGCATACCACAGGCGCGCGTAATTCGGGTTCCGTCGCAGCAGCGAAAGATAGGCTTGCATCAGGGGATATCCATCTACTTGAACCACCTGTTTGGAAAACAGCCGAGGACACTTCCTGTCTGGCAGGGACAGTATATAATCTTTAAGCAGGTTGAGCGAGGCTTCCTCAGCCTGTCCGCAGCGAAGCTGATGATATGGTCAACAGAAACCAGACAGAAAAATTCTGAAGCGACGCTAAAACTGGAGGTATTCTACATGCAGACGGCTGGTAATTTCGACTCCATCCAGGGGCGTGCAGCGGCAATTATCGACATTCTGCTGTACAGGGAATACGTTACGGTAGGCGAACTGGCAGCTCATCTGCGCGTATCGGAAGCGACCATCCGCCGTGATTTGACCGCCTTAGACCAGCAGGGGCTGTTGAAGCGCACCAGCGGTGGAGCGATGCACCGCCGCGAACTCACCGAAGAGCTTCGGCTGTTTTACGAAAAGCGGCAGACCATGTTTCTCGCTGAAAAACAGCGGATCGGTCTTGCCGCTGCCCAGCACATTGCGGCTGGCGAGACTATCGCATTCACCTCCGGTTCGACCCCTTTACAGATTGCGCAGCAGATAGACGATCAGCTCCGCTTCACAGCGATAAGCAACGATTTATCAATCGTACAGTCCCTTGCCACACATCCTCAGGTTGATATCTTCGTGCCTGGCGGTTTTCTGCGTCTTGGACACTATGGGCTGATTGGTCCGACAGCGGTCACTGCCCTGCGCAGCATAGCAATTGACAAGGTATTCCTGACAGTGACCGGCTTGGATGCACGGCTGGGTGCAACTGCGGGACACATCATAAATGTGATTTACCTGCGTGAGCTTATCGCACGTGCCCGCCAGTGCATCGTCGTGGCAGATCACAGCAAGTTCGAAAATCCGCCCCAGATTGCGATCTGTGGCTGGGATAAAATCCATACCGTGATCACGGACAGCGGGATAGCCCAACGCCATCGTCAGGTTGTCGAAGCTAAAACGGTCGAACTTGTTATCGTATGAGTTAAGTACTCGTTAGGTCTGTCAGAATTTTTCTTCGTGATCTTGTCCAGTTATCATCACTCATGTCCATTCCGGTTAAGTATTCTTCATTTTGCTTGCCATCCTTTTGTCATAGTGCTACAGTGACACGTAAGAGGGATTGTGCGCGCATTCTCTCCGCTAACATGATGCAATCATCCTGGCGGAGGTACTATCATGTCACATCCAATCCGTGTGCTGTGGGTGATTATCCTGCTGATTGGGTTCGGTGTAATGCCCTCAGTCGCTCAGGACAATCGACCTGACCTTGTAATCGGCGTCAACAGCATCCCCAATGACCTGTGTATCGCCTGCGAAGGCACTTTCCAGAGGCGCATCGTCTACAACATCTTCGACCCGCTTATCGGACGAGATTTCGGTCCCGACGGGCAGGGAAATACGCCTGTTCCTGGCATTGCTGAAGCATGGCAGTTTGTGTCGCCAACTGAGCTCGACCTCACCATTCGTCAGGGCGTGCTGTTCCACAATGGGGCGGAACTGACCGCTGAAGATGTGGCGTTTACACTCTCAGCAGAACGGCTGTGGGGAGAGAACGCATTGACTCCAAACGCCCTGGCTCTCGGCGTGTTCGCCAGCGTGGAGGTCATCGATGAGCGAACAGTTCGCGTGACCACTCGCTTTCCCGACGCTGCGCTGATCAACCGCCTGCAATCGAACATCGGTTACGTCGTCCCGCGCAGCTATTTCCTCGAAGTCGGAGCCAGTGCTTTTAACCAGGCTCCCATCGGTACTGGTCCGTATCGACTTGAGTCATACCGGGCACGTGATGAGGTACGTCTGGTCGCTTTCGACGAGTACTGGGGCGGCGTCCCCCCCGTTGCGAGTCTCACTTACCGCGACATCCCGGAACCTGCGACTCGTGTAGCGGGGCTGCTCGCAGGTGAGCTGGACATGATCGTGGGCGTCATCCCCCAGCAGCTTCCATCACTTGAGGCAGCCGGTTTTCGCGTGATCGTCATGCCGCAGGAAAATATTCAGATGTTCTCGTTCATGACGGGACCGGAAGAGCTGCCAGTACACGATGCGCGTATTCGTCGCGCGCTCATCGCCGCTGCTGATCTCGACACAATCGCCAGTCAGCTTTATCTCTCGACGGTTACTCCGTTGTGGGGGATTAATTCGCCTGCATATGGCATTTACTTTGAACCCGATGCAAGCGGCTACGACCCGGAAGAAGCCCGCCGACTGCTGGCGGAAGCCAATTACGATGGCTCTCCGATCAATCTGCAATTCATTGCCAACAATTTCGTCCTGGTCAACGAGGCAGCGCTGCTGCTGCAGGAGATGTGGGCACGTGTCGGTCTGCGGGTCACGCTGGATATCATTCCTGACTTTTCGCTGCACCGTCTCAACCCACCAACAAACGTAAGCATGTGGGCAACATCGAACAACATCTCGATGCCAGACCCCTACACACCAGTTTGCACGACATTCACCTCTGCCAGCAGCTATGCGCGCAATCAGCGTATCCAGGTCCCCGGTGGGCTGGATGAATTGTGCCTGCAATTGCAGGAAACTACCGACGAAACGGCACGGAGAGAAATCTGGCGCGCCATACAGGAAGTCTGGGCGGCAGACCCACAGGCTTTCTTCCTGTGGCAGCGCCCGGAGTATTACGCACTGCGCGCTGATCTGGCGTGGCGTCCACTGTCGAACTTCAGCATTGCCTTCGGTCCAGGTCTGTTCCCAGCCAATCCCTGAAACGCGCTTCCGGTCTGAATTGACGTGCCGAGGGGGACGCAGGCAGCGTCTCCCTCCTCTTATCGTGAGATTGTTCAACAAGCGAGCTGTTCGATGACCACTTTACGCCTCATTCAGATCTCAGATTTGCACCTAAGCCGAACCCGTGCGTATACCTACGCGAACTGGGCGGCTGTTCTATCGTATATTAATGTCCGACAGCCTGATCTGGTCATCAACAGCGGTGACATCGTGTTGAATTCGCCGGAGGATCACGACGACCTGGCATTCGGATATGAACAGTTGTCACGCCTGAGCGTTCCATGGCGGTCTTTGCCTGGCGATCACGATATGGGGGGCGGACCGCCTGCGCCGCCCCCTCGCTTTGAAGCCCCCTGGTTGGGGCAGTATCTGGTCACCGAAGCACGTCGCGAACACTATGTGGATATCTTCGGTGAAGATTGCTGGGCACAGTCATTTGGGGAGTGGTATCTGATCGGAGTCAATGATCTCATCTGGGAGTCGGGATTTGCGCAGGAAGAAAAACAATGGCAGTTTCTTGAACAACACCTGCAAATCGCCGGACGCCAGCCCGTCGCGCTTTTCATGCACAAACCGCCATGCGTCATTTCGTTTCATGAAGAGCAGTACGTCACCTACAGCATACCTGCTCAAGCGCGCCGTCGCCTTCGTGGGCTGATTGCGACAGCCAATGTACGCCTGATCGGGACGGGGCATCTACATGTTTTTCGCTTATTACAAACGATCGGCATCACCGTTGTCACCGCGCCGACAATCATGCGTGGTATTGACGACTATGTTTCGGCAAATGGTCTCGCTGTCAACGGCGTGATCGAGTATACCTTCGAGGGTGAGGCAGTGGAAATCCGCCTTGTACAACCTGAGGGGATCACCAAACCGCATTTCCCTGATGGCGCGCGCACCGATTGGCCGCTGCTTCATGCAAGCGAGGTGCAGGCAGCTTTGCAGGAACAAAAGCGATGATCCGCTACCTCGCCAGACGTGTTGTGCGCAGTGTACTCACCATATGGATCGTGGTGACACTCGTTTTCATCGCGTTTCGTCTGCTCGGTGATCCGATCGACGCCTTACTGCCTGGTAATGCCCCGGAGTCCATACGTCAGTTCTACATCGAACAATGGGGGCTTGATGCCTCATTAGCCGAACAATACATCAGATATTTTGCAGCACTCACTCAAGGCAATCTGGGGCAGTCGTTTGTCAACGGATTACCTGTCTCGCTCATCATCGCGGAAGCTGTACCCAATACGCTTTTGCTGGGCGGATTAGCGCTGATCATATCGATCGTCGCAGGGGGCACAGCCGGTATCCTCGCTGCGCTTTGGCATCGCCGCTGGCAGGATCGGCTGGTGACGGTATTAAGTGTAACGACTTACGCACTGCCTGATTATCTGCTCGGCACGATGCTGATCATTCTGTTTGCCGTCGAACTCCGCCTGCTGCCCACTTCTGGCACGGGGACACCTTCACATCTTATTCTTCCGCTGATTACCCTGAGCAGTACCGCTACCGGGCGAATCGCCCGCTTCACACGCGGCGCGCTGCTGGAGGTGCTGCGCGAACCATACCTGCGAACAGCACATGCCAAAGGTTTGTTCGCTCACACTGTACTATGGCGGCACGCTCTGCGCAACGCTGCCATTCCGGTCATCGCCATACTGGGCATTCAGGTGGGCTTTCTGGTTGCAGGCGCTACTGTAGTAGAAACCGTATTTGCCATCCCCGGTGTCGGCAGGCTGTTTGTAAGTGCAGTCTCAGCGCGTGATCTCCCGGTCGTTCAGGCTGTGGTCATATTGATCGCCTTCGGCGTAACAACTGCTAACCTGATTGCCGACCTATTATATCCCCTTATCGACCCTCGTATTCGTCTTTCAGGCACAGGCGGAAGCAAAAAATGAGTCGGTCAGTCTGGTACTCAGGAAGAAGGGGTAAAAGAGTAACCGGTGATCAGAGGTGGCGCATTCCCTGTTTGGTGAAGGGGGCACTAATCTGCATCATCTTTATCATCGGGCTGGCGATTGCCGGAGAACATATTGCACCGTATGACAGTACTCGCTCGAACGTTACCCGTGCCGGGCTTCCTCCGGCTTTTACACTAGGCGGTGATCCGGCATACGTGCTGGGCACAGATTATCTTGGAAGAGACATCCTCAGCAGGCTGCTGCCAGCTATTCGCATCACGATCATCACAGCGACCATAAGCAGTGTGATGAGTGCAGCGATCGGAGTATGCATCGGCATGATCGCTGCAACTGCACGAGGATTGACAGATGAGGTAATGATGCTGCTGGCAGACATCCAGGCTTCACTTCCGTTTATCGTGTTCGCCCTCACCGCTATAGCTTTATTTGGCAACTCGCTGAGCGTCATGGTGGTGGTTGTAGGTCTAAGCAGCTGGAACACCTATGCGAGGCTGGTACGCGCGTTGGTATTGTCGATTGCCGAACGTGACTATGTGCTGGCTGCACATTCACTGGGCATTACACTGTTCGGGCTATACCGCCGCTATCTGCTCCCGAACATGACAGGGGCGCTCATCGTCCAGTTTACCATCAACCTAGGGGGTGCAATCCTTCTGGAAAGCGCGCTCAGTTTTCTCGGCTTGGGTATCGTTCAACCCATGTCCAGCCTCGGTGGGCTTCTCGGAGAAGGACGCCCATACCTTCTGTTCGCGCCTTCGCTCTCCATCATCTCTGGCGCAGTGATTTTTCTGCTCATTCTCAGCATCACTGTTCTGGGCGACTGGCTGCACGACTCGCTCAACTTCATGTAAAGCGGGCACGGGTCGGAGTGAATAACTGATCATCGATTTTCAGGAAAACTTAATCCTGTTTTCTGTCAAAAAATATCTTTGTTTCCTGCCAGAGATGCAAGCCATTTGAAAAACCGCGATGTCTGATGAATGCTATCGGGATAAGCTGTCACGATTTTTCGCCTGACGCATGTCCAATACGACCATTTTCTGGTAGAATATGCGTTCATGATCACCTATGCCGATCTTTCCCCCAGCCAGCGTGCGCTCGTCGATCACCCGATCGATGGGCGTGGACTGTTCGTCGATGGCGCTGCCGGGGCGGGCAAAACGCGCGCAGCGGTCGTCCGTCTGCTGCGGCTGATCGAGTCCGGCGTGCCCGCCGGGTTGATCGCCGTGCTGACGCCGCAGCGCACCCTCGCCCTGCCCTACATCGAGGCGCTGCGCCGTGCCGACCTGCCACCAGGCGGATCGGCGCGCGTGACCACCTTCAGCGGCATCGCCCGCGAATACGTCTCGCTCTACTGGCAGGTTGTTGCCCCGCGCGCCGGTTTCGCCCCCGGTGCGCCCACCCCCACCTTCCTCACGCTGGAGACGGCGCAGTACGTCATGGCGCAGATCGTCAACCCACTCATCGAGGCAGAGGGCTTCTTCGAGACGGTCACCCTGCCGCGTGGGCGGCTGTACAGCCAGCTCCTCGACAATCTCAACCGCGCGGCGATCGGCGGGTTTCCGCTCGCTGAGGTGCGCGATCGCCTCAGCCGCGCCTGGGCGGGAGACCGGGCGCAGGCGCGCATGTTCGACGAAATGCAGACGGTCATCGAACGCTTCCGCGCTCACTGCCTGGCACATCACCTGCTCGATTACTCGCTGCTCATCGAAACGTTCATGGCGCATACCCTGCCTGTCTGCCGCGATCGCCTGTTCGCCAGCGCCCGTCACCTCATCTTCGACAACGTAGAGGAGGAGAACGCCGCCGCCCATCGTCTGTATGAGGTGTGGCTGGAACATGCCGACTCCGCGCTGGTGCTGCTGGACAGCGACGGCGGCGTCCGGCGCTTCCTCGGCGCGGAACCGGATGGTGCTTATCTGCTGTCCGAAAGCTGCGATGGGCAGGTCACGCTCGAAGGCTCGTTCGTCATGGGGCAGCCCGTCGCTGCGCTCGCTGAGACGCTCGCACACACCCTGCAAATGGGACCTGCCCCGGCTGATGACGCCGATCTGCGCGCTGCCTTCACGCTGCATCTGGCGCGCTTCACGCCAGATATGCTCGACTGGGCAGCCGACTCGACCGCCGCGCTCATCGCCAGCGGCACAGCACCCAGGCAGATCGCCCTGCTCGCCCCTTATATGAGCGATGCGCTGCGCTTCTCCCTGCTCGAACGGCTGGCGGCGCGCGGCATCCCCGCCCGGTCGCACCGCCCGTCGCGCGCGCTGCGCGATGAGCCGGTCGTGCGCGCGCTGCTCACCCTGGCGCGGCTGGCAC
>CAZTLS010000003.1:197826-208785 GCA_964614405.1 uncultured Pleurocapsa sp.
CCTGACCTGCCCCCCCGCCTCATCCCGTTCGACACCTTCCCGCCCGATGTGCAGGAACGCCTGACTTACGTCGTCGGCGAGAAGTACGACCGCCTGCGTTTGTGGCTGGAGTCGTATATCGCCAGCAGCGTCATGCCCGAACCCACCGAGAGCAAACCGAAGCGCCGCCGCAAAAAATCCGACACCACGCCCGAAGCGCCCCCTGCCCCGCGCGATCCCCCGATCGACCATTTCTTCAGCCGCCTGTTCGCGGAGGTGCTGTCCGGGCGCGGGTATGGGCTGCACCGCGATCTGATCGCCGCTGATGCTGCTGCCGCGCTGATCGAGTCGGCGCGCGGCTTCCGCCACACGCTGGAGCGCACCAGCGCCCCAGCGGGTATGGCGATCGGGCAGGCATACCTGAGCATGATCGACGCCGGGGTGATCGCCAACCAGTACGCCGCGCTCTGGCTGCGCCCGGAGAGCGATGCGGTGCTGGTCGCCCCGGCATTCACCTTTCTGATGGAAGACCGCGCCGTCGATCACCAGTTCTGGCTCGATGTGAGCGGGCGCGGCTGGTCGGAGCGGGTGTTCCAGCCGCTCACCCATCCCGTCATCCTCAGCCCAAACTGGACGGGTGACATCTGGGGCGATCTGGAAGAGCAGACCTATCAGCAGGAGCAGCTTTTCCGGCTGGTGATCGGGCTGCTGCGTCGCTGTCGTGTCGCCGTGCATTGGGGCATGAGCGAACTGGGCGAGACGGGCGCGAGTGAGCAGGGCGCGCTGCTCGACGCCATCAACCGCCTCATCCGCCGCCTGACCCCGCCTGAGGAGGCGCACCCGTGACCTTCACCCCCCGTCCCGCCCAGCAGACCGTGCTGGACTACACGCGCGGCAAACTGGCGATCGCCGCCGTGCCGGGCAGCGGCAAGACGCGCACCCTGTCGGCGCTGGCGGCGAAACTGGTCGCCGAACATCTTCAGGACGGCGAAGAGGTGCTGGTCGTGACGCTGGTCAATGCCGCCGTCGAGAATTTCAACGCTCAGATTCGCGCCCTCCTCAGCGCGCGGGGGCTGCTGCCGAACGTTGGCTGCCGGGTCCGCACGCTGCACAGCATGTGCAGCGACATCGTGCGCGAAAACCCAGGTCTGCTGGCGCTCGCCGACGGATTCGTCATCCTCGACGAACGCGAGTCGCGTGACATCCTGCGCGATGCCGTCAGCCTGCACATCACCGACGACCTGATCGGCGCGCTGCTCAAGCCCGACCTCCCTCCGCCGCGCCGCGAAGCGCTCGCCAAAAGCGACCTGCCCGACCTGCTGGCGGAAGTCGCCGGGGCATTCATCCAGCGCGCCAAAGACCTCACCCTGACGCCCGATGCCGTGCGCGCCAGGCTGGACGCCTACGCTCAGGGCATGGGCGAAATGCCCAGGCTGGCAGCATGGTGCGCCGACGTGTACGTCACCTATCAGCGTGGGCTGACGTATCGCGGTGCGGTCGATTTTCAGGATTTGATCCGTCTGGCGCTCAGCGCGCTGGAGACCGACCGCGCGCTGCTGGCACGGCTGCGCGCCCGCTGGCGTTATGTGCTGGAAGACGAAGCGCAGGACTCGTCACAGCTTCAGGAACGCATCCTGCGTCTGCTGGTCGGCGAAGACGGCAACTGGGTGCGCGTCGGTGACCCGAACCAGGCGATCTACGAAACGTTCACCACTGCCAACCCGGAACTGCTCTGGGCGTTCCTCGATGAGCCGGGCGTGCGCGCCGTCGATCTGCCTGAAAGCGGACGCAGCGCCGTGAGCATCCAGTCGGTCGCCAATGCGCTCATCGACTGGACGGCAAGGCTGCATCCTTCCCCGGTCATCCGCCAGAAGCGCCCGCTGCGCCCTCCCTACATCCAGCCCGTGCAGCCTGGTGATGCCCAGCCTAATCCGCCGGAAAGCGAAGCACGCATCGCCTTCATCGGACGATCGATGACGCCGGATGAAGAGGTGGAACGGACGATCGCCTCGATCGCCCGCTGGCTGCCCGATCACCCGGATCGCACCTGTGCCGTCCTCGTGCCGACCAATCGGCGCGGCTACAGCCTGATCGACACCACCCGCAAGCATCAGCTCCCCATCCCGATCATCGAGGTGCTGAGCAGCACCACCAGCACCCGCCAGACGGCGGGCGCGCTCGGCTTGGTGCTGCGCGCGCTGGCGGAACCGGCGCACCCGGCGCATCTGGCGAAAGCATGGGAGGTGTGGCGGCGCGATCTGCGCGACGACGAAGCCGAACACGACCGCACCCAGAGCGCCGCTGCTGCGCTGCGCCAGATCAGGCAGGTCGAGGCGTTCATCGCCCCTGCCCCAGGCGCGCACGACTGGCTGACAGCGGACGATGCCGCTGCCCTGATCGCCGCCGACCCGCTGCTGGGCGAAGCGCTGTTCGCCTTCCGCGAGGCGATCCGGCGCTGGCACGCCGCCGCCGTGCTGCCCATCGACCAGCTCCTGCTCGTGCTGGCGGCAGACCTCTTCCGTGACCCGGCAGACCTGGCGCTCGCGCACAGCTTCGCCGTCGTGCTGCGCGGCTATGCCAACCGCGAACCGAAGCTGCGCCTGCCTCAGTACATCGACATCCTGACCGAGATCGCCCGGCACGAACGCCGCTATCTGGGCATGGATGCCGACGCCCGCGCCTTCAACCCGGACGCCCATCCGGGCAAAGTCGCCATCACCACCATGCACAGCGCCAAAGGGCTGGAATGGGATCGCGTGTATCTGCTCTCCGTCAACAGCTACGATTTTCCTTCCGGCGCGGCAGGCGAGACGTTCTACGACGAGAAATACTTCATCCGCGACTCGCTCAACCTGCGTGCCGAAGCGCTGGCGCAGCTCAGCGCGATCGACCAGCCGGAGCGCTACGCCTACGAAGAAGGGCAAGCCACGAATGACGCCCGCCACGACCTGATCGGTGAGCGCCTGCGCCTGCTCTACGTCGGCATCACCCGCGCCAGGCGCGAACTCATCGTCAGCTTCAACACCGGACGGCGGCACGATGTCACCCCGGCAGCCCCGTTCATCGCCCTGCGCCAGTTCGTGCAGACCGAACTGGGCATGACCGCCGAAGAGGAGGCCTGAACTGATGGCGCATCTACCCGATGACTTCCTGTTCAGCCAGTCCAGCCTGCAAGACTACGCTGACTGCCCGCTGCGCTTCTACCTACGCTGGATCAAAGGGCTGCGCTACCCCGCCCCGGAAAGCGAGCCGATGCGCGAGTATGAAGCGCGCACGCTCATGGGCGAAAGCCTGCATACCCTGCTGCACCAGCACACTATCGGTATCCAGGAGGACGTGCTGCGCGCTGCCCTGACCGACCCCGACGAAGCAGCCCTGACAGGCTGGTTTGACGCCGCTCTCGCTTTCCTCGCCCATGCTGATCTGCCCGCTGCACGCCATGCCGAGATCGCGCTCAGCATTCCGCTGCCTGCTCACGGTCGGCGGCTGATCGCGCGCTACGACCTGCTGGCGATCGACCCAGGCGAACGCGCGGTGATCATCGACTGGAAGACCGCCCCACGCCGACCGACACGCGCCCAGCTCGCCGCCCGCTGGCAGACGCGCCTCTACCCGTTTGTGCTGGCGCGCGCCGGGGCAGCCCTGTATGGCGCGCCCATTCCGCCGGAGCGCATCAGCATGATCTACTGGTTTGCCGCCCAGCCCGATGAGCCGGAGGTATTCAACTGGGACGCCGAGTCCGACGCGCGCACCGCCGCGATGCTCGACGCGATCACGGGCGAGATCGCCGCCCGCCACGACGACGAAGCCGACTTCCCGCTCACCACCGATGAGCAGCACTGCCGCTTCTGCGTCTACCGTTCCTACACCAGGCGTGGTGAAGCCGGCATTGTGAGTGAGCAGGACGATCTGACCGACCCCGCGCCGCCGCCCGATCTCGACCAGATCGACGCCATCGCCTTCTGACGCGCCCATGACCCGCATCTGGCACGACCCCACCCCCGTCCATCCCACTCCGGCGCTGATCGCAGCGGTCGGGAACAGCGCGATCGCGGCGGCAGCACTCATGCGGCGGGGCATCACCACCCCCGAAGCGGCGCGCGCCTTCATCGACCCGGACGCCTACGTCCCTGCCAGCCCGTTCGACCTGCCAGACATGGCGATCGCCGTCGAACGGCTGCACCGCGCGCTGCGGGCAGGCGAGCCGATCGCCATCTGGGGCGATTTTGACGCCGACGGGCAGACGGCGGCGGCGCTGCTGGTCAGCGCGCTGCAAGGGCGCGGTTCGCCCATCCACGTCTACATCCCGGATCGGGCGCGTGAGGGGCACGGCATGTTCATCGCCCCGCTCGATCGACTGATCGACTCCGGCGTGCGCCTGATCATTACCTGCGACACTGGCATCACTGCGCATGACGAGATCGCCCATGCCCGCGCGCGCGGCATCGAGATCATCGTCACCGATCATCACCACCTGTCCACGTCTCTGCCGCCCGCACTGGCGAATATCAACCCGCAGCGCCTGCCCCCTGAGCATCCGATGCGGACGCTGCCCGGTGTCGGCGCGGCGCTGCAACTCATCCGCGCGCTCGACGACGCCTCCCCTGCCGCCATCGACCCGCTGCTCGACCTGGTGGCGCTGGGCATCGTGGCGGACGTCGCCGTGCAGACGGGCGATACCCGCTACTGGCTTCAGCGCGGCATCCGCGCACTGCGCGCCGGGCTGCGCCCCGGTCTGGCGGCGCTGGCAGAGACCGCCGGGCTGGAACCCGGACGCATCGACGAGGGGCATATCGCCTTCACGATCGCCCCGCGCCTCAACGCCGCCGGGCGGCTGGACGACGCCATGCGCGGCGTCGATCTGCTGCTGGCGCGCGACCCGGATCGCGCACAGACGCTGGCGCTGCATCTGGAAGCGCTCAATACCCAGCGGCGCGCGCTGGTCGATTTCATCGACGCCGCCGCCGAAGCGCAAATCGCCCGCCAGCCCGAACTCAAACGGATGGATGCACTCGTGCTGGCGGGCGAGGACTGGCATCCGGGCGTGGTCGGCATCGTCGCCAACCGTCTGGTCGAACGCTACAACGTCCCGGTCATCCTGCTGGTGACGGGTGCGGACGGCGAAGCGCGCGGGTCGGCGCGCTCGGTCGAGGGCGTCCACATCACCGAAGCGCTGGCGCGCCATGCCGACCTGCTCACGGGATACGGCGGACACACGATGGCTGCCGGGCTGCGGCTGCCCGTCGATCGCATCCCGGCGCTGCGCCGAGCGCTGAGCGCGTCGGTGCGCGCCATGCGCGGCGGGGCAAACCCGGATGTGCTGTACATCGACGCGGAGATCGCCCTGACCGACCTGACACTCGACCAGGCGGACGCGCTGGCGCTGCTCGCTCCGTTCGGCGCAGGCAATCCCCCGCTCACGCTGGTCATCCCAGGCGTCACGCTGCGCGAAGCACGTCCGATCGGGCGTGACGAAGCGCACCGCGCCCTGACCATCACCGACTCCGCCGGAGCGACGGCGCGCGTGGTGTGGTGGGAGAGCGCCGCCCTCCCCCTGCCTGGCGAAGGGGGCGCACCATTCGATCTGGCGTGTACGCTGCGCGCGGGCGATTATCGCGGGGTACGGCGCGTCGAGGTGCAGTATCTCGACAGCCGCCCGGCTGCTCCACGTGCCGGAGTTGCCCCGGCTGTCAGGATGCAGATCGTCGATCGGCGCGGCATACCCGATGCTGCCGACCTGCTGGCAGGCGATCGCGCATCCGGCGCGCTGGTCTGGCGTGAAGGCGGCGATCCGGTCGAGGGCGCAGGGAGGACGATGCTCATGCCGACGGAAACGCTCGTCGTATGGACGACGCCGCCTGACCGCGCAACGCTGCGTGCCGCGATCGCCCTGGCGCAGCCGCGCACGCTGATCGTGTATGCCATCGACCCACCCGCGACGGGCAGCACGGCGTTTCAGAAGCGGGCGCTCGGTCTGCTGCGCTATGCGCTGGAACATGGCAAGACGCTGGAGAGGGAAGCATTCGCCGCTGCGCTCGGCACATCGCTGACGGCGGGCGATGCGGCGCTGCGCTGGGCACAGGCGTCCGGTGCGATCCGCCTGAACGCCGACGGGCGGGTGATGCGCGGCGACGGCGCACCTGGCGCGGGCGTGGCGGAGGCGTCCGCCGCGCTGGAGGCGGCGCTGGCGGAAGTGGCGGCATTCCGCGCTCATTTCCGCCGCGCCGATCTCGCCCGCCTGACCGCCCACCCGTAGGGGCGACCCGGTGGGTCGCCCTGACCACCCATCCGTCGCGATCAGGCAGTCGCGGCGTCCGCCAGCAGCTTCGCTGCCTCGGACGAGAAGACCAGCGTCACCTGTTCACCCGGCTTGGGCGGGATCATGCCGGCGGCATTGAAGGTATCGACATTGATCTGCTGCTCCGCCAGGCGCGTCCGCACGCGCACCACCGATCCCATGAAATACACATCTTCGACGGTGGCGCTGAGCGCATTGCCATGCCCGTTGGCATGACCGATGGTGATCGACTCCGGGCGCAGCGCGATCGAGACGGTCTCACCGCCGTCGATGATCTGCACGCCGGTCGTCACATCCTGCCCGTCGATGCGGATGCGCCCCGCCGTGCGGTCGATGACCTGCCCGCGCAGCACATTGAGCGTGCCGATGAACGACGCCACGAACTGCGTCTGCGGGCTGTTGTAAATCTCCAGCGGCGTGCCGATCTGCTCGGCGACGCCGGCGTTCATCACCACGATGCGATCGCTGATCGAGAGCGCCTCTTCCTGATCGTGGGTGACGAAGATGGTGGTGATCCCCAACTGACGCTGAATGGCGCGAATCTCCTGACGCAGCGAGACGCGGATTTTCGCATCCAGCGCCGAGAGCGGCTCATCGAGCAGCAGCAGATTGGGCTGGATCGCCAGCGCGCGCGCCAGCGCCACGCGCTGCTGCTGCCCACCCGAAAGCTGGTGCGGGAAACGCCCAGCGAAATCGCGCATGTGGATGATCTCCAGCATCTCCACCACGCGCTGCTTGCGCAGCGCCGCGTCTTCGCCGCGCACCTTCAGCCCGAACTGGATATTTTCAGCGACGGTCATGTTCGGGAAGAGCGCGTACTGCTGAAACACCATGCCGATGTTGCGCTTATTGGCGCTCACCTCGGTCACATTCTGCCCATCGATGACGATCGTCCCCTGAGTTGGGCGTTCAAACCCGGCGATCATGCGCAACACGGTCGTCTTGCCGCACCCGCTCGGTCCGAGGAACGAGACGAACTCGCCCTGATGAATGCCCATGTTGAAGTCGCGCACGGCGACGGCTGTGCCAAATTCCTTGCGAATGCCCGTCAGTTCGAGAAATGCCATGTCGTCTGCGTCCTTTTTCTTTCAGCGTCCACCCGTCGGGTTGACATTGGCGCGCCCGCGCCCCAGCCGTTCGATCGCCGCGATGCACATCCACGTCAGCACAAACGTCACGATGCCCAGCGCCGTCGCCTGGTCACCCTGGCGCGAACTCAGGTCGAGCATGTATGGGCTGAACGCGGGTTGGTTGAGCAGCGAAGCGACCGTGAACTCGCCCAGCACGATGGCGAAGGTGATGAAACTGCCGTTCAGCACCGACACCAGCAGGTTGGGGAAGATGATGCGGATCAGGATGGTGAACCAGCTTGCGCCGAGGCTCTGCGCCGCTTCCGTCAGCAGACGCACGTTGACCGCCTGCATCCCGGCATCGACCGAGCGGTACATGAACGGGAACGAAATGATCACATATGCGCCCAGCAGCATCAGATACAGCCCCTCGCTGCTGTTGGTCAGCGGGGTGTTGTTGAATACGCGGATCAGACCGAAAGTCATCAGCAGCGACGGGATGACCAGCGGCACGACAGTGAGGAACTCGATCACCGGGCGCATACGCGGCATCCGAAGCTGCACCCAGTACGCCGTCGGCACGACCAGCAGCGCGCTCAGCGCGATGGTGATCAGCGCCGAACGCAGCGAGAAGAAGAAGGTCTGGGCGAACTGAGGAGCCTGAAAGACCTGCATGTAAGCGTCGAAGTACACATCCCCGCGCGGCGTGGTGATCGATGACCAGACCATCGCCACCAGCGGCAGAATGAGGATGATCGCGGCGAGGAACAGCGCGACGAACGACAGCCCGGATGGGCGGCGGCGTGTATCCATCATGGTTTATGCCCTCCTCAGCCAGCGCTCGGCACGACGGCGGCTGATCGTGTAGATGGCGATGGTGAAGCCGATGACCACGATCATGCTGAACGCCAGCGCAAAGCCCAGCCCAGGATCGCCGAACGTATCAGTGCGGAACTGGTTCGCCACCACGATCGTCACCGCAAACGTCTGCCCCACCCCGCCCAGCAGCGCCGTCGCCGTGACGTAGGTGCTGAAAGCGTTGGCGAACAGCAGCGCCGCCGAGCCGAGGATGGCAGGCATCAGGATCGGCAAGCCGACATAGCGCCAGTACTGCGCCTGCGACGCGCCGAGGTTTTCGGCGGCTTCACGCCATTCGCGGCGCAGCCCCTCCAGCGCGGGCACGGTGATCAGCACCATCAGCGGAATCTGAAAGTAGGTGTACACCAGGCACAGCCCCCAGAACCCGTACAGGAACGTCTGTGGGTCGATGCTCAGCCCGGTGGGGCGCAGAATCTGGTTGAGCAGCCCCAGCCGCCCCAGCAGCGAGACGAAGGCGAACACCAGCGGCACGCCCGCGAAATTTGCCGCCACGCCGCAGAACGACAGCACCGCCCCGCGCACCCAGCGCGGCAGCCCGCCCAGCGTGATCGCCCATGCCAGAAACCCGCCCATCACCGCCCCGCTGATCGCTGTGATCGCGCTCACGAGCAGTGAATTGCGGTATGCCAGCGTGATCACCGGGCTGGTCAGGCGTCCCAGATTGTCCAGCGTGAAGTTGCCCGCCGTGTCGAGGAAGCTGCGCGTGATGATCGAGATGCCTGGCAGGATGAGGAAAACGCCGATGAAAGCGAAGAAGGGAACCAGCCCGATCCAGTTCAGCGAGGGCAAACGCAGCCGCCCCGCGCTGGACGGAGGCTGTTCCGCCTGGTTGATGCGTGAGAGAGTCGCCATGAGTACATGTCATCCTGAACAGAATGTCGGTCGTTGTACGGGGCATACCGTGCGCCCTGCTGCGGATTGTATGGCGGCGCGGGGCAGGATGCAAAAAAAGATGGGCGCGCCGCAGCACGCCCATCTCTGTTTTCCCGCAGGATGCTTTAGCCGTACACCACGCCGACTTCGGTCGCCCAGTTGTCACGGATGTGCTGCAAGCCGGCGCTCAGCTGCTCCAGCGACGGGAAGTTGACCGGGGCGGTCGAAGCGGGCAGCTTCGCCAGCAGTTCTTCCGGGATCACCCCGCGCTCCAGCATGTCGTCATAGCGCACGGGCTTGGCATAGCCCTCCAGGAACAGCAGCTGACCCTCGTCGCTGTACACGAACTCCATCCACAGACGGGCGGCGTTCGGGCGCGGCGCGTAGGCGTTGATGCCGCACAGGTACACACCCGCGATCGTGCCGCTCGCCGGGTAGATGACTTCGATCGTCGCCTGGTTCGCGTTGTTGTCGCGGTTCGCCAGCGCGTTGTAGTCCCAGCGCAGCGTGATCGGCAGTTCACCGCTCACCAGCGCGGCGGGCGACCACGCCGTCGGGACGAGGTTGCCGCTCTCAGCGAGCTGCTTGAAGAAGGCGATGCCCTTCTCCGGCTCATCCAGCGTGCCGCCGTCCGCCAGCGCCGCCGCCCACACCGCGTGGGTGTTCTGGCTGCCTGCAACCGGGTCGTTGATGGCGATCAGACCGCGCAGGCGCGGGTCGAGCAGGTCGCTCCAGTCCTGCGGCACGAACGGCACGGCGTCCACGTTGACTTCAAACGCCATCGAGCCGTAGTAGTTGCCATACCAGAACCCATCCGGGTCCTTGATCTCTTCGGGGATGCTGTCCCAGGTCGCCACCTTGTACGGCTGGAGCAGCCCTTCGCTCACCGCCTGCGCGCCCCACACGAAGCCCACGTCGATGACATCCGGGTTCTGCGGACCGCTGTTGCCGGCGTTCGCCTTGATCTGCTCGATCTCTTCGGCGCTGCTGGCATCCGGCGTCAGGTCGTTGTGGGTCAGGAAGCTGTAGCGGCTGAAGAATTCACGCTTCATGCCACCGTAGTTCGCCCAGTCATCGGGCAGCGCCGTCGTGGAGAGCGCCCCTTCAGCGCGCGCGGCTTCGATCAGTGCTTCCAGACCGCCCGCCGCTTCCAGATCGATGGGACCGGGCGCAGGCGGCATCGGCAGCGCGGACTGTGCGAACGCCGAGAACGGGCGCAGCACCCCGCCGACCAGACCCGCACCAACCAGGCTGCTGAGCTGCAGGAACTTGCGACGATTGAGTGTGTACTTGCTCACAGGGGGTTTCTCCTCAAAGACTTTACCACGAAGAAACTGCTTCACGGCTTTGCCTGATGCAGCACGGTGATCATCCTATTTCCAATTTAACCCGCCACGCGCTTATGATGGTATTTATGTTAAGAATTGAATAAGGTTCTTAAAACAGGCGGCGCAGCAGGTCGAGCGCGCTGAGCGTGAGCAGGTTGCGGAGCGTGCCACCATAGATACGCTCTCCCCCGTCAAAGTCGCAGAAGCGCCCAGGCTGCGTTCGCAGATGCGTCCGGTCGGCGGCGATGCCGTGATCGGGCAATGTCTCGGCTGCCGCCCACAGGTTGACCAGCGGCGTGCCCCGCGCGGCAGCAATCTCAATCAGCGCTGCGTTGAACGCCAGCGACGCCGGGTAGACCTCACGTTCGGGCAGCACCACAAATGTGGTCAGCACCGGGACGACCCCCGCGCCGATTAGTTCATCCACCAGCGCGCCCATGTTGTAGCGGTAGGTATCGATGCTCATCCGGCTGACGTCTTTGCCCCCCAGCATGATGATCGCGGCGGCGGGCTGCGCCACGCGCACCTCACA
>CAZTLS010000004.1:0-38054 GCA_964614405.1 uncultured Pleurocapsa sp.
GGCGGCGCGCGCTCGGTTCCAGCGCCATGCCGAAACCGGAATAGGGCAGCACGCGCAGGGTGATCATGCCGTTGAGCGCCATCTCCGGCACATCGACCAGCCGCACCAGCACGCTGACCGGGTAGTCCCCCGGTCGGCTGTCGCTGCGGCGGCGCGGCTTGAAGTTCAGCACGACCGTGCCTGATGCGCCAGGCGCGACCTCGATCTCGCGCCGATCCTGACGTGCCCATCCTTCGGGCAGCCCACTGACCTCAACGCGAAAGCGCAGCGTCACATCGCCGGTATTGGTGATCTTCACGGGGCTGGAGATGTGCGCGCCTGGCGGGACGGGGAACTCCGGCGCTTCGATCTCGACGTAGAAGGGCAGTTCGGCGCGTGAAAGACGGCGGGTGGCGTCTTCCAGCACGAGGACGGGGCGGGTTGGGGCGTCGTCGATCCCCTGATAGATCATCCGCACATCGCCGATGGTGATCTCTTCACCGCCGTACAGCACATGCGGGGTGTTCGCCTTCAGCCGCACGCCGTCCACGAACGTGCCGTTGATCGACTCCAGATCGGTGAGGAACACTTCGCCATCCTGCACCGTCAGGCTGGCATGATAGCGTGACAGCGAGTCGGTATCCAGCGGGATGGTACTGCCAGGCGACCGCCCGATCGAGATGCGCTCGTCAGTCAGCGGGTAAGTTTTGAACTCGCCGCCGGGCAGATAAACATCCAGTCGTCCATACGCCATACCCATCCCCTGCCTTCCCAGCCTGTGCGGGTCAAACGGGGCAGCGGCGCACCGCTGCCCCTTCTATCGCCCTAATTGTAGCCATTGCCCTCATGTGCGCCAAACTGGGGAGGGCGATCGCCGTCTATTCGTAGCGCAGCACCTCGATCACCTTCTCGCGCACTGCCACCTGCGCGCTGAGCATGGTCGAGACGACGGCGATCCCCACCGCCGCGATGACCAGCGCGATCGCCGTCGGCACGGCGTCACGCGGGATCGGGATCGCCTCGCCGATGCCCAACTGCGTCATGATCGCCACGCCCAGCGCGCTCAGCCCGATGCCGATCGCCCCACCCAGCAGCCCGACGATGGTGTTCTCCAGCAGCATGACGCCCAGCACGCGCCCTGTCCCCGCGCCGACCGCCTTGAGGATGCCGATTTGCCGCCGCCGCTCCATCGTGGAGAGCGACACGGTGTTCGCCATCGCCACCCCCGCCGCCAGCAGCGACAGCACGCCGACGACCGTCGGAATGGCGCTGAACTGGGCGATGAAGCGCGTCAGCACGCCGTCGATGAAATTCAGGTCGAGGGTGAAAAGGAACGGCAGTTCCGACAAGCCGAGCAGCACCTCGTTGAGCCGCTCTGGAACGACATCCAGCACCAGAAAATCGGGAATGCCCGACCCAGGCAGGACGTCTGGCGGCACGAACGCCTGCCCGAACCCGAACGATGACGCCTCGACCAGACCGACCACCGTGAACGTCACCAGTTCGCCATCGCTGCTGCTGCCCCTTCGCCCTGGTGAGAAGAAGCGCATCGTCACCTCCGCGCCCAGCGGGATGGTCTCCGCTGCGCCCAAGCCCAGCGCCCCGCCCTGGGCGATGACCATCACCCGCTGCCCGCGATCCTCCGGCGTCAGGTCGCGCCCGGCGATCAGCCGTCCGCTGCTCAGGTTCGGGTTGGTCGAGTCGCGCGCCTGCAAAGACAGGCTGCTGAAGGCGCGCTGTGCCCCGCGCCCACTGCGTGAGTCTTCAGGCAGGTCGCTGAAGAAGGGCACTTCGACACTCTGTTCCTGCCCGTTGACCAGTTCGATGCTCGCCGTCTGGGTGGTCAGGCGGGTGCGGTGCAGCACCCCCTCCAGCGTGCTGAGACGGGTGTTCAGCAGCCCCTCGGCGATGGTGGGCGAGAGGATGCTCAACGCCGGAAAGACCAGCACATTGCCGCCCAGACTTTGCGAGACAGTGAAATTGAGGATGTCGCGCGTGCCGATGCCGACGAAGGTGATGCTGCTCAGGGCGAACATGCCCGCCGACAGCGCCAGCAGCGTGGTGGCAGTGCGGACGCGCCGCGCGCGCATGTTCCGCAGCGCCAGCTGTACATCGACGATCCCGAACGACGGCAGGCGGCTGATCAGCCACACCAGCAGCCACAGCAGCAGCGTCAGCACGCCCAGCAGGATCAGCGTGACAGCGACGCCGATGATCCCCACCCACCACACGCCGATGATCTGCCCGGCGGCGGTGCCGATGACCAGCACGATCAGCAGCAGGGCGATCACGCTGTGGAAGACGCCCACCACCGGGATATGCGTCTCATCCGGGCGCAGGATGATCGCCGGGCGGATGCGGTTGGCGGTCAGCACCGGCAGGATGCCGAAGACCAGCGTCACGACCATGCCGAGCATGAGACCGAGCGCCAGCGCCTCCGGGTAGATGTTCCACACCAGCTGCTGCTGAAGGAACTGCGCGCCGTACTGGTTGACGAAGCCGCTCAGCGCGATGCCCGCCGCGATGCCGACCACGCTCCCGGCGATGCCGAGCAGCGCCGCCTCGGTCATGAACAGGGTGAAGATCTGCCGTCCCGTCAAGCCGAACGTCTTGAGCGCGGCGATCTCGCTGGTGCGCCGCGCCACCAGCGCCAGCATCGTGTTGATGATGCCCACGCCGCCGATCAGCAGCGCGCCCAGCCCCATGACGACGATGAAGCGCCCCAGGATGTCGGAGACGGTGCGGTAATTCTCCAGCAGTTGGGGCAGCGTGCGTACCTGACCGTTGACGCCCATGCGCCGCAGCACATCGACCGCCTCGTCCGCGCTGATCGTGGTCGGCAGCCCGAAGCTGAGGTTGTTCGGCTGCGGATCGAGCTGCACCGCCTCCGCCTGAGCGATATGCAGGTAGGCGAAGCCGAAGAATGAGGCGATCGGGTTTTCGAGCGATGCCTCCAGGTCGGGCGAGACGATGCCCGTGACGGTGAACACGTCGGTGGTGTTGCTGATCCGCACGCTGTCGCCGACGTCGATGCCTTGATCGCGCGCCAGCGTCGCGCTGATCACCACTTCGCGCCCCCCGCGCAGCAGTTGGCTCAGCGGCACGCCCGCCGGGTCGAGCGCGGTCACTTCGCCTGCCGGGGAGAAGGTGGCAGGGTCGATCAGCAGGGTGGTGACGAACTGCGGACGCCCGACGGTCGTGCCGTCGAGGGCGGTGATTTGCAGGTTGTTGGTGCGCCGCCAGCCGGTCATCTGTGCGCCGACCTCGTTCGCCCAGCGTTGGGCGTTTTCGATCTGGCGTGGGGTGAAACCGCCGTCCTGCGCACCGTTGTTGCCGAAGCTGAAAGCTGCGCCGTTGTTGATGCTCACATCGCCGTGATTGACGAAGCGGGCGTTGGAGATGAGGGTGTCGCCGATCGCCAAGCCGAGCGTGCGAAGGCTGACGACGGTTGCGACGCCTGCTGCGATGCAGAAGATGGCGAAGATCGTCCAGCGTCCGCTGCGGCGCAGGCTGCGCGCGGCATAGCCGAGGTAAAATGTCCAGCGTGCGATCATGAGTGCGTCCTGTGATTGCCTACAGTCTGCACTAGTATACGCGCTGTGCGGGCGATCGTCGCATGGGAGAGGGGATCAGCCTGCGGACGACTCAGGTTTCAGATGTTTGGGGAAATGCTGCCTGAGTACGCGCAGCAGGTCTGACTCAAAACTCCTGTAAGCACTGAGCTGGCGCAGTGGGGAAAAATCAGAAATTTGCAGCGGGATGTTCTGCTGTGCTTCATCGGGATCGAACTGTTTTTTGCGCCGCGCGTTCAGCCCGGTCGCTTCCTTCAGCGCGTGATGCAGTATCTTTTTGGGTTCGGTCAGGCTTTCAATGCGTGTGAAGTCAGGCAGATTGAGCGAGAGTTTGCCATTCGGGTTGCCCGCCGCATCGCGGATCGCCTGCTCACTGAAGAGCAGCCAGGCTTCCTGCATCCGCACGGGCACAACGCACACAAATGGAATAGTCGTTCCCGATGCCGCTGCCTCGCGCCTGATCTCTGCTGTGCGATTGTCGTGCGTCTCATTTTCAGCGTCGCGGTGGATGAACAGCAGATCGCACTTATACAATTCCACTGCCCGCGTGAAGCGTTCTCTGAGGATTTTGGGACGGTTTTTCAAACGGCGCAGTTCTGCCCACTCCACATTCATAAAGCTGCCTGGCTGCACATGCTGTGCCAGCGTCCAGTTGAGGATCGGCAGCAGCGCGCGATCGGTATTGCCATCCGCGATCAGCCGGGATGTGATCGGCTTCAGCGTCATGCCTGTACCCTTTCCTCAACCTCAAAAGGCAGCATGAGCTGATTAGAAACATCCTGCCGATCAATGACGCGCCTGCGCCGCTGTGCTGATTGTTTTGCAGGTGGGGTGGGGGAGATATAGCTGATGAGGTCCCCGAGGGGCGTTGAGCGATCTTTGCCGCGCCATGTCTCTGGCAGCGCCGTCAGCCGCAGCACTTTGAACGCCCTTCCCACATTGTCTGCGGCATTGTCCAGCTTCGCCATCAGCACGTCGTCCTCTGCGACCTGCTGGACGAAGGGCGGCGAATGCGTGTTGACGATCACCTGGCGCAGCGGGTTATCATCCGTGGAGAGCGTTTCTTCGGTATCGACGGCGATCTCGGTCAGCATCGCAATCATCGCTCCGATGCGTTCCGGGTGAATGCCATTTTCCGGCTCTTCCAGACAGATCACGCCTTTGACTTCCGGGTCATGCAGCATGATTGCCAGCGCCAGGAAGCGCAGCGTGCCATCAGAAAGTGCCCGTGCAGGATGCCAGGTGTCATCTGCACCGCGTACCATCAGCGTAAGCAGCTCGTATTTCTCATCCCGATCTACGCGCACATCGCGCACCTCGTCCACGAGCTGCATCAGATGATTGGCGACCCGTCGATATACTGTATCGGGGTCAAGCCGCGCCAGCCGCGCCAGCGTCGCGGGCAGGTGTGCACCGCTGCTGGTGATGCGCGCCGGGGCGTGCAGATCATCCGACTGGCGCATGGCGCTCGGTTCGAGCTGAAGCAGTCGCCACGACCCCATCTCGCGCCGCGCCACCAGTGCTGTCGGGCTTTCTGAGGCATTGACGGATGACAGCACTGTGCGCGGCAGGGTCTGGGCGAGAAAAGGCTGCGGCTGCCCGGATCGTTCCTGATGTCTCAGGATGCGTTCGCCATCTGTCGAGATGAATGGGGCTCTTCTGCCGCGCTGTGCCTGGATGATTGCCGAGTCGTACCACTTTTTTCCCCAGGGGAAAAGCAGATGACCGGGGATGTCGCTTTTCGTATGCGTGACATAATCGAGCGACTCGCTGATGACACGCAGCGGCAGTCCGTCCTCGTCATCGCCTCTCCAGCCGAGAGTGAGCGTATAGCGCAGAAACGTCCCTTTGGCTTCCGCCACCTGACCGAGATCGTCCACCGCCTGTCTTGGTACGATCATCTCTGCCTCGAACGTCATGCGATCAGCGTAATGATCGCCCACATGATGGAACAGCCCGCGCAGATCGCGCCCGCGACCTTCACTTTCGCCGCGCACCAGCGCCGCTGCTTCCATCAGCGGGCGGTCTGCCAGCGCACTCAGGAAGCGGATCGCATCAAACAGGTTCGATTTGCCGATGCCGTTTCCCCCGGCGATGCAGGTGAATGCCCCAAAGCGCACATCAAGACCCACCAGATTTTTAAACCCCGACACTTTCAGGCGGGTGAGCATGGCTGCCTCTCCTCAGATTTCCTGTTGCTGGCATTTGCTGCGTTTTCTGAATTATAGCGGTTCATGATGAATCACAGCGGGCGGAGTAACTCTCCGCCCGCTGCCTGCATCACCGGCTGTGCGCGCTGCTGCTCATACCACGCGGTGGCACGCCGCCCAGTGACCTGGGGTGATTTCCACCAGCGGCGGGTCGGGTTCCTGATAGCACACGCCCTGAATGGCGACCGGGCAGCGCGTGTTGAAGTTGCAGCCCAGCGGCGGGCGCGCCGGGCTGGGCACATCCCCGGTGAGGATGATGCGCTGGCGGTCGCGCTCCTTGATCGGGTCGGGCAGGGGGACGGCGCTGAGCAGCGACTGGGTGTAGGGGTGCAGCGGGTTGTCGTATACCTCATCCACCGGACCGATCTCGACGATCTTGCCCAGATACATCACCGCCACGCGGTCGCAGATGTGGCGCACCATGCTCAGGTCGTGGGCGATGAACAGGTACGTCAGCCCCAGTTCGTCCTGAAGTTCTTCCAGCAGGTTGACGACCTGCGCCTGAATCGACACGTCCAGTGCCGAAATCGGCTCGTCTGCCACGATGAAGCTGGGGCGCAGCGCCAGCGCGCGCGCGATGCCGATGCGCTGCCGCTGCCCGCCGGAGAACTCGTGCGGGTAGCGATTGACGTAGTAGGGGTTCAAGCCCACTTTTTCCAGCAGCGACTCGACGTATTCCTGAATCTCCGCCTTGTTCTCGATCGTCTTGTGGATGCGGATCGGCTCGCTGACGATATTGCCGACCGACATGCGCGGGTTGAGCGAGGCATACGGGTCCTGGAAGATCATCTGCATCCGCTGGCGGCGCGAACGAAGCTGCGAGTCGGGCATCGTGCTGAGTTCTTCGCCCTCGAACACCACCGACCCTGCCGTCGGACGATACAACTGAAGCACCGTGCGTCCGGTCGTGCTTTTGCCGCAGCCCGACTCGCCGACCAAACCGAGGGTCTCACCCTGAAACACATCGAAGCTGACGTCATCGACCGCCTTGACCGCACCGACCTGACGCTGGATGATCAGTCCGGAGGTGATCGGAAAATATTTCTTCAGCCCGCGCACCTGAAGCAGTGCCTTGCCTTTGCCCACCGTGCCGGTGGCGCGTTTGTCCTGGGTCGTGGGTGCGGTGGTCACTGTACAGCTCCTTCAGCAGCGAGGTTGACACTGGGCGCAGTGGTGCGGACATCGACCCAGCAGGCTTTGATGTGGTTCGGGTCAGCTCCGTCGCCAGCCACCAGCGGCGGCATTTCGACGTCACATTTGCCAGGGATGCGCCAGGCGCAGCGCGCGAAGAACGGACAGCCTTTGGGTGGGACGCGCATATCGGGCGGCGATCCTTCGATCTGCGTCAGTTTTTCCCCACCCTGGCGCATGTCGTGCCGGGGCAGCGACTTGAGCAGACCGAGTGTGTAGGGGTGGCGCGTGTCCTTGAAGACGCTGACCACCGGTCCGCGCTCGACGATGCGCCCGCCATACATCACCTGCACCGTGTCGGACAAACCGGCGACGACGCCGAGGTCGTGCGAAATCCAGATCATTGCCATCCCCAGCTGATCGCGCAGCTTCTTGACCAGCTCGATGATCTGCGCCTGAATGGTCACGTCCAGCGCGGTCGTCGGCTCGTCGGCGATCAGCAGCTTCGGGTTGCACGACAGCGCCATGGCGATCATCACGCGCTGGCGCATCCCGCCGGAGAACTGGTGGGGATAGTTCTTCAGGCGGCGGCGCGCATCCGGGATGCCGACCATGTTGATCAGCTCGGCGGCGCGGTCAGCGGCGTCCTTGTCGCTCATGCCCAGGTGGAGCTTGAGCGCCTCGGTGATCTGCGTGCCGACGGTCAGCACCGGGTTGAGCGAGGTCATCGGGTCCTGAAAGACCATCGCAATGTCCGCGCCGCGCACCATCCGCATCTCATCGTTGCTCAGTTTGAGCAGGTCTTTGCCCTGAAACAGCACCTCGCCGCGTTCGATCTTACCTGGAGGCATCGGGATCAAGCGCATGATCGACAAGGCGTGAACGCTCTTGCCGCTGCCGCTTTCGCCCACCACGCCCAGAGTCTCGCCTTCATTCAGGACATACGAGACATCATTGACAGCGTGGACTGTGCCTTCCTGGGTATGAAAGCGCGTGACGAGGTTTTTCACCTCCATGAGTGCGCCCAATGTGATCCTCCATGTAATTTTGACCGGAAATGACGACCGACACGTCATCAAAGAGAATATTGCTTTGATTATGCCGCAACGAAGCTTGCGCGCAAGTCTTAACCTGCTGATCCTCTGGTGATCTACTTTGGTGAAACCTGACAGGTTCATTTGCGGGCACGGGACAGGGGCGGTATGCTGGGCAGCATCCACAGCGTGTAGCATCACGAGGATCGCACACACCCATGCACATCGTCATGTTTTCGATCACCCCGCTCTTCCCGGATTTCGACATGGGCGGGGCGCAGAAGCATCTGCGGCGCATCGCGCTGCATCTGGCGGAGGCGGGGCACAGCCTCACGCTGCTCTGCACCCGCCGTGCCGATACGCGCACGCCGTTCCACTGGCATCCCAATGCGCGCGTGCTGCCCGTCCTGCCTTTCAAACAGCCGTTTCCCGGTCCGTATGACACCGGGGCGCACAATCTGGCGGCGGTCATCCAGACGGTGGCGGAACACCTTGCCGGGGCGGATGTGTTCTACATGCACGACGGCGAATTTCTCTTCCCGTTCGTCTACCAGCATCTGCCGACGGTGATCAGCCTGCGCGATAACGTCTACCCGGAGACGATGCAGGGGATGTTCCATTTCAGCGCTCACCGTCTGGTCGTCATCTCCGACTACGCCCGCCGTTTCGTGCTGGACACCGCCGGGCGCTTCTATCCCGAACTGCCTGATCGCCTGCGCGTCATCTCCAACAGCCTGGACATGGCGCGCTATACCCCGTCATCGCCGCTGCCCGCGCTGGCGCTCGCTCGCACAGGCGATCCGACGCTCGACCCAGACCAGCACGCCATCCTGCTGCATCCGCACCGCCCGGAAGAGAGCAAAGGCTTGTTCGAGGCGTTCGCCGTGCTGGAGCGGCTGGTGCGCGTACACGGGGTGGGTCATGCACGGCTGCTCGTCCCACGCTGGCTGAACGTGGAGAATGATCCGGGTGTGACGGCGTTCTACGCCCGTGCTGAAGCGCATCTGGAGGCGCGCGGTCTGCGTGAACAGGTGGTGTTTCACCCCTGGGTTCCGGTCGATCTGCTGCCGTCGTATTACAGTCTGGGGCGCGTGACCCTGGCGCTCGGTCATTTCGTCGAGACGTTCGGCAATGTGCCGTATGAGTCGCTGGCATGTGGTACGCCCGCCATCGTCGCGCGCATCTCCACGCACCGCGAACTGCTGCCTGACCCGCTGATCGACAAGGTGGACTACGGCGACCACGATGCAGCGGCAGCGATCGCCGCGCGGATCATCGCTTCAGGGGAGCGCACGCGCCCAGAGACGCTGGATGCGCTGCGGACGCGCTTTGACCCGCGCCGCCAGCTCGACGCCTACGCAGAGGCGATTACCGGGGCGCAGGTGGCGCGCCCGATGGCGTTCCGCGCCGTGCCGATCGCCGGGTCGCGCTTTCGGCTGCCCGTGTGGTGCTACCGGGCGGCGCGCGGGGTCTACCACGACTTCCGGGCGGATTACCGCGATGAGGCGGGTCTGCTGGCGCTGGTGGACGCGCACCCAGGCGGCTTCACGTTCGACGATGCGGCGGCGGCGGGCGTCAGCCGGGAGGCGGTGCTGGCGTGGCTGGATGAGGGGTATGTCACGCCGTCAGGGGCGGGGTGAGTGTGCCGCACGATCCGCCATTTCTTCCCCTGTCATCCCGAATTCGCGGTTGACATACCGGGCGCGACGTGCTAATCTCTGTGTCCAATGGTGATGTAGCTCAGTCGGTTAGAGCGATGCACTCATAATGCATAGGTCATTGGTTCAAGTCCAATCATCACCACCCGCGAAAAAGCCCGCAGTCTGCTGCGGGCTTTTCATTTTTTCTGTGCTTACCCCAGATACGCCTTTTTCACCCGCTCATCGACCGCCAGTTCGCTCGCCACGCCGGACATGGTGATCGCCCCTGCCTCCAGCACATAGCCGCGCGCCGCCGTGCCCAGCGCCATCGCCGCGTTCTGCTCCACCAGCAGGATGGTCACACCCTGGGCATTCAACTCGCGGATGATGGTGAAGATTTCGCGCACGATGATCGGCGCGAGTCCAAGGCTCGGTTCGTCCAGCAGCAGCACGCGCGGACGGCTCATCAGCGCGCGGGCGATGGCGAGCATCTGCTGTTCGCCGCCGCTGAGCGTGCCGGCAAGCTGTTTGCGCCGCTCTGCCAGCCTGGGGAAACGGCGGAACTGCTGTTCCAGGTCGGCTTGAATGCCCGCCCGGTCACTGCGGGTGTACGCGCCCAGCAGCAGATTGTCCTGCACGCTCAGGCGTGACAGCACGCGCCGACCCTCCGGGGAATGCGCCAGCCCCGATTTGACGACCGTATCGGCGCGCATCGCCAGCAGGTCGCGCCCGGCGTAGGTGATCGCCCCGCTTCTGACCCTGATGATGCGGCTGATGGCGCGCAGCGCGGTCGATTTGCCCGCGCCGTTCGCCCCGATCAGCGTGACGATCTCGCCAGGCATGACGTGGAACGAGACATCGCGCAATGCCTGGATTGCGCCGTAGTTGACGACCAGATTTTTCACGTCCAGAATCGGTTCGGTCATGGCTCAGTCTCCCAGATAAGCTTCGATGACCGCCGGATCGTTCTGCACCTCATACGGCACGCCCAGCGCGATCAGCACGCCGAAATTCAGCACCGCGATCCGGTCGCACAAGCCCATGACCATCGGCACGTTGTGTTCGATCAGCACGATCGTCAGCGAGAAGCGCTCGCGGATTTCGCGGATGAAGCCGCTCAGCGCCGCCTTCTCGTTGGGGTTCATGCCCGCGCCAGGCTCGTCCAGCAGCAGCACTTCGGGCTGAAGCGCCAGCGCCCGCGCGATCTCCAGCCGCCGCTGGTCGCCATAGGCGAAGTTGCGCGCCTGCTGGTTCCAGCGGTCGTGCAGGTTGACCAGCTTCAGCAGCTCGTATGCCCGATCGCGCACCTGCTGTTCTTCGGCGCGCGTCCTGCCCATGCCCAGCACGCCGCTGATCACGCCAGCGCGCGTGTGCAGGTGCTGCGCCACCATGACGTTATCCAGCGCCGACAGGTTGCCGAACAGCCGGATGTTCTGGAACGTCCGGGCGATGCCCAGCGCGGCGATCTGATGCGGCTTGAGCGTCGTCGTCTCGCGGTCGCGGAAGAACTGTCTCCCATCGCTGACCGGGGTCAGCCCGGTGACGAGGTTGAAGAGGGTGGTCTTGCCCGCACCGTTCGGTCCGATCAGCCCGAAGATTTCGCCGCGCTGCACCTCGAACGACACCTTGTTGACGGCGCACAGCCCGCCGAACATGCGCGTGACATTGTCCACGCGCAGCATTGTCTCGCTCATGGCGATACCCCTTTCGCCGCCACATCACCCGTCACATCTGAAGGGGAGATCGGCGTTACATCCAGCTTTCGCCGTCGGAAGAGCGCCGCTGAGATCAGCCCCTGCGGGAAGAAGAGCGTCCCGATGGCGATCAGCACGCCGTAGATGATCAGGCGTCCGTCGGTCAGGAAGCTGGAGACCAGCGTCGGCAAGCCCTGAATGCCCGCAACGGCGCGCAGCACCTCCGGCAGCGCGGTCAGCAGCAGCCCGCCCACGATCGGACCGAGAAAGGTGCGCGATCCGCCGATGATGACATACGCCAGCGTCAGGATGGCGGTATCGAACGTCGCCTGACGGGTGTTCCAGGTATTCAGCAGGTGGGCGTTGATCGCGCCGACCATGCCCGCCAGCACCGCGCCCATGACGAACGCCAGCACCTTGTAGCGCGTCGGGTTGATGCCCATCGCCGCAGCAGCGAGTTCATCCTCGCGCAGCGCCGAGAACGCCCGCCCGACGCGCGATCGTTCCAGCCGATAGACGAACAGCGCCGCCAGGATGAGCATCGGCAGACTGATGCTGAGGTATTCGACCGGCGCGCGGAAGGGCTGCGGCACGCCGAAGATGCCGATCGCCCGCCCGGTCACGTCGAGGTTGAGCGCCACCACGCGCACCACCTCGACGAAAGCGATCGTCGCCAGCGCCAGGTAGATGCCGCGCAGCCGCAGCGCCGGCAGCCCGATGATCACCGCCAGCACCGCGCACAGGACAGCCGCGATCGCCATTTCGACGAACACCAGCGGCAGAGGGAACAATTCCCCGCGCGCGACCGGGGCGACCTGCGTGGAGAAGATGGCGGCGACGAAGCCGCCGATGGCATAAAACCCCGGAACCGCCAGCGACAACTGCCCCGCCATGAGCGGCATGTACAGCGCCAGCGCCAGCATCGCCTGAAGCGTCATGGTGACGATCAGAAAGCCGTAGGTCGAGATGAATGCGTCCATAAGTCGTGTGTGTGTCCCTACACTTTCTGGATGACCGCTTTGCCGAGCAGCCCCTGCGGGCGCACCAGCAGGATCAGGAACAGGATGACGAACGCCACCGCATCCTTGAGCGTGGATGGGGCGAGCGTCTCAGCGATGCC
The DNA here is from genome assembly GCA_964614405.1 of uncultured Pleurocapsa sp. Lineage (GTDB taxonomy): Bacteria > Chloroflexota > Anaerolineae > Aggregatilineales > Phototrophicaceae > Flexifilum. The sequence goes on from CAZTLS010000004.1 coordinate 12,381, forward strand.
GATGACGATGCCGCCGACGACCGCGCCTGGGATGTTGCCCAAGCCGCCCAGCACGATGACCGCCAAGCCCTTCAAGCCGAAGGCGATGCCGAAGTACGGTCCGGTGATCGTCACGCTCAAGCCGACCAGCGTCCCGGCGACGCCGCCGATCAGCCCGCTCAGGAAAAAGGTGAACAGGATGATCCGGTCGGTATTGACCCCCAGCAGGCTGGCGGTCGTGCCGTCTTCGGCGACGGCGCGCATCGCCTTGCCGATTTTGGTCAGGTTGATCAGCGCGGTGAGCAGAATCAGGATGATCACCGAGACGATGATGATCACCAGCCGCACTGTCGGCACGATGAGCGGGGCGGTCTGCGTGCCGAAATTGATCGACAGGGGCAGCCCGGAAAGCACCTGCGCCGCCGGGTAGCTGTATGCCTCCGCGCCGACGAGGAACTGGATCAGGTTGACCATCGCCACCGCGATGCCCAGGCTGCTGACGAGCGTCAGCAGCGGGTCGCCGCCGCGTTGTCGCAATGGCTTGAACGCCAGCCGTTCGATCAGTACCGCCAGCAGCCCCGCGAGGATGCCCCCGCCGATGATGGCAGCGATGAATGGCAGCCCGAACGGGAGGCGCTGGTTCGCCAGCAGCCCGTTGAAGCCGAACGCCAGCCCCATCAGCGTGTAGGTGAAATATGCGCCCATCGTGAAGACGGCGCTGTGCGCAAAATTGATGATGCCCAGGATGGAGAAGATCAGCGTGTAGCCGAGGGCGAAGATGGCGTACACCATGCCCAGCGACAGCCCATTGGTGATCTGCTGCAATAAAATCGTCGTATTCATGCCATTCCGTCACAACCGTTTTTGAGCGGGCAATAAAGCGGCAAGCCGCACATCTCGCTGCTGCATGGGATGTGGGCTTGCCGTGTGGAGCATGTATCCGCGTGCCGGACGGCGTTACGAGCCGGCTTCGGGGGTGGCTTCAGCTTCAGGCATTTCGCGCCCGGTGGGGATGAACACGAAGCTGCCCGTCTGCCCGTCGTCGTTCATCTGAATCTGGGCGACGTAGAATTCTTCCTGCACGATCTCGCCCTCTTCCGTCAGGGAGATCGTCCCCAGCGGGGTGTTGAAGCTCATCGCGCGGAGCTGGGCGTTCAGGCGGGCGCGCAGTTCGGGCAGTTCCAGCGTCTCCAGCCCGACTTCATCATCGATGGCGATCAGCGCCTCGACGAACGCCTGCACGCCAGCGAATGCCTGCGCGCTGAACTGGGGCGGTTCCTTGCCCTGTGCCTCTTTGTAGATGGCGCGGAATTCCTGATTGATCTCGTTCTCCGCCGAGTAGCTGTACGCCTGAGCGATGATGATGCCGTCGCACTGCGCCTGGCAGACCGGGAAGACGTTGGCGGTGTTCAGCCCGTTGCCGCCGATGATCAGCCCGGTGTAGCCGAACTCACGCAGCTGCTTGACCAGGTTGCCGCCGTCCGCCGCCAAGCCGGAGACGATAGCGAGCTGCGGGTTGCCCGCCAGCGCAGTGGTGATCTGCGCGCTGAAGTCGGTATCGGTGGTCTGGAAGACCTGCACCTCCAGCAGGTTCAGCCCCATATCCAGCACGGTCTGCTGGAAGGTCTGCGTTTCGCTGCTGGCGAAAGCATCGTTCTGGGCATAGAAGACGGCGACGTTCTCGATATCCGGGTTGATGAACAGCGCTGCGCTCACCGCGTTCGGCGCGACGACCGCCACCGGCGCGCTCACCCGACCGATGAACTCGCCGATCTGCGGGATGCCGCGCGCCGTGTTCGACGGGGCAAGCACGGGCACGCCCGCTTCGTTGGCAATCGGGTCGGCGGCGAACGCCTGCTGCGAGAGCGTCGGACCGACGATGCCGACCACGCCCGCGTTGATCACCGCCTGGAACGCATTGATCGCCCCGGCTTCGTCACCCGCCGTATCCTGGAAGACCAGCTCGATCGGACGACCGTTGATGCCGCCACGCGCGTTGAAGAATTCACCGGCGATGCGCGCGCCGATCACCTGTTCCTGCCCCAGCAGGGCGACGTTGGAAGTCTGGGCAACGGCGATGCCGATGCGAACGGGTTCTTCAGTCTGTGCCTGTACACCAAAGACCGCCACCGCCAGGATCAGCAGCAGCACGAGAAACGAAAAACGCTTCATCCTGAAAACCACCTTTTTAGTTCATCAACTGACTAAATACGATTGAGGTGTGTGTTTGTAACCGTTGCCAGTATAACAAATTTACCGTTGTCAAGCCAAATGGTCTGGTGTGGTTTCAGGCACTTTATCCATTTTTTCCCGTGTTTTCACACAGCGCATCAATTTGTATGATCCGAATCATAATTTCACAATTTTTGAGAAAGTTCAGGAGTATACTGTCCTGCGTAAGACATTACATCCCATCCGTCAGCATGTAATCTGGAATCGATCCCATGCCTCCTGCTGATCCTAACCTGATCGCCCATCCGCAGCGCATCGATGCCCTGCTCTCGCTGTGCCTGCTCGACACCCCTGCCGACCCCGCCTTCGACCGCCTGACCGCGCTGGCGGCGACCATCCTCAACGTGCCGACGGCGCTGGTCACGCTGGTTGACCTCGACCGCCAGTTCTTCAAAAGCCAGGTCGGGCTGCCTTCACCCTGGTCAGAGACGCGCGAGATGCCTCTGTCGCATTCCTACTGCCAGCATACCATCGTCCAAAGCACGCCGCTGATCATCGAAGACGCGCGCCAGCATCCGCTGGTGTACGACAACCCCGCCATCCGCGAATTGAACGCCATCGCTTATGCCGGCATCCCGCTGATCACCTCCAGTGGGCACGCCATCGGGTCGTTCTGTGTAACCGATACCAGAATTCGTCACTGGACGGAGCGCGAGATTGCCATCCTGACCGACCTTGCTGCCTCGGTGATGACCGAGATCGAACTGCGCGCCGAGATCAGAGAGCGCGAACGGGCACAGCAGCGCGAACTCGAACTGCTGCTGGAGCAGGGGCGGATTCTCATGCTGCGCGATTTCATCCAGAACATCTCGCATGAATTTCGCACCCCGCTCAGCATCATCCTCTCCAACGCACAGATCATGGAGCGGCTGGATGACGCGGAGAAGCGCAAAACGAGAAGCGAACAGATCCGGGGGCAGATCGCCCGTATCACCCGGCTGATCACCATGATGATGCTCATGGCGCAGCTCGACACCCCAGGCGCACCCCACTTCGAGCCGACCAGCCTGATCCGCATCCTGGCTGCCCTGCGCGAACAGGTCTGGCAGGGCAAAGCCGCACTCCGGTTTGACATCCCTTCAGAACTGCCTCTGGTGCGTGGTGAACCGCATCATCTGGAAGAGGCGCTGCGCCAGATCATCGACAACGCCATGCAGCATACGCTGTCCGGTGGCAGCGTTCGGGTCACGGCGGGGCTGGAGGGAAAACGGGTCTGGATCGATGTCGAGGACGACGGCGTGGGCATTTCCGCCGAAGACATGCCGCACATCTTCGATCGCTTCTGGCGGGGTGACCGGGCGCACAGTACGCCTGGTGTGGGGCTGGGGCTGTCGCTGGTGCAGCGCATCCTGGAGGTACATGACGGCACGATCATCGTGGAGAGCGCGCCGGGCAAAGGCACGCGCGTCCGCCTGCTGCTGCCCATCCTCACGCCGCGCTGAGCGCCCCATCGTCCGGCGGCGGAAACGCGGGCAGCCACGCCCGCACATGTGTGCCATGCCCAGGCGCGCTGTCCACCGCCAGCATCCCGCCCAGCGCGGTGATCTGTTCGCGCAGCCCCAGCAAGCCAAAATGTCCCTCCCGCGCCAGCGCATACAGATGCGACGGCACGGTAAACCCTACGCCGTCATCCTGCACATCGAGCGCCACCCCGCTGCATGACCATTTCAGCGCGATGTGAATCTGTGAGGCAGAGGCGTGCCGCCGCGCATTCTGGATCGCTTCCTGTGCTGCGCGATAGACCGCCAGCTCGTGTGCCTGGGTGATCGGTTCGGCGTGTCCTGCGATCGTCAGGTGTGCCGCCGGGGTATGCGCACACAGATGTCTGAGCGCGGCTTCCAAGCCGAGGTGTTCCAGCAGGGCAGGGCGCAGCGCACCGATCATCTGGCGCAGCGCATCGACCGCCTGCGTCAGGTGGGCGCGCGCCTGTACCAGACTGCCCGCCGCCTGATCGGGGCAGGTGGGCAATCCCGCTGCTGCACGGTCGATGTCGTGCCCGACCACGACCAGCATCTGAATGGCGTCGTCGTGGATGTCGCGGGCGATGCGCCGCCGCTCTTCCTCACGGCTCTCGCTCAGCCGACGGCGCAGCACCGCCTCTTCTGCCTGAGCAGCGTTCACCTGTGCCGACAGGGTGTGCAGGGCGCGCCGCAGTCGGTCGATCTCGGCGATGCCGCCGACGGGCTGCGAAAAATCGGGAAAACCGCCCTGATCGAACTCCGCTACCGCGCGCGCCAGCCGTCGCAGGGGCAGCAGCACGCGCAGCGCCACCCACGCCGCGCCAATGACGAACAGCGCCAGCGCGATCAGCGCACACCAGTGAAGCAGTGCGTCGTAATGCAGCAGGTGCATCAACTCGTTCATGACTCATCTCCGTCGATCAGGGGGATGATCCCGAGGGCGATCGCCCGCGCCACCGCCTCGGTGCGGCTGGATGCGCGCAGCTTGTGAAAGATGGAATGCAGATGTACCTGCACTGTCCTGTCTGAGATGGTCAGCGCCGCCCCGATCTGTTTGTTCGTCCAGCCTCGTGCCGCGCAGCGCAGGGTCTCCAGTTCGCGCTCCGTCAGGCTGATGGGCTGGGCAGGCGGTTCGGGGGGGTGGGGGAGCGGCTGGGCGACCTCGACCGTGCGGCGGATGACCGCCAGCAGATCGCTCAGCGCGGCGGTCTTCAGGACGAATGCCTGTGCGCCAGCGGCTTCCAGCGCCTCGACATAGGCGGGTTCGTTGTAGGCGGTCAGCGCGATCACGCGCATGTCAGGCAGGTGACGGCGGATGCGCCGGGTCGCTTCGATGCCGCTGATGTCCGGCAGGTGAATGTCCATCAGGATCACGTCCGGGTGCAGGTCGTGCGCCAGACGGACTGCTGCTTCGCCAGAGGCGGTCTCGCCGACCACGCACACGCTCTCGCTCTCCAGATAGGCGCGGATGCTCTGCCGTACCATCACGTGATCCTCGACCAGCAGCAGCCGTATCATCGTGCGCGGCTGTGTCACAGGGCGTCCTTTCCACTTTTCCCTACCCGGATCAGATACGCGCAATGGCGTATTTCGCGCGGCGGGGCGGGGTGCTATCTTGAAACGCAGGCTCAGGAGCCGTACAGCGTTTTGTGAAAAAGTATACAAGGAGTCTGCACGATCATGACACTGCGTTTCTTCACCCGCGCACTGGCGATCGCCGTTCTGCTGCTGTCTGTTAGCGCGGTTTTCGCTCAGGACAGCGGCGGCAATGACGGACACGGCGGCATGATGATGTCCGGGCTGCCCGGCGTCGGACCGGATGTGACCATCCGCTTTGCGGCGATGGTCGGGAACAGCCCGGCTGCCTGTGGGATGATCTACGAGGGCGTGGGCGCGGCGGGATCGCCGATCAGCCTGAACGATTTCCGGTTCTATGTCTCCAATGTGCGCCTGATCACCGCGATGGGCGAGGAAGTACCCGTCGAACTGACGCAGGACGGGCGCTGGCAGTATGCCGATGTCGCGCTGCTCGACTTCGAGGATGGCACGGGCATGTGCCGCGAAGCGGGCACGCCGGACATGAACGACAAAGTGGTCGGCACGGTTCCGCCGGGCGAATACACGGGCATCGCTTTCGAGCTGGGCGTGCCCTTCGCGCTAAATCACTTCGACACGACCACCGCGCCCGCCCCGCTCAACCTGCCGGCGATGTGGTGGAACTGGCGCTTCGGCTACAAGTTCGTCCGCATCGACATGCAGACGCCACGCAGCCAGACGCCCGCCTGGTTCATCCATCTGGGCAGCACCGGCTGTGTTTCGCCTGACAGCAGTACCCCGCCGACCGACCCGTGCAGCAACCCGAACGTGGCGACGGTGCGCCTGGACGGGTTCAACCCCACCCGCACGTTCGTCATCGCCGATGCTGCTGCGCTGCTCAGCGGCGTCAACCTCGACGAAAGCGTGCCGATGCCGCCTGGCTGCATGTCCGGCACAGAAGACCCGGATTGCGTCGGGCTGTTCCCGGCGTTCGGTCTCGATCTGGAGTCCGGCATGAACAATCAGGCTGGCGCACAGCAGTTCTTCCGCGTCGGCTGATCGCCTGCGCGCATCGTCCGTGAGGTGCATCCCGCAGCAGGGGTGCGCCTCATGACCCTGAGGGAGCTTCGATGCCACATTCAACCTTCCTGATGCGGGCAGCCGCGATCGCTCTGGCGCTCTCCGGCGCTGCCCACCTCATCATCACCCGTGAGCATTTCAGCCACGCCCCGGCGCATGGGGTGTTCTTCGCTTTCATCGGCATCATGCAGATCATGTGGGCGCTGTGGCAGGTGCGTCCGCCGCGCCCGCCGTTCACTGTGCGGCTGAGCGCAGGGGTGGCGCTGTCTGGCGGGGTGATCGTGCTGTGGCTGCTGACACACACCGTCTCGACGCCGTTCGCCAGCGTGCATCACCCGATCGACGCCTGGGCGATCGCCACCAAAACGCTCGAAGCGGTTAGCCTGACTCTGCTGGTCGCCGTCGCACTGCTCAACGCGCCGACAGTGGCGCGCCGGGCGGTGTCGCTGGGCAGCGCTGCGCTCATCGCCGTGTTCGGCGGGGGAGTCGTCTGGGCAGGCGGCATGGTCAGCACGCCGCTGCTGCCCATGCTCGCTGAGGCAGAAGGACACACGCATGATCACGCCGGGCACGTGCATGGTGTGGCGCAATCGGTCGCCCAGACGCGCAGCACCGCCGCTTATTTCAGTATCGTCAATGCTGGGCGCACGGCAGATACGCTCACCGGCGTTTCCGGGACGGGCGTGGGCAGCATCACGCTGCACCAGACGACCATCGACGACCGCGCCATCATGCGGATGCGCGATCTGCTGGCGATCCCGCTCACCCCGCATGTGCGCGTCGATTTTTCGCCTCTGGGCAACCACATCATGCTTGACGATCTGGAGCGCGATCTGTTCGAGGGCGATGTGCTGCCGCTGACGCTGCATTTCGCCTCCGGGCGCTCAGCGACGGTCGATTTCCCTGTCTTCCTGCTCACCCCGGAAGGACGGATCAATTTCACACGCGCCGGCGATTTTCAGATCAGCAGCGCCTGGGTGCGCGCCACGGCATCCCCGGATGGCAGGGTGCGCGTGAGCGACGGGGCGTACACGTGGAATCTGCCGCCCGGTTTTCCGCCGCCGCGCGTGCCGGAAAACAACCCGATGACGCAGGAAAAGGTCGATCTGGGGCGGTATCTGTTCTATGACCCGGCGCTGTCGGGCAATGGCACGCAGTCGTGTTCGACGTGCCACCTGCAGCATCTGGCGTTCACCGACGGGCTGGCGCGCTCGATCGGCTCGACGGGGGAGGTGCATCCGCGCAACGCCATGACCCTGACCAACGCCGCCTACAACGCCAGCCAGACGTGGGCGAACCCCAGCCTGACGACGCTGGAGCGGCAAATCCCCATCCCGATGTTCGGCGAACACCCGGTCGAACTGGGGATCACGGGCAATGAGGCGGTCGTGCTGGGTCGGCTGCGTCAGGATGCGCGCTACCGGACGATGTTCGCCGCTGCTTTCCCCGATCAGGACGACCCGATCACCCTCAGCAACGCCATGCTGTCGCTGGCGTCGTTCACCCGCACGCTCATCTCCGGCGACTCGCCGTATGACCGCTATCTGCGCGGCGACGTCAGCGCGCTGTCCGAGTCGGCGATGCGCGGCATGGAAATCTTCTTCTCAGAAGACCTGGAATGCCACCACTGTCACACCGGGTTCAATTTTACCCTGTCCACCGTCAACGCCAACTCGACCTTCGACGAGCGCCCGTTCTTCAACACCGGGCTGTACAACATCGGTGGCACGGGCGCATATCCCGCGGATAACACCGGCGTGCATGAGATCACCCATCTCGCCGCCGACATGGGGCGCTTCCGCCCGCCCACGCTGCGGAACATCGCCCTGACCGCGCCCTACATGCATGACGGCAGCATCGCCACGCTGGAAGAGGTCATCCGCTTCTATGCCGACGGCGGGCGCGTCATCACCGAGGGCGAACATGCGGGCGATGGGCGGCGCAACCCGTTCAAGAGCGGGCTGGTCCCCGGCTTCACCATCACCGATCAGCAGCTCGATGACCTGATCGCTTTTCTGGAGTCGCTGACCGACCAGACGTTCATCACCGACCCCCGCCTGAGCGACCCGTTCGTCAGCAGCGATCGCACCCTGAACCTTTCCCCATCAGGGTGATGGGCTTAGCTCTGTACGCGGACGGGCGTCACGACGGGCGATCATTGGGCAGCAGCAGCGCCAGCAGCCCGGTGATGCCCGTCACCACCGCGACCACCTGAAATGCCTGTGGGATGCCGCCCAGCGCGTCGGACAGCGTGCCGATCACCAGTGTGCCCAGCGCGCCCATGCCGAAGATGAAGCCCAGCCCCGCGCCGGAGGCGAGTCCTTTGCCGCCAGGCATATAGCGGTGCGTCTGCGCCACGATCAGCGAGTGCGAACTGCCGCTCAACCCGCCGACCAGTACCGCCAGCGCGAACGCCGCCGCGCTGCTCGTCAGCCCCAGCGCCGCCACCATCGGCGCGGTGGCAATCAGCGTGATGGCGATGACGATGCGCGCGCCGAAGCGGTCGGCAAGCTGACCCGCCACCAAACCCGCCAGCCCGCCTGACAGCCAGTACAAACTGCTGATCAGCCCATATTCCGCTGGCGACCAGCCGTAAGACTGAAACAGCCTCGGCAGGAACGCCGCCAGACCAGGGTTGACCATGCCGCGCAGCATGACCACGCCCGCCAGCAGCAGCAGCGGGGCGATCGCCCATGCCGCTCTCGCTGTCCCCTGCGTCTCGGTCGCGCGTCCGGCGCGATGCGTCTGTGCATTTGGCACGGTCATGCTCATGAACAGGATGCTGGGGATCGCCGCCAGCGCCAGCGCCAGCATCGGCAGCACGGAGGTCGTCTCTACCAGCCGCCCGGAAAGTGACTCGCCCAGCGAGGCGGTGAACACGCCGTAGTGGGTGGCTGCTCCGTCGAGCAGTGCCCCGGTCAGTGCCGGACCGATCGCCCCGCCCATCTGCCCCATCATGAAGAAGATCGCCATATCACCAGAGGCGCGTCTGGCACGCCCTGCCGCGTGCATCGTGCCGACCGGGTGAAATGCCCCGCTGCCCAGTGCCGCCAGCACCAGCGGGATGACGAACAGGATGTACTGCCCGGTCGTCATCGCCAGGATGAGGGCGAGCGTTTGCAGGCTGACCGTCCATGCCACCCCGCCCGCGCCCAGCCACCGCCCGCCTGTACGGTCGGCAAGCCAGCCGGCGAAAGGCTGGCTGAGCGCGCTGAGGAACTGATACAGGCTGACCGCCAAGCCGATCTCGGTATTGCTCAGACGCAGGATCGTGCCGCTCAGGAAGGTGAGGATGACCGGGACGGAGGCGTTGAAGGTGTCGATGACCAGATGGCTGATCGAGACCGACCAGAACAGCCGCGAGCGGGGGATGACCATGAACCCTGTCCTTATTCGATTGCACATGACCCAGCGATATGCCCCATTCTAGCGCCCGCTGACAGTCCACCTATGTCCAATCCGGGGGTTTTATCCCCCCAGCAGGCGGGGCAGCCATGCCTCCATGAGCGCCGCCGTCTCGTCGATCGACTGGTAGTCGTCGGCATACGAAATGACGTTCAACTGCGGGTCATAACTCCAGAAGCCCGCCTGATCGTACAGGTAGCGGATGTAGACATAGATGATGCCCAGCACGATCCGGATGAGCGACCCACCCATCAGCGGAAAGCGGATCAGCACTCCACGATCGTGCAGCAGCAGGCTGACGCTCAACTGACGCATCGGGTAGTGCAGCAGCACGCTCTCGCCGTCTTCACCCTGTTCGGGGATGAGCGTCGGGTCGAGCGCCAGCAGCGCCCGCGCCAGCGCTTTGGGCTTGAGACGGCGAAACGGGTGATGCGCTTCCGGCTGGCGCGGGTCACCGCTGTGCCGGAATGCCCAGTCGAGCATCGCCGGGGTGAGCGCGCCCGTCTTCGGCACGACCAGATGGATGACGTATTCAGACATGGCGCGTCTTCTGACCTTTCAGCATGTCGATGAGCAGGGTGGGGTTGAAGAGCGCGTCGAGCGGGATGACCGCGAATGCTGATCCGTCGGCGCGGTGCAGAGTGAGCGCGCCGCCGCCGATCGCGTAGCCGCCGAAGTCATCCCAGCCCAGCCGCTGGGTCACCCCGTCCTCCCCTGTCCACGCGATTCCCTGCTGCGAGAGCGCCAGCCCCTCGCTGAAGCTGACCGCATCCCCGCGCGCCCACATCGCCTCGACGCGCGCGCGCAGCGGACGATCGACCTGCGCCGTCAGCCGGGATGCCAGCAGCGCCGCCCGCTGGTAGAGCGAGGTGATCACCAGCCGATCGCCCGCCCACGTCACCACCGTGATCCGGTAGCGGTCACGCCGCACCAGCCCGCCCAGATACGCCATGCGCCGCGCGCTGATGCCCAGCCATTTCACTTCGTCGTAGTTGAAAAAAATCGTTTCCGAGCCTTCGCGGAAGCTGAACCCGCGCTGATACAGCACCACCTCGCGGTTCCAGTGATGCAGCACATACCAGCCCAAGCCGAGCGCGGTGATCGCCACGCCGCCGACGGTGACGGGCATCGACCACCAGGCGTCGGTCTGCGCGGCAGTGAGGATGAGCAGCCCGGCGATGGGCGCACCGATGATGGCGGCGGTGAAAAGTGGGATGAGCCGGTTGCCGGGATGCAGCGACAGCACGCCGCCGAGCATCGGGTCGGGCGGCAGTGGGCTTTCCGGCACAGAAGTGGGCTGGCTGTCAGTCATGAGGGGGCAGGCGTCCTGTCGATCGTCCGGGCAAGGATGCGCCGCAGCGCATAAGGGGATTATAATGCGTTTGTACCTGCACCATGTATGATGAGGAGTCCGCGCCATGTCGGTCGATCAGGTGTTTGAAGCACAGGCTGCCCACGAGGAAGAACTGCTGGAGAAGCGCAATGTCGTCGGCGTGGCGGTCGGCTACAAAGGGGGCGATGAGTCGAGCGGTGAGATGGCGGTCGTCGTGCTGGTGGAGCGCAAAGTGCCGCTGGCGGCGCTCGCTGCCGAGGATGTCGTGCCGCGCACCATCGATGGCGTGCGGACGGACGTGATCGAGATCGGCTATCTGCGGGCGCTGGGCACGCCGCAGCCCGGCGCGCGCGACCGCCACCGTCCGACCATCCCCGCCGGGGTGAGCATCGGACATTTCAAGGTGACGGCGGGCACGCTGGGAGCGATCGTGCGCGACCGCGCCACCAATCAGCCTTACATCCTGAGCAACAATCATGTGCTGGCGAACAGCAATGACGCCGCCACCGGAGACCCGATCCTCCAGCCCGCCGCGATGGACGGAGGCAGGCAGCCTGGCGATACCGTCGCCGTGCTGGATCGCTTCATCCCGCTGCGCTATCTGGGCGACCCGGTGACGACGCCGCCCACGCCCGTGACTCCGCCTCCGCCTAACCCTGTGCCGCCGCCACCCGTCACGCCCACGCCTCAGCCCAGCGGTGGCAATGCCCTGATCAACCTGCTGGTGGCGATCATCAACCTGATCGTGCGCCTTCTGGGGGGCAAACAGCAGGTGGTGGTGCAGTCTCAGGTCACTGAAGCCAGCGCCGCCAGCGCTGCGCCCGCCGCCACCCCAGAGCAGATCGTCGAGTCGCAGTCCGCGCCGGAAAACCGGATGGACTGCGCCCTTGCCCGCCCGGTTGACCCGGCGATGTTCAGCCCGTCGATCATGCAGATCGGGGCGGTGAACGGCACGAAAGCGGTGACGATCGGGATGCGTGTGCGCAAGTATGGGCGCACGACCGAATACACCGAAGGGCGTGTGACGCTGGTCAACGCGACGGTCAACGTCGGCTACAGCACGGCGGCGGGTGCAAAGACGGCGCGCTTCACCGGGCAGGTGATCGCCGAGCCGATCAGCAAGGGCGGCGACAGCGGGTCGCTGGTGGTGGCGGGCGATGAGAACAAGGCGGTCGGGCTGCTGTTCGCGGGCAGCGAACTGGCGACCATCTTCACACCCATCGACCCGGTGCTGGACGCACTGAATGTGCGGCTGTGACCCTGTACACGATTAACGGGTGTTAACCTGCATTAACCGGATGGGAAAGATAAGTAAAAGATGAGTGTGCCCCAAAAGGGGTTTACATTCACGGGAAACCGTTATATATTTTAGGTGTCTGAGGCGATCTCCCCCACATCAAGTCAGACAGGCTTCCCCGATACCTGGCGCCCTCCCCCCCGAGGGCGTCATGGTTTTATGGACACTGTAATCCCCATATCTCAAATCCTTAACATATCCATCTGCACGCGGCGTGGCTATTCATGTTGTGCGGGATGAAAAAGACACTGCTCGCACCTGCCTGCTGTCAGCGGGCGATGCGAGCGGTGTCTGCGATTCGGCGGCTGCTGCGCCTGGGGTTAGCTGTCTTTCCAGTCCTGATCGAGATATTCTGCCGAATTGACGCGCTTGAGGCTCAACCCCAGACGGCGGTTCTCGACGTCGATCTTGACCACGCGCAGGGTGAGCTTGTCGCCTTCCTGCACGACTTCGCGGGGGTGCTGCACGCGCTTGTCGCTCAGTTCGGAGATATGCACCAGACCTTCGATCTCCGGCAGGTCGATCAGCTGGGCGAACGCGCCGAACTTGGTCAGTTTGGTCACTGTGCCCTGCACCAGCCGCCCGATCTCGAAAGTGCTGGCGATGCGATCCCAGGGGTCGGCTTCCAGACGGCGCATACTCAAGCCGATGCGCTTGGCGTTGCGGTCGATGCTGATCACCTCGACGCGAACCGTCTGCCCGACCTGCACCAGATCGCGCGGGTGGGTGACGTGCTGCCAGGACAGCTCAGTGAGGTGAACCAACCCCTCCGCGCCGCCAATATCGACGAAGACGCCGAAATCTTCCAGGCTGACGACGCGCCCCTCGCGCACTTCGCCCACCGTCAACTGGGCGATGAGCGTTTCCTTGCGCTTTTCGCGCGATTCGCGGGTGGCAGCGCGTTCGGAGAGGATGAGGCGGTTGCGCCCGCGATCCACTTCCATCACCTTGACGACGATCGGCTGGTTGACCATCGCCTTCAGCTGTTCTTCATTGTTGGCGCGGTGTTCAGCGGCGATCTGGCTCTGCGGGACGAAGCCGCGCAGCCGCCCGAAGCGCACGATCAGCCCGCCTTTGTTGTAGCCTGCCACGCGCGATTCGTATACTTCCTGCGATTTGCGCCACGCTTCGGCATCGAGCCAGTCCTTTTCCTCCAGCGCACGATTGATCGAGAGGATCAGGTTGCCATTGTGGTCTTTCGGCTTGACGACGTAGACCGTCAGCGTTTCGCCTTCGCGCAGCGTGCCGAGCGTCTGGCTGTTCATCCGCTCCAGTTCAGCGCTGGGCACGATCCCCTGTCGCCCTTCGCCCACATCGACCAGCACCTGTGTGGGGGAGGTGGAGATGATCGTCCCTTCCAGCAGCATCCCCGTCCGCAGCCCACCCGCTTCATCAGCAGGTTTGTCCTCACCGGGCGCAGGAGCGTCTTCTGTGGGGGCAGGGGAAGAGGCGTCCACCGTGTCGGTCGGTTCAGCCGCATCCTGGCTTGCTTCTTCGGCGATCGCCGGTGCGTCGATCGTCTGTTGCAGCGTCGTCTCGTCGGCGGTCAATGCAGCCTCGGTTGCTTGGGGTTGGGTGAGTGCATCCCCGGCATTCACTGAAGCGCCCGCCGCCAGCTCTTCAGCGTCACCCAATCCTGGCTTATTCGAATCCATCACGGACAGTTCCCTCGGAAGATGAGCGAGTATGGATGAATATTATACAGACGCCCGTGCCGGATCGCAAAGGACAAGGCAAAATTGAGTATGTGGGTTTCAGGCGCGCCCGCTGGTCTGCACGATCAGCAGGCGTCCCGCCGTCAGGCGGACGTAGCCGCGCGCTGCCAGCAGGACGTTGCTCACCCCCCGTGCCGGACCGAAATGCAGGGGTTCTCCCCGCAGAGGGTATTCCAAGCCCTCGGTGGTGATGCCCAGTGCATCGCCCGCCAGCGGGATGAGCGAGACGGTATCGCCTGGCGCGCCATCGATGATCGTCTCGCCCGCTTCCGCCAGCCATGTTTCCTGTCGCCCCGCCACGAGCCGCACATCCACCTGTGCCAGTGCGGGCAATCCCAGCAGGTAGACGCCGCTGAGCGTCTGATCCAGCCGATCGCCGATCGCGCCGATCACGCGGATGCGCTCGACGCGCATGGCAGCGGCGGCGAGCAGCGCCAGCTCCAGGTCGGTTTCGTCTTTGGCAGCGGGATAGCGATCGATGTGCGCGCCGCACGCCTGTGCCCATGCCAGGTCATCGGGGGTGACCGAGTCCATGTCGCCGATGACGAGGTGCGGCGGGAAATTGAAGGCGCGGGCATGGCGCACCCCGCCGTCGGCTGCGATGACCCAGGGATCGGGGGAAGCGGAGAGGGCGCGGCGCACCATGACGCCATCGCTGGCGTCGCCATTGGCGAAGATGAGGGCGCTGCGACGGGGCGCGCCCTGGTCTGAAAGGGAAATCATGGGTGAGTTCTGCTTGCTTTCTTCAGATGATCAGCGGGTACGGCGCACCCAGCGTTCGCGCAGGGCGATCCGGCTGATGTCAGCGGACTCAAAAAATTCGGTCGCCAGCCTCCCGAAACGATCATCTTCCAGCATGGGGAAGTGCCCGGTTTTGGGCAGCAGCAGCGGGATCATGGTCGTTTCTTTGTCGGCGGTGACGTATTGCAGCACCTCATCAGTGGGCGGCGGGATGAGCGGGTCTTCAGCGCCGTGCATGAGCATGACGAGGTTGGGGAGCTGGCGCACGCGGTCGAGCATCGTCCCGGCGTCGAAAGTATCGATCGAGGCAGCGATGGCGCGCGGGTCGGCACGGCGGGCTTCGACGGCGACCTCTTTGGGTGCGTCTTCCGGGCGGCGGTAGATGCGTGCCAGCAGCGCATCAGGGGTTGCGCCGCCGAGGATGGGTTTGAGCGGGTTCAGCGCCGGGGCAGGCGGAGGCAGGTTTGCCGCCATCTGCTCCAGTTCGGGGGGCAGCCCGCCTTTGGCGCGCGCCGCCGCCAGCAGCGCCGCGCGCATGGCGCTGCTGGCGCTGGGCAAAGTGGGCGAGCCTGGGGTGAACTCCGCAGGCTGTTCAGGAACAGGACGGCTGTTGAGCGCGCGCACCGCCGGCACGCGATGTGCCAGATCGCCTGGGTCGAACAGCGGCGCGCTCACCAGCAGGGCGCGCGGCACTTTGTCGGGGTAGCGGCGGCAGAACTCCGCCACCACTACCGCGCCCAGACCATGCCCGATCATCCCGATCTTGGTGATACCCATGCGCTTGAGGAAATCTTCCACCAGCGCGATCTGGTGTTCAAGCGTGTAATGAGACGGCTTGCGGTCGCTGTCGCCAAAGCCGTACAGATCGAGGGCATACACACGAAACTTGATCGCCATCGCCTGCGCCAGTGACGCGAAATAGCGCCACGACCCGACCCAGGAATGCACCAGCAGCACAGGGCGTCCCGTTCCGAACGGCTCGTAGTGGATGATGACGCCTTGATCGATCGAGATGACGCTCATACTGCTCCGTTCTCAGGGCGCAGGCAGGTTCAGCCCGTAACGCCACTCTGCTTCAGGATGTCATTCACGCGCCGCGTCAGGTCATCGGGCGAGAAGGGCTTGAGGATGTAGGCATACGCGCCTGCATCGAATCCGCTCTGCACTTCTTCGTCCTGCCCCTTTGCCGAAAGGAAGACGACGGGCGTCTCTTTCAGGGCGTCGATCTGCTTCATCTGGCGGCACGCCTCGTAGCCCGTCATTTTGGGCATACGCACATCCATCATAATCAGATCGGGCAAAATCTGCTGTGCCTGGTGCAGCGCTTCCTCGCCATTGGCGGCGGTCGTCACCTGATGCCCGGCAAAGGTGAGGGTGAAGTTGATCAGATCGCGGATGTCGCGTTCGTCTTCAGCGATCAGGATGCGTGCCATGTCGTGTGCCGTGCCTTTCGTCGATGATCATCCAAAATATCTGTGCGCGCCGCCTCACCCGGTTCGGATGACGCGATCATCCGAATGCGGGATGCTGCGCGGTCCTTCAACCGGCAGGCTGACATAGAAGGTCGTGCCCGCCCCCACTGCTGACTCGAACCACACATCGCCCTCGTGCATCTCCACCAGCGCCTTGACGATCGACAAGCCCAGACCTGTGCCTGCCACGTCCATGACCAGGGCGTTGTCATCGTAGCGCTGGAAACGGTCGAAGATGCGGTCGTGGAACTCCGGCGGGATGCCGATGCCGTTATCGGCGATGGTGATCAGCACATGCGACCGTCCGCCTTCCATGCGCGCCTCCGCCATGACGCGGATCGCCCCGCCCGTTGGCGTGTATTTGTAGGCATTGTCGAGGATATTGCTCACGATCTGCATCAGCTTGAGGCGATCGGCGCGGATGAGGGGCAGCCCAGGCATGATCTCCTCCGCCAGGCTGATCTGTTTTTCCTGATTCTGGGCGCGCGTGCTGATCGTTTCGATGCACAGCGCCATCACTTCCGGCACATCGACATTCTGCAGATTGAGCCGATCGCGCCCGGTGTCGATGCGCGAGATGTTCAGCAGGTCGTCCACCAGGCTGGCGAGGCGGTCGGCATTGGTCTTGATGGTACTCAGGAAGCGGCGCTGGGTATCTGTGGTCGCCCCGGCGGAACCGCTCAGCAGCAGTTCGGCATAGCCGCCGATGCTGGTCATCGGGGTACGCAGCTCGTGCGAGACGTTGGAGATGAACTCGCTCTTCATGCGATCGACTTCCACATCGCGCGTGACGTCGCGGAACACGGACACCGTGCCCAGCGGATGCCCGCCGATGGAGACCGCTGCCGCACGCACGCTCACGACCCGTGTGCCGATCTCCAGACGGTCGATCGTCAGTTCGTTGGTGCTGCGGCGCGGATCGCTGCTCCAGCCGGTCAGCCGGCTGACCCAGCGGTAGGCGCTGGCGTACTGATCGCCCAGCGCCGTCAGCGACCTGCCCAGAGCGTATTCGCGCGGGATGTCGAGGATGGTGGCGGCGGCACGGTTGAACAGGACGATCACGCCGTCGGCGTCTGCCAGCAGCACGCCGTCGGCGATGCCTTCGAGGATGGCGGAATTCTTCTGCGCTTCTTCCTGTTCGGCGCGCAGCAGGGCAGACATGCGGTCGTTCTGCTCGCGGATGAGCGCATACAACTCGGCATTGTTCACCGTCGAGGCGATCTGGTTGGCAGCCGCCAGCACCAGACGAAGCTGCGGCACACTGAACCTGCCTGGCTGCCGCGCGAACAGCACGATGACGCCGATCGGTTCATCGCTCAGCTCCAGCACCACGCCGAGGGCACTGCGCCACTCTTCCGCGCCGGGCTGCGTCTTATCCCAGAAATCAGCGCTGTGCAGGTCTGCCACGACGGTCGAGCGTTCGTGCTGCATCAGCCACAGGGCGAAGCGTTCTGCCGGGGCGCGGGGGATATGCTTCTCTTCCAGCATGTCGGTCATGCCGCCGCCGCTGGTGCGGACGATCTGCCGTTCACCGTCGATCAGCGCGGCGCGGGTGTACAACTGGTCGGTCGGCTGCTCATACAGCACGACGAAGCCGGCGTCGGCATTCGCGGCGCGCGCGCTCATCTCCAGCGAGCGGATGTAGATGCGGTCAGCGTCCAGCGTCCGCGCCAGTTCGGAAGTGATCTCGTACAGCGTCTCCAGACGGTCGCGTTCTTCCTGCAATTCGCGGGTGCGCTCTTCAACGCGCTGGTTGAGTTCATTGGCAAAGCTGCGGATGCGGGCGAACAGCCGCGCATTTTGCAGCGTGGCGGCAAGCTGGGTGGCGATGGCGCTCAGGATGCGCTGTTCGTTCAGCCCATACGGACGGCGCTGATCGCGATCGCGGATCGCCAGTGCGCCGAACACATCATCGCCCGCCAGCAGCGGGATGCCCAGGAAGCGCGCCGACTCTTCGTCGTCGGTGATGATGCCCAGGTTGCGCCGCACTTCTGCCGCCGACGGGTTGACCCCGCCCAGCGACAGCGGACGGCGGTTGCGGATGACGAACGAGATTTCGTCTTTGCCCAATGGGCGCGACCCGACCAGCATGTCGAGGTTGTCGCGCACGACCATCGGGAAGCTGATCTGCTCGGTGGCGGAGTCGTACAGCGCCAGGATGATCTCGCGCGCGTCAGTCAGCCCGGTCACCTGTTCGCGGATGATGTTCACGATGTCCGCCACATCCATCGTGGAGGAAATGGCGAAGCTGATGTCGTTGATGATCAGCGACTGCTCGACCTGCGCCGCCGTCTCTGTGGACAGGCGGGCGTTTTCGATGGCAGAAGCCGCCTGCGCGCCGAGGGACTGCGCCATGCGAATATCGCGGTGGGTGAAGGTTCGCAGCGGGCTGCGAAGGTCGATTTGCAGCACGCCGATGACCTGCTCACGCACGATGAGCGGCACGAGCATCCGTTCGCGCACGCCGTTCGCTTCCATCGCTGCGCGTTCCGCCGGATCGATGGCGGCATCGCTGAAGCGCAGGATGCTGATCTGCGCGTCGCGCACGGCTGCGGCTTTGGCGCTGTAGGCGCGCAGCGGGTACATCACGCCGCGATTGCGCGCCTCATCGATGGCGTCCTCATCATCAAGGCTGATCAGGGCGTCTTCGTCATGAAACTCCATCTGCACGACGAGCGCGTCTTCGATGTTGTCGTACAGCATGATCACCGCGTCCTGCAAATCGAGCGCCTGAAGCGCCAGCCGGGTGACGCTGCGCAGCACGTCGTCGAGGTCGAGGGTATAGGCGGTCGCCTGGGTTGCTTCCAGCAGGGTTTCCAGTTCGCGCGTGCGGATGAGGGTCTGTTCCAGCAGGCTGGCGTTCAGCACGCCGATCGCCGCCTGGCTGCCGATCACTTCCGCCAGCTCCAGCTTCTCCGGGTCAAAGGCGCGAGCGGGTTCGGCGCTCGTCAGCTCGAACACGCCCGTCACCTGAGCGACCATGACCATCGGCAGCAGGGCATATGCCACGACGGTCTCAGGATGCTCAAGATGCTGTGGGCGCATCTCCGGATCGATTTGCGACAGGTCTTCGTAGAGGATCGGCTTGGCGGACTGGATCACCTGGTCGAACACGGGGCGCGTGCCGAAGGCGATCAGGTCTCCGGGAGGAGAATCGCCACGCGGAAAATCGACCACTGCGCGGATGACGCCCATTTCGCGTTCGACCAGGTAGGCGCGCGAGATCGGCATGTCGAGCAGTTGGGCGATCTCCTGAAGCGCGATCTCCATGACATTTTCGGTGTCGAGCGACTGCGACAGCGCGGTCGAGACGCGGTTGAGCAGGCTGAGGCGTTCGGTGCGGGCGCGCGTATCGGTGAACAGACGCGCGTTCTGCACGGCGATCCCGGTCAGGCTGGCGACGCGCCGGATGAGCGTGCCCTGTTCGGCGAAGAGCGCGCCGGACGGGTCGGCACTGCCGATGTGCAGTGCGCCCAGCACCAGACCGCCCGCCACCAGCGGCAGGATGAGCGAACTGCCTTCGCCCGCCGCCCGCCACACCGCCAGATCGCGCAGCAGCTCCTCATCGACATGCGGATGATCCAGCGTATACAGAGTTTCCTGACCGCTCTCAAACGCCTTTCCCAGCGCGGTGCTGGCGAGGTTGATGCGGTTTTCTCGCGTGACGCGCAGGGGCGCTTCGCCGTCTTCTGCCTGTTCGACGCGGATGAGATCGAAGCGCCCACCGCTGGCGAAAAGCGCGACCGTCATGCGCGAGACGGGGATCATGCCGATCGTCCCGGTCGCCACGCCGCGCACGATCTCCACGAGGTCGAACGTGCTGGAGATGGCGGCAAGCACCTGATTGAGGCGCGCCTCTTCCTGAGCATTCTGCACCGATGAGGCGAAAAGCTGATTGTTCTGCAGGGTGGTCGCTGCCTGATGCGCGAACACCTCCAGAATTTCGATGACCGCGCGATCGGGGCGTCTGCCGTCATACGGGCGGTCGAGGCTCATCACGCCCAGCAGGTCACCCCCTGCGCCGCGCAGCGGGACGATCAGCATATCGCCGTCGTGCCAGTCTGTCTTGCCGCGTGGGTGCATGGTGCGGGTGATGGCGATGCCAGAGCCGAACACTTCCATGCCTTCGACGTACCAGTCGGTCAGCTTGCTGAAGGGGAAGAAATACGACTCGCTGATCCGGTAGGCGGTTTTGTCGAACAGCGCTTCGAGGCGGTCGCGGCTGAGGGTGAGGTGGCGGCTGGCTTCAAAGGCGTCCAGTGGCAGACCTGCCTGTGTCACGCGCTCCAGCCGTTCGCCCGTCTCATCCATCATCAGCATGATCACGATGTCATAGCCGATGCTCTGCCCGACGCTGAACGCGATCGCTTCCAGCACGGACAGGGTGTCCGCTGTGCTTTGCAGCACCTGCCCCAGCTCGAAAATCTGATTGAGCTGTTCGACGCGCCGTGCGAGGCGGTTGGCACGTTCCTGATTTTCCAGGTAACGGCGGTTGTTGCCAAATGCCAGCGACGCTTTTGCCGCCAGCGTCTCCAGGAACGTCCCGGCGAGGATGTCGAAGTGACCAGGATGTTCATCCCACAGATGGATGACGCCGACGATATTTTCTTCATAGCTGAAAGCGACGGCGATGGCGGACCGGGCGTATTCCGGTTTGGCGGGCAGATCGCCTGCTGCCTGATAATCATCGACGATGATCGCGCCGGGCGCACGCATCGCCGCCAGTTCGATCGCTGCCAGCCCGCTCATGCGCTCACCGATGCGCCGATCGAGTGTGGGTTGTTCGGGCGAACGCCATTCCGAGGCGGGCAGCAGCAGGGCGATCGACCCGATCGCCTCCAGCGCGCGGATCGCCTCATGACGGATGACGCCGAGCGTCTGATCGAGGTCGAGCGTTTGCGCCAGCTCGTTGGAGACGCGCGAGATGGCGTCGAGTTCCTGCAAACGGCGGCGCATGTTCTGCCCGGTGGTCACCGCCAGGCGCACCCGGTCGAGCGCGGCGGCGACGTG
Source organism: uncultured Pleurocapsa sp. (assembly GCA_964614405.1). GTDB lineage: Bacteria > Chloroflexota > Anaerolineae > Aggregatilineales > Phototrophicaceae > Flexifilum. The sequence goes on from CAZTLS010000004.1 coordinate 33,641, forward strand.
TACAGCGACTGCGCTGAGCAGCCGGGCATCATCTTCGTCATACTCGCCGCTCATCCGGTTCAGCACACCGATCTCGCCGAGCGACTGTTCGCCCACTACCAGCGGAACCATCAGCACGGAGCGGAAGCCGAAGCGGTCGGTGAAACGGCGATAGCCGGGCAGCACACGGCGGTCATCCGCCAGGTGGTTGCTGATGAACACCCGACGCGAGACGGCGACGCTGTACTCGAAACCCTGTGAGTAGGCGTCGAAGACCAGCGTTTCGGGCAGGTCGATCTGATAGACGTACTGTGGGTAGGTCATCAGGTTGCCCGACACCGGGTCGATGACGTTGATGAACGAGTGCGGGCTGTTGAGCAGCCGTGCTGCTTCACGCAGCAGGGGATGGAAGCTGTCATCGGGCGTGTTGACCGCGCCAGCGTATTCGGCGATGCGGCGGATGCTTTCGGAGACATCGACCTGTTCCTGCACGGCGCGGAACAGACGGGCGTTTTCGATGACCGCGCCCACCTGTGCGGCGTAGATGCCGAGCAGACGCGCGTCGTCGTCGGTGAAATCGCGTCCGTCGGCGGGGTTGGCGACCTGTACGACGCCGATCTGCTGCCCGGCGGCGGGCAGGGTGACCAGCAGCAGTTTGTAGATGCCATTGATGGCGGTCAGTTCAGCGATCTCGGCGCTGTAGACAAGGCGGTCGGTGGCGACCGCGTTGGTGAACCAGTAGCCTTCCTGATTCAGCACGCCCGACAGCGCGCCGTCCGGCAGGTAGGGGATGGCGTAATCCGCAGCATCCATGCCGTAGAAAGGCGGCTGTGCCAGCAGGCTGCCATTTCCGTCGTCCAGCAGCACACCGCAGATTTCGACGTTCATCAGGCGCGCCAGGCGGTCGGTGATGCTGCGGTAGAACTCGTCGGTGTGCGCCATCGCGCTGAACACCTGCGAGATTTCCTGCAAGCCCGCCATCTCCGTCTCGCGGATGCGTTCCTGTTCGGCGAGGCGGCGATTTTCGACGGCAATGGCAACCTGTGCCGCCAGCGGGCGCAGGGTGCGCGCGTCGCGGTCGCTGAACCCGGTCGGGCTGTTGCGGTTGAACAGCGCCAGCATCCCGACGCGGCGCGCGCCGACGGTCAGCGGCATGAGCAGAGTGGAACGCACACCGGCTGTGTTGTACAGGAAGTTCAGTTCGAGGTCATCGGCAGTTGGCTCATCACTGATGTCTGCCGCGATCCAGTATTCGCGTTCCTGCCAGATCGCTCGCGCCGCGCTGCCCTCCGGGACGTTGATCGAGAAGTTGCGGATCAGCACGGCAGGCAGCCCATGAAAGGGGAGTGCCGGGATCAGCCGTTCGCGCTGCTCGTCGTAAAGCAGCGTGCCCGCCATCTGCGCGTCCAGCAGGCGGGCAGCGCGTTCCGCCAGTGCGCCGAATACCGCTTCCGGGTTGTCGATGAGCATCTGCTGATCGACGACGGACTGCACATCGGCGATCTCGCTGACGCGCTGCGCCTGCTGTGCATACAGTTCGGCATTGACGATAGCAGTGGCGATCGGGCGGGCGATATTTTGCAGCACTGCGAGGCGGGCGGTGTCGAACGCACCTGGGGTTTTCGCCGCCAGCTCGAAAGTGCCGACGAAGCGATCGCCCAGCGTCAGGGGGATGCCGATGAAGCTGCGGTATTCGGGCAGTTTGGGGCGCACGGCGTCGGCAGCGGTGGCATCCGTGACCAGCACGGGCTGGCGGCGTGTGGCGATCCATCCGCTGATGCCTTCACTTTCGCGGTAGACGCCGCCCGCTTCCGCCAGCGCCAGCACGTACATCGCATCGCCGATGTAACCGCGCGGGATGAGCAGGTGTTCGCGGTCATCCCACAGGGTGATCTCGCCCGCGTCTGCCGGGATGCGCTTGCGGACGATGGTCAGCAGCGCCTGGAGGACGGGTTCGACGCCCTGAGCGGCGGTGACGGTTTCGCCGATCTCGTCGATGATCGCCAGGGCGATCTGGGGATCGTAGGTGGAGGCATCGCCCGCGCTGACGATTTCGCGCAGCACGACGATGGTGCGCTGTTCGCCCTGTTCGGTGATGCGGCGGGATTCGGCTTGCAGCCAGCGGCGGTTGAGTTGCAGCGTGACCTGTGTTTCGCCGGAGAGCAGATCGAAGAAGGCATCAACCGGTTCGACACACCCGGCGATGGACTCGACGGTGAGGGTGCTGGCGCGCAGCCAGCCGCGCAGGGTGTCGTTGGTGTAGGTCAGCCGTCCGCGCGCATCGACGATCAGCACCCCATCGCGCCCGCTGACGACGGGCAGATTGGAATAGGTGGTTTCGCCTGAGGTGCTTTCGTTCAGGCGTTCGCGCTGAAACGCCCATAAGAACAGCCAGACCAGCACGACGAGCGCACTGATGAACAGGATGATCGCCAAATCCATGCGTTTTTCAACCTGCGCTTCTCGCAGCGCAACGGCTGCGCTTCACCGGATGATGGTGCATCGAACCCTGCCGCTGAACGGTCGCCCTGTGCCCCGGTTCACCAGGACGTGAGCAGGGGGTCGCCCGCGTTATCCACGCCACCTGTGCCCCGCCGACGGTCTTCCGCCGCCAGTTCGGTGATCTCACGGATGTCGGAAAACTGATGGGTACGGGTGGAGACCGTGCCGACGGCGAGCGTCATCAGCTCGACCTGACGTTCGCCGTACAGACTGTCGGGCACGAGGATGTAGCCCCGTTCGCGGTCGATGAACGAGTAGTGCTGCTTGACCTTCTCGTTGAACCGTTCGACCAGGGTATCGCGCAGTTTGTCGGTGTCGGTGGCGTGGGTGATGATGATGAAGTTGTCGCGCCCAGGATGCCCGGCGTAGTCATCGGGTGTGCCCGCCTCGTCGATCACCTCCCCGATCATGACCGCCATGAAGCGGATGACCTCATCGCCGGCGACGAAGCCGTACACATCGGTGAAGGCGTCGAACTGGTTGATGCGGATGTCGAAATATGTCCACTGACGGGCTTCCAGCATCAGAGTACGCAGATGGTCTTCGATCAGCCGCCCGGTGGGGAGGTTCGACTTGGAGTCGATCTGCGTCTGGCGGTTGGCAGCGGTGATGGCGTTCTGCACGCGCAGTTTGAGTTCTTCGATGTCGAAGGGTTTGGTGATGTAGTCATCCGCGCCCAGCTCCAGCCCCTGAATGCGATCGCTGCGTTCGTCGCGCTGGGTGAGGAAGATGATCGGGATGTGGCTGGTGCGGGTGGTGGTCCGCAGTTCGCGGCAGACATCGTAGCCGTTCATGTCTGGCAGCATGATGTCCAGCACGATCAGGTTCGGAAGCTGCTTGCGCGTGGTCGAAAGCGCGTCTCCGCCGCGCGCGGCGACCTGCACCTCGTAGCCCTGGGAACTGAAGTAGATCTTCAGCATGTTGGAGATGTCGAAGTCGTCCTCGACGACCAGGATACGCCCTTTGCTCATCAAATTTGCCCCATCTGACCCCGCGCGCGGGGGTTCCCGTCAAGGATGTCACTGCGCTGGAAAAACGACATGACCATGCCATAACTATAGCGATCTTTCGCGCTGTGCGCCACATGGCAAATCCTGAGGCTTGGGGGGAAAGGCAGGGGCGCGCCTGTGCAGGCGCGCCCCATGTCGTGATGGATGTCTCAGAGACGCCGGACTTTACCGACAGGACCACGATGCACGAAAACGAAGCGGGCGCGATGCATCCAGCCTGACCTGAAGCGTGTAGGTTCCGCTGGTCTGTGCCGTATAGGTGAAAGATCGGGTATTCTGGCTGTGTTGAAACACGCCAATTGCGGCGACATCATTTCCACTGTACATCAGCACGAAGCCGACGCCCCATTCGGGTGCAGTGGCATCGGTGATCTGCAATTCGCCCGTGATCGTAGTTCCAGCATTCAGCGCGATCGTCTGGCTGCGTCTTCCACCTGCCGCATTCGCCAGATCAGCCGCTGTGCCGCTCATCACCCCGGATGGACATGTCCCAGCAGAGGGGCGGGACACCTGTGTTTGTGCAGGCTGGTTGGGCACTCTCGGCGGCGGCGGTGAAGTGGTGATCACGCTGATGTGCATATAGCCGAATATCCCACTTCCTGTCCTGACTCTGAACCAACGCCGTGATATCCCTCCGAAGTAGACAATCCCTTCGCCTTCTTCTTCCCCGACAACTGTCATCTGCTCATTGTATTCAGGGCGATATACTACCCGTGACGACGTGTTCGGCTCATTGCGCACATTGGCATTTTCTGCATTGACGTAGGCGATGTAGGGGCGGGTCGTGGGGGTAGAGTAAGGGAGCGAGATCATCGTCGGCATAGGCGTTGCGGTCGCGTTTTGAATGGAAGTGCGCGCCAGCACCGTTTGAACTACGTGTGTGAGATGCAGCTCTGGATTTTCAATCGTATCTGGTCTGGGCG
>CAZTLS010000004.1:38154-123074 GCA_964614405.1 uncultured Pleurocapsa sp.
TCAGAGATGGGATTGGGGTGTCGGTAGGTGTCAGAGATGGGATTGGGGTGTCGGTAGGTGTCAGAGATGGGATTGGGGTGTCGGTGGGCGTGTCGGTTACAGGAAAAGGGGATGCGATAAAACCGGCTGTAGTGTCGGTTGGGCAGGGAAGCGTTTGTGTGGACGGAACACTCAGACTAAGTCTCACTTTCACCGCATACGTGTGTTCCTCAACACTATCTTCTCCCGTGATGCGATAAGTGCCTTCTTTCCAGATTTCGTCTATCGCAACAGTATACCGGTAGATATAGCGTTCGCTTAATTGTCGGGTGATGGCATTCGCATCTCGAATTTCCTGACCGACTGTGACATTGAAATGTGCGCTGACTGCCGCTACGACAGCAGGAAGCTGCGCGCCCAGGTTGGCTTGACCCCCAAGCGAAATTTCGACGCGCTCAGTGATGTCCCGCCCCACTTCAACTATGGTAACCCCGCCATCACAGTTGTTGAAGTCGTTCGTTGTCCGCGCTCTGGAACGGATGTGCTCAGTTTCGGACAGGATCGTGATTCCTGGTACAGGGGATACATTCAGGGGAGATACGACCTGCATCGGAACCGGCTGAGCAGCACACCCGCTGACGATACACACAACGGCAAGCAGTACGACCATGCAGGCGAATGGACTCACGCAAAACCTGAACAGTATTGGCATCATCGGCGCTTTTCGTCTACGATCTCCCATCATCTGCATACACATTAGCCGAAATTCATCGCCGATGCAACATACCCCCCAACCGAGGAGCCGACTCCCAACCATGCCCATTCAGGCGGTCATTTACGACATGGACGGCGTGCTGCTGGACAGCGAACGCTGCTGGTTTCAGGCGCGCATCGATTTCGCTGCCGCGCGCGGCTTGTCCTGGACGATGGACGATCAGCGCCACGCGATGGGGCGCAGCACCGTCGAATGGGCGGACGTGATGCGCCAGCGCCTGCACCTCGACCTGCCCCGTGAGCAGGTCATGGCGGAGGTCATCGCCCGCGTCAACGACCAGATCAGCGCCCGCTTCCCTGAACTGCCGGGCGCGGTCGAGTCGGTCCATCGCCTCGCCGAAGCGTTTCCGCTGGCGCTGGCGTCCGGATCGCCGACGCAGGTCATCGACCGGGTGATGGCGCTCACCGGGCTGGATGCCGTCTTTCAGCACATCGTATACGGCGACGACATGGCGCATGGCAAGCCCGCCCCGGACATCTACTTCGAGGCGGCGCGGCGGCTGGGCGTCGATCCGGCGGCGTGCGTCGGCATCGAGGACAGCGCCAACGGCGTGCGCGCCCTGCACAATGCCGGGATGCGCATCATCGCCGTGCCCAGCCCAGGCTTCACCCTGCCGCCCGATGTCGCGGCGCTGGCGCACCTCACCCTGACCTCGCTGGAGCGCCTGGATGCCGATCAGGTGCGCGCGCTGGGGGCGTAGCGCGCCACGAACGCCTCGATGTCGTTCATGTCATCCAGCCGCGCGCCGATCGTCTCGTGATCCCAGTCCCACCAGGCGATCCGCAGCAGCGCGGCGGCGATCGCCTCGCTGAAGCGCGCCCGCATCGGTCGGGCGGGCACGCCGACCGCGATCGTGTACGGCGCGATGTCTTTCGTCACCACCGCGCCCGACCCGATCACTGCGCCCGTGCCCACCGTCACGCCTGGCATGATCACCGCTGCGTGCCCGATCCACACGTCGTGCCCGATGACGCAGCGGTGCGCGCGCCGCCACGCGAAAAAGTCGGCGTCGTCTTCGCCGAACCCGTACAGCGCCCGCCGATAGGTCATGTGATGCTGCGAGGCGCGCGCCATCGGATGATTGCCCGGATTGATGCGGACGTGCGAGGCGATCGAGCAGAATTTGCCGATCCCGGCGTAGATGATGCTGTTGTCCCCGGCGGTGTAGGTGTAATCGCCGATCGTGCTTTCGGCGATCAGCGTGTGCGCGCCGATCTCCGTCCATGCGCCGATCGTGCTGTCCACGACCACGCTGCTGGGGTGGATGGTCGGGTATGCGCCCAGGCGCTTCGGCGAGTCCGACCCGGCGTCGTCAGGGTGACGGGCGATGTACTGGCTCATGCGTCCGCCCCGCCCATCGCCAGCGCCGCGAATGCCGCGCTGTCACGGTAGATCGGCACGCCGCCGCGCAGCGTGCCGCGCACGCGCGGGTGCGCTCCGCCCGCCTCGACCAGCACCAGATCGGCGCGCCGTCCGACCGCGATCGCCCCGCGATCATCCAGCCCCATCGCCGCCGCCGGGTTCGCGCTGATCAGCCGCACTGCCTCGTGGAGCGGCAGCACGCCCTGATCCGCCATCAGGAAGGCGGCGTGCAGCATGGCAGCCGGGAAGTAATCGGTCGCCAGAATATCGACCAGACCGAGCGCGATCGCCTGGCGCGCGCTCAGGTTGCCGCTCGTCGATGTGCCGCGATAGGCGTTCGGCGCGCCCATGATGACCGCCATGCCGTGTTCGCGGGCGCGTTCGGCGGCAGCGCGCGAGACCGGGAACTCGCTGATGCTCACGCCCAGCGCGTGTTCTTCATCCACCTTCTCGATCGTGTCGTCGTCGTGCGAAGCGACCGGGATACCGTGCGCGCGCGCCGCCCGCACCACCGACTCGACGACCGACCAGTCGCGCGGTTTGGCGACCTGCTGCTCGATCGCCCCTTCGATGCGCTTCAGCACATCGACGCCGATCTTCTCCGGGTCGAAGCCCAGCCAGCGCGTCATGAAATCGACGTACTTCTCGATATTGGTGTACTGCCCCTGCCCAGGGGTGTGATCCATGACCGAGACGAGCTGCACTTTGCCTGCCGCCAGCAGCGGTTCGAGGATCGGGGCGGTGTCCGGGTTGGTCACCTCGAAACGGGCGTGGACGCGCATATCGACCAGGCAGGCGTCACGGCGGGTATGGATGACCTCGATGATCTCCTGCGCCTTCTCCTGCGACCGCAGATCGTTCTGCCGCCAGGCGAACGAGACGGCGGCGTAGGCGGTGGTGATGCCCGCCGAGGCGAGGCGCTTGTCCAGCTCGTACAGCGCCAGCTCGACCGGGAACCACGCGCCGGGGCGCGGTTCGATGTCGCGCTCCAGCATGTCGCCGTGCAGGTCGATGATGCCTGGGATGACCGTCAGCCCCGGCAGGACGATCCCGGCTTCGGGTGCGCTCCCCTCGACGATGCGGGCGATGTGCCCGTCTTCGATGTACAGCGCGCCGCGTTCGATCACCCGATCGGGCAGCACCAGCCGCGCATCACTGATCCACATGCAGCACCTCCTCCATGCCTGCAACCGCCTCGCCCTGAAAGTGAATCTCGCCATCGACCAGATGCCGAATCTCGTCCGGGTAGTGGAAGACGCCGATCAGCGCCACGCCCGCCGCCTTGAGTTCCGCCAGCCGCGCGATCAGCGAGCGTCTGGCGCTGGCGTCGAGCGAGGCGGTCGGTTCGTCGAGCAGCAGCAGCCGGCGTGGGGCGATCAGCGCGCGCGCCACGTTGACGCGCTGCTGTTCACCGCCGGAAAACAGCGTCGGGTAGGCGCTGTACAGCTCCGGCTTCAGCCCGAATGTCCCCAGCATGGCGCGTGCCTGCTCCGCTGCGTCGCTCAGCGGCGTGCCCCCTGCCAGCAGCGGTTCTGCTACCAGTTCGAGGGCGCTGACGCGCGGACGCGGGCGCAGGAACTGGGTGACGAAGCCGATCTCTTCGCGCCGCAGCAGCGCCATATCGACATCCGCCGCGCGCGCCAGATCGATGACGCCATAGCGTGAGGTGTACCATGCTGACCCGTCGGAGGGGCGGTAGGTGCGGTAGAGGCAGCGCAGCAGGGTCGATTTGCCGATGCCGTTCGCCCCGCTGACGAGCAGAAACTGCCCGGCGTCGAGGGTGAAGCTCAGCCCGTCGAAGACGGCGATCGTCCGCGCCAGATGATCGACATGAAACCGTTTTTGCAGATGGTCAACCTGTAACAAAGGCATGGCGGGTGGGTCATCCTTGTGTACGTCCGGCTGAGTGGGTGCGGGGCAACAAAAAAGAGTCCATACGGCGTTGCCTGTTGTGTTTTCACCACACGGAACAGCCCAATGCACTCTTTAACGCGCTGTACTATAGCAGGGGGTGGGGGAGATGTGCAAGTTGACAAAGACCCCGCCTCGTATGAAGCGGGGATGACACACGCCGTCCGAAGCTTATCCCGCTGCGCCGCCGATGGTCGGCAAGCCGTACTGTTCACGCACGCGGTTCTCGATCTCGTCGCGGATGGCGATGTTCTCCATCAGGTAGGCTTTGGCGTTTTCGCGCCCCTGACCGAGCAGACCATCGTTGTAGCGGTAGAACGCGCCGCGTTTCTCGATGATCCCCAGCTCCGTCGCCAGGTCGAGGACTTCGCCGGATTTGCTGATGCCGCCCTCCAGATACATGATGTCGAACTCGGCTTCGCGGAAGGGCGGGGCGACCTTGTTCTTCGTCACGCGGACGCGCACGCGGCTGCCGATCACCTCATCGCCCGACGCCTTGATCGACTCCAGCTTGCGCACATCGAGGCGCACGCTGGCGTAGAACTTGAGCGCCCGACCGCCAGGCTGAGTTTCAGGGCTGTTGTGGACGATGATGTCGCTGACCAGGTAATTGGCATTGTTTGCCACACGCAGATTGTAACGTACAGCGCGTTTGCCCCGGATCAGGCGTCGGCGAATCTCTGTGACACGCACGGGTAGCATTGCTTCTTCACGGGTGACCGAGAATTTCAGATCACCAAGCCGTTGTCCTGCTGTGTCCTGCTGTGTTCGGAGTTTGTGACTCATAGATGGATGAACAAACGGAGCGATAATACGTTCAAATGCGTCCGATGCCTCTCCGCTGAATATGATAGCGGTATGAGTGGGACGATGACGAATGATGCTCGTTAATCCGAAGATGCTTTTGATTTCCTGCTTTACAAATTCACCTTCCATTTCTGACATACGGTGTACTGCAATTTCATTACGTCTGCGCCCACCCTGGTAATCGCGTGAGCCGTCGTCCTGATACCATACAGCAAGGCTAAATGGTGTGAGCATTCGTATCGCATCAGGAAACAAACGCTTATATCGACCATCAATGCCGTAGAAATTTCGCTTCCATTCTGCCAGCGTTGTTGAGGGATGGGTCTCAACAGATATAGAATTTCTGGTGGGATTAAAGCTGATTGAACGGGTTAACTCACCGAATGCTGCTGCTTTCCAGCGAAGATATGTTTCCTGCCGAACAGGATGTTCTTCACGAAAATATGCTGTATGCTCAGCATCTTTTCGCAGCGAACCATCACCCATGATTGAACCCAGTAGTAATTGAGATAAATCCTGGGAAAAGCACAGACTCTCATGGCGCGCCAGCACCATCTCACCCAGCTCAATATCTTCTGCCAGCTGAAACCCGTTTGGTGTGGCAATTTCATGATTGGGTGTAGTGGTGATACGGCGGTGTCCGCTCCCGTCAGGATAGGAAGTGATGAACGTGAGGAACTCCCGTTCCATCTGACCGATAGCGTTATCGCTGAGGGCGAACTGTTCAACAGGCTGCCCTTCCTTATACCATTCGCTGATCGGCTGTGGTTCAAAAGCATGTGTTTCAGTGTTCCAGCTCATCACATCGAGAGGCTGGCGCTGATTGACTATCTCTCCAATGCGTCGTTTGCTGCCATCCGCCAGCATGACCGGGGCATCATAGCTGAAGCAGCCATACATCACGCCGATCTTCTCACGAATCTGGTTGGTGAACAGCACGCACACGTTCGACTGTTTGATCGCGCCGGAGAGCTTGCGAAGCGCCTGACTCATCAGGCGCGCCTGCACCCCGACGTGGCTTTCGCCCATCTCGCCTTCGATCTCCACGCGCGGCACGAGCGCCGCCACGCTGTCCAGCACCACCACGTCCATCGCCCCGGAACGCACCAGCGTCTCCATGATTTCGAGCGCCTGCTCCGCCGTGTCCGGCTGCGATACGTACAGCGTATCGACGTTCACGCCCAGCCGTCTGGCATACGACGGATCGAGCGCGTGTTCCATATCGACGAACGCCGCCAGCCCACCCCGGCGCTGCGCCTCTGCGATCACATGCAGGCAGAGCGTCGTCTTGCCGCTGCTCTCCGGTCCGTACACCTCGACGACGCGCCCGCGCGGCATCCCGCCCACGCCCAGCGCGATATCTACCGTCAGCGAGCCGCTGGGGATGGTGTCCACCACCAGATGTGCCGCATCGCCCAAACGCACCACCGCTCCATCGCCGAAGCGTTTGGTCAGGTCGTCCAGCGCCGATTCCAGCGCCTTCTTACGCCCTTCCTGGTCGAGCGGCGTCTGTGAGTTGGTGATTTCCTCGGATGCTGCCTTTTCTTTCGATCGTCTCGGTGGCACGGTGGTCTCCCTCGCTCATCCTGCGTTCCCCCGCATTACACAGGCGGGGGTCATATGTTTGTTTATTATATGCCGGGTGGGATGGGGGGTCAACCATCAATTCGCTTTTTTGTTCTACACATCATTTCGTCACAAATCACCAGAAACCGGGGGCGGGCTTTGGCTTTTTTTTCTGGTGAGAATCCTGTATCATGTTCAGGATGATTTAAACAACCTTCTTTCCCCAAACATCACCGCAAGGAGTACTGCTCATGAAGAAGTCGTTCAAGTTGCTGGCGGTCGTATCGGTCGTGCTGCTCGTGCTGGGCATGAGCTTAGGCGCGGCGGCACAGGCGGAAGTCGAGTCGGTGTGCCTCGTCACCGACGTGGGCAAGGTCAATGACGGCACGTTCAACCAGTTCGCCTACGAAGGTATGGTTCGCGCTGCCGACGAGTTCGACCTGGAGAGCCGTTTCATCGAGACGATCGCCCAGACTGATTACACCGCCAACCTCCAGACGTGCATCGATGAAGGCTTCGACATCGTGATCTCGGTCGGCTTCCTGCTGGCAGATGCGACCTTCGCCGCTGCCGAAGCCAACCCGGATGTGTCGTTCATCGGCGTCGATCAGTTCTTCGCCGAAGCGCCGTCCAATCTGGTCGGCTTGCAGTTCCGCGAAGACGAAGCCGGCTTCCTCGTCGGCGCGATGGCAGCGCTGATGACCGAGACTGGCACGATCGCCGGCGTGTACGGCATCGATATTCCCCCGGTCGTCAAGTTCCGCAATGGCTATGAGCAGGGCGCGCGCTTCATCAACCCGGACATCAACGTGCTGGGCGTGTACATCGACAGCTTCACCGCCCCGGATCGCGGCGCGTCGGCTGCTGAGCAGTTCATCGGTGAAGGCGCGGACGTCATCTTCGGCGCGGGCGGACCGACCGGCTCCGGCGCGATCGCCTATGCCGCCAGCGTCGGCGTGATGGTGATCGGCGTCGATCAGGACGAATACTTCACTACCTTCGCGGGTGGCGAAACCCCCGGCGCGGAATTCCTGATCAGCAGCGCGCTCAAGCGCGTGGACAACGGCGTGTACGACATGATCGCCGCGCTGGTCAACGGTGAAGGCTTCCCCGGTCCGATCTACGTGCTGACGATCGAGAACGGCGGCATCACCTTCGCCCCGGCGCACGACGCCGATGTGCCGCCGGAAGTGACGGCGCAGATCGAGGAAATCCAGGCGATGCTGGGCATGGGCGACCTCTCGACGGGTGTTGACCCGGTGAGCGGTGAACTGCTGCCGGAAGTGGCGGCGACCCCGCAGGCAGGCGGCTGAGGGCACATCCGGCGCTTTAAGCTGCTGATGTGAAGATGAGAAAAGGGGCGTCTCCAGCTGGGGACGCCCCTTTCTTTGTGCCTGATCTGCCTGTGCTACGCGCGATAGGGGGCGCGGGCGATGTGCGCGAGGAACTCGCTGCGGGTGATGTTGTCTTCGCGGAACGTGCCGAGCATGGCGCTGGTCGTCATGCTGGAGTCATGCTTCTTCACACCGCGCATCATCGAACACATGTGTATGCCTTCCGCCACGACCGCCACGCCCTGCGGCTCCAGCACTTCGTTGATGAAGTCGGCGATCTGGCGGGTCATGCGTTCCTGCACCTGAAGGCGGCGGGCGAACATGTCCACGATGCGTGGAATCTTCGACAAGCCGATCACCTTCTTCGACGGGATGTACGCCACATGCACCCGCCCCAGGAAGGGCAGCATGTGATGTTCGCACAGCGACGAAAATTCGATGTCACGGACGATCACCATGTCCGAATATTCCACATCGAACAGCGCGCCATTGATCAGCTTTGCCGGATCAACGCGGTAGCCGCTGAGCAGCTCGTCGTACATGCGCGCCACACGGTTGGGGGTCTTTTGCAGCCCCTCACGACCGGGGTCCTCGCCGACGGCTTCCAGGATTTCGACGGTCGCTTTTTCGATGGCGTCGTGATCGACCGGGGGCAGCCCCAGCTCGAACGTGCGCAGAAATTCATCGGAGACGAACTTCATCTGCATCGTCTGTAACAGATCGTCGTCATCCTGATAGGTGGCATTGGAACCAAACAATGTGTTCATGCGCGAAGAATCCCTTCGTGTACGTGCCGCACCTGTCTGCCGGGCTGTTTTGTTCTCACCCCCTAAGATTAGGGGGTCAAAGTAAATCTTACATGAACCCTGCATAACCCCTGATTTAAGGGGTGTGATCCGATCATTATCCGTATCTTCGCGTGCGGGCGGATGAAAAGTCTCATCAAATGATGAGGAGCCGGCATCGCCCGGATTGTCCACACGGGGAAAATTGGGTAATGTACATGTGTTTGACTGACACAGACTGGATGACGATGATCGCAATTCGCGCGCTGGAGGACAGCGCTGCGCTGGAGCAGGTGGTCGATCTGGAGATGGTGGTGTGGGGGCTGCACCCGCGCGATGCTGTGCCGTCCTCGCTCATGCATGTGCTGGCGCTGGGCGGCGGGCTGGTGCTGGGGGCGTTTGCTGACAGCCATATGGTAGGGATGCTGGTGGCGCTGCCCGCCCGCCGTGCCGGGGAATGGGTGCTGTGGTCGCATATGACCGGGGTACATCCCGACTGGCAGGGCAGGGGCGTGGGTGCGGCGCTCAAGCGGCAGCAGCGCCAGTGGGCGCGCGAACAGGGCTATCGGCAGGTGTGCTGGACGTTCGACCCGCTCCAGCGCGGTAATGCCCATTTCAATTTTCGCCTGCTGGGACAGGACGCGCCGCTGACGGCAGCGGCATATCACATCAATTTCTACGGCGAAATGCAGGATGGCATCAACCGGGGCATCCCATCCGATCGGCTGGAGGTGACATGGCACATTGACTGCGAGCCGACCCCGCCGGATGATGCGCCCGATGCGCCCGCGCTGCTGTCGAACGCTGACGGCGTGCCCGCCTCCGATCTCGGTGCGCTGGATGCGGCTGCTCCGGCATATCGGGTCGCCATTCCGCCAGGTCTGGATGGGCTGCGCGCAGCAGGAGGGGATGCGCTGCTGCGCTGGCGGCTGGCGCAGCGGCAGGCGCTTCAGGCGGCGCTGGCGGCGGGGTATGCGGTGGTCGGCTACACGTCGGCGGGTGGTGATGCGTATGTGCTGAAGCGCGGAAGCTGACCTGATGCAAAGCCCCTCTGCATGGCAAAGGGGCTTTCCGGGAGTGCGGGCGGGGTTTATTCCTCCAGCGTGCTGAGGTCGCCCTCCGGCTGACCCATCGCGCGCGCGCGCAGCACCCGACGCATGATCTTGCCCGAACGGGTTTTGGGCAGCGCATCGACGAACTCGATCTTCGCGGGCACGGCGATCGGACCGACCTCGTGGCGGATGTGTTCCTTCAACTGTTCACGCAGCGCCTCACCGGGCTGTGACCCGGCGCGCAGGATGCAGTAGGCGTAGATGACATTGCCGCGCACGTCATCCGGCACGCCGATGACCGCTGCCTCGCTCACCGCCGGGTGGCTGACCAGACCGGACTCGACTTCCGCCGTGCCCAGGCGGTAGCCGCTCACCTTGATGACATCATCGTTGCGCCCGATGACCCAGATGTAGCCGTCCTTGTCACGCCGTGCCGAGTCGCCTGTCAGATACCAGCCCTGCTGCTGATACGCCAGCCAGTACTGGCGCACGAAGCGATCCGGATCGCCGTAGATGGTGCGCGCCATGCCGGGCCACGGCGTCTTGATGACCAGATTGCCGTCCACGCCCGCCGGGCTGCTCTCGCCATGTTCATCGACCACATCGACCTCGATGCCGGGGAAGGGACGGGTGGCGCTGCCGGGCTTGAGACCGACCGACGGCAGCGGGGTGATCATGAAACCGCCTGTCTCCGTCTGCCACCAGGTATCCATGATCGGGCAGCGTTCTTTGCCGATGACCTTGTGGAACCAGCGCCACGCCTCCGGGTTGATCGGCTCGCCGACCGAACCGAGCAGGCGCAGGCTGCCCAGGTCGTGGCGGCTGGGCCAGGCGTCGCCGAAGCGCATCAAGCCCCGGATGGCGGTCGGTGCGGTATACAGCACGGTGATGCCGTATTCCTCGACCAGCTTCCACCAGCGGTTGGGGTAGGGGAAGTTGGGCGCGCCCTCGTACATGAAGCCGGTCACGCCCAGGATGAGCGGGGCGTACACGATGTAGCTGTGCCCGGTGATCCAGCCGGGGTCGGCGGCGCACCACCAGCGGTCGTCGTCGCGCAGGTCGAACGTCCATTCCAGCGTGGTCGAGATGTACACGCTGTAGCCGCCGTGTGTGTGCAGGATGCCCTTCGGCTTGCCGGTCGTACCGCTGGTGTAGAGGATGAAGAGCGGGTCCTCGGCATCCATGACCTCCGTCTCGCAGACCGGGCTGGCGATGGGCAGGGCTGCCAGGTCGTGATACCAGTAATCGCGCCCCTGTTCCATTTTGACATCGTGCCCGGTGCGTTTGACCACGATGACCGACTCGACCAGCGGCGAGCGGCGCACCGCCTCATCGACCACATCTTTAAGGCGGACGATGTTGCCGCGCAGCCACGCGCCATCGCACGTGACGACCACCCGGCTCTGCGCGTCGTCGATGCGATCCGCCAGCGCCGCCTCGCTGAAGCCGCCGTACACCACGCTGTGAACCGCGCCAATCTTGGCGCACGCCAGCATCGCCATGACCAGTTCGGGGATGCGCCCCATGTAGATGGTGACGCGATCGCCTTTCTTCACGCCCAGGCTTTTGAGGACGTTGGCGAATTTGTTGACCTCGCGGTAGAGCCGCCAGTACGAGTAGGTCTGCTTGTCGCCTGGTTCGCCTTCCCAGATGAGCGCCAGTTTGTTCCTGCGCCAGGTTTTGACGTGCCGGTCGAGGGCATTGAGCGCGATGTTGGTTTTGCCGCCCGTGAACCATTTGTAAAAGGGCGGGTTCGACCGATCCAGCACCGTCTCCCAGCGCGCGTACCAGTCGAGGCGCTCGGCACGCGCCGCCCAGAACGCCTCTGGGTCGGCGATGGCTTCGCGGTAGGTGGCTTCGTAATCGGGGACGTGCGCGCGCTGGACGATCTCGTCAGAAGGGTAATACCATTCGCCGACGGGCGGAGAAAATTCCTGAGACATAAACACTTTTCCCTGTTTGGCATCCAGAATGTTGACAGGGACGATTATACGCCGCCCGGCGCGGCGGGCAAGCACCATACGCCGGGCAAACGGTCTGTCGGTCAGGATCACGCGGGAGGCGGGTACACGTCGCTGACCCATCGGAACTGATGGTAGCTCTGCACCAGATGATCGCGCAGCACGTTGTGATAGCAGGCGTCCGCCGTGCCGACGGGCAGCACCTCCAGCGGCGAGTCGATCGTCCGCGCCTCAAGCGTCCAGCCAGCGGGTAGGCGGGGCGTGAGGTTGGGTATGCCGTCGGAGGTAGCGTGCATGACGAACTCCTCCCCACGATCATTGGTCAGCACGTAAATCGTCGGACCGTCGTACACGATGCGATGGCATTTGCCGATGGTGCTGATGCTGACGTAGCCAGGGTTGACCACATCCCCATTGCATCCCGCTGCATCAGGAAAGCATTCCTGCCCTACGATGCGTGTCAGGCTGAGCCAGGTGTAGCCTTCGATCCCGACGATCTCGAAACAGGCACTCCCCTGACAGTCGGCAGGGGCGGTAGGCGAGCGGAAGAAACACGAACCGTTGAACAGCAGATTGCGCGTCGAATTTTTGATGATCGGCAGGCGGAAGCGCGTCGTCGCCCACACATCATCGGGGATGGGGTTTGCCCCGCCCGCGACATAGATGAACCCGCTTTCGGCATTGAGGATTTCTTTGGCGACTCCGCCCGTCACATCTTCGCTTCCGGCGCACTGCGCGCCATCGGGCACAGCCAGCAGCGTTGTGGGGAAGGTGATGGTCAGCGGGCGCAGCTCGCTGAGCGAACTGACGTAGCGGGCGATGACCGCCGCTGCGATCAGAATGATCACGCCGATTGTGCCGATAATGATGAACAGCGTGGAGCGTTTCACGGGATCATTTCCTTCATGATGTTAATAACGCGGAATGAAGTTGCAGGGCGCACCCGGCTGTGTTACTGTGATCACATGCCCATCGTATGCAATGGTGGATTCTCGTCAACGCACGATGTGGGTTATGTGTCACATAAGTAACAGGTGTTTCATTTCATCATGCCTATCGATCTGAACGATCTGCGCGTGCAGAAGACGCGGCATAACCTGCGACAGGCGCTGCTGCACCTCATCCTGCGTGACGGCTATGATCCGATCACCATCGCTGCCATCACCGAACAGGCTCAGACGGCGCGGGTCACGTTCTACCGCCATTATCACCGCAAGCATGAGCTGCTGCGCGATTTGCTCAGCAGCGTGTACGCCGACCTGTCCGCACGCACTGATCGCCTGACGCGCGAAAACATGCAGCAGGGGCGCACTCCCCTGCGGGCGCTGTACGATCATCTCGACGCCCACACCGCACTTTACCGTCTGTTGTTCGCCAGCAGTGCAGCGGGGGTGGTCAGTCGACATCTGCATGATCACATGCAGCGGACGGCGATCGAGGCGATGCGCGCCCACAACATGCCTGCCCTTCATGCGCCGCTGGAGGTGATCGCGGCACAGGTCGTCAGCGGTCAGCTCATGATGGCGATCTGGTGGCTGGAAAATGACAAGCCGTATCCCGTCGAGTACATCTCGAATTTTTCCACCTGGTTCACCCTGCATGGTCTGCTGCCTTTGATCGGCATGGAACCGCTGCCTCCTGTGCCCCCGCCGGTACATCCTGATCCTCGCACAAACCGCTGAAACGACGGATAATGTAAGCGAGCGAAACGCTTTCTTTCACCCCTGACGTACATAAAAAGGCAAATCTTCATGAGCGTACATCCCACCCTCAATCCCCAGCGCACGGTTGACGAACTGAAGGAACTGCGCGCCCTGACAGGTGACGAGAACGGCGCACAGCGCGTGGCGTTCACCCCTGTCTGGGATCGCGCGCTCGAATGGTTTAAGGAGAAGCTGGCGGCGCTGCCCGTCACTGTCGAGACGGACGAGGCGTACAACATCTGGGCGACGCTGCCTGGCGCGTCCGACCGTGAGTTGATTATCGGCGGGCATCTGGACTCCGTGCCGAACGGCGGCTGGCTCGACGGCTGCCTGAATGTTCTCGCCGGGCTGGAAGTGCTGCGCGCTTTCGCCGCCGCCGGGACGCCCCCGGTCACGATCCGGCTGGTCAACTGGGCGGATGAGGAAGGGGCACGCTGGGGACGCAGCCTGTTCGGGTCGTCCGCCGTCTCCGGCAAACTCGTGCCCGATGACGCCCGCCCGCTGGTGGACAAGGACGGTCACAAACTGGTTGATGTGCTGGCGCAGTACGGCATCACGCTGGAGGGCGCGCTCGCTGCACAGCGCCAGGTGAAGAACGCCGCTGCCTACCTGGAACTGCACATCGAACAGGGACCCGTCCTGCTCGATCGCGGAGAAGGGTTGGGCGCGGTCATCGGCACATGCGGCGTGGAGCGGCACGCCATCCGTTTCACGGGGCAGGCGGCGCACAGCGGCTCGACGCCGATGAACCGCCGCCGCGATGCGCTCGGCGCAGCCGCCAAATTCCATCTGGCGATCCGCGAAATCGCGGTGCGCGAAGGCGGTGTCAGCACGGTCGGGCGGCTGGTCACGCTCCCCGGCATCGTCTCGTCGGTGGTGGCACAGGCAGACCTGACGCTCGACCAGCGCCACATCGACGCGAATGCCCTGGCACGCATGTATGCCGACGCCCGCGCTGCTTCCGAACGGTTCGCTCACGAGGAGAATGTCGGCTTGGCGTGGAGCTACATCTGGGACATCGAACCGATCCTCTTCCACGAGACGCTGGTCGATTTCTGCGCTCAGGCGATCGAAGAGACGACCGGCATCGCCAAAGCGCACCGCCTGCCGAGTGGTCCACTGCACGACGCGGCGGAGATGGCGCGCATCGGCATTCCGACGGTGATGATGTTCACGCAGAGCCTGCACGGAATCTCGCACAATAAGATCGAGGACACGCTGGAGGAACACCTGCTGCAATCCGTCGAAGCGCTCGATCGCCTGGCGATTAAAACGGCGGACTGGATTGTGGCGGGCGGGGCGTAGGCAGATCATGACCGACACCATGCAGGTGCTGCTGTTCGCCGATTACAACCGTCTGTCGGTCGAGGCGCACCCGATTCCCGCGCTGACCGCTGACGATCACGTGCTGGTGCGGGTGCGCGCCGCCGGGGTGTGCGGCTCTGACCTGCATGGTTACACCGGGGCGAGTGGGCGGCGCACCCCGCCGCTGATCATGGGGCATGAGGCGTCCGGGGTGGTGGCGGCAGTCGGCGCGGGGGTGACGCGCGTCAGCGTCGGCGACCGGGTGGCGGTGCAGCCGCTCGTGGTGTGCTACCGCTGCCCGATGTGCCTGGCAGGGCGGCACAATCTGTGCGAAAACCGCCAGCTCATCGGGATGCACCGCCCTGGCGCGTATGCCGGGTATCTGGTCGCGCCGGAGGTCAATCTGGTGCGTCTGCCCGATGCGCTGAGCGACGATCACGCGGCGCTCGCCGAACCGCTGGCGGTGTGCATCCACGCCGTTGGGCTGGCGCACATCACCCCGCACGACAGCGCCATCGTGGTCGGCGCGGGAGCGATCGGGCTGATCACAATCGCCCTGCTGCGCCGCGCCGGGGTGGGGATGCTGATCGCCAGCGACATCCATCCTGCGCGGCTGGAGGCGGCGCGTCGGCTGGGCGCGACGCATACCCTCCAGGCGGGGGACGCCGACACCGCTGCTGCCGTGCGCGATCTGACGGGCGGACGCGGCGTCGATCTGGCGTTCGAGGCGGTCGGCACGGACGCGACGGTCGCGGCGGCGCTGGCGTCGGTTCGCAATCAGGGGCAGGTGGTGTGGATTGGCAACAACAAACGCCACATCACCCTCGACATGCAGGCGGTCGTCACGCGCGAACTGCGCGTGCAGGGGACGTATGGCATGACGCCCACCGACTTTGAGCGGGCGGTGGCGATGCTGGCGGATGGGGCGCTTCCGGTGGAGAAGCTGATCACGCTCCGCAGCCCGCTTGCTGACAGCGCCGGCTTGTTCGATATGCTGCTGGCGTCGCCGGAAGTGATCAAATGTCTGGTCATCCCGTAAGGCGGGTGCGAACCGCGATCATCGGCTGCGGCAAAGTGGGGCATCTGCACGCGCAGGCGCTCCGCGGTCTGGAGGAGGCGGATTTTGTCGCCGTCAGCAGCCGCAGCCTCAGCAGTGCGCAGGCGTTCGCTGACCGCTATGGCGTGGCTGCTGCGTACACCGATGTAGGGCAGATGATCCGCGAGGCGGGCGTCGAGGCGGTGATCGTGTGTTCGCCGCACCCCGCCCATGCCGACCCCGCCGTGATCGCAGCGGAACACGGCGCGCATGTGCTGGTCGAAAAGCCGCTGGCGTCGTCGCTGGCGGATTGCGACCGGATGATCGCGGCGGCGGAACGGGCGGGCGTGCTGCTGGGCGTGGTCAGCCAGCGCCGTTTCTACCCGCCCGTGCAGCGGATGCGCGCCGCCATCGACGCGGGCAAAATCGGCGCGCCGATGCTGGCGACGGTGGTCATGCTCGGCTGGCGCGATCAGGCATACTACCAGTCCGACCCCTGGCGCGGCACATGGGCGGGCGAGGGGGGCGGCGTCATGGTCAATCAGGCTCCGCATCAGTTCGACCTGCTGCTGTGGCTGATGGGCGAGGCGGTCGAGGTGTACGGTGCGCACCTGAACGTCAATCACCCGTACATCGAGGTGGAGGACAGCGCCGCCGCGCTCATCCGCTTTGCGAGCGGCGGGGTGGCGACGCTGCTGGTGAGCAACGCCCAGAAGCCGGGCATCTATGGCAAGGTGCATGTGCATGGGCAGAACGGCGCGAGCATCGGCGCACAAGTGGAGAGCGGGGCGATGTTCATCGCCGGGATGAGCGGGGTGATCGCGCCGCCGTTCAACGATCTGTGGACGATCCCAGGCGAAGAGGCGCTGCCCGAACAGTGGCGCACACAAGACGAGGCGCATTTCGCGGCGATCGACGCGCCCGTGTACTACCTCCAGCGTCAGGATGAGGATTTTCTGCGTGCGGTGATGGACGGGCGTCCGCCGCTGATCGACGGTCATGCCGGGCGGGGGACGGTGGCGCTGTTCAGCGCGATCTACGAGTCGCAGCGGACGGGCGCGCCTGTGCGGATGCGGTGAGGTCGGTTGAGCGATTTACCGCGAGGATAGAGGATCGATCGATTGAATGGAGAAGCATGAAATCATGTCTGATCTGCAGTTATCATCCCGAATCGCCGTCTCACGGGAAGTGATGCACGGTCAACCGCGCATCATCGGTACGCGCGTCACTGTTGTTCAGGTACTCGACCTGCTGGCAGCGGGAAAAACCCCGGCTGAGATCACCTCAGACGATTACTTCCCTGATTTGACGACCGATGATGTTCGTGCCTGTATTGCTTACGCCAGTCAGATGATACGTGATGATCGCATCCTTCCAACTCCATGACTCTTCTGCTGGATCATTGTGTGCCACGACGGTATCAACGTATCCTGAGAGAGTGGGGATACGTCTGCACGCTGGTCACAGATTATATCGCTGCCGATGCAACAGACCTGGAAGTGATTGCTCTGGCGCAAAAGCTCGATGCCGTATTGGTCACGATCGATCTCGATTTCGCCAATATCCTTAATTATCCACCCGGAGACTACAATGGAATTATCGTCATACGGCATAATGCTGGAGATGAAGCCGAACTGGACAAAACCCTCTGGCAGGCACTGACCGATCTGTATCAGGATGAATTACGAGGAACACTGGTTGTGATTGCGCCCTACCGATACCGATTAAGGCGTTAATCTTACAGACACGTCATGAATCATCGTTGTCTTCTTTACACACCCCGGAAGGATTTCACGAAAATTTCACGCTTTTTAGTTGACTTCACGCCTTCACATCCATTACTATAAAAGCAATTCGACATCACACACCCACGCCGCAGCCCACACTGCACCCACGCTGAAGGTATGTCGAAAAAGCCTTTGAATTAGGGGTGATGATCCGCTGGTCTCTGCCGTTCACCGACGCTGACGCCGACGCTCACCGTACCAGGCAGCCACCGCCGCTCGCTCACCCTCCGCTGCTGCACACTGCCGCACCTGCTGCCGCAGCGGATCATTCCCCTGGCTCAAAGGCGATCCCCTCATAGCAAGCCACTTACTCAACCAGATCAACCCGCTCAGCCGGATGCTCATCGCACAGCATGACGATCGGGGAGTCGTCCCAGCGCGTCAGCACCAGCGTGCATCGATCGCCGTCACCGCGCAGCCGCAGCATCCCGATCAGCGCTTCGGGCGTGATCGGCGATCCGCGCTTTTTGACCGTCACGCCGCTGATGCCGCGCGCCATCAGTGCTGCGCGCAGTTTTCGGACGTTGAAGGGCATCCATTCACGGATGCGCCAGGCGCGGACATACGGCAGAGCGGGCGGCGCAGGCGCGCAGAAATAGGCGATCTGCCCATCGAGCAGCGTCCCGTTGCAGGCGCGCGCCACCTGTTCGACCGCGCCGGCGCGGATGACCGCCGGGTCGGGTTCGCACAGCCAGCCCGACGGTGGCGCGGTTGGCAGGTGCGCATCGGGATCGTGAGTGAGGGTGTGAACCACGCCATCGATGACCATGATCGCGCGGCGCGCCCCACCGCCATCGTTCAGGCGCAGCAGTGCCTCTTTGAGTTCGCCATCGGCGCTGATGAAATCCAGCGCCGCGCCTGCATCGAGATAGGGTGCGATCTGGTCGATCGCCACGCCGGGCGACAGCTTGACCCAGATGCGCGCCCCATCCCACCCCCGAACTGTGCTGAGCGGCGGTTCGATCGCCTCGACGTGATACACCCGCCCGCCGGAGTCGCGCCGTGCCGGGTCGAAGAAGATCAGATCGTGTGCGGCGATGAGCGCCGGGGCGAGGGCGCGCGCGTCTGCCACCTGCACGCTGAGCGGCACGCCGACCGCTTCGGCGTTCAGCCGCGCCATCGCCGCGCGCGCCGGATCGAGGTCGCACGCGGTGACATGCATCCCGGCATGGACGAACGCCAGCGCATCCGCGCCCGCGCCGCAGCATACATCCAGCACAGCGCGCGCCCCCGACGCAGCGGCTTGCGCGGCGCGCCAGGCGCGGGCGGACGGATGACTCGCCTGTTCGACGGCTTCACGGGTGAAGAACATCTGCGCAGCCGCATCGCCGAATTTGGCGACAGCGGCACGGCGGGCGCGTACCAGTTCGATAGCGGGGGTGGTCTCATTCGGGGGATGATCGTGGCGCAGCCCGGTGAGCAGACGCAGCAGCGCGGCATCACTCAGGTCGGCATGATGCAGCCGCGCCAGCAGCGCCGCGCCGCGATCGGAAGTGAGAAATGCCAGATCGTCGGGGGTCACTCGTCAGGGGTGTCGGCGTCCGCCGGGTTGATGGGCAGCCAGACGACGTGCGCGGCATCGACCATCTCCAGAGCGGGGTTGAGCAGGGCAGGCAGATGCCAGCCGCGCGCCGTCTCTTTTTTGAATTTGACCACCTTGTTGACATCGCGCACCGTCCCGGCGACGACGGCGGTCTGCATGAAGCTGACCGCAGCGGGCAGGCTGCTGAACGCCAGCAGTGCCGCCGAGTCGTGATCGTCACGCAGCGCCGCCGCTTCCCAGGTGAGCGTTGTGCCAGGGGGCAGCTTCCAGACGGGCAGGTTGGGCGTCTGGCGGATGAGCAGATGCACCGCCCGCCCGTTGAACGACTCCAGCGCGGTGCGCGGGTCGCGTTCGGCGGTGGCGGCGACGCGCGCCAGCGTGTCATCGGTGGTGTGGGGCTGTTCGCCGCGCGCCAGCCTGCCCAGCGGCAGCGGGCATTCCGCGCCCGTCTCGACCAGAATCCGCACAAAGCCGGACGCTTCCAGGGTGCGTACTGCGTCTTCGTCGGGGTCGCGCTGCGAGTCGATGGTGATCAGCCGCCCGCCTGGGCGCAGCAGACGCCGTGCCGACTCCAGAAATGGCGGGTCGAGTGGGACATCGTATGCCGTCACCGCGTCGAAGGACTCCGGCATGGCGTCATCGAGATCGGCGCGGGCAGTGACGGTGATGATCAGATCGGGGCGTACTTCCAGCAGCACGCCCCCGGTCACCCCATCCACATCGAGCAGGCGCAAGCCTGCTGCACTGGGTGGCAGATGTTTTGCCATCGCGCCGATCAACTGACGGCGCACCCGCGTCAGGCGATCGGCGTGTGGATCGCTCATTCGTCGCTGCTGTCCCCGCTGCTGGCATCCCCCGCCGCTTCGATCAGCGCGACGATCTCATCCCATTCTTCCTGGAAGAAATGCAGGGTGATCGCCCCGATCTCCACATTGTACACGACTTCACCATCTGGCTCGGTCGATTTCCAGACCGCGTAGTTCTCGGTTTCAGCCAGTGTCTCGATGATCGGTTCAGCCATGAGTCCCCTCCTTTGAAATGGATGTGTATCTTAAGAATGCGCCGCTTACGCAAGCCCCCCTCCATACGAGAGGGGCTTGCGGTGACGTCAACGCCGCCCGCCGCGATCGCCGCCGCCGCGACGGTCACCGCCGCCACCGCGACGGTCACCCCCGCCGCCGCCAGGCGGACGACGATCGTTGGCGCGCGCTTCTTCCAGCGTCCAGCCCGCCAGCACTGCCTGACGGCTGAGGCGCACCTTGCCGTCGGAGGGCGCGTCGGTCACCATGACCATGATCTCATCGCCCAGGGCGACTTCTTCCTCGACGGTGTTGATGCGCCGA
The DNA here is from genome assembly GCA_964614405.1 of uncultured Pleurocapsa sp. Taxonomy (GTDB): domain Bacteria; phylum Chloroflexota; class Anaerolineae; order Aggregatilineales; family Phototrophicaceae; genus Flexifilum. The sequence goes on from CAZTLS010000004.1 coordinate 58,404, forward strand.
TCGGCAAGCTGGCTGATATGCACCAAACCCTCGCGCCCCGCCATGTATTCGACGAACGCGCCATACGGCTCGATGCGCGTCACCTTGCCGGTATAGACGCGCCCGACTTCCGGTTCTTCCGTCAGCCCGCGAATCTCGTTGATCGCCTGATCGACGGTGCGTTTGTCCACGCCAGCGACGAAGATCGTGCCGTCTTCCTGAATATCGACCTTGACGCCGGTGCGTTCCTGAATGCCGCGCACCGTCTTGCCGCCAGGTCCGATCACCGCGCCGATCTTGTCCACGCTGATCCGGATCGTCGTCATGCGCGGGGCATACGGGCTGAGTGTGGCGCGCGGCTGGGGGATCGTCGCCAGGATGACGTCGAGGATTTTCAGGCGGGCGTCTTTTGCCTGCGCCAGGGCGCGCGCCATGACCTCATCGGTCACGCCGTCGATCTTGATGTCCATCTGAAGGGCGGTGATGCCCTGTGCCGTCCCCGCGACCTTGAAGTCCATGTCGCCCAGGTGGTCTTCCAACCCCTGAATGTCGGTCAGCACGGCAACGCGATCGCCTTCCTTGATCAAGCCCATCGCAATGCCCGCGACCGGGCGCTTGAGCGGCACGCCCGCGTCCATCAGCGCCAGCGTCGAACCGCACACCGACGCCATCGAGGTGCTGCCGTTGCTGCTCATCACCTCGCTGACCAGACGGATGGTGTAGGGGAAAACATCCTCATCGGGGATCATCGCGCGCAGCGCCGCTTCCGCCAGCGCGCCGTGCCCGATCTCGCGGCGCTTCGGTCCGCGCAGCGGGGTGGTCTCGCCGGTCGAGTAGGGCGAGAAGTTGTAATGGTGCATGTAGCGCTTGTTCTCTTCAGGGCTGAGGGTATCCAGCTCCTGCGAGTCGCGCGGGGTTCCCAGCGTGGCGAACGTCAGCACCTGCGTCTGCCCGCGCTTGAACAGCCCCGTGCCGTGTACGCGCGGGACGATGCCCACCTCCGCCGAAAGCGGGCGGATGTCGGTGTAGCCGCGCCCATCCGGGCGGATGCCGTCCTCGATGATCCTACGGCGCACTTCCTCGCTGATCACCGTGTCGAAGGCGCTGCCGAACTGGTCTTCGTCGAAGCTGGCGTAATCGCCCGCGCCTTCGTCGTCGTCCAGCGGGACGGTGCGCTCTCTGTATTCAGCGATGAGCTGTTCACGCAGCGCGTCGAGCGCTTCGTTGCGCCCGCTGCGGTCGGTAGTGCTGGCGATCACCTCGCGCACGCCCGCGCGCGCCTTCTCGCGCACGCTCTCGCTGAGCGCCTGATCGACCTTCGCCGCCACGTACTGCGACTTGGGTTTGCCGACGGCGGCGCGCATCTCTTCCTGAAGGGCGATGAGCGGCTGCATCGAGTCGTGTGCCAGGCGCAGCGCGCGCAGCATCGTCTCTTCATCGACCTCACTGGCGGCGCATTCGACCATGTTGATGGCGTATTTCGTGCCCGCCACACGCAGGTCGAGGATGCTGTTCGCCATCTGCGAGATGGTCGGGTTGACGACCAGCTCGCCGTCGATCAGCCCGACGCGCACCCCGGCAACCGGACCGTTCCAGGGGATGTTGGAGATGGTCAGCGCGGCGCTTGCCGCCAGGATGCCGATCATATCGACCTGATGTTCCTGATCGTGGCTGAACGCCGTCAGGATGATCTGCACCTCGTTGCGCATGTCTTCCGGGAAGAGCGGGCGCAGCGGACGATCGACCACGCGCGCGGTCAGGATCGCCTGTTCGGACGGCTTGCCCTCGCGCCGGAAGAAGCTGCCTGGGATGCGCCCGGCAGCATACAGTTTCTCTTCGTAATCGACGCTGAGCGGGAAGAAGTCGATGCCCGAACGCGCGTTTTTGCTCATGGTGGCAGTGGCGAAGACCATCGAGTCGGCAAGGCGGACGGTGACTGCACCGCCCGCCTGCTCCGCCAGCTTGCCCGTCTCGACGATGATCTCCTCGCCCCCAACGTGGGCGATGAAGCGATGGGTTCCAGCGAGTGAATCAGTCATTGTGATTTATCGGCGCAAGCCGAGGCGCTGCAACAGGTCATGGTAGGACTCCGGGTCGGTCTGGCTCAGATAACGGAGGTGACGGCGGCGCTGACCGACCAGCTTGAGCAGCCCGCGACGCGAGTGCTGATCCTGTTCAAAGTTCTTCAGATGCTCGGTCAGCTGCTGGATGCGGGCAGTGAGCAGCGCGACCTGCACCTGCACGGAGCCGGTATCGCCTTCGTGGATGGCGTATTCCCGGATGATCTCTTCTTTATGCTGCTTCATCAATGGCATGGTGTCGTGTCCTTTTGGGGTTGTGTACAAGTCACCCGCTCCATCGGACGTGACGGAGGGGTCGCAGAATACCGCCCATCAGTATAGCAAAGCAGGACAGGATCACAACCCGCGACCCGCAGCCTCACCGTAACAGACAGGTTTGTGCATCATGCAAAAATCATTTCCCCTGAATGGTTGTATACTTTATATGAAAGCGTGTTTTGAGGGGTTCACACGCCACAAATATCGTGTATATTGTCAATAATCACGCATTTCTTTCGTTTATTTTCACCAAAAATTGCATCCGGCGGATGCCGGATCAGGAGTATTTGCAGATGGTCGTGGCACACAACCCGGCGGCACAGCTCAAATCCAGCGTTTACGCCGATGCGCTGGAACAGTACAACCGCGCGGTCCATTATCTCGATCTGGACGACTCGCTGGTCGATTTCATGCGCTATCCGCGCCGGGAATTCACGGTCAACTTTCCGGTGCGGCGCGATGACGGGACGACGGAGATGTTCACGGGCTACCGGGTGCATCACAGCACAGTGCTGGGTCCGTCGAAGGGCGGCATCCGCTACAGTCTGGCGGTCGATCTGGACGAAGTGCGCGCGCTGGCGATGTGGATGACGTGGAAGTGCGCGCTGGTCGGGCTGCCGTATGGTGGGGCGAAGGGCGGGGTGGTGGTCGATCCCAAAACGCTCAGCCAGGGGGAACTGGAACGCCTGACCCGCCGATATGCGGCTGAACTGATCCCGCTCATCAGCCCGCATTCAGACATCCCCGCGCCGGACATGGGCACGAACGGGCAGACGATGGCGTGGTTCATGGACACCTACAGCATGACTGTCGGCTATTCCGTCCCGGCGATCGTGACGGGCAAGCCGGTGATCATCGGCGGCAGCCAGGGGCGCACCGAGGCGACCGGGCGCGGCGTGGTCGTGGTCATGGTTGAGGCGCTGAAGGGGCAGCGCTGGAACGCCATGCCGGGCGAGACGAGCATCGTGGTGCAGGGCTTCGGAAACGTAGGGGCGAATGCGGCTGAGTACGCGCAGTCTCTCGGCTTCAAAGTGGTCGGCGTCAGCGATGTGAGCGGCGGCGTGTACAATCCGAATGGGCTGGATGTCCACGCGCTGCGCGATTACGCCAACCATAATCTCGGCACGATCGAGGGCTGTGGCTTTGGCGACCACGTGACGAACGAGGAACTGCTCACCCTGCCGTGCGATGTCCTCATCCCGGCGGCGATGGAAAAGCAGCTCACCGCGCGCAACGCCGATCAGGTGCGGGCGCGGATGATCGTCGAGGGCGCGAACGGACCGACTACGCCCGACGCCGACGATATTCTCAACGAGCGCGGCATCACCGTCATCCCGGACATTCTGGCGAACGCGGGCGGCGTGGTCGTCTCGTATTTCGAGTGGGTGCAGGATTTGCAGTCATTCTTCTGGGATCAGGAAGAAGTTTTCCGCCAGCTTCAGCGCAAGATGGCGCAGAGCTACTACGCCACCGAGTCCACCGCCGAAAAACACGGCGTGTCGATGCGTACCGCCGCGCAAATTCTGGCGATCGGGCGCGTGTCTGACGCGCTGAAGACGCGCGGTTTCTACCCGTAATTCCCCGCTTTCGTCCCCGCCTGTCTGCGACCGCGCGTGCAGGCAGGTGGGGAGGTTCACAATGCCGCGAACAGGTCGATCAGATTGCCGTCCGGGTCGGTGACCTGTGCGTAGCGCTGTCCCCAGGGGGCATCGAACGGTGGGGTATGCCCGGCGCGTCCGTCGGCATTGGTCACGCGGGCATACAGGGCATCTACCTCCGACGGGCTGTCACAGAGAAATGCCAGCGTCATGCCACGCCCGCCTGAGGGCGGCTGCCATTGGCTGAACAGCAGCTCAGGAAACGGAAACAGCGAAAAAGTGGATACAAACTGTGACTCCGCAGCCTGACCCCTGCTCCACACAGCTTTCTCCGTCCACCACCCCTTGACGCCGCACCACGATGCACTAGCATAGCGGGAAAAAATCGTCCCGTTTCGTTCCTTCAGGAGTTCACCCCGATGAAACCCCGTCCGCGCCGCACCGTCAAACAGCGCCCCAACGACCCGCTGTGGTTCAAGGATGCTGTCTTTTACCAGATGCGTATCGCCTCATTTGCCGACAGCGACGGCGACGGCATCGGCGATTTTCGCGGCGCGATCAGCCGGCTCGATTACCTGCACGACCTCGGCATCAACCTGATCTGGCTGCTGCCGTTTTACCCCTCGCCTGGGCGCGATGACGGCTACGACACCGCCGATTACATGAACGTCGCGCCGCAGTATGGCACGCTGGACGACTTCCGCGCCTTCATGGACGCCGCCCACGCCCGCAATCTGCGCGTCATGACTGAGCTGGTCATCAACCACACCAGCGACCAGCACGCCTGGTTCCAGCGTGCCCGCCGCGCCCCCAAAGGCAGCCCGGAACGCGATTTTTACGTCTGGAGCGACGATAACACCAAATACAGCGATGTGCGCATCATCTTCACCGATTATGAGCAGAGCAACTGGACGTGGGACCCGGTCGCTGAACAGTTCTACTGGCATCGCTTCTTCCACCACCAGCCTGACCTGAACTACGACAATCCGCTGGTGCATGAGGCGGTCTTCGAGGCGCTCGATTTCTGGATGGGCATGGGCGTGGACGGGATGCGCCTCGACGCCATCCCCTATCTGTACGAACGCGAAGGCACGAACGGCGAAAACCTGCCCGAAACGCACGCCTTCCTCAAAAAACTGCGGAAGCACGTCGATACCCATCATCCTGGGCGCGTGCTGCTTGCTGAGGCGAACCAGTGGGCGGAGGATGCGGTCGCCTATTTTGGCGATGGCGATGAATGCCACATGTCGTTTCACTTCCCGATCATGCCGCGCCTCTATCTGGCGCTGCGGACCGAGGAACGCTATCCGATCGTGGACATCCTCGACCAGACGCCGCCCATCCCGGAGTCGTGCCAGTGGGCGATGTTTCTCCGCAATCACGATGAACTGACGCTGGAGATGGTGACGGAGGAAGAGCGCGAACTGATGCGCCGCGCCTATGCCCCGGAAAAGCCGATGCGGATCAACCGCGGCATCCGCCGCCGCCTCGCGCCGCTGCTCAATGGCGACCGCCGCGCCATCGAACTGATGAACGCGCTGCTCTTCTCCATGCCTGGCACGCCGATCATCTACTATGGCGACGAGATCGGCATGGGCGATAACGTCTATCTGGGCGACCGCAACGGCGTGCGGACGCCGATGCAGTGGAGTCCCGATCGCAACGGCGGCTTCAGCACCGCCAATCCGCAGAAGCTGGCGCTGCCGCCGATCACCGACCCGGCGTACCACTACGAGGCGATCAACGTCGAGGTGCAAAGCGCCAACCCCGCTTCGCTGCTGTGGTGGATGCGCCGCATCATCCACCTGCGCCAGCGCTACAAGGCGTTCGGGCGCGGGTCGATCACCTTCCTCAAGCCGGAAAATGGCAAAATCCTGGCGTACATCCGCCGTTATCAGGACGAGACGATCCTGTGCGTGGTCAACCTCTCCCGCTACCCGCAGAGCGCTGCACTCGATCTGGGCGCGTTCGCCGGGGCGACCCCGATCGAGATGTTCGGTGCGACGCCCTTCCCGCCGATCGGCGACCAGCCGTATCCGCTCACGCTGGGGGCGCATTCCTTCTACTGGTTTGAAATCCCCGCCGCGCCCGCTGCTGACGCAGGCGAACCTGCTGCGCTGACGGTGGAAGGCGGCTGGGAGAACCTGACGCAGATCGCCTATCGCCCGGAACTGACCGACGCGCTGGTCAACTGGCTGGTCGGGCGCGAACCGTTCGACGCCCACGCCGCCACATTTGAGCAGGGCGCGATCGTCGATCTGTTCATCATTGAACGGGTCGGCATGGTGGCGATCGTCCGGCTGGCGTTCAGCGATGATACCGAAGACATGCTCTGCCTGCTGCCTGCGGTCGTCCTGCCCGCCGATGCGACTGTCGCACCAGGGTCGGTCATCGCTGAAGTGACATCGCGCGATGGGCGCTGGCTGCTGTGCGACGGGCGCGATCACGCTGCGCTGGGCAGCGCCATCACCGGACTGATCGGGTCTGGTCGGCGGGTCAAGGGCGAAGCCGGGATGTTCGTCGGTGCGCTGACGGATGAGTCGGGCGATGCCCCGCCCACTGCGCTCAAACTGCTGCACCTGCTCGATCCGGGCACGAACCCTACCGTCGAGATCGGGCGCTTTCTGGCGCGCGGCGAGGCGGCGGATGCTGTGCCGCTCACGCCCAGGCTGGTCGGCGTGCTGGAGTACCGTCCGCGCGGAGGTAGCGAAGCGGTCACGCTGGCGCTGCTGCGCCGCGATGTGCCGCACAATGCCGATCTGGAAACCGCGCTGCGCGATCGGCTGCGCCGTTTCTATGAGGAACGGCTGGCGGCGAACGACAAACCGCCCGTCATGACGGCTGACCGCCTGGCGCTGGCGAGCCGTGAAATCCCGATCGCCATCGTCGATGTGATGGGCGACATGCTGGCGCTGGCGCGTCGGCTGGGCGCGCGCACAGCCGAGATGCACCGTGCGCTGGCAGAGTTCGGCGGCGAGCCTGCGTTCAAGCCGGAGTCGTTCGGCGTCAACTATCAGCGCTCGCTCTATCAGTCGCTCTTCAACCATGCCACCCGTGCCCTGCGCGCGCTCGATGCGATCGACAAAAAGGGGGATACGGCGGTCCGCACCGCTGCTGACTCGCTGCGTAAACGCGAAACCGACCTGATCGACCGTCTGAAGCGCATCACTGGGCGCAAGCTGGATGGTAAGCGCATCCGCATTCATGGGGCGTTCCATCTGGGGCATGTGCTGCGCGCGGGTGAGTCGCTCATGTTCACCGGTTTCGCGGGCGATCGCTCGCTGCTGCTCAGCCAGCGCCGCCTGAAGCGTTCACCGCTGCGCGACATCGGGATCATGCTGCGCTCGATCGATGCCATCGCGTTCGAGGGCTTCTCGCCGTCCGCCGTCCGCCCTGCCGATCTGCCGACGATCACCGCGTGGGCGAATGCCTGGCGGCTGTACATGAGCGCCGCCTTCCTGAACGCCTACTTCAGCGCCATCGAGGATTCCGGGCTGCTGCCTTCCCCCGGTGTCAATCGGGCGCTCATCCTGAACATCATGCTCATCGAGGAGTCGCTCATCCGCATCACGCAGACCGCCCCGCGTGACCCGGCGCAGCTCCCCAGGCTGATCGCCATGCTGCTGGAGGAACTGGATGCCGAGGTGGGCGCGTGACGACACATCCGCCTCAGGGCGCATTCCACGCTGACGGTGTGACGCGCTTCTGTGTGTGGTCGCCGCGCACCGCCCGCATCGATCTGCACCTGACCGCGCCGTATGACCGGGTGATCCCGATGGTGCGCGGTGAAGACGGTTATCACCGCGCTGAGACGGACGCCCTGCCCGGCGCACGCTACCTGTATCGGCTGGACGGGCGCGTCGAGCGCCCTGATCCGGCGTCGCGCGCGCAGCCGGATGGGGTACACGCGCCGTCGATGGTGATCGATCTGCCGCCGTACATCCCGCCGGACGGCTGGCGCGGGCGGGCGCTGAGCGAGATGGTCATCTATGAGCTGCACGTCGGCACGTTCAGCGCCGAAGGCACGTTCGAAGGTGTCATCCCGCATCTCGACGCGCTGGCGGCGCTGGGCGTCACCGCGATCGAGATCATGCCCGTTGCTGCCTTCCCCGGTGCGCGCAACTGGGGCTATGACGGGGTGTACTGGTACGCCGCGCAGTGGACGTATGGCGGGGTGCATGGGCTGCGCCGCCTGATCGCCGCCTGCCACGCGCGTGGCATCGCCGTGCTGCTCGATGTGGTGTACAACCATCTCGGACCCGAAGGCAACTACCTGCGCGATTTCGCCCCGTATTTCACCGATCACTACGCCACGCCCTGGGGTGCGGCGCTCAACTTCGACGGGCAGGACTCCGACGCAGTGCGCGCCTTCGTGCTGCACAACCTGCGCTGGTGGGTCGATGTCGGCGTGGACGGCTTCCGGCTCGACGCAGTGCAGGAACTCTACGACATGACCTCGACGCACATCCTGCGCCAGATGGGAGATGCCGCCGTGCGCTGGTCAGCAGAGCTGGGGCGGCAGATCGTGCTGATCGCCGAGAGCAACCGCAACGATCCGCGCCTGACCGACCCGCCAGAGATGAACGGGTTCGGGCTGGACGCCGAATGGTCGGACGATTTTCATCATGCCGTCCACAGCCTGATCACCGGAGAGCGCGGCGGCTACTATGCCGATTTCGGCGATGCTGAGGCGGTGGCGCGCGCCATCCGGCATGGTTATGCGCGCACCGGGGCGTATTCGCGCGTGTTCGGTCGGGCGCACGGGCGGATGCCCGCCCCGGACGCGCCGGGCGATCGCTTCGTCATCTTCACCCAGAACCACGATCAGGTGGGCAACCGCCCGATCGGGGATCGACTGACGGCGATGCTGCCCTTCACCGCGCTGCGCCTGCTGGCGGGGCTGCTCATGCTGCCGCCGTATGTGCCGATGCTGTTCATGGGCGAAGAATACGGCGAGACCGCGCCATTCCCGTTTTTCGTCGATCACGGCGATCGGCAGGTCATCGAGGCGACCCGGAGCGGGCGCGCGGCGCAGATGCGCGATTATGGCTTCACCGGGGCGATGCCTGACCCCGCTGCTGAGTCCACCTTCACCAGCGCGAAGCTCGACCACGCGCTGCGGCTGAGCGGGGCGCACGCCGGGCTGTACGCCCTGTACGGCAGGCTGATCGCGCTGCGGCGCGACCATCCGGCGCTGGCGACGCTTAGCCGCGAGCGGACGACCGTCGAGGCAGATGGGCTGCTGCTGACGCTGCACCGCTGGTCAGACGATCGGCATGTGCTGGCGCTGTTCAACCTGGGCGCGGAGCCGATCGCCGCGCCGGTGACGCCTGCGCCGGGGGGATCGGCGTGGGAGGCGATCGTCTGGTCGTGGGCGTCGGAGTGGGGCGGTGACGGTGCGCCGCCGCCCGCTGTGAGCGGGACAGTCAGCCTGCCTGAGTACGGGTGGGTGGTGTGTGCGGGGTAAGGGGGCGACTATCTCGCGCTCAATCCCAGCCCGCCTGAAACGGCGTCAAGTGACCCTTGCAGCCACTTCAACGTCTCGACAACAGTAAGCCCCGATGGGCGCATGACGTACAGCTCCGCCTGCAGGAGCTGTGCATTATCGAGCGTGTCTTTACCGGAGACGATAACCACAGGGATACTGCATCCGATAGTATTGGCGCGCAGATGGTTGAGAAAACTCAGCCCGCTCATATGGGGCATATCCAAATCGAGCAGAATCAGGTCTGGCGCATGACTTTGGATCAGATCAAGTGCTGCCTGTCCACTGGTGCAAACCGAGACCTGATAGCGTTGCAGTGGGCTGTCGATCATTCGCTGCATGAGCCGACCGAAGTCCGCGTCGTCATCGATGACCAGGATAGAGTTCACCTGCTCTCCGAACGAACGCAAGGTATCCCATAGAGTGCTGTGTGAAACAGGTTTGATCAGAAAGCCATTGACCGATAAGGATTTTTGCAGCAGGCTTTCGCCGGGCAGCGGACAGGTGATCACACACATCTGTGGCAGCTTCCAGGTATCCACTTCCTGTGCCAGTGCCTTGTGTTCAATCGGTTGGGAATTGACATCCACAACCAGAGCCAGCGGCATATTGTGGTGTGCAACCTGTCTGGCATGGTGCAGGTCTCTGACCACGACGACACGGCAGGTAGAGAGAAAGCGGGAGACCAGGGAGGCAGCCGATAGGCTTTGGCTGACGAGGATGAGCAGGTGATCCCGCTTTGGGCTGGGGCTGGTAGTGACTGAGTGGGGCGTTTGTACATCGGGCTGATAGGTTTCAGCTGGATTGACGGGCAGTTTCAGCTGAAAGATGCTGCCAACCCCAACCTGGCTGCTCACCGTGATTGTCCCGCCGTGCATCCGTGCCAGGTCTCGGCTGATGGCAAGCCCCAGCCCAGCCCCTTTTCCCCGCTGTTGTAAAGGGTGGTCGATCTGGTGAAAAGCTTCAAAGAGATGAGCGAGTTCGGCTTCAGGGATGCCGATCCCGGTATCTTCTACCGCAAACACCACCTGATCTGCTTCAGGGTAGACACGAACAGTCACGCTGCCCTGCTGGGTGAAGCGCGAGGCATTGCTCAACAGGTTGAGCAGAATTTGCTTGACACGCAGTGCGTCTACCCACAGAGGGGGTAAAGCAGGCGCGATGCTGATCCGGAGACTGACCCCTTTTGTTTCCACCAGACTGCGAATCGTTTCTGCTGCTTCGTGGGCGAGATCGCCTGGGTGGGTTTCTGACAGGTAAAGCCCCATCTGTGACGCTTCCAGACGGCTGAGGTCGAGGACGTCATTGACCAGTTTTTGCAGGTGAGCAGCATTGCGATGCACGATCATCATGTCACGCATGTACAGAGCAGGCAGGGGAGTTCCATAATATTCGGGAGAACTGATCATATTTTCTGTAAAACCGACGATCAGATTGAGGGGAGTACGCAGTTCATGGCTGATCGACTGGGCGAAACGCTGCTTGAGGCGCTGTGCTTCTTCAGCGCGGTCGCGCGCGATCTCTAACGCCTGGTTCGTGCGGTGGAGGTTGTGGCTTGTGATCTCCAGGCTTTTGAGAATGCGTTCCAGCTCTGCTTTGCGTTCGCGTGCCTCATTCTGATGGCGCGTCGCGCGTTCATAGCCATCCAGTGCCCATGAGAGGGTCGTGTACAAATTCTGAAGAGAGATCGAGATGGCGATCGTGGCAATCGCCAGCAGCAGCAGTGGGGCGATAAATCGCTCATCATGCAGCAGCATCCCGCTGAGCAGGATACCGCTCAGCAGCCCGACGACCACGATCGATCGCCTGCCCACCAATGTGCCGGAAAAGATAAGTGGGACGAGGAACAGGTATCCCAGGCTATCGTTTCTGAACATGAGCGTGATGACTGCGCAGATGATCCATTGTCCTGTGACCAGCCCGATTCCACTCAGACGCGGTGCGTGTTCGCGGCTGAAAAAAGCGATCCATCCAAGTGCGAAGAGCAGCAGACACAGCAGGGAAAGCGCCCGTCTTTCGGGTAGTGCGTTGGTCGGCCACATCGTCCAGATAAAGAACACATAGGCGGAAGCCATCGCTATCAGCGTCAGTTTTTTCAGGGCATCGATGCGCAGATCGCGCAGGCTGTTTTCGATGAAATCATACCCAGACATGGGATTGCCTCAGGAAGCCTGTGCCACTAGGCGCAGCGCCTCAAGCAGGTCTGTCTTGGTGATCGGTTTCGCCAGAAAATGTGCTGCCCCCAGCATCCACGCCAGATCATGCTGTTTGAGGACGCTGCAAATGATGACCGGGCAGTTGCTAGTGTCGGGATCGTGCTTGAGGCGCGTCAGTAATTCCCAGCCATCGTGTTCAGGCAGCATCAGATCGAGGATAACTGCGTGCGGACGGTGAGTTTTGACGAATGACAAAGCTTCGCTGATGTCCTGAGTGTAGGTGACGGCATATCCCTCCTGATCCAGAAAGCGCTCGTACAGTGCCAGCATGTCGGCGTTGTCATCGATGATCAGGACGGACGGCGCTGGCTTGACGAACGATGAAAAAACAATCGTCAGGGCAAAATTCTGACGCGCAGACCCCGTATCGATGTGTGAGTGTGTTCCGGCTATCAGCAGTGCAAACTCGTTGAACCAGGTTTCCTGATGCAGGTGTACGGCTGAATTCACATCAGGCGCATCGATATGGAATTCGATCGACTGTTCGTGGGGGATGATCCGAATGTCGATCGATTGACCGGGCGGTTGAGCGAGCAGATGCCCCATCAACCCAAGCAGAAACTGACGCAGCAGGCTGCGCTGTACACTCACGATCGCCTGATCAGGGGTGTGCATGTGGATAGTGAACTGCCTGGCTTCGATCGCGCGATCCAGCGTCTGTATGACACTGGTCATCACTTCGACCAGGTCGGTAGACGTCTCATGTCGGGCTGCACGCTCCAGTTCGTAAACCAGCGGCAGCATCGTCTCAGGGACTGTAAGCGGTTCCGGGTTTGTCCGGTGTGAGTGTAACAGTTCTGCAACCATCTCGATCGCAACGCCCTGTTCACGAAAATACTGTCTTCGGCTGATACACATCCTGTCTGCAACCTGCTGGGGCGGCAGTGCTTCAATGTAGCGCAGATTAAGAAGATGATAACGTCGCCATTCGCGTGATTGTGATGGGGTGTGTTCTGTGGGCGCAAGCTCGCCGATCGTCTCTCGCAGCAGATGATGCAGCTGCCAGGCACGTTCTTTGGGCGACAACCTGTATCCGTCATCGAGGATGAAGCCCAGCAGATGTGTTCGCAGCACAGCCATATCATATAGGTGGTGCAGGGCATCTTTGACCAGTGTGACAAAATTTGCATCCGGCATCATTTCTTCGTTCACCGCAGGATTTCCTGTCATCTGGACATTATTTTCATGAAGAACGGACGAAAAACTAATTTTCAATCGGCTTCACACCCCGTTCGTCTGGAATTTTCAAGACGACAGGAGCCGATTGCCAGTCAGGGGCATGTTACACACAGGACAGCAGCGATTGGCACTCCTTTGTCACCCGCCTGGCACTCCGTCTGTTGAAACGTGTGTCATCCACTCCTTACTATGGAGTATAGCATGAACGGGTACAGACTCTCCCGTTTATCTGCCAGCTGAAGGGTACTTTTCAAGGAGAACGATATGTTCATCAAACGAGATCGGATTTTTCTGAGTGTTCTGCTGCTTTTCGTTATGATTGTGGCTATTGCCCCTGCCTCATCGCAAAGCGAACCGACAACGATCACCTGGCTGACTCTGTCCGAATGGGGTGGGGACGTCAACAAGGTCATCGCCGATTTTGAAGCCGAGAACCCGGACATCAACGTCGAGCTGGAGCAGGTTCCGTTCAATGCGCTGTTCGAGCAGATTCAGGTGCGCTTTAATGCTCAGAGCAGTACGCCCGACGTGGTGTCAGTCGATGTCCCTCTCGTCGCGGGGTATGGTTTGCGTGGGTGGCTGCTTCCGCTTGATGACGCCTTTACCGACGAAGAGCGTGCAGACTGGCTGCCCTCAGCAGTCGAGGCTGGCAGCTATCGCGGGGCACTGCTGGCTGCTCCGGTCAGCACTTCGACTCAACTGCTGTTTTACAATGCTGATCTGTTCGCCGCTGCTGGGCTGACACCGCCTGGTCCGGACGACCGCCTGACCTGGGAAGAAATTGCTGAGCTGGCGACACAGCTCACACAGGATCAGGATGGGGATGGGGTGACAGACGTATGGGGGTTCAACTGGGAACAGACCAATCGCATTTACCAGTTGCAGCCGCTGCCTGTCAGCCTCGGTGGGCAGGCGATCGGCGATGATGGTCTGACGGTTGATGGGGTGATCAATTCGGATGCCTGGGTTCGCGCTTTCACGTATTACAGTGATATGTTCAATACCCTGCGCGTCGCTCCGCAGGATACGACCATTCCAATGCCTGACCGCTTCGCAGGCGGAACTCTGGCGATGATGGTCGCCGGTCCGTGGAACATCAACCGCTATAATCGAGAGGCGCTGTCGTTCAACTGGGGTGTTTCGCGCCATCCCTATTTCGCAGACGGCGAAATCGTCACCCCAACAGGGAGCTGGCACATCGGCGTCAACACCAACTCACAGCATCCTGAGGCAGCCAAACGGTTCGTAAACTGGATTTCTACGGGCATCGGCGCGGAGACGTGGTGGCGTGATGGCAGCGGTGATTTTCCAGCGCAGCAATCCGTACTCGCGCTGTTTCAGAGCGACCCTCAGTTCGATATGCCGCCTCTTGCCTATCAGCGTACAGCAGCGAATGAGGCAGCCGTCAACCCTGTTCCACGTCCTGTGACGCCCGGTTTCCTGGAATATGAACAAATCCTCCAGAATGCCTTCTCCGACATCATGAATGGTGCGGATGTGCAGGAGGTGCTGAACAACGCTGTGGTCCGCATCACCAGCGAAATGATGAAATACAGACGCTGAACCATCATACCAGCGGGGCAAGGCATGCCTTGCCCCGTTGTTTGCTCAGAACGATCATGGAGACTTTGTAATCATGCTCCAGCGGTTTGTCCCCTATTTTTTTCTGCTTCCGGCGCTTGGGCTGCTGATCCTGTTCAATCTGTTCCCTGCATTAGCGACATTGAACGAGAGTGTATATGCACAGTCTCTGCTGCAGGGAAGGCGTATTTTCGTTGGTCTGGAAAACTTTGAACGCATCTTTGCCGACCCGATCTTCTGGCGATCGGCAGAGGTCACGATTGCCTTCAGTCTGCTGGTGAACCCGATCCAAGTGACGTTGGCGCTGGGGCTTGCCATACTTGCCAATCAGAAAGTGCGCGGGATTGCCCTGTTTCGCAGCATTTATCTGATCCCCGTCGCGGTATCCATTAACGTCACGACAGTAGTATGGGGGCTGATGCTGAATGCGGACTCAGGATTGGTCAATGGGATACTTGCCAGCATGGGGATCGCCAGACAGCCGTTTCTGACCGCGCCATCTCATGCTCTGTGGTCGATCATTATCCTGGCGACGTGGAAGGGTGTTCCCCTCTGGTCTCTCTTTTTTCTGGCGGGGTTACAGGGGATTTCCGAGTCGGTCATCGAGGCGGCGAAGATCGATGGTGCGAACCGATGGCAGATTTTCCGCTATATCACCCTGCCTCTGCTGCGTAGCGTGCTGTTATTCGTGCTGGTGGCGGATACAGTTGCCAATTTTATTCTCTTCGCCCCCATTCTGCTGCTGACTCAAGGCGGACCGCAGCAATCGACCAATTTGATCATGTATGAAACGTATCGACGCGGCGTCGTGTATGGTGATCTGCATACGTCGGCGACGATGCTGACAGTGATGCTCTTCTTCGTATTCACTATCGTCGGACTGCAATTTTATCTGCTGCGTCAAAGAAACAGTAAAATAAAGGGCGATCAATGACTTCTTTCCATGCTGATATTCAGCCTCGGCGCTTCTCGCGCAGGGCAGACACGTTTTTGCTGCGCTGGGCGCTGGTTGAACGGCTTCTGATCTATGTGCTTCTGATCGCTGTGGCGATTCTATTCATCATACCCATGCTCTGGGCATTTTCAGCATCGTTTACCCCAAACAACAGGGTGTTTGAGTATGCTTCTCCCTTTTCATGGCGTGCTTTCCTGCCGTTGGATTTCACGCTGGAGGCGTACCAGGCGCTCTTTGCGCGTGGTTTCGGGGTGACGCTGCTGAATACTTTCTTTCTGGGTATAGTGGTTGTCGTGGCTGGAGGTTTCGTCAATGCGATGGCTGGCTTTGCGTTTGCCCGCTTTGAATTTCCCGGAAAGCGGGCGCTGTTCATCTTTGTGATCATGATCACGTTTCTGATTCCGGTTGATCTGACTGCCATCCCCCGGTTCATCCTTGTCAAGGACCTAGGCTGGTTGAATACCTGGCAGGGATTGATCGTACCTGGGCTGGCGAGCAGTCTGGTCATCTTCCTGTTTCGTCAGTTTTTTGAGGAACTGCCTCAGGAGTTGATCGATGCCGCACGTGTGGATGGTGCATCATGGTGGCGGGTTTTCGTCAGCATTCTTTTACCGCTTTCCAAACCAGTGATCATCACAGCAGCACTGCTTCTCTTTCTCTCACAGTGGGAAGCTTTTTTCTGGCCCCTGCTGATCGCCCCGCGCCCTGAGCTGCGCGTTGTCCAGGTCGATATTGCCAATTCGATCGGACAGTTTCAGACATTCTGGAATCAACTGCTTGCTGGCACAACGCTGGCAGCTTTCGTGCCGATTCTGCTCCTGCTCCCGTTTCAGCGTTACTACATCCAGGCGATCACCAGCAGTGGAATTCGTGAATAACCTCAACCAACATACTCAAAAGGAATTGTGATGGACATCGAGAAGATCATTCTGGATACCGATATTGGATCGGACATCGATGATGCGATTTGCCTCGCCTATCTGCTCGCTCAACCGCGCTGCCAGCTTCTGGGCGTGACGACCGTTAGTGGAGAAGCGCATCGACGTGCCCAACTGGTGAGCGCACTCTGCCGCGCTGCTGGGCAGTCTGTGCCTGTTTATCCGGGCATTGAACAGCCTTTCCTTACCCCACAACGTCAGCCGTATGTCCCTCAGGCTGCCATGCTCGATCGCTGGGCGCATGATACGGACTTTCCGGCGAATCAGGCGATTGATTTTCTGGCAAATACCATTCGTCAGCACCCCGGTGAGGTCACTCTGCTGGGAATTGGACCGATGACCAATATCGCCGTTCTGTTTGCCGCACATCCCGATGTGCCAGCACTGCTCAAACGCCTTGTACTCATGGTCGGCATTTTTACCAATCGTCTGGCGGGGGAAGGTCCGCTGGAATGGAATGCCATGTGCGATCCGATCGCAATTGCCAAACTGTACAGAACACCCGTTACGGTGCATCGTTCAGTCGGTTTGGATGTGACGTGTCAGGTCAGGATGGCTTCAGGCGCGGTGCGCGAACGTTTTCAGAAGGGGCTTCTTCGTCCTGTGCTGGATTTCGCTGAGGTCTGGTTTCGTGAGCGTGACATCATCACTTTTCACGATCCATTGGCGGCAACGACCCTCTTCGACCAGGATATCTGCACATTTACACGCGGTCATGTCGATGTCGAGCTGACTTCTCCCCGCCTTATGGGATTAACCCACTGGCAGCCGAATGACAACGGTGTACATGAAGTCGCGCTGCAAGTCAGCCCGGATCGGTTCTTCGATCATTTCTTCTCATATTTCTGAACAGGCTGCATCGGTCGCATCCTGGGCATGAGTGTATTATGCCCTGACCATCTTCCCTATCTGCACACACGTGGCTTGTGTGTGCGGATTGACTCCCCCCTTCCACACGCCATTTTCGAGTCGGGTATAAAATGTATATATCCGCTCATCGTGTGGAAGAGGGTAAGACACTTATGCGCTACGCAAGGTGGGGAAGACGCCTCGCTTCAGTGGGGCTGATCGCGGTCTGTGCGCTGCTGATCGGCGTGGTGTTCACGCGAGTGGGGGCGCAGCGCGTCCCTCCGTTAACGGATGCGGTCGCCGCTGAAATCCAGTCCAGCCTGGCGGCGACTGGTCGCGCTGAGGTCATCGTCGGCATCGACGCTCCGTTCAGCCCGCAGTCCGCTGCCGACCCTGGCAAGGCGAACGAGCAGCAGCGGGTCATCGATGCGGCGCGCGCCGCCTTCGTCAACACGCTCGACCTGGCGGGCACGGTCGAGGTCGTCTCGCGCTCGGAAGAGTGGGTCATCCCGTTCGTGGCGCTCAGCCTCGATGCCGACGCCTACGCCGCGCTGCTCGACTCACCGCTGATCACCCGCATCGAGGTCAACCGCGCCGAACCGCTGCTCCTCGCCAGCACCATCCCGACCATTCAGGCGAACCAGTTGTGGAGCCTGGGCTTCACCGGGGCAGGGCAGACGGTCGCCGTGCTGGACACGGGCGTGCTGGCGACGCACACGGCATTCGGATCGCGCGTGGTGGCGGAGGCGTGCTATTCCGGCGCATCCGGTTCGACCTCGCTGTGCCCCAACCAGTCTGTCTCGCAGACGGGGGCAGGTGCGGCATCGCCCGCGCGCTGCCTGACGCTGTTCAGCGGCTCGTCGGATTGCAGTCACGGCACACATGTCGCCAGCACTGCCGCTGGCAGCAACGCCACCATCAGCGGTGTGGCGACCGGGGCGAACGTCATCGGGGTGCAGGTATTCAGCCAGGTCACGGGTCAAAGCCGTCCGCTGAGCTATATCAGTGATCAGGTCGCCGGGCTGAACTATGTCTACGGGCTGCGGACGACCTACTCGATCGTCGCCGTCAACATGAGCCTGGGCGGAGGGCAGTATTTCAGCGCGTGCGATGCCGAGCAGTCGGCACGTGCCTCGATCTTCCAGCTTTTGCGTTCAGCGGGGATCATGCCCGTCGTATCGTCGGGCAATAACGGCTATACCGACTCGATGGGCGCGCCCGCCTGCATCTCGACGGCGGTCAGCGTCGGCGCGACCACCGATACCGACTCGCGCGCCAGCTTCTCCAACAGCCTTCCCTCGCTGATGACGCTGTTCGCGCCGGGGGTCGATGTGTACGCCGCCTTCGGGACCGGCAATAACGCCTACGGCACGATGAGCGGCACGTCGATGGCTGCGCCGCACGTTACAGGGGCGTTCGCTCTGCTCAAAAGCGCTGTCCCGTCTGCCACCACCGAGCAAATCCTCACTGCGATGCGCAATACGGGCGTGCCGATCACCGTGCCAGGCGGCACGACGCCGCGCATCAAGCTGCGCGATGCCTACACCGTGCTGTCTGGCGGCACGCTGCCCACGCCCACGCCGACCTTCACCCCGTCGCCGCCGCCCGCCGCGCCCGCCAACGACCAGCATACCGGGGCGTTCGTGATCAACACTCTGCCTTACACGACCACGCAGACGAATATCCAGGCGGCGGGGATCGCCACCGACCCGACCGGCTGGTGCAGCGCCGGATCGCACATCGTGTGGTACAGGCTGACGCCTGCCACCGCCGGGGCGTTCACCGTTTCGACGGCGACCAGCGACTACGATACTGTGCTGGGCGTGTTCACCGCGCCGATCACCACCAGCAGCGCCAGCATCGTCTGCAACGATGACTTCGCCAGCACCCTCCAGTCTGAGGTGACGTTGAACAGCGCAGCGGCGGGTGTGACCTACTACATCGCCATCGCGCAGTACGGTTCCACACCCTCCACCAGCAGCCTGACGCTGGCGCTCAATGTGACCGGGACGATCACCCTGGGCGGTCCGACCAGCACGCCCACGCCGAGTCCGACGCCGACCCTGACCCCCACACCCACGCCCGGAATGCTGACGGTGCAGCTCACGCTGCAGGGACGCCCGGCAGCGCCGCACGCCAACTACAGCATCCCCGTCACGATGCGGATCACCCGCCTGAGTGACGGTGTGATCGTGCATGAAGCGACGCATACCAGCGACACGAACGGGCGCTTCACGATGACCGGGCTGCCCGTCGGGACCTATCGTTTCCGCGTCAAGCACACGCATACGCTGGCGAGTGCCATCGAGGTGACGCTGAGCGGCGGCAGCCAGACGATCACCATGCCGCTGCTGCGTGAAGGCGACCTGAACAACGATAACGCCATCAACATTCAGGACTTTTCGCTGCTGTCGGGCAATTTCGGTCAGGCAGGCGCGCCCTGATCGGGCGGCGGGGCGGTCGTGCGCGATCGCCCCGCCATGATCCACAGCGTCCACCCCCATGCGGCGATGAGCGCGCTGGCGATCTGGTCAGCGCGCACGCCCAACGCCATCGGCACAGGATCGCCGCGCCAGAAGCCGATCAGCCCCATTCCCGTGCCGATGACCGCCGCTGTCGCCCACAACCGACCGCGCCTGACGCGCAGCGCGATCGCCAGCGCCCCGCCCGCCAGCAGCGCGCCGAACAACGGCGTGTTGTAGCGCGGGGCATCTGTGCCGTAGGCATCGCGCGCCCATGTGACCGCCCATGCAGGGTGATCCGCCAGCGTGCGGACTTCCGCACCGGGCGCGCACCCGGCTTGCGCGCAGCCGATCCATCCCGCCAGCAGCACGACGGGCAGGGCGAATGCCGCTGCACCTGATACGCGCGCCCAGGTGATGCGTCCGCGTGCGCGCACATGCCAGCCCAGCGCCAGGGCGATCAGCCCGCCGATGAGCGCGCCATGCCAGTCCAAGCCGCCCGCGCGCACATCGACGATGCGCGCCCATTCCCCGGCATAGACGTGCCAGAGCAGCAGGACATAGCCCGCCCGCCCACCGACGATCGCCCCTGCCAGAGCCGCCAGCGCCAGGTCGAACCACACGCCTGCCTGCCCCCCAGATTTCAGGGGGTTGGAATTTGTCTTATCTCCCACTCAGAGACCTTCTTTACAATTACGACGTATATTCTACAGCGTGAATCCACAAAGGAGCCTGCATCGATGGGCATCAGTTCTTTGATCGGTACACTTTCTCTTGTTGGTTTTCTGGCGTTTCTGGGCGGCGTGGCGCTGGTGGTGCTGTCGGCATCACAGGGTCGCCCGGTACGCAATGGCATTCTGCTGGCAGTGGTCGGCTTGGTCGCGGGTCTGGTGTTCAGCGTGATCAGCCAGGGCATCCTGATCGTGCAGCCGCAGCAGGTGGCGGTCGTCTTCAACACACTGACCGGTACGCTGGAGCCTGAGCGCCGTTCGGGGACGAGCATCGTCATCCCGATTGTGCAGGAATACACCATCTACCCGATCGATCAGCAGCAGTACACCATGTCCGGCACGAACGAGCTGGGCGGGCGCGCGGGTGCGGATGACGCGGTGCGCGCGCGTACCCGTGACGGTCAGGAAGTGCGGATGGATGTGACGGTCATCTTCAGCATTAACCCGAATGGCGCGAACATCGTGCATCAGCGCTGGCGCAACCGCTACAGCGACGACTTCATCCGCCCGACCACGCGCAGCTTCGTCCGCGATATTGTGGCGGCGTACACCGCACAGGAAATTTACGGCGCGGGGCGCACGGATATGGAACAGCAGATTCAGGATTTGCTCGAAACCCGTATGCTGGAAGAAGGGCTGCTGCTGAGCGACCTGCTGATCCGCGACATCACCTTCTCGGAGCAGTTCGCCCAGTCGATCGAGAACGCCCAGATCGCCCAGCAGGAAGCGGAACGCGCCCGTCTGGTCGTGCAGCAGCGCGAGCAGGAAGCGGCACAGGCGCGCGCTGTCGCTGCGGGTCAGCGTGACGCCGCCATCACCCGCGCTGAAGGTGAAGCGCAGTCGATCATCCTGCGCGCTCAGGCGGAAGCTGAAGCGCTGCGCCTGGTGAGCGAGCAGATCGCCGCCAACCCCAGCCTGATCCAGTACCAGTACATCCAGTCGCTGGCTCCCAACATCAACCTGGCGCTCATCCCGTCCAACAGCCCGTTCCTGTTCGACTTCCAGAGCCTGGCACAGGCGAACCCCAACTTCGTCGCCCCGCCCGTCCCGCAGGTGACCACCCCCACGCCCGCACCGGGCAACTGAGTCGCTTCATCCCCCGCCCTGACCATCAGGGCGGGGGTCTTTTCATCCGGCGCGGCTCTGCCGTGTGCCCCACAGATAGACGACTCGCGCCGCGATGAGCAGCAGGGTGATGATCAGCGCGAACAGGCTGCCGCCCGCCCACACCCCGCCCAGCGCATCGACGAAGCCGAACAGTACCACCAGATAGATGACATCCCCGATCAGGTAGCCCTCCAGCACGAAACGCAGCGCCCGCTCGTCTCCACTGGTCAGGGCGCGCCCCAGAATCCAGGTGATGACGAACGTCAGCACGGCGAACCACTGAAAGGCGCTGATGAGCAGCGGCGACGGATTATCCACGCCCAGCGCGCGCACCCCCGTCTCCCCGGCGAACAGGTACAAGCCGACCGAAACCAGATTGATGATGATCTCGATGTAGAACACATTTCGCAGACGACGGATCATGAACATCCTTCCTGACGTGGGCGAACCTGCATGGCGAAAGCGCGCCCTGGGTTGGGCGCGGGCGTGGAGATGATGCGCGCGGTATAGCCGGGCGGGTGAAGCGTGAGATCGGCAAGATGGGCGACTGCGGCTGTGGTGAACATGAGCAGGGTTTCTGCCATGCCCGCCGCCAGGCAGGTGTGCGCACCAAGCGTGAAGGGGCTGAATGCCCCGCTGGGGACGGTGCTGTGATCGCGCGTGATGTCAAAGCGATATGGGTCTGGAAAATAGTCGGGCAGAAAGTGTGTGACGCCGTTGGCGATCATCATGTCTGCCCCAGCAGGGATGTGGCAGCCCCCGAACTCGAAATCGACGCGCGCCGTCCGCAGGGTGACAGGGGCGACCATATACAGCCGCAGCGTCTCCAGCGCCGCACCATGCAGCGCTTTCATGCCGCGCAGCGCGCCGAACAGGGGCGTCCCTCTGGAGAACAGGGCGTCCGCTTCAGCGCGCACCGCTGCCAGCACTTTCGGGTGTCTGAGCAGGGCGTAGAGCATGAAGCTGAAGGTGTTCGCCAGTGTGTCCATGCCCGCCACATATGCGCCCAGTGCGATGACCACCAGATCGTCTTCGGCAAATGCCTGGTCGTCAAGGTTGCGGGCGTGCAGGGCAACATCGATCAGGTCACCTGTCCCCGGCTGATCCCGATGGGCTTCGATGATCCTGTGAAGGAATTCCCGCGTTTTATCGCGCGCCTGCTGATAGCGGCGTGTGCCCAGCAGGGCGCGGGGGGCTGTACCCAGCACGGTGACATCGATGATCGTCCGCATGAAGGTGCGCACATGCGGGAAATATTCCCCAAGCGCCCGCCCGCCCAGCACGATGCCCAGTTGATCGGTGATGAGGCGCTGCGACGCCTCGACCACGCGCACACGCGGCTGCTGTGCCCAGGCGCGCACATGCTCCCGGGTGATCGCCAGCAGAGCATCGCCGTGCGGGGTGAGCGCTTCTCTGGAATAGCCGGGGCGCAGTGCGCGGCGCAGGTGGCGGTGAGCTTCACCGTGCATGGCGGGCAGAAAATAAGGGGTATGGAAGGCTTCGGAAAAGCCGCCGAAGAAGCGTTCGCCGGTCAACAGGGCATCGCCCTGGTCGCGCAGCAGACGGTTGGCATCCAGCCCGGCAAGGATGGTGTACTCACGGTTGAGGACACCGATGCGAAAGGCTGCGCCATAACGGTCATAGGCGCGCAGCAGAAAAGCGGTCATATCGCTGCGGAGTGCCAGTGCGCTGCCCAGCAGGGGCAAGCCCGGCACGCGCGGCGGTCTGCTGTGCTGGGGTGGGGCAGTTCTGATGCTCATGTCGCCCCTCGCTCAGTCGGTGTGGCGCAGGCGCACGACGCGCACGTAAAAATCCATCCCTGGGTTGGGCACGGGCACGGAGACCATCTTCATCTGATGATCGGGCGGGTCGATCGCCAGTTCGATGGTGTGGAAGATGGTTGCCAGTGACAGTGTAATCAGCACATCCGCCAGCCCTGCGCCCATGCAGGTGTGCGCGCCCATGCCGAAGGGCGCATAGGCGAAGGGGGGCGGAGACGGACGGTCGATATTGAACACATGCGGATCGGGGAAGCATTCGGGCAGCAGATGGGTGAGCGCGGTGACGACCATCACGCTCGTCCCTTCATCGACGCGGCAGCCCGCGAACTCGAATGGAGCGATGGTATTGCGCGGCATGATCGGGGCGACAGGGTGCATTCGCATCGTTTCGACGACCGCGCCGTGCAGCGCTTTGAGGCGGCGCAAATCCTGCACGCCGAACGATCCCTGAAACAGCTCATCCACCTCGGCAAGGATGCGCTCCAGCACATGCGGATGGCGCAGAATGGCGTACAGGGCAAAGCTGGTGGTGTGCGAGGCAGTGTCCATGCCTGCGAAGAACGCGCCGAAGCCGATCGCGTTCAGGTCGCCAGGGGTGAGCGGTTTGCCATCATGCCCGATACCGCGCAGGGCAGCATCGATCAGGTCGCCGGCGCGATCATCGGCAGCGGCGGCGCGGTGCGTCTCCAGCAGATGGCGCATGAAGCCCATCGCGCGGGCTTTGGCGCGGGTGTACATCGGCAGGCGCAGGATGACATCAGGGGCGCTCCGCATGATTTTGGTCATGATCAGCAGGCGCAGGGTATCCCGCAGCGCCTCGAAATGTTCGCCGCTCGTTTCCCCTGCCAGTGAGAAGCCGAGTTGATCGGTGATGATACGCTGCATGGTCGGCACGACGCGCAGGCGCTCGCCCGCGCTCCATGAATGGATGCGCTGGCGCGTGAGCGCCGCCAGTTCGCCGAAACGGGGCGCGATCATCTCGCGCGAGTAGGACGGGCGGAAGAGCTTGCGGTAGTGGCTGTGAACTTCCCCATCGAGGGCGGGAAAGACCAGCGAACTGCCCAGTTCCTCGTTCATGCCGCCGAAGAAGACCCTCCCGCTCAACACCTGGTCGCCCTGGCGTGACATAAACTCGTTGGCGATCGTCCCACCCAGCACAGTGAAGCGCTGAGTCAGCGCGCGGATGCGGAAGATCGGTCCGAGCTGCTGATAGGTTCTCGCCAGAAAACCCACCTGGTCGCCCCCCATCTCGATGGCATTGCCCAGGATCGGGCGTCCTTTCGCCAGCGGGGGCAGCGGGGCGCGTGTTGCGCCGATCTGCCAGGCGGGTGCGGTCTGCGCGGTGGTGGACATCAGCTCAACCCTCCATGTGTGGTGAGTCGCTCAAACAGAAGGCGTAAGTGTGCCCTGTTTGCGCGACCCCCGCAATAGGGGTTTAATACATATGTGGGACAGCCTGCAGAGTCGGAATCAGCCCAGTTTGTTGAACACTTTCGGGCTGAGCATGTACGCCATCTCTCCGGCGAGAGGCTGATAGGCGATCACATCCACACGCACCAGCGCGCCTTTCTTCATCTGCACGCGCGCGCCCGTCAGGTCACACACGATGCGGCTGAGGTCTGGCTCATGCCCGACGAACAGGATTTCCGCACCCTCGCCGAGGTCGTGCGTCAGCCGATCGACATCTTCGAGGTCGAAGCCCGGCGAAAGCTCCTCGCGCACCTGCACGGCGATCGCCAGCGCCGCCGCGATGATGTCCGCCGTCTGACGGCAGCGGACCAGCGGGCTGCAATACAGCCGGTCGAGGTCGATGTGCAGCATCTTCATCATGCGGGCACTGCGGCGCGTGCGCCAGATGCCCTCGGCAGTCAGTTCCCGCAGCGCATCAGGCGTCACACCGTCGGGGTCATGCGCGATGCCGTGTCGCAGAAAGTACAGGCGCATCACTTCCCCTCCTCCGGGGCATTCTGGTAGTAGACCACCTGGCTCGGCAGGGCGAGGGTGACGCCGCTGCTCTCCAGCGCGCGCAGGATCGCCAGCAGGATTTTCTCCTGTTCGGCGATGTAGGCGGCAAACTCAGCAACGGAAAGATAGCAGCGCACCTGAAGCACCAGCGCGCTTTCGGCAAGCTCGATCAGGTTGACCATGATCGTGCCGGGATCGACGGTCAGCTGTGCCCCCAGCGCAGCGCGGACTGCTGCCACTGCCGCCTCTACCTGATCGGCGCGTGTGCCGTATTGCAGGCGCACACGCAGGTCGATCCATCGGCGCGACAGGCGTGACCAGTTCAGCACCGTGCCCGCCGCCAGTTTGCTGTTCGGCACATAGACCACCGCCTGATTCAACTGGCGGATGCGGGTGGAACGCACGCCGACATGCTCGACGATGCCTTCCACATCCGGCGTGCGGATGTATTCGCCGACCACGAACGGTCGGTCGCTGACGACGGCGGCGAACCCGAACAGATTGGAGAGCAAATCCTGCGCCGCCAGCGAGAGCGCCAGTCCCCCAAGCCCCAAGCCCGCCACCAGCCCGGTGATGTCATAGCCCCACACCTGAAGGATGATGACCAGCATGACGGCGATGACGAAAATGCTGAAGCCCGTCCGCACGAAGGGCAGCAGTGCCTCTTCCAGCATCAGCCCGGTGAACAGCCGAAAGCGGCGCGGTGAGATGACGACCGTGCTGATCAGCTTAAAGATCAGCACCGCGATCGCCGTGATGACCAGCGAACGCGAGACGTTGAGCGCGAAAGTGAGCAGGGCGGGAGCGGGTTCCAGCACGCGCGCCGACAGGTCGATCGCCAGCGCCAGCAGCAGCAGTCGCACGGGAGGCATGACCAGCGCGCGCACTGCCACATCGCCCTCATCCATTCCGGCGCGCGCCAGCACCGCCTTCAATGGGCGCGAGAACACCCACGCAACGGCATAGCGCAGCAGCCACATCGCGCCGATGATCAGCAGGATCAGCAGCAGGCGGGCAAGCAGGATGCTGGCAGAGTCGGGAGTGAGGATCATAAGCGGACGAACAACACGAATTATCGGATCAATATATGTATGCTGCCAGACGAATTGTTAAAGTTCAATATGCGTTTGAATAAGGAAACGTTGAGGTCTTAGTATTCCGGTAAGCAGGATGTATGCCCATTTTTACACGATCGAAACGGCGAATGAATCCTCTGCTGAAATTCATGAACACTTCTTGCGTCGCCGCGTTATAATTCCCCATGTTGCGTTTTCGTCCTCGTCTTGATGCGTATCTGAAGCGGAATGGGCTGCCCGGATGTCGGACTCGCTGATCGGCAAAAAACTGGGGGATTACGTCATTCAGGAACTCCTGGGGCGCGGCGGGATGGCGCATGTCTACCGGGGGCTTGATCCCAACCTGCAGCGCTTTGCCGCTGTCAAGGTGATCGATTCACGCCTGCTGACCAAAGGGCACGAAGAAGAATATCGCGCCCGCTTTCGGCGTGAAGCGCGTGCCATCGCCAAACTGACACACCCCAACATCGTGGGGGTATATCAGTTCGGCGAATACGGTCCCCTTTACTACATGGCGATGGAGTTCATCGAGGGGGATGACCTGCATCACATCCTCAAGCTGGGCAGCCGGCTGACTCGCGCGCAAATCCTGCGCGTGGTGCGCGACATGGGCGCGGCGCTCGACTATGCCCATGCGGGTGGCGTCATTCACCGCGATGTCAAGCCGTCCAATATCATGGTCAAGCCCGATGGTCGCGCAGTGCTGACCGATTTTGGGCTGGCACTCGATGTGCCGGAGGGGACAGGTGGTAATACCTTCGGCAGCGCCCATTACATCGCCCCGGAACAGGTCATCTCATCGGGCAATGCTGTGCCGCAAAGCGATCTGTACGCGCTGGGCGTGGTGCTGTACCAGATGCTCACCGGAAAAGTCCCGTTTGACGACTCCTCCGCCATGAGCGTGGCGCTCAAACACCTGAGCGACCCGCCGCCGCCGCCCCGCCAGGTCGATCCCACCATTTCCGTCCCGGTTGAGAAAGTCATCCTCAGGGCGCTGGAGAAGGAACCAGGCAAGCGTTTCCGCAGCGGCGAGGCATTCTACCTCGCCCTCGAAGAGGCGATGGGCTTGAGCGAGCCGATCACCGGATCGCGCCCGTCGCGCCTGTTCGCGCCCGATGCCGGGTCACAGGGGCGGCGCAGCACGCGCGAGATCGAGGCGCTCAACCCAGGCGTCTACTCCACCTTTGAAGCCGACTCGGATGTGAGCGAGGCGCGCAAGACTATCCTGCTGGCGCAGCGCGTGATCGGCACAGACCGCCGTCGCCCGCTGCTCATCGCCGCCGCGCTGGGCGTCGTCGCTTTGCTCATCATCGGGCTGCTGCTGGTGTTCAGCCGTCAGACCACACCGTCTGACCCCGATCCGAGCGCCGTCGCCATCGCCGGGCTGACCACCGAGCCGCCCGCAGTCGTGGACGACCCCACCGCTACGCCCACTTCTTCTCCCAGCGAGACACCGACTGATCCCCCTCTTCCAACCGATACTGTCTCCCCTGTCCCGCCCACGCCGACCCCCGATACGCCGCCGCTGATCGCCGTCACCGACCCGCCATCGCCCGTGCCGACCGAAACCCAGGTCTCGCCCACGCCGACTGTGCCGACCGAGACTCCGACCCTCCTACCGCCCACGCCAACTGTGCCGACCGAGACGCCGCGCCCCGCCAGCGCCACGCCTATCCCCACCACCGTCCCGACCAGCACGCCCGCACCGACCCGTGCCACACCCACCACGCCTGCTCCGCCGCTGCCGACACTCGACGCATCCGCAGACCTCATCCTGCGCTATAACCCGGATTTCTGGGTGCTGTACAACAACAGCCGCGCCACCATCTCGGTCAATGCGCTCACGTTCGAGCGGTTGCGCTCGAATGGCTTGCTCACCCGTTTCGAGGCGACACGCTGGTCGGTCGATCGTGTTGCGCCAGGCGACTGCCTGATGTTGTGGCGCATCGGCATCCGCGAAGTGCCGCCGCCTGATTACTGCAATCGCAATCTGGCATGGTTTGCGGTCGGTCAGCTGCGCTATTTCTGGGTGAGCGACATCCCGGACGCCAGCTTTACGGTATTGCGGAACGGATTGGCGATCGCCACCTGCCCCACCAACACGGCGGAATGCGCGGTCAGCCTCCGTCCCTGAGCGACTTCAGCCGCCAGGGGGAGGCAGCAGCGTAGCGGTTGGGGCGAGAGTTGGCGATGTGCCCGGCGTCAGCTCACCGCCCAGCAGCACCGCGATCAGGTTGGCGATGACCACCAGCGCGAACAGCAGCAGCAGGACGCGGATAAGCCGCCGCCATGCCTGAGGCATGGGCGGGGGGGAGTCATCGGTTGGCGCGGAGTCCCGCGCGAAGCGGCGCGGTCGGCGGGGCGGTGGGGCATCGACGGGCTGGCGCAGGCGCGCCCGCGCCGGGGCGCTGTTGAGCAGCCATGTCAGGTGCAGCCCGGAACGCACTGCCGCGCCATCCGGGGCAAGTGTGACCCAGTGGCGATATTCGAGTGCGCGCAGCGCCGTGCCGATGGTGGTCACATCCAGCGGCGAGTCGCCCGTCGCCAGCCAGCGCTGGATCATCTCGGCGTTCGCCCGTCGCAGCGGGTCGTCGTAATGCAGCCCCGCCAGCGTGCCCAGCACCAGCCGTTCGTTGACGGTCAGGCGATCCCAGGCAGTGACGATCTCCTCTTCGCAGCGCAGGAAGACGCCAGGCTGTGCCCCGCTCACCTCGCGCGCGCCCAGTGTGGTGATCTCCGGGGCGGTGCGCCAGCGTTCGACCAGGTTCCAGCCGAGCCGCTGCGCGAATGAGGGAAAGCCGCCGCACAGGGCGATCGCCGCGTCTGTCCCCGCTTCGTTCAGCGTGAACATGCCTTCGAGCGGGGCGCTGAACAGCCAGCGCAGATCGTCAGGGTCGAGCGGGGGGAGGCGCAGCACATCGTTCATGCCCACCAGCGGGGCAAAGCGCGCCGTCTCCGCTTCGATCGCATCGTCGGCGGTCAGCATGATGTGGATGCGCCCCGCACGCCCCAGCAGCCCGCTCAGCCACGCGAACAGGTCGGCAGGCAGCGTCCCGGCGCGGATGGCATCGATGAGCAGGTGTGCGTCGTCGAACAGCCAGACCATCGGGCGGTTGGCGCGCAGTGCGCCGAAGATGGGCGGCAGGAAGACCAGCTCCAGCCAGCCGCGCGGGTCATCGCCCGGCGGGTCGATCTGGTCAAGGCGGCTGAGGGTGAAGGCGCGGTCGATCAGCGCCGACTGCACGGCGGTGGCGATGCCCGGAAACAGACGCGCTTCATCGAGATAGACGCCTGGGGGCAGCGGGGCGGTCAGGTCGCGCAGCGCGATCGGCACAGGGACGAACGAGTCGGGCAGCGATGCGGCGATCGCCGTCAGCAGCGCCGTCTTGCCCATCGCTGGCGCGCCGAGCATCAGCAGGGCATTGGTGCGCCCCGGTTTCGCCAGCAGCGCGAAAGCGCGCGTCATGATCGCCTGTCGCCCGGCGAAAGGGGCGAAAGGGAGCCTGGCGCGGTCGCCATCGTGATACGGGTTGCGTGGGTGGATCATACGTCTGCCTGTGGTCGTGCATGTCATGTCGAAACAGGGTTTGATTATAGTTCAATTCGCCACCTTCGGATAAAATGAAGGGGTTTGTTCGCTGGAGGGAGAGGTGCAGTGAAGGAAAAGCGTGCGCTGGCGCTGGTGGGGATGCCTGGGGCAGGGAAATCGACGTGTGCCGCTCACCTGACCGAACACGGGCTGCCTCACTTCCGTTTTGGCAGCGTGGTCACCAGCGAGGTGGCGCGGCGCGGGCTGCCGCTGACGCCCGCCAACGAGCGGCTGGTGCGCGAGGAGTTCCGCGCTCAGGACGGCATGGACGCCATCGCCAAACGTGCGCTGCCGTATCTGCGCCACCTGCTGCGCGATCACGACCTGATCGTCATCGACGGGCTGTACAGCTTCAGCGAATACACCATGCTCAGCCGCGAACTGCCCGCCCGCCTGATCGTGATCGCCATCGTCAGCGACCGTGATGTGCGCTATGCCCGCCTCGCCCGTCGCACCGAGCGCCCGCTCAGCCGGGAAGAGGCGATCGCCCGCGACATGGCGGAAATCGTCAACCTGGAAAAAGGCGGTCCGATCGCCATTGCTGACTACACCCTGCTCAACAACGATACGCCGGAAGCGCTCAACGCCGCACTGGACGCGCTGCTGGAGTCGCTGCGCGCATGATCGGCGTGGCATGATTCGACGGCTGGTCACTTCCCGTCCCGCGCGCAACGCCGCCGCCATCGCCCTGGCGCGGGTCATCAGCAGCGGGGCGCAGTTCCTCTGGCAGATCGTGCTTGGGCGGGCGCTCGGTGAAGCGCTCTACGGCGTGTATGGCGCGGTCGGGGCGCTGTTCAGCATCGGCGTGACGATCGCGTCGTTCAGCCTCAGCCTGATCGTCATCCGCGAAGCCGCGCGCCGCCCGGAACGCGCCGGGGCGATCTGGGGCGCGGCGCTGTTCATCCAGACGCTCACCGGGTTGATCGCCTACATCGGCATGGTCGGCGCATCACTGGGCTATGACGAGACGATCCGCGCTTATGCCGCCCTCGCCGGGCTGAGCCTGTTCCTCGACACGGCGGGCACGCACGCCTCCGACCAGCTCCTCGCCCGCGAACGCATGGTGTCGGTGTCGGCGGTGGAGATCGCGCACATTCTGGTGCGGCTGGGTCTGGCGGCGGCGGCGCTGTCGCTCGGCTGGGGGCTGACAGGGGCATACCTCGCCACGCTGGTCGCCGGGGCGGGGCGCATGGTGGCGCTCATCGCTCTGCTGTGGGGCGGCGGAGTGCGCCCGCGCTTCCCGATCGAC
Source organism: uncultured Pleurocapsa sp. (assembly GCA_964614405.1). Taxonomy (GTDB): domain Bacteria; phylum Chloroflexota; class Anaerolineae; order Aggregatilineales; family Phototrophicaceae; genus Flexifilum. Next base: position 89,483 of record CAZTLS010000004.1, read on the forward strand.
CGGGCGACGGCGGGCGCGCTGCTGCGCGATGCCGCGCCGCTCACCCTGTACGCCTTCATCGGTATGACCTACACCCAGATCGATCGCCTGATCATCGCCGCCGCGCTGACCGACGCCGACGCCGGACACCTGACCGCCGCGATGGTCATCGTCATCGGCACGGTCGAGGTGCTGAACAGCACGGTGCTGGTGGCGCTTTACCCGATGCTTTCACGTGCGGCGGAAGGGACGGGCGAGGCGGCGCGTTTTATCACGTCACGGCTGGCGGCGTTCACCCTGCTGATGGGCATCCCGCTGTGGCTGGGGGCGGCGCTGTTCGCCCCGCTGGTCATCGTGCCGCTGTTCGGCGAGCGTTTCGCGCCCGCCGCTGAAATCCTGCGCGTGCTGATGGGCTTCGCCGTCGTCACCATGATCGCCAATGTGTATGCCCAGCACATGCTCGCCCACAATCGCCAGCGCGTGCTGGTCGTGTTTCGGGTGATCGGGCTGGTGGTCAAGCTGGCGCTCATGGTGCTGCTGCTGCCGCTGCTGGGCGTGGTCGGCGCGGCGGTGGCGTCGCTGCTGTCGGAACTGGGCGTGCTGGCGCTGCTGGTGCGTGATTTCTGGCGCGAACGCACAGCCGCCCGCGCCTGATCGTCATACCTCCCCTTTTTCCCCGTCGAGCAGGGCGCGCTTGCGTGCCGCGCCCCAGTGGTAGCCGCTGATCGCCCCGCCGGAGCGCACCACCCGATGGCACGGGATGAGCAGTGCCGTCCGGTTGCGGGCGCACGCCCCTGCCACCGCCCGTGCTGCTGTCGGCTGACCGAGCAGCGCGGCGATCTCGGCATAGGTGCGGGTTTCGCCGCGCGGGATCGTCCTCAGCAGCTCCCAGACGGCGCGCTGAAACCCGGTCGCCTGAATGTCGAGTGGCAGATCGGGCATCACCTGCCTGCCATCGACCGACGCGGCGATCGCCGCCACCCATTCGGCGATGTGCGCTTCCGCCTGGGTGATGTGTGCGCCTGGGAAATCGGCGTGCAGGGCGGCAATCAGCGCTTCAGGCGAATCGCCGAGGCTGACGGCACACACGCCGCGCACCGTCGCGCCGATCAGCACATGACCGAGGCGGCATGGGGCAGTGGCGAAACCGATGTGCAGCGCTTCGCCGCCGCGACGGTAGTGGATGGGCGTCATGCCCAGAAAATCGCCCGCCTGCGTGTAGGCACTGCTGCTGCTGGCATACCCCGCAGCGTAAACGGCTGCGGTGACGGTGCTGTCATCGTGTTTGAGAGATGCCTTCAGCCGACGCTGGCGCACCGCGTCGGCATAGGCGCGCGGTGACACGCCGACCAGCCTGGTGAAGGTGCGCTGGAGGTGATACGGGCTGACGCAGAAGCGCGCGCCCAGTTCCGCCAGAGTCGGCGGCTGGTCGTGGTCCTGCTCCAGAAAGCGGCACACCGCCACCACCACTTCGCCCAGCGGTTCGGGACGTGCTTCGCCGCGCGGGTTGCAGCGGCGGCAGGGACGGTAGCCGTGTGCTTCCGCCTCATCCGGCGTGTCGAAAAATTCGACATTGCGGCGGTGGGGGTGGCGCGCCGGACACGACGGCAGGCAGTAGATGCGCGTCGTCCTGACGGCGGTGAAGAACGGCTGCTGCGGGTGGCGTTCTCGGCGCAGCACCGCCTCCCAGCGCAGGTCATCGTGCATGATGTGCAGCTCCTGTGCGATCTCGGATTGATACGCTCAGCATACGCCGATCGCGCCCACGTGCCTATCGACCGCTTGCGCTTCAATGTTGGGCTTAACGGTAATTGCCGCGAATGCCGCGCGGCTGTACCGGAAGGCGCGCTTCGTACAGGTGCGAAGTGTCGCCGACGCTGAGCGCACGCGGCGCGGCGACCCCGTCGCTGCGGCTCTCGAACAGGATGGTGGTCACCGACGACGGGGCGTGCCAGAAATTGCACCACACCAGCGGCGGCGGGATGTGCAGCAGCAGCGACAGCCACAGCAGCGCCGTCCCGTTATGGCAGAAGGCGGCGATCTGCTGGCGATTGTCTTTCGCCACACGGTAGATCACCCCGTCACGGACGCAGCCGTGCTGTGTCAGCAGCGCGTCACTGTGCGCGCGGAAGGCGTCAAGGGTGGCGCGGTAGACCGGGGCGTCGAACGGTGGGGCGCTCAGCCACGTCTCCCAGGCATGAAAGCGCGGGTCGGCACGCAGTGTTTCGCCTGGGATGTCCCATGCGGGCATCATGTCGCCGAGGTGGGGGTCGATGGCATAGTCCAATCCAGCAACCTCGATGAGCCAGTCTTCGATCTGCACAGGCAGCTTGAGCAGGTCTGCGGTGTAGTGGGCGGTCAGGCTGGCGCGGGGCAGGGGCGAGGCGTAGATGAAGTCCAGCCCGTGCCCGGCGAGCCGCCGACCGAGCGCTGCCGCTTCCAGATGACCGGCGGGCGTGAGAGTGTGGTTGGGATAGTCGGGATCGGCATGGCGGATGATGTACAGGCGCATGGCATCTCCTTCGTGGGTGCAGAAGCATTCAGGCTCATTGTCTCGGGCGAAAGCAATTGTGCAAGCGTGAGTAATCACACGCTGAATGCCTGCACCGCCTCGATCACCTGTGCCTGTTCATCCGATGTCATGCGTGTGTAGAAAGGCAGCCGCAGCAGCCGATCGCTGATGTCCTCGGTCACTGGACAGTCACCGGGCTGCCCACCGAACTGTCTGCCCATGTCGCTCAGGTGCAGCGGCAGGTAGTGAAAGACTGCCAGGATGCCGCGTGCCTTGAGGTGATCGATCAGCCGGGTGCGTGCGTTGAGGGAAGGCAGCAGGAGGTAGTACATGTGATACGCCTGCTCACATTCCGGCGGGATGGTCGGCGTGGTGATCTGATTGGATTGCGCCCAGCCCGCGAGTTCGGCATCGTAGCGCTCCCAAATCGCGCGGCGCGCCCCCTGAACGGCATCGCGCTGCCGCAGCTGCGTCAGCAGCACCGCAGCCAGCAGGTCGGAGGGGAGATAGCTGGAGCCGACATCGACCCATGTGTATTTGTCCACCTGACCGCGAAAGAAGCGGCTGCGGTTTGTCCCTTTTTCGCGGATGATTTCGGCGCGTTCTGCATACTGCATATCGTTGATGAGCAGTGCGCCGCCTTCGCCGCACTGGAAATTTTTCGTCTCGTGAAAGCTTTGCGTCGCCAGCGCACCCATCGTGCCGAGCCAGTGCCCACGATATTTGCCGAACAATCCGTGCGCGTTGTCTTCCACGACTGGGATGCCGTGTCGGGCAGCGATCGCCAGGATGGAGTTCATCTCACAGCCCACGCCAGCGTAATGCACCACGACGATGGCACGGGTGCGCGGAGTGATGGCGGCTTCCAGGCGCGTCTCATCGATATTCAGCGTGTCAGGGCGAATATCGACGAAGACGGGGTGTGCCCCGCGCAGCACGAATGCGTTGACGCTCGTGACGAAGGTGAAAGATGGGGCGATAACTTCATCGCCTGGCTGAATGTTCAGCAGTAGCGCTGCCATTTCCAGGGCGTGCGTACACGAGGTGGTGAGCAGCGCTTTCGGCACGCCCAACGTCGTTTGCAGCAGATTGTGACACTGGCGCGTGAATGCGCCATCGCCGGAGAATTTGCCCTGCTGGGCGACAGCGGCAAGCGCTTCGGACTCTGCGCCCAGCCAGGTGGGGACATTGAAAGGGATGGTGATGGTCACGAATGGACTCCCAAAGTTGCTGTCATAATGATGTGGCGCATTCTGCTCAGTTGAAGCATACTGGCTCACTCCAGGCTTGTCGAGTAGACCGCTGCAATCCGCGCGATGCTGTACATCTGCTGTGGCGATTGCAGATAAAGTGCGCGCAGATCAGACGGGTAACCGGTGACGATGACCCGCTCTGGCAGGGTGGCATCGGCGAGGATGTCCTCGTCATCCTGTGGATAGAACAGGATGACACGTGCTTCATCCTCCGGGCGGATAAATACGCGCTGTCTTTCCAATGCCGGATCGCGCGTCACAAACCCGCGCGCGACGATCTCGCTGATGTACAGGCTGCCCGAACCGCGCAGAATAATGAGCGGGAGGTCTTCGGCAAGCGCGGTATCGATGATGTGCGCCGTCTCGTCTGCTTGCATCTGCACGATATTCCGCCATCCACTGCCGAAGATCGCCCCTGCATGACCGAACAGCGCACGCGGTCCTTCGGTAGTGGGGACAGCCGTGCCGGGCTGGAAGAACACGATCTCGAAGCTCTGGACAGGAGACTCAATGCGGTCATACGGCTGAAGATCGAAACCAGGTCCCCAGGCGTTGTCCCCCAGTTGAAGCCGCACGCCGACCAGCCAGGGCAGCAGGATGAGGATGACGCCTACGCCAAGGCTGAGGCGACGCAGGGTCGGATTGGGCAAACTGGCGATGAACTGAACCCCGGCGATGCAGGTGGCGATGAGTGCGGGGAAGGCGACGAGCAGCGCTTTGGGAACACCTGTGCCCAGCCAGGGGGAGACGAGCAGCAGCGAGACGCCCACGATGATGAGCAGGCTGTCGTGGCGGAGGATGAGAGCGACCAGTCCGATGAGGAGTGTGGCGATCACAAAAGGCGTGAGCAGCGGTTGAATGCTCGCCAGCGTGACCAGCGACAGACCACGCTGCCAGTCCTGTGACCATGCCGCGATGTCGAGAATGTCTGTGATTATATAACCAGAGAGGTAAATCGCTCCGATCCAGGACAGAATGGCGTATGCCCCCCACAGGACAGCATACGCACCGTGTCGGATGAGTGCCGGACGCGCCGCCCGACTCAGCCCGAAACGCATCACTCCCTGCCGGATGAGGTCGATGAAGATGACCCCACCGTACAGCACCATGTCCCAGCGGGTCGCTGCGCCGACCCCGAAAAGCGCGGTTGCGGCGAGCGCCAGGCTGAGCCGAACACGGGGCGGTGTATCCTGCCCGAAAGCACGCAGCAGCAGCAGATGTGCAGGCAGGATGTACGCCATCGCAATTAACGCGGGCGTGTAGAGATTGCCGAGGTAGAACAGCTCAGGCAGGGCGAGCAGGGTTAACACGCTGATGACCAGCTGGGAGCGTGGAGCAGTAATGTTCAGCCATTGGAACACCAGCGCCAGGATGCTCACGATCATGATGATGTTCGCCACTGCGGTAGCGAACATCGTGACGGGCAGCAGCACCCCCTGATCGGAGGGCAGGAGAGTGAGCAGCAGGTCGGCAAAACCATGGTATGGGGCGTAAGGGGGCTGCACGGCGCGATCTCTGCCCATCATGTGATAGATCAGCGACGAAGCGTCATCGCCTTCAACATAGCCAATCTGAAGTGAGAAGGCGTAGCCCAGGCACATGACACAGATTATGGCGATGATCCAGATGGGGCTGCGTCCAGAGATGGTGCGTGACATGGATTGGTTTGTATTCGTCATCGAATTCATGGTTTGAGCTGCACTTCCCACAGCCCGATTGGAGCAGATCGGGCGATCTCCGGGAATTCGACAGTGATTAATCCTTCAGATATGGGGGGGATGATGGGGGTGATTTGCAGATCGTCGATTGAGTGTGCTACGTTCTCCAGCAGAAAACTGCGAAGCGGGTCGGTAGACATGTAGATGACATCCTGTGGTGTAAGCTGGATGCGTTCTCCACTGAATCGGGCGATGTAGAAAAAGAAGAGGCGCGCATCAGGAGACTGAATGGCGTGCATCCCGATATTCCCGGAAACCCAGACGATGCCCGGTGGTTTCTGCTCGATCAGGGTATCCAGAGCCGTGGTCAGCGTGCGCGCCTGCACCCCATATGCTGGATTTTCCATCTGCTGTATGGTCGGATAATAATGTGAGAGAAGGGGCATGGCGATCGCCAGCCCTGCCAGTATCAGCCTGTTCAGGGCAGCAGGTAAAAGCGTAATCCCACTTTCCATCACCATCCAGACGATGTACACCGTGATATAGGGATAGTAGTAGGACCGGGAGAAGGGGGTGAAGAGGACGATCAGCAGCAGGATGCCGGTGATGCTCAGAACGGCTTTGTAGCGCTTCCCGTCTCGCAGCAGCCCGGCTGCACTCAGGATGAACGGCACAAAGATGAATGGGGTGTACACAGCGTACTTGACGAACAGCAGCACGTCGATACGTCCGCGTGTATCGCCCTCACGAAAGCGGGTGAAAAAATCGTAAAACCAGGTTTCCGGGTTGACCAGGACGACTGGCAGATAGAGCAGCAGCACGGTGACGCCTGTTGTGAGCAGGCTGATGATGAAGAAACGTGCTGGAAGGCGATGCCAGACGCCAAACATGCCGATCAGAAAGACGGCGAACACCCCGCCAACAGGTTGTATCAGACCGATGATCGCCGCCAGACCGCCGATCGCTGTCAGACGCAGGACGGAGACGCTTTTGGCGTGACGAACAGGGGCGGCAAGGTAGAGCATGACCAGCGCCAGGAAGATGCTGAGGACTTCCGGGCGCGGACCGTACAGATACGATGAGGCGGCGAAGCCCAGAGTCAGCACCAGGCGCAGCAGCGTGTCGGTGATGCCGAACTCCCTGCACAGATGCAGCACCATCACCGCGATCCCGGCGATCAGGAACAGGTTCCACAGAGTCAGGCTGACTGGAAGATGTCCCAGAAGCGCGAAGAATGGCGCGCTCAGCACGCTGTACATGTACGGGAGCAGATATGGGTCGATAAAGCTGTGCCCAAACGGACTGGAGAGCAGGTCGCCGCGCAGCAGTGAATACGTTTGGCTGAGATACCACACCGGGTCGAGTCCGTACAGAGGGGTATTCAGGTAGAGCAGCAGCCGCCAGAGCAGCAGCACCGCGACGATGAGGATGATCAGTCCGTTTCCGGCAGAGAGACGCAGCGGACGAGGCACAGTTTTATCCATTCAGGTTGGGCGATATGCGACGACCAGGCGGGAACCGCCATATCGGAAGCGGATGCCTGCACGCAGAATAAGAATTTCAAGACGCATGATGAGCGTCAGCAGCCTGTTGAGCCAGGGGCTGAGTTTGAATTCGGCGTACAGGTCGATGGCGTCGTCTGTGCTGGCTTTTCGCATTCGGGTGATCAGCATCACAGGCAGCAGCAGCGACACATAAGAGGTCGTGTAGAGAATACGGAAGCCAGCATTGGCGATCTTTTCCAGCAGGTCTGCTTTTTCGTATCGTCGCTTGTGGTGGCTGATGGCGTCGATCTGGCTCCACAGGAACTGATGCTGCGGCACGGTGATCAGCAATCCTCCTCCTGGCTTCAGGGCGCGGTACATCTGTTCCAGCGCGCGCTGATCTTCTTCGATATGTTCGATCACATCAAATGTGCCGATGAGGTCGAAATGTTCGACGAATGGGATGCTGCGGGCATCCATCTGAAAGAAAACAGCCTCAGGGATGCGCTGACGCGCGAAGTGTAAACCCTGCACGAAAATATCCGTCCCATGCAGTCTGGCATTTGGGTAGAGTGCGCGCAGCTCCGTCAGGACGAAACCCGTCCCACAGCCGATCTTGATGAGCTGCTGAGGATTGAGGAAGTAGCGTTTGGAGAAATACCCGATGAGCGAATTGCGCGACTGAAACCAGAAATGTCCAGCTTCCAATGCTGCGAGGTGGCTGTAAAAGTCAGCCGAGTAATCGTCGTTCAGTTCAGCCAGTTCAGGGGCATAAACTGCCAGTCCCTCCTGCATGGAGGGAGAAAAGCCACATTTCAGGCACGTTTGACCATCGGTATAAACCGCGTTACAACTCAGGCAGGCGTACATTTCCTCGTCCCTGATGTGATGCTGGCTGAACCGTGAATGAGTCAATACAGATGCACAGGTTGAAGAAAGATACCGTCGTTTCCGCGCACCTGTGGACGATGGTCTGCTTTATCCGGGATGATCAAAACCATTGATGCAGGGTGTAAAAAGAATGGTTTGGCTCAAAGCCCAGACGCACCCACACCTTCTGAACAGCGATGTTGGTGATCTGCGTTGAGACGACGATCTCGCTCAGCGAGCGTGCCGCACACCAGTGCATGGCATGGATGATGAATCCCCGGTAGATACCGCGCCCCTGTGCCTGAGGCGCAACGCCGAAAAGCACCCCTTCCCCCTGTGTTTCGGAGTTGATCCGCATCGTGGCAAAGCCCAGAATTGCGCCGTCTTCATGCGCCACCAGCACATCATCGGCGACGTCGCGCGAGGTACTTGAACGGACCGCCCATTCGACATATCCCGCATCACACAATGTGGGGTCGAGTCGTCGGTCAGCGTGATAATGCCCCAGATACCCGGTGAAAGCGGTCTGCGCCACCTGCTGTACAGCCGGAATATCCGCATCAGTGATCGAGCGAATGTCGGGCGGTGCGGCAGGAAGCTCTGGCAGTGGGGTGCGCGTCAGGTCGCGGCGGTAATAGATCAGTGTGTCCATGATCTGTGCCCCGTGCTGTTCCAGCGTCTGCACAGTGTGCAGCTGATTCGACGGAACGCGCACGATCAGGAACTGCACCTGATTTTCCTTGCAGAAGGATTGCACAGCCGGAATGTCGGACTTGGCAGAAACATAGGCGCGCGCAGTGCGAACACCGAAGCGCGCTTCATCCACTGCTGACAGGTTAATCTCTAACGGGGTCATGATGTGTCTGTGCCTCATCAGATACGATAGTCGCAGTCGCAGAAAGGTGTTGTGACGCGGGCAGGGTAGACTCACGCACGGTAAATGCTGACCTTCCCATCAGCCGCACGTGCATGCGTGCCAGATATTCGCCGATGATGCCCAGAGCGAACAACTGTACCCCGGAGAAGATAGCGATGATCGAGGCAAGAAAGGGGAAGCCGGGGACGCTCTCGCCGGTGATCAGTACTCGCCCGACGACGTACACGAAGATGAGAAAGCCGAAGCCCATGAAGACGAAGCCCAGCACACTGGCGATTTGCAGCGGTAGCACACTAAAACCGGTAATCATGTTGAGCGCATGGCGAACGAGCTTACTGAAGGTGTAGTTCGAGACGCCGATCGTGCGTGGGTCGTGCCGCACATCGACCGCTGCGAAGCGCGTCGTCCCCCAGGTGAGCAGTACGTCGATTGAGACATATGCTCCCGTGTAGCTGGCAAATGCCTCTGTGATGATGCGGCGAAAGGCGCGAAAGGCGCTCACTTTGGTGGCGATCTCCACACCCATCGACCCCTGCAAGGCAAGTTTGGTCAGCTGCGATGCCAGGTTGCGCGTCAGCCCGTGCTGCATCTGCGCGGGCGCGCCGTAAACCACATCGAATCCCTCATCCAGTTTTGCCATCAGACGCGGTATTTCTTCCGGTGGGTTTTGCAGGTCATCGTCGAGCGTGATGATCACTTCATGCTTCGCCGCGCGGATGCCGCACAGCAGCGCGTTGTGCTGTCCACTGTTCCGCATCAGCGTGAAACCGCGCACGACATGATGCTGTGCTGCGAGGGACTGGATGACCGCCCACGTCCGATCGCGGCTGCCGTCGTCCACCAGAATGATCTCATACGGCGCATCCCACGCTTTAAGCACCGGGAGAAGGCGATCCAGCAGCATGGGCAGCGTTTGCGCGCTGTTGTAGCACGGCACGACGACCGACAGACTCAGTACTGAACCATTCATGCGCTGGATTTCTTCTGTTGTACGAGGCGAGACAGACACACGCGAACTCTCCAGCTTGCATCGCGGTCGAAACTGATGTAACTATCCTATCACAGGTCGTATAACTATGGCTGATTGAGCTTCGGGTCATTTTCTGATATTATACACATATCCGTGCAGGCATATTTCATGAGGCACAGCACAATCCATGACCCAGGCGACCGCACCGCTCACCTATGCCGAGCGGATTAAACTCGCTCACCAGCAGCAGAGGACAAAACATCTGTGGCTGGAAGCCATTCTGGATAACCCATTATGGCTGATTGCGCTGGGCGCAGCCCATTTCGGGCTGGCATTTCTGGTGCGCGAATATGGGCTGAGCATTATCGGGCAGGTGCATGGCATTGCCACACTGCTGGTGGGGCTGTATTTTGCCAGTAATAAACGTTACCCGGTCAGCTATGCCGTCTACATTGCGGCGTATATTGCCGGATGTGAAGTCATGTGGCGGCAGAACGATTTCCCACTGTTCTGGGAGTCCGGCAAGTATTTCATGATCCTGATCATGGCAGTGTCGTGGCTGCGGGAACGCGCTATCCTGAAAGCGCCGAACTTGGCGATCATTTATATCGCCCTGCTTACCCCCGGTGTGCTGTTCACCATCGCGCAGGAGCCAAATATCAAGGCATTGCTGTCCCCGAATGCGACAGGTCCGGTGGCGCTGTTTTTCACGCTGCTCTTCTTCGCGCAGCAGCGCTTCACGACTGACGAGCTGCGGCGCATCTGCTTTCTGTTTGCTATTCCGATTATCGCTGTGGCGGGGATCGTCGATTACCGGGTCAGAAACTTCGACATCGCCTGGACGGGCGATTCGAACAACCAGGCATCCGGGGACTTCGGTGCAAACCAGGTTTCCACTGCGCTTGGGCTGGGATGGTCGCTTCTGGTGGTGGCTGGGGTGCTGTTCCTGGACAAACTTCCTCGTCGCACTATTCTGATCCTGGGTGCGACGATCAGCATCGTCGTGGTGTGGATAGTCATCCAGAACTTCTTCACTTTTTCGCGCGGCGGGCTGTTCGGTTCAGCGATTGCAGTGGCGGCGATGTTCGCCATCCTGCTCATCTCACGGCGCAAACAGATTATCACGACTCTCGCCATCATCGCAGGGGTAATCGTCGTCATCGCTGTCTTCCCGGCACTTGACCAGACCACTCAGGGCAACCTGGCACGCCGCTACAGCGAGGATATTGTCACCGAGGAAGGCGCTTTGCGGCTGACCAATCGGGAGATCATCATCGATCACGAGCTGCGACTGTTTCAGGAATATCCTGTGCTGGGCATCGGAATTGGGCGTGGCAAGGAGTTGCGTTATCAGAGATTTGGAATGCTGACCGCCACCCATACAGAGTATACCCGTCTGCTGGCTGAGCATGGGATATTCGGATTGGGTGTGAACGTCCTGTTCGTGGTCCTGGCTGTTCAATCGGTACTTAAACAGCGCAATCCGATTGGCAAAGCTGCCGCTGTCATGCTGATCGTCTGGGGGCTGACATACATGATCCATGCTGCCACACGCACCGTTGCGCCAGCGTTTACGCTGGGTCTGGCGTATGCCAGCCTTGCTGTCGATCTTGATCCCAAACAGATCAAAGAAACAGTGCGCCGTGTCATTCCGCTGAAAGTCAATGCCACTGCTCTGCCACAGCCTGCTCCTTCCGGAGACTGACGGCGCATGGCTGCCATGAAAGAGGGAGTTCTGATCCTCGGCGTATACGTCTCTCAGCATGGCGGGGTATACCGTGCCGTATGCGAAGAGATCGCCGACCGCCTGGAGGCGCGTGGGCTGCACATCGTCCGCAGCAGCGGCATCAAAAATCGCCCTCGGCGTCTGCTGGACATGCTGCTGACAATCTGGCGCAGGCAGGCAGCGTATCAGGTCGGTTATATTGAAGTCTTCAGCGGGCTGGGCTTCATTCAGGCAGAAGCATGTGCCTTCCTGCTGCGCGCGCTGGGCAAGCCGGTCGTGCTGGCGCTGCATGGGGGCAACCTGCCGGATTTTGCCCGTCGTAACCCGGCACGGGTTCGGCGTTTACTGAGCATCGCGGCGGCGATCACTGCTCCCTCAGACTATCTGCGTACAGCTCTTGCCCCTTATGCGTCACAGCCGATCACGCTGATGCCCAACGCGCTGGAGATCGCCGCCTATCCCTTTCGCCCGCGCACACATCCCGCACCACGCCTGATCTGGCTGCGCGCGCTGCACAGCATCTACAATCCGGTCATGGCAGTGGAGGTGGTGGATCGCCTGCGGGCACTCTTCCCCGATGTGCATCTGCATATGGTTGGACCTGACAAGGGAGATGGTTCGCTGGAGGCGGTGCAGCAGGCGATCGCTGAGCGGGGTGTCCAGCGGCATATCACGCTGGTTGGCGGTGTGCCCAAGAGCGATGTCCCAGCGTGGCTGGACAAGGCAGATGTCTTCATCAGCACCACTCATTTTGATAATACCCCGGTCAGTCTGCTTGAGGCACTGGTGAGCGGGCTGCCCGTCGTTTCAACAAACGTGGGAGGTGTGCCTGATCTGGTCACACATGACCAGCACGCTTTACTTGTGCCTGATGCCGATGCGGATGCAATGGCACAGGCGGTAACACGCATCCTGACCGAGCCTGGGCTGAGCGAGCGTCTCAGCTATGCTGGGCACACCCACGCCAGCCAGTTCAGTTGGGTGACCATGCTGCCACGCTGGGAAGCGCTGTTCAGTTCCTTTACATAATTCAGTGTTCCGGATGGCTGTGGCGTGTGTACAGCCGACGGCGGGTGAGGAAAAGCACTACCGACACCTGATCGCGCAGACTGGGGCGCACTGCCAGATCGAAAGCGTAATCGAACTGGGCACGCCGGATGAGCATCCAGGTTCCATGTGCTTCGGTGAACATCCAGCGGAACGCTGCCAGCGCCAGCCTGTAGGCACGTGTGTCTGCCAGCACACGCGCACGGATCACTTCGGGCAGTGTCATGTCGAGTGCCTCGTGTGCCAGCCGCAGCCCAATGATGACCATGCGTGTGACCTGCATCGCTTCCGCTCGCTGGAAGACGATCTCCCAGTTGATATGCGTGTGCCGCCCCAGCTCAGCCAGATCGCATACCCATTTCAACCGTGCCCAGCGGTGCTGTGTCCCATGCGCGCACAACGCCAGCAGGTAGTCCTCCATCGATGGGATGTTGACAGCGCGATTGCCAAAATAGATCTGCTTACGCCCTGCCCACAGCGTTTCAAAAGGCAGGGAAAATGACGAAAAGCGCAGCCCGAAACGCATCTGCAAATCGACGGCAATGCGCTGATTAGCGCTGATCAGGTCATAGCCCTGATAGGAACGGTCGTGGTCTTCCTGCTGCACCGAGCGATGTTCGGGGTCGCTGAAAGCAACGTAACCGATGCCCATCAGCGCTTTCTTTGCCTGCATAAGCTGGTTCTCTGGCACGATCACATCAAGGTCTGTGAACTGGCGAATACCAACACTGCCGTAGATCAGTGTGGAGAGAGTTGGTCCTTTGTAGGTGATGACCTGCACGCCGCTCCTCTCCAGCAGCTCATTGATACGGGTCAGCTCGTTGGTCATCTCCAGGTTCCGCATCGCCATCTGCATAGCCGCACTCTGAAGACGAGAATGCATCTCAGCCGAAAGGACATCCGGGCTGATGTGAGTGAGTACACGATAGCACAGGCCGACTACGCCATGTTTGTTCGCCAGAGCAAAAAAGTCGTCCCAGTCGATCGACGCACTGGCAATCAGCGCCCGTATCTGCTCATCAATCTGTTCGCTGGGTTGGGTTCGTGCCAGAAGCAACAACAGGATGTGTGCTGGGCTGATGGCGGCTTCCCGGAAACGATGTGATGGCATAAATACCCCAGCGGTATGCAGGTTGATATAGATTATAACTATTCTATCATGCGCGCTTCTTCAGACATATGCACAACCAATCAGGTATCCTGTCTGCTTCTGCAGGCTGTCAGAATCCATTTTGCCTCGTTTGTCACCCTTCGATCCAGCTCTGATCGGATTTTCTTATGACCCGTATCACGGTGTACGGGTTCGCACTTGACAGGCGATCACCGCGATGCCTATGATTGTTGCCTATACACTGCTCTGAACAAGCGTAGACAATACTACTCCAACCAGTCTCAGGATGTCTATGAGCTTCGTGCGCTACGAACCGGGCAAGCAGCGGGTAAGTGTGGACCCAGCAAGGATCAATCCCCTTTCGTACCTGTCCACCTATTGGCTGGTGAAGGCGATAGCTCAGGTACGCAGCTACGCAACTGGGCGCTTACTGGACATCGGCTGTTCTACCAAACCCTATCGCGCCCTGCTGGGGGTGCAGACGCACATCGGTATCGACTGGCCGCAAACTATCCATAAAAACGTGCAGATTGACGTCTTTGCTGATGCTTCCATCCTGCCCTTTCGGGATGAAACATTCGAGACGATTCTGTGTACTGAGGTACTGGAACATCTGAAAACACCGCAGCAGGCGCTGAGCGAGATGGCGCGTGTTGCTGCGCCACAAGCCCATCTGATTTTGTCCGTCCCATTTACCTTTCGTGTGCATGAACAGCCCCATGACTTTTTTCGATACACACCCTTTGCCCTGCGCTATCTGTTGGATCAGGCGGGATTTGAGCTGATTCACATTCTGCCGCGTGGTGGAACCCTCTCCGTCTGGCTGGATATCGGTTTTCGCGCTGCCGGGACGTTCATCAACCGGATACTCAAACTGCTTCGTCTGCATGGGAGAGTATTGCAGATCGCACAGGGCGTGTTGTTGATCACCCCACAGTGGGTCTGCACCCGGCTGATCGGGGTGATCCAGCGTGTTGCTCCCGGTTTGGCGGTGCAGATCGACCCCTCTGAACACTATACCCTGGGTTACGTTGTCGTTGCGAGGAAACGCTGATGTGCGGAATTGTGGGCGAATTTGCTCCAACTGTCGATCGACAGGTGATTGCCCGTCTGACACGCATGATGGCGCGCCGTGGCCCGGATGATGAGGGATTGTGGATTGAGGAAGGGCAGTGCGCGTTTGGCTTCCGCCGTCTCGCTATCCTCGATTTATCACCTGCTGGGCATCAACCGATGCTCACGCCGGATGAACGCTGGGTCATGGTGTTCAATGGTGAGATTTATAATTTCCGCGAATTGCGCGATCAGCTTGAACAGGAAGGCGTGCGTTTCCATTCAAGTGGTGACAGCGAGGTCTTGTTACATGCGTTAGTGCGCTGGGGCAAGCGCGCTTTGGACCGACTCAATGGCATGTTTGCGCTGGCACTGTACGATCGCTGTGAACGTACTCTGCTGCTTGCCCGTGACCACGCAGGGATTAAACCGTTATATTATCTGCGCCATCGGGATGGGTTGGTATTTGCCTCACAGTTTGACCAACTGATGGCACATCCCCGTGCTGCTGAGCATCGCGTTTCCTACCCGGCATTGGGGATGTATCTCGAAATGGGCTATATCCCCGCGCCCTATGCGCTGCTGGAGAACAGCGCCATGTTGCCACCGGGGGGCTGGCTGGAGATCGACGCCGCTGGTCAGGTCAGCCAGGGGCGCTTTTATGAATTTCCTCAATATCTGACCCCTGATTTAAGCGGTCAGCAGGCGTATGAAGCGGTCAATGAGGCGATCGCGGCAGCGGTAAAACGTCAGCTGATCAGCGATGTCCCGGTCGGTACATTCCTGTCCGGCGGGATCGACTCGCCCCTGGTATCCGCCAAGATCATTGAGACGATCGCCGACCCGTTTAAAGCCTTCACTATTAAAATCACGGGTGAAGAAATGGATGAGTCTGCGGATGCAGCGCGCTATGCCTCTGAATTGGGATTACAGCATCTCATCGATGAGATCACCCCACAGCGTATCCTCGACCATCTGACTGAGATGCTCTCATCGGTTACCGAGCCTCTTGCCGATTACTCTATCCTGCCAACTTATCTGGTGTCTCAGCTCGCCCGGCAGCACGTGACTGTGGCGCTATCAGGCGATGGGGGAGATGAACTGTTCTGGGGGTATGCTGCGCGTTTCAGCAAGGTGCTGCGAAGCGCGCAGCAGTTCCGCCAGCCGCATCTGCTGCGTTTGGCGCGCTACAGCGCCAGGAAATACTTCGGCTGGGGAGATGCCCCGCGCGATATTTCATGGCGGACGATCGGTCAGCGCTACCGTGCTGCACACAGCTTTATGCCACTTCGGCTGATTCGGGCACTGCTGCCTGAGCTGCCCGCCTGGCCGGAAGATTACACAGCGTTCGAGTATCAATCCAGTGATGTGGATAGTGCGGCGCAGTGGCTGCGCTGGAATGAGTTCACCGGGCATTTAACGCGCGTCCTGCTCAAAGTAGACCGCGCCAGTATGTACCACGCACTGGAGGTGCGCGTGCCCCTGCTTGATCGTGAAGTGATCGATGTGGCAGCACGAGTAGATTGGCGCACGTGCCTCGACCCTGACAAAGAAATCGGCAAGCAGCCGCTGCGCTGGGCACTGGCGCGCCACATCGATTATCAGACTGTGCCCAAACGAGGCTTTGGCTTGCCGATCACAGAATGGCTTCGCGGTCCGCTGCGCCCATTGGTCGATGATTTGCTTACCTTAAATGCCTTGTTCGGTTTGCCAGTGCATCGACCGACGCTGCAACGCATCGTGCGCGAGCATCTCGACGGAACCACCAACCACGCCGGCAGTCTGTGGATTCTGATCAATCTGCGGCTGTGGTCAGCCCATGCACCTGCATCTTTATCGGCTGAGGTGGTATGACCACCCGCTCTCGTACAGGCAGTTACTTCCTGGGCGTGAGCGCCAGCTACATCACCACGATCGTATCGATGGTGATTGGCTTATGGTTCACGCCTTTTGTGCTGCGTTACATCAGTCCCGAAGCCTTTGGGATCAACTCGGTGATGGGTAATCTGGTGCTGTGGACACAGATTTTCACGCTGGGCTTTCCAGCCTGGCTGTCGCTTTATCTGTCGCAGCGCATGGAGACCATCAGTATCGCCGAGCTGAACCGACATACCAGCACCATTTTCTGGTTGCAGGTCATAGCAAGTATCCTGACACTGGGGGTGGGGCTGCTGGTTTCAATCAACATCAGCAGTTTGTTTCAAATCAGCCCGGCATTGCAGGATCAGGCAAAACTGATTGGTGTGCTGATCTTTGTGGTCGTGGCGTTAGGGTTGATCGAACAGCCTTTTTCCATGCTGCTGATCGCCCATCAGCATGTGCATTTTGACAGCCTGATGCAGCTTTTGGCGGTCATCATTCGGACAGCCGTTGCGGTTGTGCTGCTGATGCTGGGGGTGAACGTGCTTTCGATCGCCCTCGGCATTCTGGTCGGTGCGCTGGTGGGGATGATCCTGACCATTCGCCGGGCATATCGGCTGACGCCTGGGCTGGATCTGCGGTTGCGTTTTTTCTCTACCGAGCGCATTGGCGAGATGTTTTCCCTCAGTTTCTGGTGGACGCTGTCGTATGTGGCTGGTATCCTCATTCAGAATACGGATCAGGTTCTGGCTGGGCGGCTGGTCTCGCTGGAGGCAGTGACCGTCATGGCGCTGACCGGACGGTTGTTCACCCTCTCCACATCGGCACTCTTCCAGTTAGCGCGCAGCGCCCGCCCAATGCTTGGGCAGCTTATCGGACAGAACGACCTGGAGCGTGTCGGGCAGGTCTACCAGCAGTTGTTCATCCTCTCAACGGGCATGGCGCTGGCAATCTCGATGGCGCTGTGGGCGGGCAACGGGGTGTTCATTCGCACATGGGTTGGCGCTGACCTGTATGGAGGGACCTGGCTGAGCCTGGCGTTTGCGATCAATATCCTGGTCAATACCTGGATGCAGCCTGCGCTCTCTCTGTTATCATCGATGATGATCGCCCGGCAGCAGGCACAGATTCGATTGGTTGAAGCTGGGCTGAACCTGATTCTGTCGATCTGGCTGGCGCAGTACTTTGGTATCGTGGGCATCGTCATGGCGACGAGTATTGCAGCTGCCTGCACGTCACTGTTGTATCTGCCTTACCTCATCAGCCGAAAACTGGGCAAACCTTTTATCGCTTTGATTACTGCTGAGTCTCTCCCTCTGCTCAAAGCAGCGCTGCTGATTGCGCCGATGGCACTGCTGCTGGAAGCGCTGGCGCATGAACTCACCGGATGGGTAGACACCGCGCTGGTGATGGGGTTTGGATTTGCATTCAATGTGGCTGTGTTATGGTGGGTGGCTTTTGATGATGCTGTTCGTCAGCGTCTGATACGAATCGTACAGCCGATCATGCATCGAGTGCAGCGCTTTCTGCCTCTTGGCATGAAACGGGATGACCTCAAGTGACTACTCAGACGTTCGATATCACCCTGATCGTCAATGAGTTTCCTGGTTTGTCGGAAACCTTCCTCTTTCGTAAAGCGATTGGTTTGGCACGCCGGGGTCATCGTGTGCGCGTGATCGCCAGTCGTCGTGGGAACTGGGAAGCTTTTGAGAGCTATCAACCCCTCCCGGCTGGCTTGACAGTGATTTATCTGTTTGGCTCAAAACGGACCGGACGTCTGGGGCGGCTGATTGCGGGTTTGCAAACGGCAATGCGACATCCTGCACGCCTTGCACGTCTGGCACGTCTGGTAGCCGCATCGCAGGGTAGAGCAGGGCGGCGGCTGCGTCTTTTTATCAGACATCTGCCATTTATCGGGCTGCACACTGATCTCGTTCACTGCGAATTTTTGGGTATTGCGGCTCATTATCCGCTGTTGGGGGCGCTGACTGGTGCGCCGGTGGTTTTAAGCTGTCGTGGTGCTGATCTGCATTTGCTCGATCATCAGCAGGGACGCCGCGCTGAGTATATCGACCAGCTCCGGTCCGTCTCAGCGGTTCACTGTGTGTCGCAGGAAATGGCGGATGAAGTGACGCGCCTCAGCCAGCGCCATAATGAGTTGTGGGTCAATCGACCGGCGATCGAGTTCGAACGCATCATCCCTAGAAGAGATGATCACCAGAATACTGTTCCGCGCATTATCAGTGTTGGACGGCTGGTGTGGAAAAAAGGGTTTGATTACCTCTTCAACGCGCTTTATCGTCTCAAACAGCAGGGCGTCGCTTTTGAGGCGGAAATCATCGGCGATGGGGTCATGCGCGATGCGCTTCAGAATACGCTGGATGACCTGGGGCTGACGGGGCAGGTGCATCTCGCAGGACCGATGCCGCCCGACAGCGTCTTGCAGCGTCTGCGTTCGGCGGATGTATTTGCGCTGTTCAGCCATGAAGAGGGCATCAGCAACGCGGTGTTGGAGGCAATGGCGGCGGGGCTGCCGATTGTGACTACTGATGCAGGTGGGATGGGCGAAGCGGTGCGCGACGGGATTGAAGGGTATGTCGTGCCCGTGCGGGATATCGCAGCGTTTACTCAGCGGTTAGGGGAGCTGCTTCGGGAGACGACAAAACGTCAGGCGATGGGCAAAGCGGCACGAATGCGCGTTGAGCAGGAATTCACTATAAACCGTCAGTTGCAGGTTTTTGAGCAATTGTACACTCACCTCATTGCTTCTTCACAGGAGTTGCAATGAGTGAGACAGTACTGCGCGTCGGTTTTTACGGCGTGGCATTCCCAGAACATACTGCGCTGCTGACACAACCACTGATCACCGGTCTGCTGGCTGCCGGAGTCCGGGTGACGCTCATCGATCCGCCTGAGGCGCTGAACGGGCTGCGCCATCCGGGGCTGAGCCGCGCTCCGCTTCGCATGGCACATCGTCTCGTTGATGGATTGTACGTTGGGCAGATGCGCCTGCTGGAGTCAGCCCGCGCGACCGGGCTGCCACTCGTTGTGGATTTGAGTGCATCCCTCTTCAATACTGCCCTGCCTGCACAGGCGGGGTGTCTGACGCCAATAGAAAATTCTGTTTGGAGTCAAGCGCGCTTCACTCGCCCGGTCATGACACTGCGCCATCTTCCACATTCACACCTGACCACCGATCGCCCGCTGCGTATCGTCTCGGTCATGCCGCTGGAATGGGAGAGTGGTTTGGAATTTGCCATCGATGCCGTCGCTCAGGCAATACGTCAGGGTGCATCCCTGCGCTACACGATCGTGGGCGATGGAAAGTATGCGGATGCCCTGATTTACGGGGCACGCCTGTGGGGGTTGTGGCAAACCGGACACATTCAGTTTCAGCCAGCAAAACATGCCGCAGCAGCCTTAGCGGAGGCAGACCTGCTGCTGCATACACCCTACGTCGGGCGATTTGAGCCGGTTGTTCTGGAAGCAATGGGACGCGGGCTACCGATCATCGTCTCCGATGCCCCACCTCTCCCGCAACTGGTCGGTTCAGCCGCCTATCAGGTGGCACGGCGTCAACCTGATGCGCTGTGTGATATGATTTTGCGGGCTTACGCTCAACCTGAGGAGCGCAAACAGTTAATCGCAGCGGCACTGGCTCAGATTGCAGACTGGGAAAATATGCAGGTTGATGCCTGGATCACCGCTTACCGTCAGGCACTTGATGACCGAACTGCTGTCGATAGTTAAGGACGTTATCCGGTTTGACACCCCTGCTTCTGAAAAAAGCAAAAACTCCCGGAAAAAAGGCGCGTCACTGCGGATTTTCACAGACATCGCCCGGCAAACGAAGAAAGGCTGAAGGATCATGACTACCCTGATCACCGGAGGGGCAGGCTTCATCGGCAGTCGATTGGCGCTGCGTCTGCTGGAAGCGGGCGAGTCAGTCATCATCCTGGATAACTTCAACGACTATTACGATCCCGCCATCAAGCACGCCAACATCGCTGCCCTGGAAGGGAGTACGGTTGTTATTGAAGGCGATGTGCGTGATGAGGAGTCCCTGGCACGCTTGTTCAGCACCTACTCTATCAGGCGGGTGGCACACCTTGCAGCGATGGCTGGAATGCGTTATTCCATCGAACAGGGGCGTTTGTATGCTGATGTCAACACCAGCGGCAGTGTTTCGCTGATGGATGCGGCACGGCGGGCAGGTGTCGAAGTGTTTGTCCTCGGATCAACGTCGTCGGTCTATGGCGATGCAGCGCGTGTGCCCTTCGTCGAGGAAGACGCTGCGGCTATGCCGCTCGCACCCTACCCCGCGAGCAAGCGTGCGGCTGAGTTATTTGCCCACAGCTATCACAACCTGTTCGGTTTGAATGTCAATGTCCTGCGTTTCTTCAATGTCTACGGTCCGCATGGGCGACCGGATATGATGCCGATCAAGGCGCTGGACAGCATCCTGAACGGAAAAACGATCCAGGTGTACGCAGGGGGCAGCCTCCAGCGTGACTGGACGTATATCGATGACATCATTGATGGGGTGCAGGCTGCACTCCTGCGTCCGATGGGGTATCAGATTTTCAACCTGGGTTTTGGCAGCCCGATCAGCCTGACCGCTTTTCTGCATATCTACGAGGAACTGACAGGCAGAAGCGCGATCACACAGGAAGTAGCTGCACCGCCCAGTGAAGGCAGGATCACGTATTGTGATAACAGTCGGGCACGGGCGCTGCTGGGTTTCGATCCGAAAGTGAGTATTCAGGAAGGGCTGGTGCGAACATGGGAATGGTATCAGAAGCGGTTTCTCAACGTTCAATCGTAGCGACCCCGCTCATGTTCACAAAGCTGTCCGGGCGGCGCTTGCTTGGCGTAGGGACCATCGCCTATTGCGTGCTGGTCGCTCTTATACTGACTGTACGCCTGTTTGATCTGCCAGCAAGCAGTTTGCTCAGCCTGTTCTTCAACCTTGCCCCACTGATCCTGTCAGGTCTGCCTCTGGCGATCATCGGCGCTTTGTTTTCTCGCAGTCATTTAGCTCGCATATTGACGCTGGCGTTATCCTTCGCTGTTGTGGTTTGGGGAGCAGGGATCGTCATGCCCTTCACAACAGGAGGTGAGGGTACAGCAGATAGCTGGCGAATGCTGGTATTCAACTCTTCCGGCAAAAATGTGGTGCGTGAGGCGGCTGAAGCCTGGTTTTCCACCCGCCCGGCGGACATCATCCTGATGCAGGAGAGCGTGTATGCAGATGGGCGCTATGGTGTTGAGCGACTTCGCCAGACCTATCCCTATCAGGCATTTCAGATCGGCGCAGATGGGCTGCACTATCGTGGCTTGACCACATTCTCCAGTTTCCCGATGCTGGAAGAAGGG
Organism: uncultured Pleurocapsa sp.; assembly: GCA_964614405.1. GTDB lineage: Bacteria > Chloroflexota > Anaerolineae > Aggregatilineales > Phototrophicaceae > Flexifilum. The sequence continues at coordinate 111,259 of CAZTLS010000004.1, forward strand.
CGGGAAGGTTTCTTCCGGGACAGTTATTTCACCCGCGTTGTGATCGTCATCGACGATGTGGAAACTGCGGTTTACAACGTCAGCCTGCCTGCTCCCTTTGCGGATACGCCTGATGCGTCATTTTCCGTGACTCCGCTCGGACTCATTCGCACTTTCAATACTGAGCAGCGCGATGCTGCACTGGACGCGCTGCTCAACCGACTGGCACAGGAAACACTGCCGATGATCGTTGGGGGCGAGTTCAACCTGACGGAGTTTGAACCTGCCTACACCCGGCTTGCGCGCGTGCTGACTGACAGTTATCGGGAAGCAGGGGCTGGGCTGGGCTTCACTTTTCCGGCAGGAGGGGGGTACTCGCTCAACGGGCGTCTCACCCCTTTCCTGCGTTTGGATTATGTCTGGCACAGCCCGGCATTTCGTACTACCCACGCCTGGTTGGGTGAGCAGGTCAGCATTGCCGATCGCCTGCCCGTATTTGCCGATCTGAGGTTTTCCAGTCCCGGCTGATCAGGTCAACGCGGCTTCCAGCGGTGATCTGGGTGGGATAGCGCGCAGCCAGTCCGGGTATGCCCAGCTTTCTGGCTGAAGCAGCAGATGAATCCGCCCACCCTGGATGTTGGCTTCGGCAAGGGGCTGATGAGTCGGCAAATACCATGTCGCATAGCCCTGTTCTGCTGCCCAGATCGCCATCTGCTGACAATGCTGGTGGATCGTCAGACCTGGGATGATGTGCATCTCGATCAGGATGCGCGTCTTGCCAGCGCGGACGATCTCTGCTGCGCCGCGCAGCGTTCGCAGTTCTGACCCTTCCACATCTACCTTGAGGAAATCAGGCATGATGCCGATCTGCCGCGCCAGGGTGTCGAGGGTGATGGTCGGCACGTGTGAATTCACCGCGCTTCTGAGCTGTCTTGGCATGTTGAGCGTACATGCTGCCTGCCGCCCCTGCACCGGTTGTCCAGAACTGAACCTGCTGATCATCTGCCTCGTCAGCAAAAAAGCAGGCGAAACGTGCCTTGTGGCTGAGACGGTTGAGGATCAGGTTTTCCGCCGCCATCGTGAGTGCGCGCGGGTTCGGATCGACGCACACGATGTTGCGGATGTTGTCCGCCAGCAGCATGATGAGTGCTGCCTGCCCGATGTTGGAACCGACATCGAAGATGTTTTCTGCACGCCTCGCACACGCCAGCAGCCAGGCGTCGTCTTTTTCGATGGCTCTTACCCCACCTGCACGAACATATACCGTCTGTCCGGCGAGTTTCTCTTTCACGATCGGGCTGGGCAAACCGAGTGCGAGTCTGAATGCAGTCTGCATCTTATGCAGCAGTGATGTTTTGCGCTTTGCCATGCCCTTGTCCTGTCTGTTTTTGTGTCTGAATAATGCTGATTATAGTATCCCAATCACACCGATTTTACTCATATGAATGGGTGTACCGTGCATAGACCAGTTCCCTGCAAGATACAGCGTGACTGGCGCATCGTCTATATGTGCGATCTGCACGTGGCTGAAGGTGGTATGCAGATCGCCCTCCAGAAAATAGGCTGCGTCCAGCAGCAGCAGGCGGGTGTAAGGCTGAATGACCACCTGATTGTTCAGCACCTGCATCAGGGCGAACGGCTGCGCGCGCGTCCCGTCAGCATCGGGCGATGCCTCAACTGTCGCATACACAGTGTGAGGATACTGTTCAGGTGGGCGATCTGCCAGAGGTGGCGTCGGCGTGACGGGCACGTAAGGCGCCTCTGTGGCACATCCCGCTGCTGTCAGCAGCGCAAGCGTCCCGGCATAGATCAACAGCCTGCGACGTGAAAGCGTGTACTTGCTGCGGTACATCATCCGGTTCACCTAACCTGGCGGACGGGAAAGAGCGCTGTGCCTGTCATACAGTGCGCGCGCGCCAGCCCTGATACAGCTCTTCAAAGATGTCTGCCAGGCTTTTGGTGAGCGTCCATTCGGGGTAGTGGGCGGCGATGCGGCTCATGTCGGAGATGTAGCAGATGTGGTCGCCGGCGCGGTGCTGGTCGAGATACTCATAGCGCATCGGCTGCCCGCTGAGCGCGGCGATGTGGTCGAACGCCTCCAGAATGGAGACGGAATTGGCGCGTCCACCGCCGAGGTTGTACACCTCACCGATGCGCGGGGCGTGCCAGAACATCTCGATGAAGCGCGCCACATCGCGGGCGTGGATGTTATCGCGCACCTGTTTGCCCTTGTAGCCGAAGATTTTGTACAACCCGCCTGTGACATTGACCTTGACCAGATAGCTGAGGAAGCCGTGCAGCTCGACACCGCTGTGGTTCGGTCCGGTCAGGCAGCCGCCGCGCAGACAGCAGGTCTTCATGCCGAAATAGCGCCCGTATTCCTGCGTCATGATGTCGGCAGCGACCTTCGATGCGCCGAAGAGCGAATGCTTCGACTGGTCGATCCGCATCGTTTCGCGCACACCGTCGTAATCAGCGGGGTCGGCATAGTCCCAGCGGGTGGGCAGTTCGACGAGGGGCAGATCGTTGGGCGCGTCGCCATACACCTTGTTGGTGGAGAGCAGCACGAAGGCGGCATCCGGGGCATGACGGCGGGTCGCTTCCAGCAGGTTGAGCGTGCCGCCCGCGTTGACATCGAAGTCGTCGAACGGACGCGACGCCGCCAGGTCGTGGCTGGGCTGTGCAGCGGCATGGACGACCAGATCGGGGCGGATGGAGTCGAGGCACGCCAGCACCGCCGCGCGGTCGCGGATGTCGAGTTCATGATGGGTGAAGTTGGGGCAGGCTGCCAGCAGGCGGCGCTGATTCCAGCGGGTGTCACCCGCCGCACCGAAGAAGTCGGCGCGCATGTTGTTGTCCACGCCGTGTACGCGCCAGCCGAGCGCGTCGAAATAGGACACGACTTCGGAGCCGATCAGTCCGCTGGAGCCGGTGACGAGCAGGGTGGGCATAGGCATTCTACCAGGGGGTGTGCATCGGGTTCATGACGGATACGATACAGGATGCGGTGAGGCGATGCAAGAGCGTGCCTGCTGCTGAAGCTGGCTGACTGGGCTGCTCCGATCCCGCCGTTGTCACGCCCGCCTGCTGGTGTTATGCTGATAGAGAAACCATTCAGGCACGCGCAAAGCGCAAGGCATCATGTCGCGATCGCATCATATCGTCATCGTCGGCTGTGGACGGCTGGGTGGGGCGCTGGCAAATTACCTGAGCAAACAGGGAAACCGCGTCGTCGTCATCGATCAGCGCGAGAGCGCCTTCGACAAGCTGTCCGTCGATTTCAGCGGCTTCAAACTGATCGGCGATGCGGTGGAGCTGCACACCCTCAAAGAGGCGCGCATTGACCAGGCGGACACCCTGTTCGCCACCACCACATCGGATAACACCAACCTGATGGTCGCGCAGGTCGGCAAGACGGTGTTCGGCATTCGGCGCGTGGTGGCGCGCGTGTTTGACCCCGCCCGTGAAGCCATCTACCGCGATTTCGGCATCGAGACAATCAGCCCCACCAAACTCACGACCGATGCGTTCCTCAAGGCACTGGACGAGTAAAAAAAGCCCATGCGCGTCATCATCATCGGCGGCAGCAAGACCGTATATTTCCTCGCTCTGCAATTCGTGCGGCGCAAGGTGCATGTCACCGTGATCAACAAAGACCCCGCCCGCTCGCGCGAGATCGCCCAGCAGACCAAAGCCACCGTCGTCGTCGGCGATGGCACGGACGTACACCGTCTCGAAGAGGCGGGCGCGCGCCGCGCTGATGTGCTGCTGGCACTGACCAATCACGATCAGGACAATCTGATCGCCTGTCAGATCGCCAGGCAGATGTTTCAGGTCCCCCGCACGATCGCCATCGTCAACGACCCGGACAATGAAGCCATCTTCACCCAACTGGGCGTCACCGTCGCTTTTTCCGCCACGCGCATCATCGGTTCGATCCTCGATCAGGAGACGGAGTTCGCCGAGATCACCGCGCTCATGTCGCTGGCACAGGGGCGCGTCAACGTCACGGAGGTGCATCTGGGCGAAGACTCCCCCGCCATCGGCAAGACGCTGACCGAACTTGACCTGACGGAAAAGTCGCTGGTGGCGTGCATCATTCGCGGACCGGAAGTGATCATCCCGCGCGGCTCGACCACGCTCATGGCGGATGATCGCCTGCTGCTGATCAGCCAGCCTGAACACCAGAAGCGCGATCTCGCCCTGCTGTGCGGCTGACGCCGACGAAAGCGAATATTCCCTCACCATGCGGCAGGAAACCTATCTGCGCGCCCGCTACCGGGCGCTGATCAGCTACACAGGCGCGTTGATGGCGGTGATCGGCGCGCTGCATCTCATCCCGCTCATCGTGCTGGTCTTCTACCCGGAAGAAGCGCCGCTGGCACACGGCTTTCTGATCGCCGCGCTGCCGCTGATCGTCATCGGCATGATCATCTGGCGGCTGTTCACCCCGCGCGAGGCGCTCAGCCTGACGGTGCAGGAAGGCTCGGTGATCGTGGTGATCATCTGGGTGCTGGCGTCGGCGGTTGGGGCGATCCCGTTTCTGGCGCTCACCGAACTGACCTTCACACAGGCGTTTTTCGAGTCCACCAGCGGCTGGACGACGACCGGGCTGAGCGTAGTGGACGTGACTGCGACGCCGAAAATCCTGCTCTTCTTCCGCAGCTTTATCCAGTTAGCAGGTGGGGCGGGCTTCGCCATCATCGCGCTCAGCGCGGCGGCAGGCTCGTTCGGCACGGGGCTGGTGGCGGCGGAAGGGCGCACCGACCAGCTTGCGCCGCATGTGCGCTATTCTGCGAGTATCGTGCTGCGAATCTATCTGGGCTACATCGCCTTCGGCGTGCTGGCGCTCAAGGCAGCCGGGATGGGCTGGTTTGATGCGGTCAACCACGCTTTCACGGCTGTGGCGACGGGCGGCTTTTCCACCAAGCCAGAGTCGATCGGGCACTGGGACAACCCGGTCATCGAAGCGGTGACGATGCTGCTGATGACGCTGGGGGCGATCAATTTCTTCATCGCCTACACCTTCCTCCAGCGCAAATTTCGCGCCGTGTGGCGCAGTGGCGAACTGCGGCTGATGACGACGCTGCTGCTGGGCTGCGGTGCGCTGCTGGTGGCGATCGTCACCCTGAACGTGTATCCGACGCTGGAAAAGGCGGTGCGCGTGGCGGCGTTCGAGTCGGTCTCGGCGCTGAGCGGGGCAGGGCTGACGATCACGAACTACAGCGGATGGCTGGATTTCGGTCTGCTGCTCCTGATCCTGCTGATGGTGACGGGCGGCGGTGCAGGTTCGACATCCGGCGGCATCAAGCTGATCCGCATCTATATCCTCTACAAGGCGATCGTGTGGGAAGTGCGCCGAGCGTTCATGCCGCGCCACATGATCAACGAGCCGGCGATCTGGCAGGGCGAAAAGCGCGAACTGCTCAACGATCGTCAGGTGCGGCAGAGCGCGCTGTTCATCGGCATGTACATCGCCGTGCTGCTGGGCGGCACGGCGGTCATGGCGGCATATGGGTATGGGCTGAACGAGAGTTTGTTCGAGTTCGCCAGCACGCTTGGCACGGTCGGGCTGAGCGTCGGCGTCACACGACCAGACATGCCACCGCTGCTGATGTGGGTGCAGTCGGCTGGGATGCTGCTGGGGCGGCTGGAGATTTTTGCCGTGATCATCGGTGTGCTGAAACTGCTCACCGACGCGCGCACGCTGGCGGGGCTGGATCGCGGAGAGGGGTGACCTCGCCTAAGGCATCCACAGCCGCACGAACTGCGCGCCATCGACGAATGCGCCGTTGACCGCCACCTCCCAGTGGAAGTGCGCCCCGCTCACCCGTCCACTCGTCCCGACCGTGCCGACGACCTGACCGCGCGTCACCCGCTGCCCGCGCGTGACATGCCACGTGGACAGGTGCGAATAGCCTGTGTACACCCCCAGCCCGTGATCGATAATGACATGCGCGCCGCGAATGGGCATCAGCCCGGCGTAGACCACGCGCCCTGCCTCTGATGCCAGCACGGGTGCGCCCAGCCCGACGCGAAAGTCCCACCCGGTGTGGCGCGTGTTGAACGTCTCATTGAAGGTGCGGAACGCCCCGAACGGCGAGGTGAGGGCGGTGGCGACGGGCAGCGCGAACCCGCTCGATCCCCAGGCGCGCTCTGGCGTGATGACCGCGAACACGCTGAGCAGTTGGGCGATCTCGGTGCGCTCGGTCGGCGGATCGATCAGGTAGGCGGTTGTGGGCGGCAGGGTGACGTTCTGGCGGATGAATTCGCCCAGGCTGATCTCGACATTCGCCTCCAGCGTCTCTGAACGATCGCCGGGGGTGAGGACGCTGACGGTCAGCGCGTTGGTGCGCGCGGTCGGCTGTTCCATGCCCGCTGCGATCAGGGCATAGTAGCCGTCGGCGGCGGCGAAGAAGTTCAGGTCGCGGTCGAGAAAGCGCCCGGTGATCTCCGCCAGCGCGGGGAACGTCCCGTCCAGCCCGGCGACGCGGATGAGCTGCGTCTGCCCCTGGCGCAGCACGTTGAAGAGCAGCTCCAGCCGGACGATCTCGCCGCTGAGGGTGGTGACCGGGGCAGGGCGCGCGCCGCGCGTAGGCAGCGGGGCGGGCGTTGCTGCCTGGGGAGACGGAGCTGCATCGTCCTGAGCGTGCAGGACGGGCGCGATCAGCAGCAGGCAGCAGGCAAGGCAGATGACGAAGGCATACAGGCGTGGTCGGTGCGGCATCCGGTTTCTTTCATCCCCGAAGCGATTTGATAGTTATCAGAGTGTGTCTGCAAATCATTTCACCTCACCCCGTTTCGCTGCGCTCAACCGCCCCTCTCCATCGGAGAGAGGCAGGAAACCGTCAGGTTTCCGGGGGGAGGTTGGGCAAACAGACGCCAAAGCCGGTTTGCAGACACACTCTAAACATCAGCCATCTTCCTGATGGGCTGCTGTAATCATGCAGCGGTAATTGCTGACCTGCTCATGAGTATACCGGACAGCAGGCGGTGGATGGGGTAGGCGCGCGCGTGGCGTAGGGGAAACGTCAGCGCGCGCTGTCACCCGGTATACGTGGGCATCTCGATCCAGAAGATCGATCCGCCTTCCGGCGGGGAGTGTACACCGACTTCGCCCTGCTGTAAATTGACCAGCACTTTGGTGATCCACAAGCCCAGCCCGGTGCTGCTCTCGCCGTCGGTGGGGCGGGCGCTCAGCTTGCCGAACTGGGTGAACAGCTTCGCCCGTTCGCTTTCCGGGATGCCCGGACCCTGATCCGCCACGCACACGCGGACGGTCGCGCCCAGATCGTCCGTCCATACCGTCACTTCGGAACCGGGCGGGCTGTATTTGATGGCGTTGCTGATCAGGTTGCCCAGCGCCTGGCTGAAGCGCGCAGCGTCAGCGTAGATCGTCCCGCTCGGCTGCACTACATTGAACGTGATGCGCTTCTTGTCGGCGAACATGGCATAGCCGCGTACCTGATCGTCGATCGCCTTCGCCAGGTCGATCGGCGCCAGTTTCAGGTCGATCGCCCCGCTCTGCACCGCAGCCGAGTCGAGGAAGTCGGCGATGACGTTCTGCATGGTATTGATGTTGATGTCGGCATTGTCGAGCAGCTCGACCACTTCGGCATCCGTCATCTGCGTGCGCAGCAGGTAGACCGCCAGGCGCAGGTTGCCCAACGGACCTTTCAGGTCGTGCGAGGCGATCCGCAGGAAGTGATCCTTGACGCTGTTGAGGTGCTGAAGTTCGGCGATGGTACGTTTGCGTTCATCCTGAAGCTGCTTGATGGCGATCTGCGTGCGCGCCCGCGCCAGCATCTCCGCCATTTTGAACGGCTTGACGATGTAGTCGTTCGCGCCGATGTTCAAGCCCTGCACGATGTCGCGCTCTTCGGTGCGCGCCGAGACGAGGATGACGGGCAGGTCTGCCGTTTCCGGCGTGCCGCGCAGTCTGTCCAGCACTTCCAGTCCCGACATGCCAGGCATCATGATGTCCAGCAGCACCAGATCGACCGGCTCACGCGCGATGATCGACAGCGCGTCCTGCCCGCGCCCTGCTGTCAGTGTGCGGTAGTAGCGGTTGAACAGGTCTTCCAGAATGGTGGTGTTCATCGGTTCATCATCGACGATCAGCACCGTCGTCTTTCCGTTCACGCACTGTCCCTTTCCGCCGTCGAGTCGGTGAATCGTTTATCCTGTGTCTGCACTCTGTTCCCTGATCATAAGCCAAAACGGGCGATCGTGCATCGAAAAATCTGAATTTTTCCTCAATCCTGGGGTTAAGGTTTTCCAACCGAGGCGACGCGCCCTTTCCAGCGCGGTCCCCCGCCGACGTGCCAGATGAGCGCCTGAAGTGCGATGGCGCTCATCAGCAGCGCGGAGAGGGGCAGCAGGGGCGCATCGATCAGCCGCTGGCGTGTGGCGGCGGCGGTGATCGCGCGCACCAGCACGCCCAGCGCGATCGGGATGAGCGCGGCGGCGCGCCCCGTCAGTAGCAGCGCCCAGGGGACGATCAGGATCGCCCAGTGGAAGATGCACCCCAGCAGGAAGGAGATCAGCCCGCCATACCCGGCGATGATGTTTTTGGCGAAGCCGCGCCGCACCCCGTCCCACGAGTCATACATGCGGCAGGCGATGCGCCCGTTCCCGTCCAGCATCCGCAGCCGCCCGCCGCGCTGCTTGATCAGCCGCGCGAACCGGATGTCTTCGACGATCGAGGCGCGCACTGCCATGTGCCCGCCGATGCGCTCATATGCCCGCCGCCGAAAGAGCAGCACCTGCCCGTTGGCGGCTGCCAGCGATGCGAAGCGGGTGTGATGCACCGCCAGCGCGGGCAGATAACCCATGATGACGAACGCCATGAGCGGGACGATCAGCCGTTCCCCCCAGGTGTGCGTCACCTGAGTGGACCACACCGTGACCAGATCGGCGCGCGTCCGCAGCGCATAGCCGACCAGTGCGCGCAGCGCGTCCGCCTCCCAGCCGACATCGGCGTCGGTGAACACCAGCAGCCGCCCGCGCGCCGCGCTGGAGAGCTGGTGGCACGCCCAGTTCTTGCCCAGCCACCCGGCGGGGAGAGGCTGCCCGGTCAGCACGCGCAGGCGCGGATCGCGCCTGGCGATCGGGCGCAGTATTTCCGCTGTGCCGTCGGTCGAGCCGTCGTCCAGCACCAGCACCTCGAACAGCGGATGATCGCTCGCCAGCAGACGGGTGACCGTCGCGCCGATGACGGCGGCTTCGTCGCGCGCGGGGATGCACACGCTGACCAGCGTCGGCGTGCCGGGTTCGCCCGGCGAGTCCGGGTCGGTCAGCGGGGCGTCGGCGTCGGGGCGGCGCAGGCGCGGGAAGGTGAGCGCATTGAGCAGGGCGATCGCGGTGATGATCAGCAGCGGGAAGGTGATCGCGGCGATCGCCCAATCCACCGCATCCCACCCTCGGATGGCGGCGATGAGCGCATCGAAGGTCATTCAGGCATCCTCAGGCGGCGGCGCAGCCAGGAGCGCGGGCGCGGCATCTGGCGCAGGTCGGCACGGTATTTCCACAGCAGCAGTACAGCGTTGATGACGAAGATGGTCAGCAGAACCGGGTCGGCGGGGTGGACGATGAGCAGATACACCAGCAGGATCGCCAGCAGATAGGCGACCGCCCAGCCGGAGACGGCGATCAGTGCGAAGGCGATGCCCAGCGTGATGCCGCCGAAGGTCGGAATCTCCCACAGCGTGAGCGCAATCCACACCCCGGCGGTGACGGCGACCGCTTTGCCGCCGCGAAAGCGCATGAACGGCGAGAAGGCGTGACCGAACACCGGGGCGAGCGCCACCAGCACCAGCCCTGCTCCGCTCACGCCGACCAGATAACGGGCGATCGCCACCGGGATCGCCCCTTTCACGATGTCGAGCAGCAGCGCCAGCCCACCGACGCGCCAGCCGCCTACCTTGAGGACGTTGGTCGCGCCTGGGTTGCCGTCGCCTACCGTGCGCGCATCCTGCCGCGTGAACAGCCAGCCGACCCAGTACGCCAGCATGAGCGATCCCGACGCGAAGCCGATCGCCGCCCACAGCAGCGCTTCCGGCGTGATCGCGCTCATGCCGCCCCCCGGGCGCGCATCACCGCCGCCAGCAGCAGCCCGCCCATCACCACGCCACCGATGATCCCCGGTCCGATGTGCCCCCAGAAGAGGATCAGCCCGAAGGTTTGCAGGAACCAGGTGATGCCGTAGATGACCAGCAGCGGGACGATCGACAGCCGCCGCACCGGGGCGACCAGGCTCGCCGCCGTCGTCAGCACGATCGACGCCAGCAGCCACCCGGCATAATTGCTCAGGGGAATGCCGAAGTAGGTCAGCCCGTCCGTCTCCGCCCAGCGCCACAGGTCCCAGCCGACCATCTGCGGGTCGAGGAACAGGTCCCAGGCGGTGAACGCCAGCGCGCTGAAGCCGACGAAGGCGACCCGCCCACGCACGCCGGGCAGATCGCCCGTCAGCAGGTGCGCCACCGCCCACGACGCGGGCATCATCATCAGCCATGCCAGCGGCACGAACACCGGCACGCCGCCGAGCTGCGGCTGAAGGCGGTCGGTGTAGGCGTAGATGCCGAACGGGAACCCGGTCGTGTGCCCGACGAACTCGATCAGCCACGACACGCCGACAATGACCACCGCCGCCAGCGCAATCTGCCCGGCGCGCCATGTCAGCCGCAGCGCCGCCAGCGACGCTGCCACCTGTGCGATCACCCCCGCGCTGATGTCGAGCGGGAAGATCGCTTCGCCGACTGTCCAGCGCAGGATGGGGACGGCGGTCATGCAGCAGAACCACACGCCGATGAGCGTGTAGGTGAGCGGGTCACGTTGGATGTGCAGCCAGGGTGTGGACCACCAGGCGCGCCCGGCGGCGGGCGCAGTGCGGGGCAGGTCGGTCATGGCGCACCGATCGCTTTCAGCAGCCGAGCGACATCGCCCGCCACTTCCAGCCCGGCGCATTCGCCCGTGTCGTCGAAGAGCGTCATCCCGGTACGGCGGTCGGTCAGGCGGACATGGACGGACGCCTTGAGCGTCTCCGGGACGCGCGTGCCCATGTCGGCGCGGTTCGGTCCGGGCAGGATGGACGCTTCGGCGCGTGTCGCATACACCTCCAGCCGCTTGCCCGCGTCGCTCACCACCCACTCGACGGCGGCGTTGCTGATCGCCAGTTTCTCGCTGCGCGCGCCCGTGTAGGTGGCGAAACGGTGGAAGCGTCCGTCATGCACCAAGCCCGCCAGAAAGCCTGGGAACCACAGGCTGAGGAACGGCGTGATCGCCACCGAAGCCGAGAACGATGAACCCGTCTGGCTGAAGTGGTTGGTCTGCATCCACACCCAGCCGCCTGGGAACGACCGTCCCCAGTCCTTCTCGATGTAGCCGCGCCCGGCAGTGAAATCGTGCGTCGTGCCGTCCACCACCAGCGCGCCGGTCACGCTGTGATCGAAGCCGAGGATGCCGTGATAGCATTCCATGAAGGGCATCCAGCCGAACCAGCCCATGACGCCGGGTTCGACCACGCTGACCGTCCAGGGGATGGCTGTGCTGAACGACAGGTCGCCCTGCACGGTGCGCTGTTCGTCATCGATGTCGAGGTGGATGCCGTTCAGGGTGAAGCGGTTGCGCCCGACGCACACCTCGAAATGTCCGCGCGCCGCCTCGAACGCTTCCGCCGGGTAGCGGTGATAGGTGGCGTGCCCGCTCACCCCATCGAACACCTGCACGAAGGCATGGTGCTTGTCCGGGTCATCGCTCAGGAAGATGCCTGGGATGACGGCGAAGCGGCTGGCGCGGTCTGGCGAGACCATCTTGAAATACCAGCCCTCGAAAAACGG
>CAZTLS010000005.1:0-26733 GCA_964614405.1 uncultured Pleurocapsa sp.
ACCGCCCCATTATAACGAAGGAGTCGCTGTCATGCCTACGCCAGAGGTGCGCGCCGCGCGCATCGCCGCCCTGCGCGCTCTGCCCGATCAGCTTGAAGCTGCCATCGCCGGATGGACGGACGCCCAGCTCGACTTCAGCCCCGCCCCAGGCGAGTGGAGCGCCCGCCAGATCGTGCATCATCTGGCAGATTCGCACGCCGCGTCGCTTTTTCGCGTCAAACTGGCGCTCGTGCAGGACACGCCGACCATCACCCCGTATGATCAGGAACAGTTCGCCCTGCTGCCCGACTCACGGCTGCCGCTCGAACCATCGCTGCTGATGCTGCGCGGGCTGCATACGCACTTCGTCGCCCTGTTCGAGTCGCTGAGCGAGGCAGACTTCGCGCGCGCCTTCTTTCACCCGGAACAGGAGCGCAACGTCAGCGTCGATGACGCGCTGGCGTATTATGCCGATCACGGGACGCTGCACATCGCGCAGATCATGGCGAACCGGTCGGCGGGTGGCTGGTGAGTCTGGTTTGGAAAGACTTCGATCGCTTGATTGCCAGTAAATCGCGGTTCGGGTGCGACTGCACAGGTAACCTTACCCCGTTTCGCTGCGCTCAACCGCCCCTCTCCGACGGCGAGGGGCAGGAAATCTGACGGTTTCCTGGGTGAGGTTGGGGCAGGCACTGTCCATAGCTGCAGAGATGACGGCTGCGTCGTCCACCTCTATCCTCGCCCTCATGCTCCCCCCCACTTCATCGCCCAGTTTACTGGCAATTAAGACTTCGACGATCAGGGCTGCCTGATCATTTCTCTTTATCAGGTGTCGTGATGTGGATCACCTGACCTGGATGAATAGATTCCAATGCGGAGCGCACTGCGGGCATAAGCGGCAGAAGCGTTTCCAGTTTGCTGTTCGATGCAGACAGCACTATAAAGGCTGTGGGCAAATCAGGAAGCTGCTGCTGATTCTCCAGATGACCATCGATGGTGATGAAAACATCAAATACACCTGCCATCAGCCGAAGCAGCATTCCATTTTTCATCCCGCTCCAGCCGACTTCAGGCACAGTCTGCACTTCATGATCGGGCAGTTCATTTTTCAGCTTCCGCGGGAGGCACTCATCGATGAGGATTTTCATCTTCCGCCATTGCGCCCGCTTCCTGCAGGAAGTGGATTACCTGTTCGCGGGTGACAGTTGGAAAATCATCCAGAAAAGTATCAATGGTCTCACCTGTCATCAGGTAATCGATCAGATTTTTCACAGGGACGCGCGTACCGTGAAAGACGGGTAATCCGCCTAAAATTTCCGGGTCTCTCACAATGACAGCACTCATCGTCGCAACTTCCTCCGCATCAGAATTGGTAAGGAAGGCATACACCTCCCTTACCAGTATACGGCAAAGCGCGTGATCAGTACCCCAGCACGCCGACCACCGAACGCACGGCGTTGGCGCTCACTTCCAGCATCGCCTTCTCTTCGTCGTTGAGCTGCATCTCGATGATGCGCTCCACACCGTTCGCGCCCAGCACGGCGGGCAGCCCCAGATACAGCCCGCTGTAGCCATATTCGCCGTTGGTGTACACCGCGCTGGCGATCACCCGCTTCTGATCGCGCACCACCGCTTCGACCATCTCCACCGTGCCCGCAGCCGGCGCGTACCACGCGCTCACGCCCACCAGACCGACAATCTCGCCGCCGCCCTTGCGCGTGCGCGCGATGATCGACTGGAGTTTGTCTTCAGCGATCAGTTCGCGCACCGGGATGCCCGCCACGCTGGTGTGGCGCGGCAGCGGAACCATCTCATCGCCGTGCCCGCCCAGCACCAAGCCGTGAATGTCGCGCACGCTGATGCCCAGCTCCATCGCCAGGAACGCCTTGTAGCGCGCCGTGTCGAGCGACCCCGCCTGCCCGATGACGCGGTTCGCCGGGAAGCCCGTCTCGTGCAGCGCCACATGGCACATCGCGTCCAGCGGGTTGGAGACCACGATCACCACCGCGTTGGGCGACGTCCTGGCGACTTCGCGCGAGACCGCGCCGACGATCGCCTGGTTCGTCTGCACCAGTTCATCGCGGCTGGGGAACGTGCCATCCGGTTTCTTGCGGCGCGGCACACCCGCCGTGATCACCACCACGTCCGACCCGGCGGTCGCTTCGTAGTCGTTGCCGCCCGTGATGCTCAGGTCGAACTTCATCACCGGGGCGGACGAGAACAGGTCGAGCGCCTTGCCCTTCGCCACGCTGCCTGGCGGGTCACCCGCGATGTCGATCAGCACCACATCGGCGATCTCGCGGCTGGCGATCCAGTGGGCGCACGTCGCCCCCACATTGCCCGCCCCAACCACTGTCACTTTACTGCGTCCCATAGTGTCTGTTCCCTTTCACGAAGAAATCGTCAGGCGCGCACGGCGCATCAGTGAAAATTTGCACGAACTTCCACAAGGATAACATGACGGGGGTGCGGAATGCACCCCCGCGCGGGTGAATCATGAGGTTTGCACAGCAAACAGGGCGAAATGTCACCCGGTGGTCTGGTAGCTTTTGTACCAGTCGGCATTTGCCGGAGGCGGGGTGTAGAAGTCCGTCCAGGGGCGCGCGGCGCGTGCCGTCACGTCGCTCAGGCGGGTGATGCGGGGGATGGCGACTTCCTGAAGGAAGCGCGCCCGTTCAGCATCGCCCATCGTCACCGCCTCTTTCCAGATCGCCCGTCCCGCCAGAAAGCCGCTCGCCCCGGCATCGCAGGCGATCTGCGTCTGCTCGACGAACGTCTCGAAATCGACGCCCGCGCTGAGCAGCACCCAGGGGACGGGACAGGCGTCGTTCAGGTCGGCGCACGCCCGCTTCCACGACCCGCGATCGTCGTCGAAAGCGACATCGACCGGGAACTCCAGCTTGAGGACATCGGGACCGAGCGCGCCCAGCCGACGTGCCGTCTCGCGCAGGACATGCGGGCGCGTGCGCGCGAAATCGGCGCTCTCTTTGGCGATGCTGGCGTCGAGGCTGTACGACATCGGCTCAAGGAAGAGCGGCAGGTCATGGACGTGGCATTCGGCGATGACGCGCGCGCACACCGCTTCGATCTCTTCCGCCAGCGCCCCGGTGTCGGGGTGATAGTACGCCATGATCTTGACAGCAGATGCGCCCGCCGCCTTGATCTTGCTCACCGTCCAGTCGGGGATGAAGTCGATGCGGCGGTAGGTCGAGTCGCCGCTGTAGCCCGATTTTTCCAGCGAAAGCAGCAGCCCGCTGCCGCCAGACATGTGCAGCGCGGGCATCAGCCCATACTCGTGATCGAGCAGCACGGCGCTGGCATGATACGACAGCGCCACCACAACCTCCGTCTTGATCGCCACCGCCTGCTCATAGGTGGACTCCGGCGGCAGCATCTTACGATAGCTGCCCCGCTGGTCGAAAGCGAGGATGGAAAAGACGTGATCGCGCGTGCTGGTCATCTTCAGCCCACGCCAGCGCCCAGGCGTGATCGGCATAGCCATAGTGTGTTTCTCTCCGTGATAGTCGGGATCGTCAGGATGACTGATCGCGTAAAAACTGCTCAACCACATGTCTGGGCATTGCCCCTTCAGCCGGTCCCCTGCGCGTGACCGCCAGCGCACCGCACGCATTGGCGAAACGCGCCGCCTCAACCGGGTCCGCCCCTTCCAGCCAGCGCACCAGAAAGCCGGCATCAAAACAATCGCCTGCCCCGGTCGGATCGACTTCCTCGACCGCGAAACCGGGCACATGCACCCCTTCCGGGTGGTCGGTGGTGAAGACGGCGCACCCGGCTGCCCCTTCCGTCACCACGATGACCCGCCCAGGGCGCAGCAGCGCCGCGATCGCGCCGACCAGCGTCACCTCCCCCGTCAGCAGGCGAATCTCCTCGACGGTCGGCAGCAGCACGTCAGCAGCCAGCAGCACCGGGTAGAAAGCGAGGCGCGCCGTCTCGACCGACATGAGCTGCGGGCGCAGATTGGGGTCAAAGCTGATCTTCGCCCCAGCCGCCCGCGCCATCTCCAGCGCACGCATCCCCATCGCCAGCGCATCAGCGTGCATCGAAAGAGTCGATCCCATGATGTGCAGGCATTTCAGCCCCTCGAACGCCGACGGGTTGAGCATGGTGGCGTCGATCTGACCGGCGGCAGCATGGGCGATATGATACAGAAAATCGCGCGTGCCGTCGTGACGGTATGCCACGAACGCCACCCCGGTCGTCCAGCCTGGGATCGTGTGCAGATGCGCGGTATCGACCCCATCCGCCTCCAGCCGATCATTCAGGAAACGCCCGAACACATCCGCGCCCACCCCGCCGATCGCGCCGACGCGCACCCCCAGCCGCGCCGCCTGCATCGCAAAGATGAACGGCGCACCGCTGGGGTACGGTCCGGTGAATGTGCCTGTCACATCGAGCATGACGCCCGTCTCGACGCGCATCACCTCGACCAGCGCCTCGCCAAACGTCAGCAGGTCGAGCGGCGCGCGCCCACTCATTCGCCCACCTCCGCCGTGCCGACCATGTGGCGCACGATGATCTCTTCGGTCGCCCCGGCGCGCGGCATGTTCGCCGCCACCCTGCCCCGGCGCATGACGACGATCCGATCGGCGACCGCCATCACATCCTGCATCGTGTGGCTGATCAGCACCACCGGGATGCCCTGTTCGCGCAGCGATCGGATGAGCGCCAGCACCTTACGCTGCTCCGGGACGCCGAGCGCCGCCGTCGGTTCGTCCATGATCACCATGCGCGCATTCCAGTACAGCGCGCGGGCGATCGCCACCGCCTGACGCTGCCCGCCGGAGAAGTTGACCAGCTTGCGCTTGAGCGACGGGATATGGATGTCCAGCTTCTCCAGCACCTTCGCCGCCTCTTCGCGCATCGCCTGATCGTCGGTCACCGGGATCAGCCCGAACAGGCGGCGCGTGCGCTCTTTGCCCAGAAACACGTTTGCGCCCACATCGAGGTTTTCCGCCAACGCCAAATCCTGATAGATCGTCTCGATGCCCAGCGCGCGCACTTCGGACGGGGTGTGCCCGGCGATCGCCACGCCATCGAAGGCGATCTCCCCCTGCTCCGGGCGATACACACCGGAGATGCACTTGATCAGCGTCGATTTACCCGCGCCGTTGTCACCCAGCAGCGCCACCACCTCACCGCGCCGCACCTCAAAATCGACGTGATCGAGCGCCGTCAGCCCGCCGAAAAATTTGGAGACGCCGCGCACACTCAGCAGCAGATCAGACATTGGTCTTCAGCCTTTCCAGCAACGCCTGTGCCTGGTTGACCAGCACGGCGATGATGATCACCACGCCCACCACGATGAACTGCCACAGCGGGTCGATGTTCAGGATGACCAGCCCGGTGGACAGCACAGCGATGATCAGCGCGCCCACGACCGCCCCGCTGATCTTGCCTTCTCCCCCGAAGAGACTCGTCCCGCCGATGACCACCGCCGCCACCGACGAGAGCAGCGCCGCTTCACCCGCCGAAGGCGCACCCGCCGTGAAACGGAAGGTGTGCATCACCCCGGCGATGCCCGCCGTGAACGCCGACAGCACGTAGATCAGGATCAGGTGACGATCGACGTTGATACCCGCCCGGATCGCCGCTTCCTTGCTACCGCCGATCACATAGGTGTGCCGCCCGAAGCGCGTCCGCCCCAGGATGAAGGCGAAAACGATCACCACCACCAGCGCGATCAGCACCGGGTAGGGGGCAAGCTGCGAGACGGTACGCAGTTCCGCCGGGGCAAGATCGGACGGCAGCGAGAAGAATTGCAGCCCGCGCGACGGGATGTGATAGAGCAGGCTGCCATTGCCGATCGAGCTGAGGAAGCCGCGCAGTTCACTCGGCAGCCCGCCGACCACCTGCTGCCCGTCCGTCAGCAGGAACGCCGCTCCGCGAATGATGCCGAACATGCCCAGCGTGGCGATGAACGGCGGCACTTTGATGCGCGCCACCAGCACCCCATTGACGATGCCTGGGATGAGCGCCACCAGCAGCGCCAGCACGATCCCTGATGCCACTGCCACGCTCATATCCGCCCCGCCCGCCATCAGGTCGCGCATCGTGCGCGCGCTGACCACCGACGCCAAGCCGACCGTCCAGCCGATCGACAGGTCGATGCCAGCGGTGATGACGACATACGTCTGCCCGATTGCCATGAGCATGACCAGCGTGCTGGTGACCAGCACCGATGAGAAGTTGCGCGCACTGAAGAAACCAGGTCCTGCAACGGAAAAAAAGACGACCATCGCCAGCAGAAATAAGTATGACCAGTTTTTTGCCAGAAATTCGATAATGTTGTCGCGCATCACGGCGCGCTGAGCAGGTTGGCGCGCAGGGGGAAAGGTGGTTTGTGACATTGCCTGTGGAATCCTCAGTCGCAGTAAAAAAAGAAAGGGGCGCACGGCGAGCGCGCGCCCGTGACGAAAAGGGCGCGGGCGGAGGGGTTTGTCCCCTCCACCCGCTCACCACTCAGTTGCCGGTGTAGATGAAGCGCGCCACATCCGCATCATCCACATTGTCAATAGTGATGACGGCGTACCCGGTCGGCACGCGGCGCGGCATGGAGGTGACGCCGCGCGCATCGGCGATCGCCGTGACCACGCCCAGATAGCCCATGTCAGCGGGTTTCTGCGCGATCACCAGCGAGACGATGCCGTCGCGCAGGTAGCCGATATTCTCTTCACTGGCGTCGAACAGCGCCACCTGCACTGCGCCCTGCAAGCCGGCATTCTGGATCGCCGCGCCCGCGCCCAGCGCGCCGAACGTGTTCGTGGCGAACATGCCCCCGATGTCCGGGTTCGCCTGAAGCACGGCGGCGGTCTGCTGCTGCGCGGTGTCCGCGCTGTTGTCGTTGTAGTCTACGCGCACCACTTCCAGACCGCGATCGGCAGCCGCCTGCTTGCAGCCTTCTTCACGCTGGTCGGTCGTGCTGATGCCTGGGCGCACGTTCTGGATGTAAATCTTCGCGCCTTCGCCAAGTGCATCCGCCAGCGACGAACACGCGATGTACCCGCCCTGCACGTTGTCCGAGCCGATGTACGACAGCGGGAACTGCACTTCGCCGTTGGCATAGTCGCCGTCGCCGATGAAGGTATCGACCGTGATCACCGCGATGCCCGCGTCATGCGCGCGCTGCAGCACCGGGATCGACTGTTCGCGGTCGTTCGGCGCGGTCACCAGCGCACTGATCTCGCCGCGCGCCACCAGCGCATCGACGATCGGCGCGGAGACGGTCACGTCGAACCGTTCCGGGTCCTGCTGCACCACGCTGACGCCGAAGCGCGACGCGGCGGCGTTCACCCCGCGCGACATGGTGATGTAGAACGGATCAGGGTTGACACCTGGCACGAAGCCGACCACAAAACTGCCCGCCAGCGACGGCGCGGGCGCGCTGGTATTGCTGGTGTAGATGAAGCGCGAGACTTCCGGATCATCGACATTATCCGCCGTGATGACCGCGTAGCCGGTCGGGATGCGCTTCGGGATACTCTGGAAACCGTCAAGATAGGCTGTCGCCAGCGCCACGCCCAGATAGCCCATGTCAGCGGGCTTCTGCGCGATCACCAGCGAGACGATGCCGTCGCGCAGGTAGCCGATATTCTCTTCACTGGCGTCGAACAGCGCCACCTGCACTGCGCCCTGCAAGCCGGCATTCTGGATCGCCGCGCCCGCGCCCAGCGCGCCGAACGTGTTCGTGGCGAACATGCCCCCGATGTCCGGGTTCGCCTGAAGCACGGCGGCGGTCTGCTGCTGCGCGGTGTCCGCGCTGTTGTCGTTGTAGTCTACGCGCACCACTTCCAGACCGCGATCGGCAGCCGCCTGCTTGCAGCCTTCTTCACGCTGGTCGGTCGTGCTGATGCCTGGGCGCACGTTCTGGATGTAAATCTTCGCACCTTCGCCGAGCGCATCCGCCAGCGACGAGCAGGCGATGTAACCACCCTGCACGTTGTCCGAGCCGATGTACGACAGCGGGAACTGCACTTCGCCGCCCGCGTAGTCGCCATCGCCGATGAAGGTATCGACGGTGATCACCGCGATCCCCGCGTCGTGCGCGCGTTGCAGCACCGGGATCGACTGTTCGCGGTCGTTCGGCGCGGTCACCAGCGCGTCAATATCGCCGCGCGCGATCAGCGCTTCGATGATCGGCGCGGAGACGGTCACGTCGAACCGTTCCGGGTCCTGCTGGATGACGGTGACGCCGAGGTCTGCCGCTGCCTGATTAACGCCGGCGCTCATGGTGATGTAGAACGGATCGGGGTTGACGCCGGGCACGAAGGCGATCGTGTAGCCGCTGTCCTGCGCTGCGCCGAACGAGACGGTCGCCAGCAGCAGGGCGAGCGCGACAAGCATGGTCACTTTACGAAACATCGTCCAAAACTCCTCAAAGCGCTACTTTACCCGCAAAATTTTGTCGTGCGATCTGACTCACATAACTCGCCATGCATCTTTACGTTTGCTTTCACCTCCTTTTCCGATTCGACTGTAAACGATTATATTTGTGATGGATCGCAAGTGCAAACTTTGGTCGCACCCGCTCATCGGGCACACAGAAAGGCGAACAGGTGAAGACTCTGGTGGTGGTCAGCGGAGGAGACGCGCCTGGCATCAACACGGCGCTGCATCATTTCGTCCGCACAGCGGACGCGGCAGGCGGCTCGGTCATCGGGGCGGCGGGCGGCTTTCGCGCCGTGCTGGACCGGAAGATCATCCCGCTGGAGACGCGCACGCTCGTACCCTGGATCGGCATGGGCGGGTCGATCCTCCCCTCCAGCCGTGACCCGGTGCTGCACGATGACGCCGGACGCGCCGCGCTGCGCGAGGCGGTGCGCGCCCACGCCGTTGACAACATCCTGCTCTTCGGGGGCAATGGGTCGCTGCGCTATCTCCCCCCCATCCTGAGCGACCTCGGCATCCCGATGGTCGGCATCCCGACGACCATCGACAACGATGTGCCAGGCACAGATCGCACGCTCGGCTTCGACAGCGCCTGTCAGTTCGCCTGCCACGCCATCGACGGCATCCGTGCCACCGGGCACGCCCTGGAAGGACGTTTTTTCAGCGTCGAGACGCTGGGCGGGCATACCGGGATGCTGGCGCTGGCGATCGCGGCTGCGGCGGGCGCGGACGCGGTCGTCGTGCCGGAATATCCCCCGCCTGCCATCGACCATCTGGTGAATCGGCTGCGCACGGCGATCGCCCATCACGGGCACGCCCTGCTCATCTACACCGAGTTCGCGCCGGACAAAGACGCCCTGCTTGAACGGCTGTCGGCGGAGAGCGGAGCGCGCCTGCGCGATGTGCGTCTCGGTCATGCTCAGCGCGGGGGGTCACCCGTTCACACTGACCGGATGCTGGCGCGAACGTGGGCGGGCATGGCGCACACCGCGCTCAGGGACGGGGTGAGCGGTGTGGCGGTCTGGCGCGATGGCGCAGCGCACCTGCACCCCGGCGCGCTGAGCGGTGAGACTCCCCTGCCCGACCGCGCGCTCTACCATGCAGTCAACGGAGACGCGCCATGAGCATCCTTACTATCGATTTCGGCGGCACGCGCACACGCGCCGCCTGGTTCAGCCGCGCTGCCGACGGCTCACCCGTGCTGATCAACCGCCGCGAAACGCTCACCCGCGTCGATGAGGGACAGAAGGCGGTCATCGAGCGGCTGATCGCGCTGGGGCGCGCGGTCATCCCGTCAGGTGAACATCCGCTGGGGGTGGGCATCGCCGCGCCCGGTCCGCATGATGCGCGCACCGGGGTCATCCACCACGCCTATACCCTGCCTGGCTGGGAAGATGTGCCGCTGGGCGCGCTGCTGTCGGAAGCGTTCAGCGCGCCCGTCCACATGCAGAACGACGGTAATCTGGGCGCGATCGCCGAATACGCGCATGGGGCAGGACGCGGGTGCAGCCCGATGATCTACATGACGATCAGCACGGGAATCGGCGGCGGGGTGATGCTGGACGGTCGCCTGTTCACGGGCTGGAGCGGACTCGCAGCCGAACCCGGTCATGTGCTGGTGATGGGCGAAGACGGGCATTACACCAGGCTGGAAGCCA
Organism: uncultured Pleurocapsa sp.; assembly: GCA_964614405.1. Classification (GTDB taxonomy): domain Bacteria; phylum Chloroflexota; class Anaerolineae; order Aggregatilineales; family Phototrophicaceae; genus Flexifilum. Next base: position 10,044 of record CAZTLS010000005.1, read on the forward strand.
TCGCCAGCGGCACGGCGATGGGAGAACGCGCTGCCAGGCTGCTGGCGATGAGCGGCTCCCCATCGATGCTGCGCGGGCTGGAACACATCGACGGCGCGGCAGTCGGACGGGCGGCGCTGGCGGGTGACCGGCTGGCGGAGTCGGTGGTGGAGGACGCCGGGCGGCATCTCGGTTATGGGCTGGTGACGCTGCTGCACCTGTTCAGCCCGGAATGCGTGGTCGTGGGCGGCAGCGTGAGCCGGCTGGGCGATCGGCTGTTCGCCCCGGCGCGCGCGGTGATCGACCGGCTGGTGCTGGATCGGCGCTTCGTGCCGCCGAATTTCATCCGCCCGGCGCTGCTGGGTGAGGATGTGTGCCTGATCGGGGCAGGGGTGGCAGCAGAGGGGAGATAAAACTGGGGTGTATATCAGGGGCGCGCCCTGTGCAGAGCGCGCCCCGTGACCCATTTTTACGAATTGTCCGTGCCGATGTCCCAGTGTTCGGGCGACCGCCACAGGTTGCTGATCAGCAGGCGGCGCACCGCGATCAGCTCGTGCGGGATGCGGTCTGCCAGCTTCATGAACAGCTCTTCATGCAGCAGCAGTTCACGCTCCCAGTCGCTCCGCTCGACAGCCATCAGCTCGTGGAACTGATCCTCGGTGAAATCTTCCAGCCCACGCCAGTCGATGTCGTTGTAGCGCGGCATGTAGCCGATCGGTCCCTCGATGCCGCGCCGCTGCCCATTGACGCGCTCGACGATCCATTTCAGCACGCGCATGTTCTCGCCAAAACCGGGCCACAGGAAGCGTCCCTCGGCATCTTTGCGGAACCAGTTGACATTGAAGATGCGCGGCGGGTCGGTGATCTGCCGTCCGATGCTCAGCCAGTGATTGAAGTAACTCGCCATGTGATAGCCCATGAAGGGCAGCATCGCCAGCGGGTCACGCCGCACACCCGCCGCCTGATCGAGCGCCGCCGCCGTCACTTCCGACCCCATCGTCGCGCCCATGTACACGCCGAACGTCCAGTTGAACGCCTGGTAAACCAGCGGCACAGTCGTCGCGCGCCGCCCGCCGAAGATGAACGCCTTGATCGGCACGCCCGCCGGGTTTTCCCATTCCGGGTCGATGCTGGGGCACTGGCTGGCGGGGGCGGTGAAGCGCGAATTGGCGTGCGCCGCTTTGCGCCCGCTGTCCGGCGTCCAGTCATTGCCCTGCCAGGCGGTGCGCCGTCCATGCCCTCCCACCACACATCACCGTCGTCGGTCAGCGCGACATTGGTGAAGATGGTGTTGGCGCGGATGCTCGCCATCGCGTTCGGGTTGGTCTTGAAGGATGTGCCGGGCGCGACGCCGAAGAAGCCGGCTTCCGGGTTGATGGCGTACAGGCGTCCATCGGCTCCCGGCTTGATCCAGGCGATGTCGTCGCCGATGGTCGTCACCTTCCAGCCTTCGATGGCGGGCGGCGGGATGAGCATGGCGAAGTTGGTCTTGCCGCACGCGCTGGGGAACGCCGCCGCCACGTAGGTCTTTTTGCCGCTGGGGTCCTGCACGCCGAGGATGAGCATGTGTTCCGCCAGCCAGCCTTCATCCCGCCCGATGACCGAGGCGATGCGCAGCGCCAGGCATTTCTTGCCCAGCAGCGCGTTGCCACCGTAGCCGCTGCCATACGACCAAATCGACCGCTCTTCCGGGAAGTGGACGATATACTTTTTGTTCACGTCCGGCTGGCACGGCCACGGCACATCCTGCTGCCCAGGCTCCAGCGGCGCGCCGACCGAGTGCATACACGGCACGAAGTCATCCCCCTCGCCCAGCGCTTCCAGCACCGCAGCGCCCATGCGCGTCATGATGCGCATATTGACGACCACATACGCCGAGTCGGTGATCTCGACGCCGATGTAGGCGATCGGCGAGCCGATCGGTCCCATCGAGAAGGGGATGACGTACATCGTGCGCCCACGCATACACCCATCGAACAGGGCATCGAGCGTCTGGTGCATCTCTTTCGGGTTCATCCAGTTGTTGGTCGGTCCCGCATCATCATTGTTCAGGCTGCAAATGAAGGTGCGGTTTTCCACCCGCGCCACATCCGAAGCGTCTGAGCGCGCCAGAAAGCTGTTCGGGCGCTTTTCCGGGTTCAGGCGGACGAATGTGCCTTTCTCGACCAGCAGGTCACACAGGCGATCGTACTCTTCCTGGCTGCCATCACAAAATTCGATCGCGTCCGGCTTGCACAGCGCTGCCGCATCGCGCACCCACTGCCTGAGGCGTTCACTCTTCATCGCCGCCGGAAACACGATCGCTGCCGGATCGACAGCGTGAACCGTCCCATGTGTCGTCATGTGTTCCCTCTCTATCTGTCAAAGTGTCCTGCAATCAACAACAACACTATATCATGTCGAAGCGGTTTTCCCCGGTGACAAGCCACACCCCATTTTGTGATAATTGTCACAAACTGTCACTATCCGTCTGTTTTTCCACCTCCAGATGCGCGACCGACCCGCCTTCGATCAGCCGCCAGCCGAGCGCCTCTCTCGCATCCTGCTCCACCAGCGTGACGGAGGTATTGCCGAAATTGGCGATCGTCCTGCTCACCCCCTCGCCCAGTATCGACAGCACGATCATGCGTTTGACGCCGCCGTGCGTGACGATGGCGATCTCGTCTTCCGGTTCCGCCGCGATGATGTCGTGAAAGGCGCTCATGGCACGATCCTGCAACATTCTGCGCGATTCGCCATGAGGAAAAACGAAATCCATATATTCTGTCCGCATTCGCACCATATCATCAGGGAAGCGCGCGGTCATCTCCTCTATCGTCAAACCCTGCATCACCCCCAGGTTGAGTTCGCGCAGACGGTCATCCAGTCGCAGCGGGACTCCGAGCGCCTCCGCCACGATGCGCCCGGTCTCAGCGGCGCGCATCAGGGTGCTGCTGTACACCACGCCGACGTGACGGTGCGCGGCGAGATAAATCGCCAGCGCGCGCGCCTGGGCAACCCCGGCGGCATTGAGCGGCGTATCGATCGTCCCCTGCCAGCGTCCTTCGCTGTTCCAGTCGGTTTGTCCATGCCGGATGAGCAGCACACGTTTCTTCACAGGCGTCTCCCTTTTCTACACTATGACTTATGGCATGATGTTTCATGATTATACCCGTTGACGGAAGCCGTACAGAACGGCACAATTAATGGTGTTTTCGCCCTGTCTGAGAACTTATGAGGAGCAGCCGACAATGGAAACACAAGGACACCCTTCCCGCCAGCCGATCCAGTTCGGTCTCTCGCTGGTCGCCGGGGGCGGGCTGGTGCTGATGATCGTGGCGCTGGGCGTCGGTGTGGTGAACGCAGAAGCGGCGAATGGCGGGCTGGTCGGCACGCTGTTCATCGCAGGGCTGCTGCTGCTCATCGCCGGGATCGGCGCGTGGATTGGCTACACCCGCCCGTTCGCCCATTTCGATGACATCAACGAGCCGAAATACACCGGGCACGCTCATGACCATCACGATGACCACGCCGAAGCGGAGCAGGTGCTGCTGCCCGACGGCATGAGCGAGACTCCGGCGCTGACCAGCGGCGAGGGACAGGCAGTCGGCGCGCAATGAGTGATGAACTGGACGATGTGTTCAACGATGACGATCTGCCGCCCGGTCACAAGTCCGGCGTGGTGGCGATCGTCGGCGCGCCCAACGTCGGCAAATCGACACTGATCAACCGCCTGCTGGCGCAGAAGATCGCTATCGTCAGCCCTAAACCGCAGACGACCCGCCGCCGTCAGTTGGGCATCCTGACCGACGCGCGCGGGCAAATCCTGCTCATCGACACGCCTGGGCTGCACGCCCCACAGCACAAGCTGGGCGAATACATGGTGCAGGCGGCGCAGACCGCCTTCCGTGAAGCGGACGCCATCCTGGTGATGGTCGATGCGGGCGAGCCGCCCCAGCGCCGGGACGAATATCTGGCGGAGACGGTCATCCGAATGCGCGGCAATGCCCCGGTCGTGCTGGCGCTGAACAAGATCGACCTGCTGCCCGAAACCGATCGTCCCGCGCGCCTGACCGAGTTCAGAACGCTCATCCCCAGCGAACATCAGGTGATGATCAGCGCCCGCGAAGGTGAAAACATCGAGGCGCTGTTCGAGTTGCTGCTCTCGCTCATGCCGCGCGGACCGCGTTACTACCCGGTCGATCAGGTGAGCGATCTGAACATGCGCTTCATCGCCAGCGAGGTCATCCGTGAGAAGATCATGCTGGCGACAGACGAGGAAATCCCCTACTCGGTCGCCGTTGAGATCGAGTCGTACAAAGAACGCACCGAAGACCTGCACTACATCAGCGCGGTGATCTACGTCGAGCGCGATACGCAGAAAGGTATCGTGATCGGCAAAAACGGTGCGATGATCAGGCAGATCGGTGCAGCGGCGCGTGAGGAACTGGAGTCGCTGCTGGGCGTCAGGGTTTTCCTCGAACTGCACGTCAAGGTGCTGAAGAACTGGCGTGAGGACGACGCCTTGCTGCGACGGCTGGGCTACCGCCTGCCCAAAGAAGACTGAGACGCTCACTGCCTCAGCCAGAACAAAAACAGGGCGTACCGCATTGAGCGGTACGCCCTGTCGATTCTTCAACTCAGCCTGTGTTTACTGACCTGGGCTAACCGGCTCTCCGGTGATCTCCGGCTCAGCACCCGCTTCGCCACCGCCCAGCACCTCGACCAGCGCGCTGTCGTCCGCCGGAGGCACGACGAGTGCCTCCACCGCCTGTGGCTGATCCACCCCACCGACCCGCTCGCTGACGAACGGCGGGAACTTCAGCACCCGCCCCGCCCCGGCATCGCTCACATACACGTTGCCCGCGCTATCGACGGTAATCCCGGTTGCCACGTCGAACTGCGTCAGGTTGGTCGGCGTTTTCGACGGCTGACCGAACGAACCCACACAGTCGCCCGTCATGTTGTAGACCAGCACGCGCCCGGCGTTCGGGTCGGTGACGTAGAGCAGATTGCGCGACTCGTCCAGCGCCAGATACGGTCGGTTGCCCAGGTCTTCATACCAGCCGCGCACCGGGAAGGTGAAGAGCGGCGTGCCATCGAGCGCGAACACCGACACGCGGCGGTTCCACGTGTCTGCGACGTACAGCCGACCGTCCGATGAGATCGCCAGACCACTCGGCTCATCCAACTGACCGACCGCCGTGCCTGCTGACCCGATGTCGCGCAGCCAGTTGCCGTTGCGGTCATACACACGCACGCGCTTGTTGCCCGTGTCCGCCACATACACGTTGCCTGCCGCATCCAGCACCACATCGCGCGGACCCCAGAAGCCATCGACCGGCTGCACCTGCGCCTGCGCGCCGAACTGACCAGGCTGTCCCCAGGCGTAGAGGTTCTCACCCTCGCTCGTCAGCGCGCGGATGCGGTAATTCCACGTGTCGGCGATGAAGAGCGTGCCATCATCGGCGACGGTGACGCTGTTGGGGCGGTTCATGGGCTGCACGAACTCGGTCGCAGCAGAAATGGTGGTGATCAGCGCGCCCGTGTTGATGTCGAACACGCTCACACGGTTGGCAAATTCCTCCGCCACGTACAGCCGCCCGGTCGCCTCATCGATGCCCATGCCGAGGGGATGGGTCAGCCGGGTTTCAGCAGACATCCCGCCCAGTTGCAGGGTCGCGGCGAGCTGCTGCCAATTCTGTGTACATACATTGACCTGAAGGCTGTCGAGCGGGTTGACGACCGTGCCCTCACCCGTGCCCAGGCTCCAGATTTGCGCAGCGACATCCTTGCGGACGTAGAAGTGCATCCGCTCTGAGACGGGCCACTGCGACAGGTTGTAGTTGCGTCCGTTCGCCTGACCGTAGACCGTGAAGTCGCGATCCCACCAGATGTTGAAGATGCCCTCGCGCAGCGTGGCTGCCGTGCGATTTTCCGGGCTGAAATCGAACACATTCAGCACGCGCTGCCCGTTCAGGTAGAAGTAGTCCTGATCGGGCCACCACATGCGGATGTATTCATAGCGGTAGAAGCGATCTTCCAGCAGCGGCTCCACACGCGACCGGATGTCGTCGCTGGCGTACACCGCCACCGCATCACCGATGAAGCCAGGTGAAGGATTCTCACCGAAGAAGCGGGCGTTACGCAGATCGCGGAAGTACCACGAGACGGGCCACGCATTGCCGCCCCAGGCGAAATTGATGTTCAGCCCGTCGGTGGTACGCAGGCTGATCTCCTCAATCTGTTCCATCATCCGCTTGATGCCAGGCGCGCCATGCGCATACACCAGGTTTTCGTTGGCGAAGTCGTAGTTGATGAACGACGCCATCCACGCATGACGGGTTGTGAGCAGTGCCAGCCCTGCGAAGACCGCCACGCCGACCATGCGCCGGAAGTGCATCCAGCTCGTCATCCGCACCACGCGGTAGATGAGATAGACCACCAGCCCGCCGAACGCGATCAGTCCCAGCCATTCGCCAAGCCGCTGAAGCTGCCCCACCTCCAGCCCGCCGAACGGCGACCGCCCGATGACGAACGGCGCGATGAGCTGTACGATGACTATGAAGAGCAGCGGGACGAGCAGCAGGAACAGCCAACCCCGCCGCGCGAACATCGACCAGTCCACCCGCTCGAACACACCGTTGAAATACCATGCCGTCATGAAGATGAGCGGCACGGTCATGTGTGTGGCGAGCCAGGGCATCTTTTCGCCCGCCAGCGTCAGCGCCAGGAAGATGAGCGCGCCCCACCAGCCCGCGAACAGGATGAACGACGGACGCCTGACCCAGTTGGGGTCGGTGATCGGGCGCTGAGACGGACTCTGCGCTGGTTCGACCCGGCTGGACAGGCTGGCGACCGATGGCGTCTCCGTCTCGACATTGCCGTTACTGTCCGCTTCGGCATCAGCAGCCAGCACATCCGTTTTGCGCTTCTGCTCGACCGGCACGATGGCAGAACGCCACAGCGACACCATCCCCGCCAGCGACGCCAGCAGTGCGCCGATGACCGGCAGGTATTCGTACTTCGGCATGATCACCAGCATGTAATAGTACTGCGGCTGGCTGCCGCGCTTGACCGCCTGCTGCTCCAGCCAGTAGCCCAGACTGCCGACCATGCCCGATGCCAGCCCGATCGGGTTGGTGAACATGGTGGTGAAGAAGAAGGCGAACGGGATGTGGAAGACCAGCACAGCGATCAGGAAGCGCTTCGGGTTCCATGCCAGCCCGACCGCGCATGAGATGACGATGCACGGGATGAGCGCCATGACTGACCGGAAAATCCCCTCGCTGGTGTAGTCGGTCGCCCTGCCTCCCGCGATGGTGGTGATCAGCGGCGAAAGCCAGGGCAGCACCAGCGCACCCATGATGATCAGCACGTCGAGTTCGGGGAAGCGGTGCAGCAGTTTGCGCCACCAGCTCCCAGTTCGGGTGTAGATCATGGCGACCGTCACGACGATCGCCAGCACGCTGGCGGCGATGACGGGCGTCCAGCGATATGTCTGCCCTTCCGGGATGACCACATCTTCCGCCCCGGCGGGCAGCGCGCGCGATGGCTGCTGGGTGTATTCCTCGATGGCGATCAGCACCGTGCTGACCGCCAGTGCCAGTCCGATGACCACGAACACCCGCGCCAGGTTGAACTGTCCGCGTTTGCGCAGGCTGGCGTAGAGCGCCGTGAACACGCCGACCAGCACCAGCGTCACCACCACCAGCAGCATCCAGGTGATGAAGACGTTGAAGTCGAAACTCGTCTGGCTGCCGCTGAAGAGCAGGCTGAACTGCTGGTTCAGATACGTCAGGCGCGCTTCCAGCGTGCCCTGATTGAACAGGGCAATGCTGAACACCGCGATCATGAACAGCGAGGTGACTACGCCCAGCGTGACGCCGATGAACGCCATGTTCAGCCCCAGCTTCACCGGGCGTCGGGTGAAGTACTGGATCAGCCGTCCTCCCCAGTAGAGGGTGAAGAACGCGCCGAAAATGGCGATGTACATGAACGAGGTTTCTTTTGTGCCGAAGTTCCACAGCATGGCGGCGGCGAAGATGTACAGCCAATATGCCTTGCGCCGCACCCGGTCATGCCCGTCCAGATACATGAACATCGCCCAGATCATGATCAGCCCGGAGACGATGGCGGGCGTATCTTCACGGATGTAGCGGTGATAGTAGAGCAGCAGCGGCGACGCGAGGATCATGATCGCCGCCAGCAGCGCCCCATACCGCCCGATCCATTTGCGGAAGAGCAGCGGCATCATCACCATGATCACGCCCAGCAGGGCGGTATAAATGCGCGCGGTGAAATCGTTCGCGCCGAAGATGAAATAGAAGAATGCGGTCGCATGAAACAGGATCGGACCATGCATCAGCGGGGTATGCTGAAAATCCCCTGCTGTGTACAGCCGCCACGAGTAGTAAGTGTGCAGGCTTTCGTCATGGCTCATCACCCGATCGCCCAACCCGGCAAAACGGCTGAATACCGCCAGAACGAAAATGAGGATGAAGGCGATGGTGTACCAGTTGAGGCGCACCTCGCTCATCATCACCCGTGTCAGGGTACTTTCCCCGCTTTGCGGCGCATCATCGCGCCAGTTGCGTTGTGGTAGCGTCGTCGCCATGCAGTTGTGTCATCCTTGCCTGATGAGGTCGTCCGGGCATAAAAACAGATCGGTCGCTATCGGGTGAGCGGCGTGCCGATGGCTGGTGCATAATTGCTCAGGATGCGCGGCGTGGGCATCGCGGTGGCGACATAGCTCACGCGGACGGCACGCGCACCGGCTGGCAGCGCGTTCGGAGTGCTGCTGCCTTCAGGACGCATGAGCTGAAGCACCGCCGTCGGCTGCGTCGGCACGGCAGCGACGCCCGCGCCCGGCGACCACACCAAACCGACGATCAGCACGACCGTCAGCACAACCGCCCCGGCAGCCAGACGCATCATGTTGGCACGCGCACGCGGGCGCGCCGCGATCTCCGCCGCGATCTGCTGCCACATCCGCCCGATCGCCCGCCCATCTCCGCTGACCAGTGGGGTGGTCGAAGCCAGCTCGCTCACCAGCAGGCGCGCGCGGCGATATTCCGCATCGCACGCCGGGCAGCCAGAGAGATGGCGCAGCAGTGCATCACGCCGTGCGCCGCGCAGTTCACGGTTCGCCAGCGCCACCACATCGCGGCGGGCAATCCGGCAGTCCATCGTCATCGCATCCTTCGCTGAAAAGTGTGTCGTCATGATAACGGCTGATCGCGCTCAGGTCGAGAGTTCTTCAAGCAGACCATACCCCCCAGGCAGCAGCCCGCGCAGCGCATCATGCGCCAGGCGCACGCGGCTTTCCGCTGTCTTCTGCGGGCAATCCATGATTTCCGCGATCTCGCGGTAGGTCAGCCCGTGCCCATAGCGCAGCACCACCGCCTCGCGCAGGCGAGGCGCAAGGCGACGCAGTGCCGCCTCCAGCGCTTCGCGCGCACTGCTGTGGGCGTGGGCTGCCTCCGGCTGTTCAGAGCGGGGCGCGGTCAGCGCCGCACCGATCGCCTCGGTGATGTCCAGCAACGGCGGGGTGAAGCGGCGGTACTGGTTGCGACACCGGCTGATGGCGATGGTGAACAGCCACGTCTTGAATGCTGACCGTTCCGGGTCGAACCGACGCAGATTGCGGAAAGCATACACGAACGCCTCCTGCGTCACATCTTCCGCATCCTCACGGTGCAGCAGCAGGCTGTAGCACAGCCGATACACACTCGGCGCGAGACGATCGTACAGCGCGGCGAACGCGCTCTGGTCGCCGCCCAATGCCTGGCTGACGAGCGCATCCACACTCGGTTCAGCCTGCTGATTCGGTTGAGTCACTGCCTGATTTGTGTCATTCATGCTGCATGATACACCTTGTCTGCCCCACATCCTCATTTTATCGGACGGGCGTCACCCCGGCGTAAATATCCTGACGCAGCCACATCACCACTTCTTCTCGCGCGATCTCGGCATCGCGGTGGATGCGCTGCGTCCACCAGGCGGGCAGCGCCAGAAGCGAGGTCGGGGGCTGCCCGGTGCGGGTGATGATGAAGCGCTGCCCGACATAGCCCGCGCCCAGTTCCGGTGCAGTGATGGCTGCCGGCAGGATGACCACCTCACGCCCGACGGCATCGCTCACTGCGCGGATGAACCGCACCTGTGAGAAATCGCGCAGCAGCCACGCGGTCACCCCGTCCGGCGCACCGAGGACCTGCACAGGGAATTCGGGGAAGCCGCGCGTGCTGCGCGCCGTCAGGTCGAGCAGCGTGCGGCGCAGCAGGGTCGTGTCGCGGTCAGTGGCAATATTCTCCCAGACGTGAATCGGCTGTTCTGCGGCGCTCACGCTGACCGCCCACCCGCTCCCCAGCGACGTGACGGCGAAGAAGATCGCCGCGCCCAATCCGAATCCCTGCCACGTCGTGCGCGCGCCCCACACGCTGGCGAACAGGAAGAAGCCGATGAAGATGAACATCGTCGAGACGAGCAGCAGCACGAGCGAGGCGGGCGGGAAGACGACATTGGAGAACAGCCCACCCTGTGCCGAAGCCAGCGCCCGCGCGATCGCCTGAAATGCGATCGTGAAGGCAGACAGCACTGCGATCAGGCTGACCGCCACGATCCAGCGCGCCCAGCCCGGCGCAGGCATGTAGACCGTGCTGTCGTCGGGCGCGAAGCACGCTCCGACCAGCCACGATGCCAGCCCCGCCAGCGGCAGGATGAGCCAGACCGCCGCTTCAGCCGGCGCAGCACCCCAGACCAGCGCCGCCGCAATCCCCAAACCAAGCGCCCAGGCGAAGAAGCGGTCGATCGCTGACCCACGCCGCGTGACCACAGCGACGATGGCGATCGCCGCGAACGCCCACAGATACGGCTCATAGAACAGCGCCGCGCTGATCGCCACCGGGCTGAAAGACGCACCGCCGCCCAGCCACGCACCCAGCGCGGCAAATCCCTCGCCGACCGCGTTCAGCCCGGCGGGGTAAAGCAGGAATCCCGTCGCCGCGCCGAACAGCGCCACCAACGCGCCCGGCAGCACCGCTCCCCAGGGGAAGGCGCGCGCCGCCACCAGCGGCGTGATCTGCCGTGCGCTCTCCCCCTCGCGCAGCGTGTAGCCCGTCAGCACCAGCGCGCCCAGCACCATCGCCAGCAGCACCACCCCCACCCCGCCAGACAGGAGCAGCCCGGCGGCACACAACCCGGCGATGACCGCGTAACCGGTCGCCGGGACGCATTCCATCCGCGCACGATGCCAGCGCATCAGACTCGCCAGAAAGCCGAACGCGAACACCGCCGCCCACACCGCCGCCGCCGACTCGCGCGAAGCGATGAGCAGCACAGGCGAGAAACCGAGCAGCAGCGCCAGCACGAACGCCCGCCCCCGCCCCAGCTGCGCGGTGAAGAGCAGCGGCATCCCAACCAGAACTGTCCCGGCGATCGCCGTCAGCAGGCGGGCGCTCACTTCCGAGCCGCCGAACAGCGCGAAGCCGATCGCCTGTGCCAGAAAGACGATGGCGCTGTCCGGGTTGTAAAGCGGGGCGGGTGCAGTGCCAGGCGTCACCGCGCGATACGCACCGAGCGCATGACGCGCCTCGGTCACGCTCATCGGCACAGTATCCAGCTCTGCCACGCGCACCGCCAGCGCGAACAGCAGCAGCAGCGCATACAGGACGACATCCAGACGCAGCGCCAGCCGACGATCGGCGCGTGCCGGGGGCGCGTCGATCGTCGCTTCAGCACCCAACATCACTTGTGAACTCATGCCCATTTTCCTGTGTTCATCCCGTATTCAGCGCAAGGAGCAGCGACTCCGGCGTCACCCGGTAGATGCGCGTTGCTCCGAATTCACACACGATCTCCAGCCGATCGCGCAGCTTCGTCTCCCCGGCGATCAGGCGTTCGTTGTAATGCCGGCGTTCCGCCGTGCCGACGACGATGTAATCGACCCCGTACTGCTGGAGGATCGCCCGTGTGACGTTCCACGTCGGGTCGGTGTAGATGATGTCGATCTCGCTCAGCCGATTGCCCACCAGCTCGGGCAGTGCATCGCCGCGCCACTGTCCCTGATGCCCGTACCAGTTGAACATCACCGGGATGCCCGTCAGCGTGCCCACCGTGCCATACACACCCTGATACGATCCGCCGACCGCCTGCACCACCAGTGCATCCGCCCCGCGCACGCGATCCGACAGGCACGCCAGCGCCGCCATGTCATCCGGCGTCAGCCCGCCGATGCTCATGTAACTCTGCGCGCCATCGAGCGTCGGATCGGCGGCAAAGCCCGCCTCACGCCCCGTCTCGATCGCCGCGCGATGATACGCCGCCATGAAGATAAAGGGCAGCCCGAACAGCAGCACCACGCCCAGCGTCGCCGCGTAGACCGCCCGCACCAGCGGTGACGGCGCGCGCAGCCGCACATCGCTGAACACGCTGTACGCCGCATATGCCGCCGCCACACCCCAGATCAGCCATGCCTGATAGTAGAACTTGAACACCGTGTTCATGCGCGATCCGAAATTGTCGCGCAGGTAGACGAACTCCGGCGCGAGAGTCAGCGCCGCGCCCAACGCCACCAGCAGCAGCACGAACCCGGTGGCGATGGGATAGTCTGGCGTGTTCTCATCGCTGGCGCTGATCTGGCGGGGGAACAGCCGCGCCGCCACCAGCACCAGCATGAGCGTGAGCAGCGCCGCCGTCGGCAGATGCGTCAGCCGTTTGAGCAGCACCGCGCTCAGCACAGACTCCGACCCGCCGTTCTCGGCGATCACCCGCCCGATGACATCTGCCGCGCCTGGGATGACCGCGCCGAAGAGCGCGAACAGCAGCATGAACAGCACCAGGATGGCTGTGATGCTCACCCCGACCACCGTCCCGTAACGCCAGTCAGTGCGTGCCCCGCCGCGCCACGCCTCGATGAACAGGTACGGCACGATGAGCAGCAGCAGCGGCGCGAACATCAGGAAGAACTGCGGAAAATACGTCGGATCGATCAGGTTGGGCAGCACCCCGCCCAACTGCGACCGAAACGCGATCAGGAACGGCAGCACCGATACCACGCCGATCGCACCCACGCTGCCGCCGAAACGGATGATGCCCACCCAGTCATCGCCCGTCAGCCGCCCGCGCCCGCTGGCGCGGATGCGCCTCAGCCCCTCCGCACCGCCCAAGCCGAGCAGGTAGATCGCCCCGTCCCAGGTGTTGAGGAAGATCAAGCCGCCGATGATGACCCCGTACAGCACGGTTTCGCCTGGCGAAGGCGCGCGGCGCAGCATGACCAGGTTGAACATCAGCCCCAGCGCCAGCGTCGCGAAAGGCAGCGCCAGCACATGCGGATGATTGTCTGAAAGCACGAAGCTGAACGCCGGAAATTCGTCGATGACCTCGCTGTGCCGTCCGTTCAGCCCGCGATCGCTGAGCGCGCGCGCCGACCGAAACCACCACCAGTAATCCCAGCGGCTGAGCGCAGCGCGCCCTTCATCGACCGTCGCCAGCGGCGTCTCGCGCTGATTCATGTTCCAGAAGCTCAGATATTCGGTCGTGGCTGTCCCGGTCTGATACGGAAACTCGACCAGCGGCAGCACGAAATTGCTCAGCAGCAGCACGCACGCCATGCCCAGCACGCCCGCCGCGATCGCCGGGAATGTGGTCGAACGCGACGGCGGCGGGTTGGGAGGCACGGGGTCAGGCGCATCGGGAACGTCGTCAGGCAGCGGATCGATCGGGTCAGTCAGCGGGATCATGCCGTCGCGCCCAGTCCCCTGTTCGCGCGAGCGCACCAACGCGTACACCACACCGTAGGTGGTCGAGGCGACCAGCGCGAACAGCAGCGCCGTCAGCATCGAGAAGCCGACGCCGCTGCTCACCCCGCTGAGCGTGCTGAGCAGCGCAGCGATGACGTAGCCCAGGTAGTAGTAGCTGATGGCATAGCCCGCGAACCAGGGGTCGTTGGGCGGAAAGGCATCGCTCCGCATCACGCCGCTGAGGAACGCCAGCTCCATCGGTTTTTCGGTGGTGAAGGCGTCGCCCTGATAGGCGCGGTAGATCGCCCACGTCACCAGCGCGCCGGCGAAGATGACCTCGCCCACCAGCAGCGCCGCGCCGTGCCCGCGCCACATCGCCCGCAGATCGACGCGCCCGCGCCCGCCAAAGTAGGCGACCAGCCCCACGCCCGCCACGATGACATACGCCAGCGCCATGCCGCCTGGGTCGTTGCGGATGAAGCCGAACATCGCCAGCAGCCAGAACACCCAGCCCACCAGCAGCAGCCCCAGCGGACGCGCCAGCAGCACACCGCGATCCGGCAAGCCGCCCAGCATCCGCAGCGCCAGAGGCAGCGCCGCAACCCCCGCCAGCGTCACCAGCACCCACCAGGCGGCGATCACCCCACCTTCACGGACAAGAAAATCCATCAGCATCGTCGTTAGCCAAACTCCTCAAGGCGCGCGCCCTGATTGACGCGGTACAGGCGCGTTTTTCCGTCCTCATACACCGTTTCCAGCAGCCCCAGCCGCACCATCTCGTCGAATTTCGCCAGCCCTTCAGCGGAGTAGTAGGCGTGTTCCATCCGCCCCACCACCACGTATTCGACGTTATACCATTCGATCATCTCCCAAGCCATGCCGATCGACGGCATCTGGTAGAAGGCGTTGACATTGGCATTGCGCGACTCGACCAGCCGACCCATCGGCTCCAGCGTGCGCTGCTGCCGCTGATGGAAGTTCCAGCCGATCACCGCCGGGTTGCCCGTGTAGATGGCGATGCGCCCGTTCCAGCGGTACTGGGTATCGCTGCCCAGCCCTTCCATGATGATCGGATGCCCGGTCAGGTTCTGCTGCATCCAGCGGATCAGGCGGTGATCCTCGTCCAGCGGGAAGAACGCCAGTTCCGGGTTCGCGTCGATGATCGCCCGTTCGCCCTCGTAATGGCGCGCCGTCGTCATGTACAGCGCCCCGTCCAGCGTCAGCGGCAGGTTGCGGTCAAAGCGCAGCACCGCCTTGCCCTGCGTCGCCATGATCGGGAACAGCGCAGCGATGAACACCAGCAGCGCGCATACCGCCGTCCACACCCCGTTCAGCCGCCCCGACCACGACGGCAGCGATGCAACCACCCACGCGAAGACCGCCCCGCCCACCACGCTCAGGATCAGCCATGCCTGAATGTAGAACTTGAACACCGTGTTCTGCCGCCCGATGTCGCCATCCAGCACCACGTATTCCACACCCAGCGTCAGCCCGATCGCCAAGCCCACCAGCAGCAGCGTGAACTGCATCGCCCGGCTTTGCCCAGGACGCAGCAGCAGGATCGCCGCCCACACCATGATCGGCAGCGCGATCAGCGTCACCTGCCACTCCACCGCCGCCAGCGCGACCGAAGCGATCAGCACGCCTAGCACGCCCACGATGCCCAGCACCAGCAGCACGCCGCGCCCGCGCAGCGCCGCCACCCGTTCGGCGCGCAGCCAGCGCGCCGTCTCCCACACCAGCAGGGTGAAAACGAAGAACAGGAACAGCCCGTGAATGCTGAAGTATGCCCACAATGGCGATTTGCCGTCCGTCCACAGGCGGACGCTGTTGTAGATGGCGGTGTAATAGGTGGTGTAGGGCAGCACGCCGACGAAACTGCTGACGAGGAAGCCGCCCACCGTGCCCGCCAGCGCCAGCATTGCCCCGCGCGTGAAGCGCGCTCCACGCCGACCGGCTGCATCGTTCGCCGCGATGCGCCGTCCCTGCGCCAGCCACCACGCCAGCCCCATGACCACCGTGCCCAGCAGCAGATAGGTGATCCAGTCCCAGGTATTGGTGGCGCGCAGCATCCCTACCGTCACCCCGGCGAAGCCGACGGCGATCGCGCTCAGCCAGAGCGGACGTTCCGGCGGCGCGTCGGCGTCGTCGAGCGCTTCGGCGTCGTCCGCATCGTCACGTCGGCGGATGTAGCGCCGCCCGGCGAGGATCAATTCGTTGAAGAGCAGCCCGATGACCAGAAACTGCATCGGCATGGCGATCATGTGCGCATGCAGGTCGCCATACACGAAGGTGAAATTGGGCATTTCGGTGATCGCCCCGCCTTCGACGCCGGGCGTCTCCGCGAGAATGCGGCTCGGTCCCCAGAACCAGCGCTCGGAGCCGATCGAGAGCTGCCCGCCGTTCGCCAGCACGCCGACTCCGTTGGCGATCCCGGTCAGCAGCCGGACGGTGTTATCCAGTTCATAGCGCGCAGAGTCAAGGATCGACGGCTCGCGCACGCGGGCAAAAATGTCGTTGAGCGCCATCTCATCGGGCTGGACACCGAACTGCTCGACATGCTGGTTGATCAGGTACTGCGCCATGCCCTGCGGCTGCGTATAGCCGCCCGTGCGCGCCAGCCCATTCAGGAAGACGCGCGGCGTATCGAGATTGCCCAGCACCACCGCCATGACCAGCGCCGCCGCGCCCGCCAGCGCCGGGTTCGCCCGCACACGCCAGCGCCCCCCTGCCCGCCGCAGCGCTGCCACCACGTCATACGCCGCTGTGTATGCCGCGATCCCGGTCAGGGCGAACATCAGCGGCACGAGCAGGTTGTACGCCACGCTGGGGACCATTTTCAGCAGCAGCACTGGCGTGCCGATAATGACATAGCCGAAATAGTAGTAGTTGAGGAAGCCGCCCGCGTGCCAGGGGTCGATCGGCGGGAAGATGGTGCTGCGAAGCACGCCGTTCATGTAGGCGAAGTCCATCGGCTTTTCGCCGCCGAACGA
>CAZTLS010000005.1:26743-113552 GCA_964614405.1 uncultured Pleurocapsa sp.
CGCAGAGATGTCCACGCCCCGGCGATAGGCCAGGTTGGTCAGCCGCACGCCGACATACGCCAGGAAGAGGACGAGGGTGATGATCTCGACGACCAGCAGACGCCCGGCATTAGCGCGCAGCCATCCCCCGAACGCCGCCCGGTCGCGCCATACCAGCGCCGCGCTGATGAGCGCCATGAGCAGCAAACCGACCGCGATCCCCGTCTGCGACCACACAGGCAGGCGCAGCGTGCCCAGCACCCACAGCCCCCAGCCGATGACGAACATCCCGGCGAATTTGGCATAGCCATACCCGCGCAGCGCCAGCCCAGGCGTGAGCGCGTACAGCGCCGGGAATGCCAGCCAGCCGAAAAGCAGAGTCACCCCCCAGAACGCGACGACCGACGTCACCATGTCGGTGCTGACCGGGCTGCTGGCGTCGAATCGTTCCGACCATGTGCCGCCGCCGTACTGCGTCTCCAGCCGCTCGGCGCTGAACATCAGGCGCGTGGGCGACTCGGCAGCCTGCTCGCTGCTGATCGGCTGCGGACCGACCAGCGTCGGATCGCAGTAGTATTTGTCGCTGCCTGGGCAGTTGCGGAAGATCGGCGCGGAGTTGACGCGCGTCAGCGGCACGCTGTACAGCGTCGCCAGCACCGCATCATGATCGTAGTCGGCGCGCTTCTTGAAGATGAACACGACCGGGTGATCGTAGACGTGGAAGGCTTCTTCCGCCTCAAATTCCTGCAACCATTCCGGCGAGTCGTAGATCGGCAGATGCTGATCGCTGACGCGCAGCGGTCCCAGCTCGAACGTCTGCTGGAACATCACCTCAAGGTCATAGCCCAGCTCGCCGGCGAACAGCCGCTCGTAAAAGAGCGTCGTCATGGGCCAGCGCTGCGGGTTGCGGGCAAGCTGATCGTAGAAGCGGTTGCTGCTGATCACCCAGTAGTCGCTGTACTGCATCGCTTCCAGCAGGGTAACGCGCTTGATCGGCTCGTCCTCATATACCAGATTGGGCTTGTAGCCGTTGATCTGCGCCCCCCAGGGCGAGACGCGCTGACATTCGCGCGCATCCCAGTGAATGCCTGGCGGCGGGTTATCGGCGACGGTGACGCCAGCGGGCAGGCGACATACCCCGGTCGGCACGGGGTCATCCCACGCGCCTTCCCAGGTGACGATCGAGCCGCCGCTCAGCACGCGCGTCCCCGCCAGCAGTTCGACGACGAACTCGTAGCGTTCGCCCTGCTCGACAGCCAGCGGCGCAGGCAGGGCGATGTCATACGCATCGCCGACCGGATGGCGATCGCGCGGGAGGGCGCTCGTCCACTCGAAGCTGACCACCTCGCTGAAACCGGGCAGCCGGTAGAGCGAGAAGCGCAGCGTATTTTCGCCAGGTTCCGCCGATCCGTCGCCCAGATGCGGGGCGTGGATGTGGGTGATCGTGCCGCTGGCGGGCACATCGAACTGATAGGCAGCGCGCGGCTGGAACACCGGGTCGAAGGTAGTGACGCGCGTCTCCAGCGGTTCTTCCGTATCCCGATGCCCCAGGTTGATGTTGATGAGCGGCGTGCCGTCCGGCGCACCCTCGACGCGCATCGAGAAATCGCCGGGGACCTGCTCGATCACCCAATGGCTGGCAGCCACGCGGGTGAGCAGGTTGCGGTAGATATTGGTGAACATGGCAGCCCACAGCAGCGTGAAGGCGGGCACAGCGACCGCCAGCGCGCGCACTGCACCACGCACCAGGCGCGGTCGCTCGCGCACCCACTGCCATACCCCGACCAGCGCCCACGCTGCCAGCACCGCCAGCGCCGGGTAGAGAGGCAGGAAGTAACGCATGGTCGTCACCCACTGCCGCCCCAGATAGCCGAAGTAGCCGATCACCCACACCAGCAGCACGATGTTCAGCACGCCGCCAGGCTTGCCGCGCACCAGCCGCCACAGCGCCCAGAAGAGCGCCAGCCATGCCGTGATTCCCAGCGGCGCGCCCATGCCCCACAGCACCATGTTGCCCAGCGGATATAGGTAGGGCGTGCGCCCCAGCCACTGAAAGTTGGGCGGCGAGTCGATCGCCCCGCTGACGAGCGCCTGCGCCGTGCCCATGTTGCTCATCCAGCGGTCATGCAGGAAAGGCGCGGTATTATTGAAGTTGAACAGATCGAAAAAACCAGGTCCTTCAAAGGCATACGGGTTGAATACCCGGAAGCCGAGGAAGGCGATCGCACCGGCGATGAGCAGCCCGGCGATCTGCCCGGTCACCGCACGGTCGCGCTCGCGCAGCGAGGTGGGCGCGGCGAACAGCGGATAGACCCGCACCACCGCTGCCACCATCGCCAGACCGAACAGCGGCAGCAGGTTGATGCGGCTCGCCAGAGAACAGCCGAACGCGAACCCGAAGAGTACATAATGCCACAGCCTGCCCGTGCGCTGAATCTGCACCGCGCACAGCACCGTCAGCGTGGCGAAGAAGTTCGCCATCGCATCCACCGTGCCGAAATGCCCGATCTGGATGCTGAACACCGTCGCCGCATACAGGAACGCCGCTAGCACGCCCACCCATTTGCCATGCAGCCGCAGCCCGATGGCGAAGGTGAGCATGATGCAGCCCATCTCCGCCAGCGCCGACATGATGCGCCACACCAGATGTACACCGTCGTAGGTAGACCAGAAGCTGCCGTCGTAGCGATCCAAGCGGGCAATGTTCAGCGCCGTCCATTCCGCCACATCGCCGTACACCTCCGCCGCGCCGCGCGCGATGAACAGGGGCAGCGTGCCGTACACATACAGCCCGTGCGCGCTGTTGGCGTTCAGCGGGTTGAGCGTGCTGCACAGCGTGTCGAAATAGCCGCCCACGCCATTGGTGTCGGGATAACGGCGGGTGCATTCGGCGATCTGCGCCTCGCGCCGCACGGGGTCTCCGCTGGGGTTGAGCCAGCGCCCTAAGCCCTGTGCCACATCGGTCAGGAAGCGTTCATCGGGGTGCAGGTGCGTGAAGTCATCCCAGTTCAGCCCGACGAAACGAAAATAGCCGCCCGTCAGCATGATGACCAGCAGCAGCACACCGACGATCAGGTTGTCGCGGGCGATCAGCCGCGTGTCAACGCGGCGCGCCTGCGGGCGCATCGCGGCTTGTGTGAAGGGGTGCGTTCCCTGCATCGAACTCTCTTCCCGATGTATCCGTGTTTCATGAGCGAATGGTTATACACCCCTGTTTCCGGGGTTCCTTACGACGGTCTGGTTACGGCACGCCAGCCGCCCGGAAGATGGCATTCAGCCGATCGATCCCCGGCGCAGGGGCTTCAAAGGTCACGTAGGCGCGGTTATTGTAGCTGACCAGCAGCATCGTCTCACCGTTCGGGAAAAACTCGTTCAGCCGCGCCAGCCCTGCTTCGTCATCCGGGGAGAGGAAGAAGAGCAGGTTGTGATCCGGGTTGAGGCGGAAGGGGTCATCCGGGTTGCGCGTCAGCCCATTGTACAGGTCACGCGGGATGTTGTCCGTCTCCAGGATGCTGTTGTCCCAGCGGATCGCGCCCCCTTCCGCGCCGAGTGCCCGGTGATCCCACCAGTAGGGATATGCCAGCATGAAGGCGTTGCCATAGCCGTTCCCCTGATCGACCGCGAAACGGCGCAGCAGCGCCCCTGCCTCGCTGTACGGCAGCACCGTCCGCTGATACAGATCGCGGTATTCGCCGAAATAGTCCGTCTGCACCTTGACCAGTCCGACGCCCAGCACGGCTGCACAACCGATCACCGCCAGCACCATGCCCGCTCGCCGGTTCAGTCGGCGCAGCTCCATCACGATCATCCCCAAAGGCAGTGCTGCTAGCAGAAAAACACCCGGCAGCACGCCGCTGATGCGCGTGTGGCTGGGGTTTTCATCCGGGAACGCCAGCGCCAGGATGGAGGGCAGCATCATGATCAGCGACGCGGGAATGAACGTCCATGCAAAGGCGTCACCACGCCGCGCTGCCCGCGCCAGCCATGCTCCGATGCCGACGATCAGCAGCCCGCCCGCCGCCCAGTCGAGCGCCGGGTTGCGGTCGGCATTGTGGAACCACGCCGAGTCACCGCGCCAGTGGAACATCAGCAGGGCGTTCTGCACGTTGTACAGCAGATTGGGGACGTTGGCAGCGAAGGCAGCCAGCCGTTCCTCATTGGTGGCGCTGCGAACCACCAGATTGCCCTGTTCATCGAGCATCTGGATGAGTTCATCACCGAACAGCCGCCCGTTCGAGCGCCGCCAGAACTCATTGGGATAATCGAGCGAGAAACGGAAGAGCGGCACGAAGATGATCACCGCCACCAGCGCCAGCACCACCATATTGAAGGCGAACGTCAGGCGGACGCGCCACGTCCCCCCACCGATGATCAGCCCGATCAGCCCCATGAACGCCACCGCGATCGGCAGCATCCGCAGCGCCTGATAACTGTACAAGCCGAAGCCGAGCGCAAGCCCGGCATACACAAAATCCCAGCGCCGATTATAGCGCAGCCCACGCGCCATGAACGCCAGCACCAGCGCCACCACCAGCGGAGTCAGCACGATGCGCAGCCCCAGCCGGCTGAGGAAGATGTGCCACGCGCTGACCGCCACCAGCGCCGCCAGCAGCAAGCCGACCACCTCCCCCAGTGGGCGATTGCCCCTGCCGACCGCCTCCCGTCCCAGCCAGTACATGATGGCGATGCTCAGCACGCCCTCGATCGCCGTGCCCAGCTTGAGCAGGTAGAAATTGAATTCCACGCCAGGCAGCACGGTCAGCGCCGCCAGAAAATAGAAATGCAGCGGATCGCGCCCGCCGTTGCTGGCGAAGAAGACGTTGGTCAGCCCCAGGCTGATGATCCCTTCAGCATCGCGCAGCTTCTCGACGTGATCGCTGGTCATCTCCGGCAGCATCCGGTCGAGTTCGACGAAGCGCAGCGCTGCCCCACCGATGATGATCAGCAGCAGCAGACCGCCCGCCACCGTCAGCCGAGGGCGCATCCGGCGGACGCGGTGCGCGATCGTTTCGATCAGCACCAGCGGCGACCAGCCGCGCGGCGCGAACACCCAGACCGCCGCCCCGATCGACCCGAACCACGCGAATACGCCGACCGTCGAGAAGAAATTGTTGGCATTCAGCACGAACGACGCCGCCGTCAGCGCCAGCATGACGCCGAAGACCACCGCCCGCGCCGGGCTGACTGCCACCAGCAGCAGATCGTCACAGCGGTAGGGCGCGACCTGCACATTGTTGGCATCACGCGGGATGCGCCGTCGCAGCCGCGCGGCAAACGGCACGAGTTCCCCCGCGATCCAAACGACCAAGCCCACGAGCATCGGGATGAAGCCGCTGTTCAGGAAGCCGGATGGCGTGCGGTCCGGGGCGATGCTCAGGCTGAAGCTGCCCCACAGCGCCAGCGCCAGCCCGATCAGACGCAGGATGAGCCGCACCCGCCGCACGCCCGCCGGGATGTCGGACGCCGACAGCGCATCGGGATCATCAGGTGAGATGGGCGGCGCGGGCGGCAGTTCGATCTCTGGCACGGGTGCTGCTGAAACAGGCGAGGGCGTCACGGGGAGGCGCACCTGCACCAGCGGCTGCATCTCGCGTTCGACAGTACGCCCCTCACGCGGGGTGAAGGCGATCTCCGACAGCGCGCCGAGCGTCTGAATCGGGTGGCGTACCAGCAGACCGAGCGCCTCCGCCAGCGTGAGCGACTCGAAATCGCGCAGTTCGCGCGCGGTTTCGGTCTCGCTGGCGGGCTGCGACGGTGCAGGATCGGGGTCAGGGCGCTGTGGGACGAGATGAGGCGGGAGCATACTCATGATGGTTTACGCACCTTTGCCGCCAGATTGACCGTTGAGCGTCCGATCGGCTCGCTGATAGCGTTGTGCCGATCGAACCAGTTGAACACCGCGATGCCCAGATTGATCGGGTTAAGCAGGCTGCCGTCGTTTTCATCAAAGGTCAGGCGATTCGCCGCCTTCGCCATATCGCCGGAAAGCGCGCCGGACTCCAGCAGCGGCATTCCGATGCCGTACACCAGATTGTGAATGAACGGGAAACTGTGATGGGTGAAAGCGCGTTCCTCTTCGAGGATGAAGCCGGATCGGGCGATCGTCTCGCGCAGTTGATCCAGGCGGTACAGCCGCACGTGGTTCGCCCACAGCCCGGCGAACATCCCCCTGCGAATCGGGCGTTTGAACAGCAGCTCCAGCGTCTTGTTGATCGGGTCCCACCAGAAAGGGTAATCGGCATTGGGGACGGTGATCACCGCGACGCCGCCGGGCTTCAGCACCCGCATCACCTCACGCAGCGCGCGCACATCGTCATCAACATGTTCCAGGATTTCCGAGACGATCACCCCGTCGAACATCTCGTCAGGGAATGGCATGGCGTAGATATTGCAGTTGACCAGCGCGATGCCGGGCAGATGACCGACGTTGCGCGCCGCTTTCTCGATGACCGGGCGATCCAGCTCCCCACCCACCAGCCGCACGCCAGGGCTGACGTAGCGCAGCATGTTCAGGTAGAAACCGCGCCCGCACGGCATGTCGAGGATGGTCATCCCCTCGCGCGGCGGCAGCCAGTCAAACACCGACTGCACCCGTTTCCTGAACGC
This sequence comes from uncultured Pleurocapsa sp., assembly GCA_964614405.1. Classification (GTDB taxonomy): domain Bacteria; phylum Chloroflexota; class Anaerolineae; order Aggregatilineales; family Phototrophicaceae; genus Flexifilum. The sequence continues at coordinate 33,329 of CAZTLS010000005.1, forward strand.
CATATCCGCCTCATTGCGCGTCATATGGCGGATCAGTTCGGGGGTGATCGGGCGGTCAACGCCGTTTGGCGTGTTCGCGGAAGTGTGCTTCATAACGATCGACCGTCTCCTTGAACGAGAAGATGTCCTGAATTTCCTGCCGGGTTCGGCGATAGCGCGCCGGGTCATCCAGCACGGTGATGATCGCCTCGCCGATGCTGACCGGATCGCCCTGCTTCGCCAGCACGCCCATCCCCGTCTCCATCACCGGGACGCGCCCACCTGGGATGTCCGTCATCACCATCGGCGTGCCGGAGAGCATCGCCTCCACCTGCACCAGCGCGAAGCACTCGGTGTCGCTCGTCAGCACCACCACATTACAGGCGGCGTAAAAATCGGCGACGTCCTGTGGATCATACAGCAGACCGAGGAAAATCAGCGACTCGCGGTGCGCCTCGACGAGCGCCTGATGCTTCTCCCACGTCTTTTCGTACTGAATCTGGTATTCGCCCATGAACACCAGCCGCGCCCCAGGATAGCGCTGCTGCACCGTCTCCAGCGCGCGGATCGCCAGGTCAGGGCGCTTTTCCTCGACAAACCGCCCGGCAAAGCCGATCACCGGCGCGCCGTCCTTCGACCATTGGGCGCGCAGCGCGGCGGCGCGCTCTCTGCGCGGTTCGGGCATGGCGATCGGCGGATACACCACCGACACCTTGTCCTTGAAGGGCAGCAGGTAATACGAGTGATCGGCGTAATCCTGGCTGTATGCCAGCAGACGGCGCGCCCGCCATGCCAGCACGCGATACATGGCGAACATCGTCCCCTGAATGAAGCGGTTGACCAGCGACCCGCGCGGCAAAACCAGGTCGCCATGATGCGTGACGATCACCTGCGTGCCCGTCAGCCACGAGAGCAGCGCCACCAGTGCCGTCTCCAGCATCGGCGTATGCACGCTCACGATGTCGTGTTCGCGCATCAGGCTGTACGCCGCCCAGGGATAGGCGGGCATGATCATCCCCCGGCTCAGGCGGATGGGAGCCCACAGCCGCACGATCCGCACGCCTTCGTGTTCGGTGCGCTCATCGCGCGGCAGCTCATCGCTGTAACGCGCCGTCAGCACGGTCACCTCATGCCCGCGCCGCACCAGCTCCTCTGCGATGCGCTGCACATGGATCGTCAGCCCGGTGCGGTGCGGAAAGTAGTACAGCAGGCAGATCAGAATTTTCAGTCGTTCGGGGGCGTGCGCGCCCGTTTTCACCATCGAGGACATCGTTCTTCGTTTCCAACCCTTCATGAATGATGCGCGCCGCCCGTGCCCCGCGCATCCCGTTCCTGCGGCTGGTGCATCGTGCGGACGCCGCGCGTCAACTGACCGACCGTGACGCCCTCCGCCACCAGCCCGATGCCGCCCAGCACCACATTGACCAGCAGATTCATCCCGTGCAGCGTGACCGCGAACGCCGTTGCCGTCGCCAGCGGCTCGCCATAGCCCATCGCCGCCAGCCCCACCCAGACGGACGCCTCATACGTCCCCAGGCTGCCAGGCACAGCCGGAACCGCCACCGCGAACGACGCTGCCGCTGTGAAGAGCAGCGTCGCGCCGATGTCACCCGCCGGGTAGAACGCGAACATGAGCGCGTACCCGCTGATGACCGAAAACAGCCAGGCGATGCCCGTCAGCAGCAGCGCAGTGACCAGCGCGCGCGGCTGCGCCAGCGGTGCGAGTCCATCCAGCACATGCCCCGCCAGCGCCGGGGCGTTGATGCGCCGCAGCAGCCCGATGTGCCCGCTCAGCCGCTCCACCATGCCCAGCGTCCATGTGTGCCGAGCCGCCAGCCCGACCAGCACGCCGAAGCCGATCGCCGTCAGCGGTACGAACAGCGCCGCCGAAGCGCGCAGCACATCCGGCAGCGGGGCGAGGGGCAGCGCCAGCCCGATCAGCACCAGCACCGCCAGCACATCGAGCAGCCGTTCGACCACCACCGTGCTGAGCGCGTGCAGCGGTGGCACGGCGCGATCCCCGCGCGATGCCAGGTATGCCCGCGCCAGTTCGCCCAGGCGCAGCGGCAGGATGCCGTTGGCGAAATAGGCGATGTTGACGATGTGAAAGGCGCGCCACGCGCTGAACGGCACGCCGAGCAGCAAGCGCCAGCGCAGCGCGCGCACCGCCAAACCGACGACCGCCGCGCCTGCCGCCGGGATAACCCACCCTAACTGGGCAGACCCCAGCGCCGTGCCGAGGTCTGCCAGGTCGATCTGGGTGAGAAAAGCGATCACCACGACCGCGCTCACCAGCGCGCCGATGAGGGCGGGGCGTCCTGCTTTCAGTCTTTCGCGCACTGTTCGCGTTCTGTTCGATGCCGTATCCGGTAAACGGCGGCATTATAGCATGAAGTGCGGCGGGCAGATCGCCCACCCGCCGCACCCACCGACTCACCCGCCTGGGCTGAGTACCAGTCGTGTCTGGCTCGCCGTTTCGACAGCGGAACGGGTGTAGGGCAGGGGCAGCGTCCCGCCGCTTACGTAGATCGGCAGCATATCATCATAGTGTGGGCTGAAGGGATGCCCGCTCTGCCCGGTCGGGAGGATCGATGTGCTGCGATCGGGATCGGCAAAATCGACCACCAGCCGCTGCGACGAATGCTGCACGATCATGAAATCGCCGCTCGGCGCGCTCCAGTCCTGCGAGTTGATGCTGTGCGTACTGCCGCTGAAACCGAACACGGTACGATTCACAATGTCCTCGATCTGGCGGATGCCGCTCGCACCCAGCGGCGGACTCTCGAAGCGCGTGCCATGCACATCCCCCCAGCGCCAGTTCGCGGGGTCGGTTCCGTGCGCGGCGGTCAGCGCAGCGACTCCCTCACTCAGCGCGCGCGCCAGAATGTCATCGCGCCTCTCGGTCACATCCGGCGTGCGCGCATCATCCCACCAGAGGTGATCGGGCATCTCCATGAGCTGTGACAGGGCATACGACTGGCGGATGTCGCCGCGCACCGACTCCGGGAGCTGATCGTCGAACACGTTCGCCAGCAGCGCGCGCAGCGCATAGGCATATACCAGCCCGGCGCGGCTGTCCGCCTCCCAGCGGTAATTCCACTCACGCAGCAGATCGCGCGCCCCGTTCAGCGCCGGGTCAGGCGCATCGACCGAGAGCAGCCAGGGCACGAGACGTTCGGCATTCAGGTCATAGGTATCGTTGTGCAGCAGGCGGAATGTATCGACCGAATGCGGGTTTTCCTCATCCAGCCGTCGGTTGATGGCATAGCCGCGTTCTCCGAACGCCCAGTCGTAGCTGAAGGGAACCATCGACTCGATGCCCAGCCCGTTGTAGTACGCCAGCGGCACGACCGCCTGATTCGCCGTGACGATGACGCCGCGCGCCGGATTGAGGATGCGCGGCAGATCGTCGAATGGCACGAACCCCTGCCAGATGTCGGCGTCGCCGGACACGGCGTGCGGAGTCAGCCCATCGAATCCCGCCGGGCGGATGGGCATGAGACCCGGCATCTGATAGCCGATGTTGCCGCGCCCATCCGCGAACACCAGGTTCTGCGCCGGGATGCTGAACAGGCGCGCCCCTTCGCGGAACGACTCCCAGTCGGTGGCGCGGGCAAAGCCGAGCAGCGCATCGAGCAGGCTGGCGGGTTCATGTCCCGTCCAGCGCAGCACGAGCGGGTCTTCGGTATTGAAGCCGCTCAGGGTCGTGCCTTCCACGACCTGATTGTCATTGATGACCGGACCGAGATGCGTCACCCGCACCTGCACCGTGACAGACGGTGTACCATCGGCAAAGCGGATGACCTCTTCGATCAGGTCAGCAGCGCGCCATGCCCCATCCCAGCGGTATTGCAGCGGATCATCCGGGTTCCACTCCAGCGCGTACAGGTCCTGCACATCCGCGCCGACGTTGGTCATGCCCCAGGCAACGCGCCCATTGTGCCCGACGATGAGACCGGGCACGGGCGTGAAGACATACCCCACCATGTCATACGGGCACGACTCGCTCACAGGCAGGCAGTGCAGCCCGATGGTATACCAGATGCTCGGCATGGATGGGTCAAGGTGCATATCGTTCGCCAGCATCGCCGCGCCGCTGGCGGTGCGCGTGCCCGTCGCCACCCAGTTGTTGCTGCCCACACCATCGGCGCGCGCCATGCTGATCACCCCGCCGAGGCGATCTTCAGGCAGCAGCCCACCCGCCAGCGCCAGCGCAAACGCCCGATCCGGGCGTGCCGATGCCGCCGGGCTGGTCAGCGTATCGGGCGTGATCGGCAGGTCTTCCGGCTGAAGGATGGTTGGCGCGCGCGGATCATCATATGGATAGGGCGGATACATGGCGCGCATCATCTCTTCGCCGATCTCGTCGATGAGGAGCTGCCGCCGCAGATCGCGATCATAAGTAGAGGTGAGCTGCCAAGCCATGACTTTCGCCCAGACGAGGCTGTCGAGCGGCGTCCAGGGATCGACGGTGATGTTCGCCCCGGTCAGGCTGAGGACGCGATACTCGAACGCCAGATCATCCGGGGCGCGCCCGCTGATGTAGGCGTTGACCCCGGCGGCGAACGACTCAAGCTGGGCGCGCGCCGTCTCGCTGAGCATCGTCAGGTCGCGTTCAGCGGCGCGCCGCCAGCCGATCGTGCGGATGAATACGTCGTTGCGGAAAGCGGTGCGATTTTCACCCAGCAGTTCGCCCAGCGTCCCGCGCCCGATGTGGCGGTAAAACTCCATCTGCCACCAGCGATCCTGCGCCTGAGTATAGCCCTGGGCGAAAAACAGATCATATGGGCTGCTGGCGTAGATGTGCGGCACACCCCACCCGTCGCGCAGGATTTCTACCTGCGCGTTCAAGCCGCTCACGGTCAGCGCACCGCTCGTCTGCGGTAGCATCCCGCGTGTGCTGTCCCACACTACCCAGGCGATCAGCCCGGCAGCGATGACCAGAATGACCAGAACAGCCAATAAGAGTCTGCGGAATAGTTTCATCATTTTTACGACGCCAGCCGAGGGTTTCCCGGCGTGCGTTTACTCCTTTCAAGAGCGGAAAATCAGGGTATTTTGTGGTAAAATTAACAAAGCGTTCTACGAAATACAATGTCCTCCAGTCACGAGTCGCGAGTGAAAATGGTTGAGAATATCGGCACAGTCCGCCCCATCAACATCAACGAGGAAATGCGCGGGAGCTTTCTCGATTATGCCATGAGCGTAATCGTCGCACGCGCCCTTCCAGACGCCCGCGACGGTCTGAAACCCGTGCATCGGCGCATCCTGTACGCCATGTACGACATGGGCATCCGCGCCAACAGCGCCTACAAGAAGAGCGCGCGTATCGTCGGCGAGGTGCTGGGCAAATATCATCCGCATGGGGATGCGTCGGTGTATGATGCGATGGCGCGCATGGCACAGGATTTCTCCATGCGCTACCCCCTCGTCGATGGACAGGGCAACTTCGGCAGTGTGGACGGCGACAGCCCGGCGGCGATGCGCTATACCGAAGCGCGCCTGGCGCAGATCGCCGAGGAAATCCTCAGCGACATCGACATGGATACCGTCGATTTTGGCGAAAATTTCGACGGCACGCTCAAAGAACCCCTTGTGCTGCCCGCCCGCCTGCCCAACATGCTGCTCAACGGCACGAGCGGCATCGCCGTCGGCATGGCGACCAACATCCCGCCGCACAACCTGAGCGAACTCGCCAGCGCCATCGCCTACCTGATCGATCGCTGGGACGATCGGGAGGAAATCAGTGTCGATGACCTGATGCAGTTCGTCAAGGGACCCGATTTTCCGACCGGCGCGGCGATCATCGCCACAGACGATCTGCGCGAGGCATATGCCACCGGGCGCGGGCGGGTGATCGTGCGGGCGCGCATCGAGAATGAGATCGTCAATGGACGCCAGCGCCTGATTGTCACCGAAATCCCGTACCAGATCAGCAAGACGGCGATCATCGAACGCATCGTGGCACTGGTGCGTGAGGATCGCATCCGCAACATCTCCGACCTGCGCGATGAGTCGGACCGCAACGGGATGCGCCTGGTCATCGAACTCAAAGCCGGGTCGCAGCCCGCGAAAGTGATGAACCAGCTCTACAAGCATTCGCAGCTTCAGAGCGCCTTCGGCATTCAGATGCTCGCCCTGGTCAACGGCGAACCGCGCACCCTCAGTCTGAAGCGGATGCTGACCATCTACATCGACCACCGCTACGAGGTCATCGAACGGCGTACCCGCTTTGAACTGGGCAAGCGTCAGGCGCGCGCCCACATTCTGGAGGGGCTGCTGCGGGCGCTGGACAGCATCGACGCCATCATCCAGACGATCCGCAGTGCCGACGACACCGAAAGCGCCCGCTTCGGGCTGATGACCCGCTTTGAACTGAGCGAGGCGCAGGCGAACGCCATCCTCGATATGCAGCTTCGGCGGCTGGCGGCGCTGGAGCGCCAGAAGCTGACCGACGAATACAACGAGGTCATGGCGCGCATCGCCTACCTGCAGGACCTGCTGGAGTCGCCGCACAAGATTCGCGCGCTGATCCGCGAAGACATCGTGCAGGCGGCAGCGGACTACAACGCACCGCGTCGCACCCGCGTCGAATACGGCACACGCACTGACTTCGACGAACTGGATTTCGTCCCGGTCGAGGAAGTGGTCGTGCTGCTCACCGGGCAGGGCTATATCAAGCGCGTGCCTGCCAGCGCCTACCGTGCCCAGCGCCGGGGTGGGCGCGGCGTGATCGGCATGACGACCAGAGATGAAGACGGCGTGACGCGCCTCATCTCCGCCAGCAGCCACGACACCCTGCTCTTCTTCACCGATCGCGGTAAGGTGTACAGTGCGCCGTGCCACATCGTGCCGGAAGGCGGGCGCGCCGCCAAAGGCACGCTCGTCCATGCCTTCCTGGGGCTGGAAAGCGATGAGAAGATCACCGCCATCATCCCAGTCGATGATTTCGACGGTGAAGGCTATTTCGTGCTGGCGACGCGGCACAGTAAGATCAAGCGGGTGCGGCTGGAGGAATTCGCCAGCGTCAAGGGCAGCGGCAAAATCGCCATGTCACTCGATGAAGGCGATACGCTCAACTGGGTGGAGCGCTCCAACGGGTCGCAGTACATCGTCATGGCGACCACTGACGGACAGAGCATCCGCTTCCATGAGGAGCGGGTCAGTGTGCAGGGGCGCAACGCATCCGGCGTCGGCGCGATGCGCCTTCAGGATGGGGACGCCATCGCCGGGATGGATGTGCTGCGCGAAGGGGACACGCACGTGCTGGTCGTCTCGCGGAATGGCTATGGCAAACGCACTGAACTGAGCGAATACCGCGTGACGGGGCGCAATGGCAAAGGCATCCGCACGCTGCCGCGCAATGCCAAGACGGGTCCGATCGTCGCTATGCGCTGCATCAATCCGAAAGACGATATTCTGGCAATCACCAGCAGCAACAGCATCATCCGCATCAATCTGGAAGCGGTGCGCGATGTGGGGCGCAACGCGATGGGTGTGCGGCTGGTCAGGCTGGCGAGTGGTGACAGCGTGGTCAGCATGACGATCGTCGAGGGTGCAGCCGCCGAGGACGATGCGCTGACCGAGGGCGAAGGTCTGGAGGCGATCGGCACAGCGGAACTGGAAGTGGTCAGCAGCGCGATCGATGCTGAGCAGGGTGAGGCATACCTCAGCGACGGGGAAGCGGACGAAGCGCAGATCAACGACGCGGTGTAGAGGGGCGGAAACATCATCCTGCTGCTGAAGAAAAAATCAGGCGGCGCGGAGAAGGTTCTCCGCGCCGCCTGACTCACAGCGCCTGTCAGCCTGATCGCCAGACGATCAGCCGATCTCTTCCTCGTCAGCCTTGCCCTTGCTGATCACTTCCACCTCGGCGGAGACCGGGGCATCCGTCAGCACTTCTTCGACCGTCTTCTGAGCGACGATACGCGCGATGACCGTCTCAGGGGCGGCAAGCACCGTCACGCCGGAGGGCAGCGCCAGGTCAGCGACCGTGATGACATCGCCAAAGTTCTTGAGCGCCGCCAGATCGACCGACACCTGATCGATCAGGTCAGAGGGGAGCGCCTCGATCTCGACCGCCATCAGCTCGTGCTGCACGATCCCCTGGCGCGTCTGCACAGCGGGGCTTTCGCCCGTCAGATGCACCGGAATTTCAGTGGTGATCTTGCTGCTCTTGTCGATCGCCAGAAAATCGACGTGCAGGATGCTGCCCTTGATCACATCGCGCTGTACGGCGCGCGCCAGCACCGTCTGCACCGTGCCATCGACGCTGACGTCGATCAGGTGCGTGCCGCCCGCCTTGCCCAGAGTGATCTCCAGCGCACGATACGGAATTTGCAGATGAATGGGCTGAATCTTCGCGCCGTAAATGACCGCAGGAACCAAGCCCTGCGTGCGAAGCTGCCCGACCTTCTTGCCCGTCACGCTGCGCGACTGGGCGTCGAGCGTATATGTCTGTGCCACGATAAGCGACTCCTGCCTGCATAAAAAAACCAGCCAGGTCGCTGGCTGGCATTCGTACAGAGCGGGTAAGGGGACTCGAACCCCTGACATTCTGCTTGGGAAGCAGACACTCTACCAACTGAGTTACACCCGCAAGTGATGAAAAATATAGCACCTCACCCCGGCGCTTGTCAAGCGCGGGGTGGGGCGAACGATCGCGCCGGGGCGACGCCCTGCATCGCCCCGGCGAAATTTTCTGATCAGAACTGGTTCCAGAGGTACTGGTTCTGCACTTCGTGATGGAACTGAATTTCAGCAGGCTTGATGATCGAACCGAGCAGGCGCGGGCAGCGATCTGCCGAGGCGCGTTTGAGCGCGGCGTACTTCTCCGTCACATCATCGCCCAGCAGACGGCGGACGAAGCTGCTGCCCTCGAAATCATCGATCGCGTCGTAGATATTGTCCGGCAGATACTTGCCCGTATCCAGCGGCGCATCCGCCGGGCGATCGCCTTCCAGCCCGGTCCGCAGCAGCGTATACAGCGCCAGATACATGTTAGTATCTGCACCGACCGAGCGCACTTCCACACGCGCCGAACGCGAATTGCCCACCGGGATACGCACCATCGAACCGCGATCGACGGGCGATGACTTGATCTGGTTCGGCGCTTCGTAGTGGGGGTCGAGGCGGCGGTAGGCGTTCACACTGCTGTTCAGGATCAGGCAAATGTCACGGGCGTGCGTCAGGATGCGGATGACGAAATCCCACGCCATCGGCGACAGGTTCTCCTGCCCGCCCTCCTGCCAAAACAGGTTCGACCCGTTCTGCGAGATCGACAGGTTGGTGTGCATCCCGCTGCCGTTCACCCCGGCAACGGGTTTGGGCAGGAAGGAAGCCGTCAGCCCGCGCTGTTCCGCCACCTGACGGCAGATCAGCTTGTACAGCGCCACCTGGTCAGCAGCGATCAGCGCTTCAGCATAGCTGTAGTTCATCTCAAACTGCGACGGCGCAACTTCCGGGTGATCCTTCTCATTCTCGAAGCCGAGCGCCCGCTGCACTTCCGCCGCGTGGTCGATGAAGCTGCGGAGCGGATCGCCGGGCAGCGAGTGGTAATATCCGCCCGTACCGACATACTCAAACCTGCCCGTCATGGCATAGGTCTGCTCGGCACGGCTGCCCTGGAACAGGAAACCCTCAATCTCGTTGGCTGCGTTGAAGGTCAGCCCATTGGCGGCGTGCTGCTGCTCGGTATATCCCTTGAGCATCCCACGAATGTCCGCTGCATATGGTGATCCGTCCTTCTCACGAACCTCGCCGAACACCAGTACCTTGCCAGGTCCAAACACGTCCGACGGCACGAGATAGAACGCCGACCAGTCGATGTGCAGGCGCAGGTCAGACTCGCTCTGTGCGGAAAAACCGCGCACCGACGACCCGTCGAAAGTCAGGTTATCCCACGATTTGAGCAGGAACTTCTTGTCATAATCCAGCATGTGCAGCCGCCCTTCCAGATCGGAGAAGCAGACCGTCACTGCCTTGATGCGCCGCTCATCGCTCAGGAATTTCAGGCGTTCTTCACGAATCTGATCCGCTGGCGTGCGCGCCAGACGCTGCGCCTTGAACTGCAAATTCAGTTCTTCCAGTTCGTCGTAGGGCAGCTCATAGAAGTCACGGAGAGCAATAGTCATGGGTTCACGTCCTGTCGGCAAAATGACACGATACTCCCGATATGCTATTGGACACGCCCTCTCAGTTCATCTGACAAAATCACCAAGAACGACACAGGCTTTTGGTTATTTTTCACAAAAAATGTAAACCTGTTCGCTTTACTGTTCATTCTCCACTACCCGCGCGAAGCATTTCGCCCAATGTCAGCGGCAGCTGCCCTGTAGATGGTGCAGCGCCGAACAGCACGGCGCACGCGGCGGGTACAGCCGGGCGACCTGGCGAGTAGAGCGCCAGATACGTGCTGACATCCGGGTAAACCTGCCAGTCATAGGGCGACCAGAGCGCGACGGCGATCGTCTTTTCCGGCGGCAGCGCGCGCACCAGCGCCGCCTGATCCGGGTTGCGATCGGCATTCTGCGTCCACACCACCACGACATCGGCAGCCCGTGCCGCCGCCGTCGCCCAGCCGATCTGTTCAGCGGTAGGGTTGTCGTTCACCCCGACCCACTGCACCAGCCGCCCGCCAGGGCGATATGCACTGCATTCTGCCTGAATCTGATAGCGCGTCGCCAGGAAGATGACCGCGACCCGTGTCTCCGGCGCAATGGGGACCAAGCCAGCGCGATCGACCGCCACCGTGACGCTGGCGCGATACAGCGACTCGACCAGTGCCGTGCCGCCTTCTGCCGCAACCGCCGCTGCCGCACGCGGCGCATCGACGGGAGCAGCGTCCAGCACGCCGAAGCGCGCTTTGGTCGTCAGGATGCGGCGCACCGACTGGTCGATGCGAGCCTCACTGATGCGCCCGGCGCGCACTTCATCGACCACGCGCTGCATCGCCGCCTCGACGACGGCAATTCCCGTGCTGGGACCCGTCGCCAGCAGGTCGATGCCCGCCTCGACCGCCAGCACCACCGCGTCGTAGTAGTTGATCTCCAGATCGACGGCGTTCATATCGAGCGCGTCGGTCATGATCAACCCGTCATAGCCCATCTCGCCGCGCAGCAGCCCGTTGACCACCAGCGGCGAAAGTGATGCCGGGCGGCGGATCGGGTCGAGAGCGGGGAACCAGATGTGCGATACCATGACTGCTGCTGTGTCCGCCTCGATCGCCATGCGGAACGGCACAAGCTCAGTCGAGTCGAGGCGATCGCGCGTCAGCTCCAGCGTCGGCAGCACAGCGTGGCTGTCCTGGCGCGTCTCGCCATGACCTGGGAAATGTTTGGCGGTCGCCAGCACGCCGCGCGCCTGCAAACCGCGCACGTAATCCGCCACTGCCCCCCCAGCGATCAGCGGATCGCCGCCAAAAGCGCGGCGCGCGATGATCGGGTTATCGCGGAAGGTCTCCAGGTCGGCGACCGGGGCGAGGTTCATATTGATGCCGACGGCGGCGAGTTCCCCCCCCATCATCCGCCCCGCTGCCTCGCTCATGCCGGAAGCGGTCAGCAGCAGCGGCGTAGGCAGAAAGGTGAAGCCCTCCGTCAGCCGGGTGACCACCCCACCCTCCTGATCGATGCTGACCAGCAGCGGCGCAGCCCCTGCCTCACGCATGACCGCCTGATAACCGTTCGTCAGCCGTGCCACCGCATCCGGCGTGCCCACGTTGGCGCTGAACAGCACCAGACCGCCTGGCTGCCAGCGCCTGAGGTGGGCTGTCCCCGCCTCAGTGACCACACTGCCATGCAGCGTGACCATGAACATCTGCCCGACCTTGTGTTCCAGCGACATGCCCGCCAGCATGTCCTCGACGCGCGCCTCGATGGTTTGCGCGCCCGCCCCGTTCAGCATGACGAACGCACACAGCCCGATGATCAGCAGGCGTTTCATTCGTCGAGCGGGTTGAGGCGATAGCCGACGCCCCGTACATTGACGATCAGGTCTTCGTATTCGCCGCATTCCTTGAGTTTGCGGCGCAGATTACTCACATGCGGGCGGATCACTTCACGCGCCTCCGCCTCGTCTACGCTGTAATTTCGCACCTCGCGCACCAGTTCGCTGCACGACACCACCCGACCACGATGCGCCGCCAGGTAGAGCAGCAGGTCGAACTCAGTCGGCGTCAGTTCGATGCTGTTGCCGCCGATGGCGATCTTGTAGCGACCGGGGTAAATCTTCAGCGCGCCCAGGGTCATCACGCCGTCCACCCCCATCTCCAGCGGCAGATCGCGTGAATTGGCGGCGATCACCTGCTGCTGGCGCAGCCCAGCATTCAGCTTCTCCTCCGGCGGGGCGGCGCTGAGTTCCGCCAAGTTGTTGCGGATGACCGCCAGCAGTTCGCGGCGTCGGCGCAGGTTGTGCGCCCGCTCTACCCCGCGCGCCACACTCATGCGAATGTCCTGCCCGGAGCTGGGCTTCATCAGATAATCGTGCGCGCCCAGGCGCAGCGCCTCGACCGCTGTGTTGAGGTTGCCGAACCCGGTCATCAGGATGACCACCATGTCGGCGTCGATCGCCTTGATCCGGCGCAGCAGCTCCACCCCATCCAAGCCCCCCGGCATCCAGATGTCCGTCAGCACCACGTCGATCGGCTGAGCGGCAAGCACGTCGAGCGCTTCCTCCCCGCTGCTCACCACGATCACCTGATGTCCGGCTTTCTGCAAAATCCTCGAAACAGAATAGCGGATGGCTTCCTCGTCATCCACGACCAGGATGACGGCATCCTGCGGCACGTTTTCCGGGGTCAAATCGATCATCGGCTGTGTCTCTCTAATCCTGCCAGGTGGAGGACAAGTGTATTGGTATAGTATTGTGAACAAATGCTGCTCTCAATCATACAGGGATTTTCAAAAAAGCACAACACATGGCATGTTAATAGAAAATACAATTTTCGTCACCCATGCTTTCAGTACTCAGCCGGTTTCCAGCCAGGCGACCGTGTGCCTGATGTGAACCACGCCGCCATGCCCGATCTGTACGAGTGTTCCAGGCTGGGCAGCGCGCACCGCCGACAGCACCGTCTCCGCGCGTTCCGCCGTGATCGGCAGCAGGTCGGCAGCAGGCGGCGCGATGTGCGCGGCGGCGCGCAGCACAGCGCGGATCGCCAGCGCATCGGGCAGCGCACGCATTCGTTCCCGCCCCAGGGCGGCACGCCGACCGTCAAACCAGAGCAGATCGCCTTCGGCGATCGCGGCGTCGAGCAGCGAATCGAGATACGCCGCATCGCGGGCGGCATGATGGGCAAAGCGCGCCAGCGACGGCACGACCAGCGGGTTGATCTGCGCCAGCGCAGGCAGCACGACATGACGCAGATGATTGCGGGTATAGGCGGTATCGTCGTTGGTGACATCGTGACGGGGATGCAGATCGTGCGCGCGGGCGTAGGCGGCGATCTCGGCGCGCAGCACCCCCAGCAGCGGGCGCAGCGCGCGCACATCCGGCGCACCTGGCAGCGGAGAATCCGAACGCATCGCGCCCAGACCATGCAGCCCCGCCCCACGCACCAGATGCGCCAGCACCGTCTCCGCCTGATCGTCAGCATGGTGCGCCAGCAGCACCCATTCTGCACCGCGCGCGTGAGCCGTCTCAGCCAGAAATGCGTACCGCGCGCGCCGTGCCGCTGCCTCGACGCCCACGCCGACGGTGAGCAGCGGTTCGCCGGGCGGGGCTGCGCCGCGCACACAGGCGAATCCCCATTCGCTAGCGACCGCTTCAATCCAGGCAGCATCCGCCGCACTGTCCGCGCCGCGCAGCCCATGATCGAACGTCGCCACCACCAGATCGAGAGTCAGGCGGTGGCGAATCTCTCTCAGCGCGTGCAGCATGACCAGCGAGTCCAGCCCGCCGCTGACGGCGGCAATGGCTGCGCCACGCCGCCCGATGAGCGCCCGGCGCAGCGCTGACTGCACATGCACAATGGCGCGGGACTCGGCGGTGCGACGCATGAGGATCGTCAGCGGCGGATGGCGATCTTCAGCTCATCCCAGGCGTCGTTGTAATAGGTCTCGACCTCCGGCGGCACGGGACGAATCTGGAACAGGTTTTCGCGCACTTCCGGCGGCGGATACACGCTGGGGTTCGCCAGCGTTTCGGGGTCGATCAGCCCCAGATCGAGCGCGGTCTGGTTGGGCGTGCCGTAGGTGACGTAATTGCTGATGTCGGCGCTCACCTGCGGGTGCAGGATGTAATCGATGAAGACATTCGCCAGAGTCGGGTTCGCCGCGCCGACCGGGATCGCCAGGTTGTCCATCCACAAACTCGCGCCTTCGACCGGGATCGAGTAGGCGTATTCGGTGGTGCAGTTCGGGTCGGCGGCGCATTCCGCCATCAAACCGAACACGTTACCGTTGTAATCGACCGCCATATCGACTTCGCCCTGCGAGAGAAGCTGCTTGGAGTTGCCCGCCACGATGGCAGCGACGTTGGCGGAATTGGCGCGCAGATAATCGCGCGCGGCGGCGATCTCAGTGGGGTCGGTGCTGTTCACATCGTGCCCGGTCATCAGCAAGCCGATCCCCAGCATCCCGCGCAGGTCTTCCAGCCAGGCGACATTGCCGGGATAGGTGAAGAACTCCGTCCAGCTTGTGATCTCGCGCCCAACAGCGGTACGGTTGTAGGCGATGGCGGCTGTGCCCCACTGATAGGGCATCGTGTAGACGTTGCCCTCATCATACCAGGGCGAGAGGATGTCGGCGCTGATGTGGCGCACGTTGGGAATGCGCTCCCGCTCCAGCGGCAGCAGCAGCCCCTCTTCGATCATGATGGCGATCATGTAATCGCTCGGCACGATCACGTCGTAGCCTGGGTTGCCCTGCTGAAGTTTGGCGAGCAGTTCCTCGTTGGTATAGTAATTGTCGTAGACGACCGTCACCCCGCACGCCGCCTCGAAATTGGGGATCGTGTCTTCGGCGATGTAGATCGTCCAGTTATAGACGTTGAGCGTCTGTCCCTCAAAACCGGGCGGACATACCCAGGGTTCCAGCGCGGGCGCATCCTGCGCCGCCGCCCCCGCCGTCACCAGCAGCAGACACACCACCAGCACAAACAGCTTTTTCATGATCACTCCTCAGTTCAGCAAATAGTTTGTCAACACTGCACTGTACACATGCCATTTATGGTAATCGATTGTGGCAGGTTTGTCTTTGTACACACCTGCCATCTGACCCGCCCCATTCATCGTCGGCGCGTGGCGCGCCCCTGCATGACCAGCGAGATTGCCACCAGCAGCGTGGACGCCGCCAGCATGAGCGTGCTGATGGCATTGATCTCCGGCGGGACGCGCGTCTTGAGCAAGCCGTACACGAAGATCGGCAGGGTGGTCGTGCCAACGCCGGAGAGGAAGAAGCTGACGATCAGATCATCCAGTGACAGCGTGAACGCCAGCAGCCCGCCCGCCACGATCGCCGGCAGCAGCAGCGGAAACGTGATGCGCCAGAAGGCGCGCCAGTTGTTCGCGCCCAGATCGGTGGCAGCTTCCTCCAGTTTGGGGTTCAGTGCGCTCAGCCTGGCGCGCACCACGATCGCCACATATGAGATGCTGAACGCCACATGCCCGATGATGATCGACCCGAAGCCGTTGACGGCGCGCACGCCTGTCAGCTGACTGTTGATCCAGTCGAAGAGCGCACTGAAGAATACCGCCAGCGAGATCGCCTGGGTGATCTCCGGGATGACGACGGGCAGATACAGCACCGCGTCCAGCACCCGTTTGCCTGGGAAACGTCCCCGCCCCAGGCTGAGCGCCGCCATCGTGCCGATGACCGTCGAGATGATCGTCGAGACGGACGCGATCAGCAGGCTGTTGCCGACCGCATTGAGCATGATGGCTGTCGAAAAGCGCGCCCCTTCAGACCCGCCGACGAAGGTATTGCTGGCGATATTCTCATACCAGCGCAGCGTGAACCCGCGCCACACCGAGACGCTGTTCGAGTCGTTGAAGGAGAACACCACCAGCACGACGATAGGAATCCACAGGAAGGCATACGCCAGGATCGGGTTAAGGCTGATCCCGGCAGAGCCGATCCGCCGGATGAGCAGGTCGCGGCGCATCCGCGCCCGGTTGATGTTCACAGCCTCCCCTCCCCGCGATCGCCAAAGCGGACGTAGATGAGCAGCGCGATCAGCACCAGCCCGGTCAGCACCATCGACAGCGCCGAACCGAGCGGCTGATTGCCCTGCCCCTTGTACTGCGTATTGATCAGCGTGCCGATCATCACCCCACTCGTGCCGCCCAGCAGGTCAGGCGTGACGAACGCCCCGATGGACGGGATAAACACCAGGATGATCCCGGCGATGACCCCTGGCGCGGTCATCGGCAGCAGCACGCGCCAGAACACCGCCGGGTCGTTCGCCCCCAGGTCGTAGGCGGCTTCCGCGAAGCGCATGTCGAAGCGCTCGATGGAGGCATAGATGGGCAGCACCATGAAGGGCAGATAGCCGTAGACCAAGCCGAACAGCACCGCCCCGCCGGTGTTGAGCATCTGGATGGGCTGATCGGTCAGCCCGATCGACAGCAACAGGCTGTTGATGATCCCCTCACGCGCCAGCAGCGTTTGCAGGGCATACGTCCGCACCAGAAAATTCGTCCAGAACGGCAGGATGATCAGGAAGATCGCTGCCACACGAACCCATTCCTGCCGCCGTGTGGCGATCCAGTACGCCAGCGGATAGCCGATGAGCAGGCACACCACCGTATTGGCGAAGGCGATGGCGATCGAGTCGACGATGACGCCAGAAAAGACATCGAACACGCGGGTGTAATTGGCGACTGTAAAGGGCAGCATCCCCGCCCCACCCCGCCCGCGCGTCAGAAAGCTGACGATGAACACCATCGCCAGCGGCAGCACGAAGAACAATCCCAGCCAGAGGATGGCGGGCAGTGCAGTGGCAATCCCGCGAGGCTTCTCCCGGTTCAGGCGGCGGCGGGCGATGGTCTGCATGATGCGCCTCCGTTTGTCATTCCAAGCCGAATGTGCGCCGCAGCTCGATGAGCGCATCTTCCGGCATCGGGATCAGCCTGCCCAGGCTGAGCGTGTCGATCAGGCTGTGCGCGCTGTACTCCAGCACCTCCAGCCGATCGAATGCCTGAAGCACCGACGCGCCGACCGTCAGCACACAGTCGTTCTGGATGAGCGCGACGGGCGTGGTGGGGGAAACGATGTCGGCGATGGCGTCCGGGTCGCTGTAGGGCAAGCCGTAATCGATGATCGGCACATCGCGCAGCATGACGTAGCTCTCCGGGATGGTGCGCGAGTCGAAACGGCAGGCGGTCACAGCGTAGGCGGTGGCGCTGGGCGGCTGAGCGGTGATGATCGCGCCGATTTCCGGGTGGCGGGCATACAGCGCGGCGTGCATCCGCGTGGAACGGCTCGGCATCTTGCCCGCCTCACGCCGCCCGTTCTGGATCAGCACCAGATCGTCATGGTCGATGCTGCGGCGGTCGAAACCGGTCGGGGTGATGACGAACGATCGATCGTCGATGCGCGCCGAGATGACGCCTTCGGTGGCGATCATGAGCTGCCGGGTGATGGCGCGCCCCACCACATGGGCGATCTGCACGCGCAGCTCACGTTCGCGGCTGGTATGTTCGCTGGGGGTGAACTGGTTGAGCGGCTGATCGGGCGCAGCGTCGAACAGGTCGAGCTGCTCCGGCGTCAGCGAGCAGGCGATGCCCAGCGGACGCGCCCGGATGAGCGTGCGCGCGCAGAAATCGAGCGTCTCCAGGCGCTGATACGCCCCCAGCAGATGGTCGCCCACCGCCACCGCACCATGATTTTCCAGCAGCACACAGTCGAACCCGTCCGCCAGCGCATTGGCGATGTTCATGCCCAGCGCCTCGCTGCCCGGCGTGGCATACGGCGCATAGCCGACGCGCCCACACACCCGCTGCGCCTGGGGGATGATGCGCGTATCGGGGATGATGCGCGCGATGCTGAAGGTGACGAGCGCGGGCGGATGGGCATGGACGATGGCGTTGACATCCGGGCGGCGGGCGTAGATGGCGCGATGGAAGGGGTATTCCAGAGAGGGCTTGTGGACGCCTTCGATCGTCCCATCGGGCAGGATGTGCATGATGTCGCCTGGGGTCAGCCCGCCCTTGTCCACGCCGGATGGGGTGATCCAGATGCTGCCATCGTCATCACGGATGGACAGGTTGCCGCCGGAGAGCGTGGTCAGCCCGGCATCGTAAATGCGCTTCATGATGCGCGCCAGTTGTTCGCGCGGGGGCAGCAGGTTGAAATTCATCGGGTCGCTCCTGAACAGGCGTGTTTGGCGGTCAGTTTCGATTATAACGCATGGTGAGCGGCGCGCATGGCGGGGCAATTGATGCTACAATGACCTGTAAATCGAACAGATGCACCTCATTCAAACACACGAGCGCATGAGCGAACAGCCTTTTGTCCACCTGCACGTCCACACCGAATATTCGCTGCTGGACGGCTTCAGCGTCATCAAACGCCTGACCAAACGCGCCGCCGAACTGGGCATGGGCGCGCTGGCGATCAGCGATCACGGCGTCATGTACGGCGCGATCGAGTTTCACGACGCCTGCCACAGTGCCGGGATCAAGCCGATCATCGGTATGGAGGCGTACATCACCGCCTTCGACCGCCGCATGAGCGACCGCGACTCGCGCCTCGACCGCGACAACCATCACCTGCTGCTGCTGGCGATGAACCAGACCGGCTATCGCAACCTGATGAAGATCGCCAGCGCCGCCCAGCTTGACGGCTATTACTACAAGCCGCGCATCGACAAGGAATTCCTCGCTGAACACAGCGAAGGGCTGATCGCCACCAGCACCTGCCTCGGCGGGCAGATCCCTGGCGCGATCATGGCGGGTGACGACCAGCGCGCCCGCGACATGATCGACTGGTACATCCAGCATTTCGGCAGGGATCGCTTCTATCTGGAAGTGCAGCAGCACCGCATCGACGAGATCGAAGCCGTCAACCGCTGGCTTGTCGAACACGGAAAGAAGGATCAGGTCGGGCTGGTCGCCACCAGCGACGTGCATTACGTCACCCATGAGGACTACGACCCGCACGACACCCTGCTGTGCATCCAGAGCAGCGCGCTCAAGGATGAGCAGAAGCGTCTGCGGATGAGCGACAACAGCTACTACCTGCACAGCCCGGAAGAGATGTGGCAGACGTTCGGGCACATCAATGACGGCGAAGCGCTGCTCAACAGCGTCCGCATCGCCGAAATGTGCGATGTGGACCTGAAGCGCAAGGGCTATCACCTGCCCATCTTCCCCGTGCCGGAGGGTTTCGATGCCGCTTCATTCCTACGTCACCTGGTCGGCAAAGGCATGGTGTGGCGGTATGGCGCACGCGCCGGGACGGACGCTGACCTGCGCGAACGCATCGAGTTCGAGCTGGCGACCATCGAACGCATGGGCTTCGCCACCTACTTCCTGATCGTGTGGGACCTGTGCGAGTTCGCCCGCCACGCCGACATCTGGTACAACGTGCGCGGCAGCGGCGCGGGCAGCGCGGTGCTGTACTGCCTCGGCATCACCAATATCGATCCGATCCAGAACAATCTGCTCTTCGAGCGCTTCCTCAACCCAGGTCGCGTCACCATGCCGGACATCGACATGGACTTCCCCGATGACCGCCGTGCCGAGATGATCGCCTACACCGCCCGCAAATATGGTGAGGACAAGGTCGCGGCGATCATCACCTTCGGGACGCTGGGCGCGAAAGCGGCGATCAAGGACGTCGGGCGGGCGATGGGTGTCGATCTCAATCTGGTCAATCAGGCGACGCGCCTCATCCCCACCGAGCCGAAGCCCAAAGGGGTGAACGAGTACGTCGCCGCCATCCCCGATCTGGAAAAACTGGTGAAAAGCACCCCGGTATTGCAGCCCGTGTTCCAGACCGCCGCCAAACTCCAGGGGCTGAACCGCCACGTCTCCACCCATGCCGCTGGGGTCATCGTCGCCGATCAGCCTCTCGTCGAATACATCCCCCTGCACCGGCAGACCAAAGAGACCGACGATGCGATGGCGCTGCGCCAGGTGACGCAGTTCCCGATGGAGACATGTGAGGCGATCGGGCTGCTCAAGGTGGACTTCCTCGGTTTGGCGACGCTCACCTCGCTGCGCCGCACCTGCGCGCTCATCGAACGGCATCACGGCAGACAGTACACCCTCGACAACATCCCGATCCGCCCAACCGGTGACCCGGAGCAGGATCGCATCCTGCAAGGCGCGTTCGAGATGATCAGCCGGGGCGAAACCGTCGGCGTCTTCCAGCTTGAAAGCGAAGGGATGCAGGGGATGCTGCGCGGCATGAAGCCCACCCGCTTCGAGAATATCGTCGCCGCCGTCTCGCTCTACCGCCCCGGTCCGATGGACTTCATCGAGAAGTACAACGCGCGGATGCACGGGCGCGAACCCGTCGAATACCTGCACCCCAAGCTCGAACCGATCCTGGCGGAGACGTACAGCATCATCGTCTATCAGGAACAGATCATGCAGATCGGGCAGCAGTTGTTCGGCTACAGCCTGGGCGAAGCCGACCTGATGCGCCGCGCCGTCTCCAAAAAGAAGAAGGAAGACCTCGAAAAGCACCGCGCCATCTTCGTCGAAAAGGGTCCCGCCAACGGCGTCGATGCCCAGATCGCCGATAAAATCTTCGACCAGATCGATTTCTTCGCCAATTACGGCTTCAACCGCGCCCACGCCGCCGACTACGCCGCCATCACTGTCCAGTCCGCTTTCCTCAAATACGCCTACCCCGCCGAATACATGGCGGCGCTGCTCTCCACCCATTTCAGCGATGCGGTCAAGGTGACCACCTTTCTGGCGGAATGCAAGCGGCTGGACATCCCCATCCTGCCGCCAGACCTCAACGAGAGCCTGCTCGATTTTGACATTCAGCCCCTGCGCGACGGCAGACGCGGCATCCGCTTCGGGCTGGCAGCCGTCAAGAATGCCGGCGTCGGCGCGCTGTCCGTGCTGATCGATGCACGTATGACAGGCGGGCGCTTCACCAGCCTGAATGATCTGTGTACGCGCGTCGATCTGCGGCATGTGGGCAAACGCACCCTCGAAATGCTCATCAAGGTCGGCGCGCTCAGTGCCTTCGGCGGGCGGCACGCGCTGCTGGCGACCCTCGACCGCCTGATGAACATCAGCGCCGAACATCACCGCGCCAAAGAAGTCGGACAGATGGGTCTCTTCGGTGAGACAGGCGCGGTCGGCGGCGGGAGCGACCTCGACAAGCCGCTCCCTCCCGACCCAGCGGGCAGGATCGACCGCGAGATGCTGGAGTGGGAGCGCGAGCTGCTGGGCATTTACATCTCCAGCCACCCTATCGACGCCTACATCGACAAGCTGCAAGGCGCAAACCTGATCACCACGCTGGAAATTCACAATGCCGACGGCGCGCTGCACGAGCGCCCGGTCCGGCTCGTCGGGCTGGTGATGAGCGTCCGCAAGACGGTGACCAAATCGCACGAGACGATGGCGATCCTGCGCGTCGAGGACAAGCTCGGCGGCGTCGATGCAGTGCTTTTCCCAAAAACATGGACGCGCTTCAGCGAATTTTTCGAGCAACCTGGGGAAGTGGTGCTGCTGGGCGGCAAACTCGACCTCTCGCGGGGCGAGCCGCAGATCGTGGTCGAACACGTCACGCAGGAGATCGAGACGGCACTCGTCCAGACGATCTCCCTCGTCCAGCCTCCTCCCATGATCGAGCCTCCGCTCTGGCTGGATGATGGGGATGAGCCGCCCGAACCGCCCCCTCCGCCGCCCGCTTCGATGCGCCCGCCGGTCTACTTTGAGCCGCCGGAACCCCCTCCACTGGACGATCTGCCGCCGGACGACCTTGACGACGCGCCTTTCCCGATCGATGATTTCAGCGCGCCCGGCGTGCCGCAGGCACAGCCACCGCGCCTGCTGCGCGTGCGCTTCTGGCGCAACCACCATGTCGAGCGCGATCAGTGGCGGCTGCGGAAGGTGATCGGCGAGATCAGCAGCTTTCCTGGGCAGGATCGCTTCGAGATCATCCTCATGTCCGCCGATAGCGCGCCGACGCACGTCATGCGCTTCCCGGACAAGCTGATCCGCGTCAGCGATGACCTGCGGAACCGCCTGGAAAAACTGGGCGGCGTGGAGATCGAGGTGAGCGAGATGGAAGCCGTGTCTGGCGGCGTGCCAGTTGGACGGTAAAATAGGGACTGCGCTGGAAAGTGAGGGATCGAACCGATGAAACGCATCGCAGTTATGACCAGTGGGGGCGACTCCCCCGGAATGAACGCGGCGATCCGCGCCGTCGTGCGGACGGGGATGGAGCTGGGCATCGAGGTGTACGGGATTCGTCAGGGCTATTCCGGCTTGATGAACGGGGATTACAATCTGCTGACCAGTGTCGAGGTAAGCGGCATCCTTCAGCGCGGCGGGACGATCCTGCAAACCGCGCGCAATGAGGAGTTCAAGACCGCTGCCGGGCAGAAGCGGGCGCTGCGCCGCCTGAACGAAAAAGGCATCGAGGGTTTGGTCGTCATCGGGGGCAACGGCAGCCTGACCGGGGCGCTGCGCCTGCACGAACAGGGTCTGCCCACTGTCGGCATTCCAGGCAGCATCGACAATGACATCTTCGGCACAGACATGTCCATCGGCGTGGACACCGCGCTCAACACCATCCTTGACGCCATCGACCGCCTGCGCGACACCGCCACCTCGCATCAGCGCGCCTTCCTCGTCGAGGTGATGGGGCGCAACTGCGGCTATCTCGCCGTCATGGGCAGCATCCTCGGCGGGGCGGAAGTCGTCATCACGCCGGAACGCGATATGACGATGGAAGAAGTGGCGGCTGCGCTGGAAGACGCCTACGTGCGCGGCAAAACGCATGCTATCGCCGTCGTCGCCGAAGGCGCAACGCTCAAGGTCGGGCAGCTTTCCGAATACCTGTCCAAACAGAATGTCGGCTTCGAGATTCGCCTGATCATCCTGGGGCATGTCGTGCGCGGCGGCAGCCCGACCGCCTTCGACCGCCTGCTGGCGACGCGCATGGGCGTCAAGGCGGTGCGCGTGATCAACGCCGGCGAGTCGGGCGTCATGGTGGCGCAGGTCGGGCGTGAAATGAAGACCATCCCGATCAGCGAGGCGATCAGCCAGCTTCGCCCGATCAACGAAAGCTATTTCGAGATGGCGCGCTTCCTCTCGCGCTGAATTTGTGCATCGCGGGGCGCACGCACAGGTGCGCCCTCGCACGCCGTTTCACTCCACGATCAGCCCAAGCTGATTGACCCGCCCGGTGGCGCGCACGCTCTCCCCGGTGATGCCGCTGGTAAAGGTGACCTCGAATGCCGCGCTGATGAACGCACCGTTCTCCAGCACCCGCACATCCCCCGTGACCGCCAGCGCGTTGATGTCGCTTCCGAATGCCTGATCGCGCGCTGCCAGCGGCAGGATCATCAGGTCAGCGGCGGGGGTGTTGGGCGACAGCGTGCGCGCACTCGTCAGGTTGAGCGCCCCCGCCACGCCGCCAGGGATGAGCAGCGTCAGTGTCAGCGTCGTCTCTTCCTGCGTGAAGCGGCTGGTGACAGGCACAGTAATCATCAGATGGCGCGAGGGTGACAGCACCGCCGCCGTCGCTGACACACTGCGGAAGCTGGCTCTGGGCTGTGCGCCCGCGCGGATGCTGAACGCCCCTTCCAGCCGGAATTCCGCCGCACCTGCCGCCATATCCGGGAAACCGACCACATTTTCAACGGCGATCGGCGGGGCGGTGGCGGGGGTGATCGCCAGCCGTTCTGCCTCAGCGGTCAGGTCAGCGACGGGCAGCGCGGTCGGCGGCGAAGTTGGCGGAAGGGGCGTGGCGGGCGCAGCTGGGCTGCACGCGGTGACGAGCAGGACGATCGACAGGCAGATCAGGACGCGCATCAGGTCATTCCTCCGTATGAGACGGCGCGGCACTGGTGAGGTCACCCACCCGCGCGCGCAACAGATTGATCAGCGCCAGCGTCGGCACGCGCACATCCATGCCGCGCTGCCCGGCGCTGACCAGGATGTGCTGGTGCTGGCTGGCAGAACTGTCCAGATACACCTTCCAGTTCTTCTGCGTCAGCGCCAGCGCGCTGATGCCGCCCACTTTCAGCCCGGTCAGCGCTTCGGCGTCCCTGTGCGCCGCCATGCGGACTTTCTTCTCGCCCGCCAGCGCCGCCACCTTCTTCAGGTCGAGATGTGTATTCGCCGGGATAATGCACAGGATCGGCTTACCACCGCCGTCCGGCTCGACGACCAGCGTCTTGAACACCAGAAACGGCGGAATGCCCAGCGCCTCAGCGATCTCTTCAGCATCGCGCATCGAGTCATCGAACTCCACGACCTCATACGGGATGTTGTGCTGCTCCAGCAGGCGCATCGAGTTGAGCTTGTTCGCCATGTCTCGCCCTGCCTAGCGATACTGCGCGCGCGAAAAACGCCCGATCAGATCAGGCGCGATCGCCCCTGCCCAGGCGAGCAGGCGGTCGAACAAACGCAGATACACCACCCGCGAACGACGGCGCACCGCCCGCACGATGCCCTCCGCCACAAAATCCGCCGTCATGACCGGGACGAGAGCGTGCGATTTTTTCGGCGCGCTGCTGGTCGAACCGAGGCGGCGGGCATTGAACTCGGTCGCTGTCCGCCCGACGCGCATGTCGGTGACGCCGATGCCGTCCACGCTCAGCTCCATCCGCAGCGACGCCGCCATGCTGGAGACATACGCTTTGCTGGCGGTATACGTGGTGTAGTACGGCGCGATGAGCGTCGCCAGCACCGACGAAATGATTACGATCTGCCCGCGCGATTGGCGCAGGGCGGGCATACAGGCGCGGATGCTGTGATACACGCCGTCGATGTTCGTCCGCAGCACCGTCTCGATATGCGACCATTCTGCATCAGCGACCGCGCCACGCTGACCGACTCCGGCGTTCGCCAGCAGCACATCCAGCCGACCGAACCGTTCGATGCACATGGCAACCGCAGCATCCACGCTGGCACGGTCAGTCACGTCGGCAGTCTGGGTGACGACGGTTCCAGGCAGCCCGGCAGCGTCCTGTTCGAGCGCGGCGAGGCGTTCGGCGGTGCGCCCGGTCGCCAGTACATTCCAGCCGTGTCGGGCGAATGCCAGCGCCGTCGCATAACCGATGCCGCTGCTTGCGCCCGTGATGAAGATGGTATTGGAAGAGGTTGGGGTCACACTGATCCTGTCTTGTGTGTCAGGCACGATACAGCATGATTGTACACCCAAACACGCACCGACCGACCTGTTCAGCCTGGCGAGGTGACGGGCTGCATGGCGGCGCTTTTCTGCGCCAGCGCCTCCGCGCGCTGCTGAATGGCGCGCGTCATGCCGCCGAAGATCGCCCCGTGAAACGGGATGAGCATCCACCAGTACAACCGCCCGATCAGACCGCGCGGGGCGTAATACGCTGTCTGAGTCAGGTCGGTCGTGCCATCTTCGCGCGGAGCGATGGCGAACTCCAGCCAGCCGCGCCCAGGCAGGCGCATCTCAGCCCGCAGACGGATCAGCCGGTCCTGCTCCAGCGCCTCGACGCGCCAGAAATCGAAGGCATCGCCAACATGCAGGTCATCCGGGTGACGCCGCCCACGCCGGAAGCCGACGCCGCCGATGAGCGTGTCGAAACGGGCGCGCAGCCGCCAGAGCTGGTCATACACCAGCCAGCCATTCGCCCCACCGATGCGCGCGCACACCCGGTAGACCACTTCCGGCGGCGCGCTGACCTGCACGGTGCGGCGTTCGCGCATCATGCCCTGATCTTCCTCGAAGAGCGTTTCGCCCTCGCGCGGCATCCCGTCGCTGTCCGACCAGCTCGTCTCGACCGCGCCCGCTTCCAGGTCACGCAGTGCCCGATCGATTTGCAGGCGGTATCCGGTCGGCTGGATGTGCGGAAAAAGCCTTTTCGCCCGCGCATCGGTGACGACCACATCATGCCCCAGGCTGTCGATGAGCGCGCCGGCAATCTCGCCGTCGAGCGGGGTGAGCAGATGCACGCCCCACGACGCCAGACGGGGCGTGAGGATGGGCAGCGGGATGAACAGCCGCCGCAGACTGCGCGCTTCGGCATAGCCTTGCAGCATGGCGCGGTAGGTCAGCACTTCACCGCCGCCGATCTCGATGATCTGCCCGGCGCTTTCGGGCGTGATGAGCGCATCAGCCAGATATTCCAGCACCGTCTCGACGCCGATGGGCTGGATGCGGGTGTCGATACCAGGCGGCATGAAGGCGATCGGCATCCGTTCCGTCAGGCTGCGGATCAGCTCAAACGAGATGCTGCCCGCGCCGACGATGATCGCCGCCCGAAATTCGGTGACCGGAACGCCGCTTTCGCGCAGTGCCTCCCCGGTCAGGTGACGGGAATACAGGTGATCGGACAGGTCAGCTTCGTCGCGCCCCAGCCCGCTCAGATAGATGATGCGGCTGACCCCGGCACGCGCCGCTGCCGCGCCGAATGCCTGCGCCGCCGCGCGGTCTTTCTCCACAAACTGCGCCCCGCCCAGGCTGTGGATGAGGTAGTAGGCGGTATCGATGCCGTTCAGCGCGGCGTCGAGCGTCTCCGGCTGAGTCACGTCGCCTTCTGCGATCTCAACGCGGTCACGCCACGACCGCCCCGCCAGCCGATCGGCACGGCGTGCCAGCACCCGCACACGGTTTCCACGCACCAGCAGCGGCATCACCAGCCGACCGCCGATGTATCCTGTCGCTCCTGTGATCAGCACCGTCTGCTGCATAGGGGGTTGAACTCTGTCCTGAGTCTGCACTGTCGTCTGACACTCAGGATACCGCCCCTGTCAGGTGTGTCATCCCCCACCTGACCTGATCGCCCCGCCCCTGAGTGGGTCAGGTCGGCGAGACGGGGGGCGGCGCGGGGGTGACATCATCATTTTCGTCGAGGTCAGGGGCATCTGTGCTGACGGGTTTGATGAACGGCACTTCCGCCACCAGCAGGTTGAGGCGGTCGCGGTTCTGCAGGGCGATGTCCACGCTGTCGCCGTCGATGGTGACGTATTTGGCGATGACGGCGAGGATTTCCCGCTTCATCGTCTCCATCGTCTCCGGCGGGAGGTTGATGCGATCGTGGATGAGGACGAATTGCAGACGCTCTTTGGCGAGATTGCCCGACCCTTTGGGCGTACCGCGCCCGAACAGGCGCAACAGGAAATCCTGCATGATCTTCTCCCCTTCCTTCAGTTTCTGCCGCCGAACAACCGGCCCAGCCGTTTCAGCAGCCCACCGCCCTCGCGTTCTGACTGGAACGGCACATCCTCTCCCGTCAGGCGGCGGGCAATGTCGCGGTATGCCGCACCCGCCTTCGACCCGTCGATCATCGTGACGGGCTGCCCGGCGTTGGACGACGGGACGACCTGATCATCTTCCGGCACGATGCCGATCAGCCGGATGCTGAGCAGGTCGATCACATCTTCGGGTGACATCATCTCGCCTTTCCGCACCATATCCGGCTTGATGCGGTTGAGGATCAGGCGCGGGGTCGGCTTCTTGTCCGCTTCCAGCAGCCCGATGATGCGGTCAGCATCACGCACAGCGCTCACCTCCGGGTTGGTGACCAGCAGCACCTCGTTCGCCGGGGCAACCGCGTTGCGAAAGCCGCGTTCGATGCCAGCAGGCGAGTCGATCAGGATATAGTCAAATTCTTCGCGCAGCCCATCGGTGATCTGGATCATGTCCGCCGGGCTGACGGCGGTTTTATCGCGCGACTGCGCCGCCGGGATCAGGAACAGGTCGGTGAACTGCTTGTGCCGGATCATCGCCTGACGTATCTTGGCGCGCCCCTCGACCACATCGACCAGATCATGCACGATACGGCTTTCCAGCCCCAGCACGATGTCGAGATTGCGAAGCCCGATGTCGGCATCGATCATGACGACTTTTTTGCCCAGCATCGCCAGAGATACGCCCAGGTTGGCGGTAGTGGTCGTTTTGCCCACCCCGCCTTTGCCGGAGGTGATCGTGATTACCTTGCCCCCCATGACTGCCTCACCTCCTCCGATCCGGATCGATCGGGATACTAGTCTGGTTCATTGATCTGCCTGAGCCTGCCTACTTCCATGCCTCGACGATGATCTGGCGGTTGCGGATGAGCGCCGTTTCCGGGCGCGCCTTGTGCCGCTTGTCCGCCGGGGCAACGCTGATGTACCCGGCGATGCGAAGCTGCGTCGGCATCATGTCCAGCGCGCACACGACAGCGGTCTCATCACCCTCAGAGCCGGCGTGAACCAGCCCGCGCAGCCGCCCCCACACGATGATGTCGCCTTCGGCGATGATCTCCGCGCCTGGGTTGACGTCGCCGAACACCACAACGTGTCCCCGGCTGCGTACCGTGCGCCCGCCGCGCAGCGTCTTGCGGATCATCAGCCCGGTCGATCCGTCCTCCTCAGACGAAATCGTCTCTTCGGCTGCTGCCGCCTGGCTTGCAGCAGGTGGAGCGGGCTGATGCAGGTTGCCGCGCACATCCAGCGCCCCTGCTGAGTCGAGCGTGGTCTGGCTTTCCGTCAGCACGTTGATCAGCGTCAGCCCGCGCCGCTCCAGCATGGCTTTGATCGAGCTGAGTTCATGTCGTGTGACCGGGCGCGAACCCACATCGAGGGTGACGCGCGCCCCCGCGAAGAAGGTGCTTTGCCCATCGATGCGCCCAGCCAGTTCATCGACCAGCGTTTGCCAGGGTTCGCTGCTGTCCAGGGCGATCAGCACACCATCGCGGAACCCTTTGATGCCAATGCCGCGTTCATTCATAACTTCACCCATCCCTTACATGCGTCAATCGTATCCGCAAATATGGATGCGCGCCAATCGCCCCGGAAGCCTCACACTACCCCGGCGATGCGCAGCAGCATGATCAGCGGCAGCAGGGTGAACGCCGCCGCAGCGCCCAGATTGACCCATCGCGCGGGCAGGTGCAGCACACCCCGCGCCCAAGCCGCAAACGTGTACACCGCATACGTCATCCAGAAGACCTGAATCATCAGCAGCGGCAGCAGCAGCACGGGCGAGTCTTCACCGAAATAGCACAGCCCGAACAGCAGATACATGCCGTAGATGACCATCGTCACCACACCGACCGGCGGATGCCAGCGCGACAGCCGTGCCAGCCCGATCACCCCCAGCGCGATCCCCACCGGGCTGAACTGCCAGACGATCAGCTCGATCATCTCGATCCAGCGCTGCGGCTCACGCCACGCCGACGCGATCAGAAACGGGACGTGCGTGGTGATGCCCGGCGTCTGGTCAGACGGAAAACCCCACCACGCCGGACTCACATACGCGCTGAACACCCCCCATGCGCCGACCGCCCCGATCGCCACCAGCGTCACCCAGTACACCCATGACACACGCACCCGCATCAGGAACACGCCCAGTGCAATCGCCGGTGTGAACAGCGCAAACAGCGGATCATTGGCGATGCCGATCGCCAGCATCAGCAGCAGCCCGATCGTATGCTGCCAGCCGAGGCGCGGCGGATCGACCGCATCCGCGCGCGGGTTGGCGGCGAACGTCCCTTCCGTCAGCAGCGCGATCAGCCACACCGCCAGAAATGTGGTCACGCGCAGGCTGCGCGGTGTGCCGACGGCGGTGAGGAAGATGACCGCGAATACCGCCAGCGCCCCTGCCAGCGCCACGCCAGGGCGACGCCGGATGAGCAGCAGCGCCGCACCTGCTGCGCCTGCTCCACCGAAGGTGATCAGCACCTCCAGCGGGATGAGCGCCTGTGCGCCCCCGGTCTGCACCCAGAACGATGGGCTGAACGCCAGCGCCAGCGCACCGACGATCGCCAGCACCGCTCCCATCGGGCGCAGAGCCGCCGCCATGCCGACGACAGCCAGCGCCATGCCCGATGCCCGGATGAGCGGCGTCTCGCCCAGCAGCAGGAAGAAGCACCAGGCGATCGCCCCTGCCCCGAATGCGGGCAGCCAGCGCGAGCGCAGCGCGGACAGGGTATGCTGGGCAGGGGCGATCAGCGTCGTCATGGTAGGGTGATCTGCTGGGTGCTGCGCTGATTCTTCAGGCGGAAATAGGCTTCCATCGTCTCGACGACGATCGGCAGCGCCACGCGCGACCCCTCACCGCCGTTGTAGACGAAGGCGATGATGGCGATCTCCGGGTTTTCATACGGCGCATAGGCGGTGAACCAGGCATGAGCGGGCCAGTTTCCGGCGCGGCACAACCCCAGTGGGCGCGCCACCTCGTCACAGTACTCGGCAGTACCCGTTTTTCCGGCGACGGTGACGTAAGAGAGATTGGCGGCCTGTGCCGTACCATTGGTGACGGTGAAACGCATCCCCTGCTCCAGAATGGACATGTTGCTGCTGCTGACGAAGGGCGGGCGGTAATTGCTGTTGAAGCGCAGCCGGGTGCAGAAGCGATCGCGGAAGGTATAGTTGTCCGGCACGAACACGGTGTACGGACGCCACGTCTCCAGGAAGGGGTCGGGATTGACATCGACCTGACCGACGTAGTTCGCCGGGTCGCAGCGCGTCGGGCTGAAGAAGTCGCTGGTCGGCTCGCAGCGGCAGGCGAGGCTGTTTTCGCCCTGCATGATCATGTCTTCCAGATAGAGCAGGCGCAGCGGTTCGGTCTCAGGGATGTTATCGATGTTGATGGTGCGGATGACATCCGGCGCAAATGGTCGCACGAGCGCGCCTTCGGCGTCCAGCACGTCGCGCACGATGCGCGGGCGATAGAGCGTGCCGCCGTTGGCGATGGGGACCATCGCGCTGAGCAGCTGCAGTGGGGTGACGTTGACATACCCCTGCCCGAACGCGGCATTGTACGTATCACCCGTAGACCAGTTTTCGCCCAGGTTGCGCCGCTTCCAGTCGGCATCGGGCATACGGCTGGCGTTTTCAAACGGCAGTTCGATGCCCAGTTTGGAGCCGATCCCGAACGCCGTCGCATAGCGGAACAGGTCGTTGATCCCCAGCCCGCCGGGACGCAGCACCGCCGGCGATACTTCCGGGTTGCCCCCACCCACCTGATAGAAATACACGTCACAGCTCTGGGCGATGCCGCCGATCATGTCCAGGTTGCCGTGTCCGTTGCGGTCCCAGCACACGAAGCGCTGCGCAGCGGCGATGTCGTTCGGCGCGTAGCGGTTGGGCAGCAGCAGATCGCCCGGATCGAACAGGAAGGTGCTGGGGTTGATCACATTTTCCTGAAGCACGCCCGCAGCAGTGATCATCTTCCAGATCGACCCAGGCGGGTAGAGCGACTGCGTGGCGTGGTTGACCAGCGGCTTGAGCGGGTTGGCAGCCACATCGAGGTAATAAGGCACATCGATGGCACGGGCGAAACGGCTGTTGTCATAGCTGGGATAGCTGACCAGCGCCAGCACTTCACCGCTGCGCGGGTCCATGGCGATGACCACCCCCGTCTGGCTGACCAGACGCCCGCTTTCGGCGTTCAGCAGGTCGATGCGGTTGATCAGCGCGTCCTGTGCTGCCTGCTGAAGCGCGGTATCGATGGTCAGACGGACGCTCAAGCCGGGGCGCGGCGGGATCGACACCAGCGGATCGCCCACCTGCTCGCCCGCCACATCGACTTCGCGTACCAGACGCCCAGGTGTCCCCGCCAGCACATCTTCGATGTACGCTTCCAGCCCGGCATAGCCAATGCGGTCATACGCCGGGTCATAACCCCGCTCGATCAGCTCGCGCTCGCTCTCCGCAGGGATACGTCCCATGTAGCCGACGATCTGTGCGGTCAGCACGCCCGTCGGGTACTGGCGCACGGATGCCACGTCAATGCTCACGCCTGGCAGCGTCACCTGTTCCTCAAGAATCTGCTGCGCCACCTGCTGCGGCACGTCATAGGCGATGACCACCGGGCGGAACGGCGCAATACCCGCCCCTTCGATGACCAGCTCCTCAATGCTGCGGACGCGCTGTGCGCTGCGCCTGGCGATCGCGGCGGTGGGCGGCACACCCGTCAGCGCCGACAGGCGGTTGTAGATGCGCAGCGTCGGTTCTTCGGCAGCGGGCAGTTCCGCCGGGACGATACGCACGTTGAAGGCAGGCACATTGACCGCCAGCGGATTGTCAAAGCGATCGCGCATGGTTCCGCGCGGCGCGGCGATCGGCAGTTCGTTCAGCCGATTTTCGTCGGCGGCTGCCTGCCAGCGCGCGTTCTGAAGCAGCATCTGATCGACCATACGCAGGGTGAACAGGGCGAAAATGGCGAACATCACCCCCTGAAAGAAGGTCAGCCGCCAGCCCGTGAAGGGCGTACTTTCGCGCGGGTTACGCATGAGGTTTCCCTCGTCACTCACTCGACAGGATGTGCGGGCAGCCCATCACACGCTGCCCGGCGGGAGAATGCCGCCCGCCCCGGCGCGCTTCTGGATGACGCGCGTCAGACGGTAAACCGGGAAGAGCAGCAGCAGATTATACACCAGCGTGGGCAGCACGATCAGCAGCAGCAGGCTGATGACCGGCGGGCGCGCTCCATCCAGCGTGGTGATGAGCAGATAGATCAGCCGATGTGCGATCGTCCCGAAGACAGTCAGCCCGATCATCATGAACACGCCGACGCTGTATACCTGGGCGCGCAGCACATTGACCACGCCGACCAGCAGCACCAGCCCGATCACCGACGCCCCGGTCGGCGCGGACGAAAGCAGGTCAGCGGCGATCCCGCCGACGAACGCCCACACGAGCGCCTGCTCCAGTGGGGCATGGATCGCCCACGACAGCACGATCAGGAAGATCAGATCGGGTTCGGCGTTCAGCACGCGCATCAGATGCGGCACGAGGGTCGTCTGGATGATCGCCGCCAGCGCCAGAATGGGGAAACTCAGGCTGCTGCCCATGCCCGCTTACCCTTCGCCCTGCCCGACGCCGAGCGCGCCGAGGTCGATCGGCTGGAAATCGGTGATCACCAGCACGAACTCCAGTGTATCGAGGGAGACGAGGCTGCGAACCTGTGCGGTCTGATACAACCCGGTCGCCGACAGGCGGACATTGGTCACCTGACCGATCACCTCATCGGGCGGAAAGTTGCCCCCCAAACCGGAGGTGATGACGAGATCGCCGCTGCGAACCTGGGCATCGAGTGGGATGAACTCCATCAGCAGCGCACCAGACGGCTGCCCGACGACCACTCCCTCATCGCGCGTGCTTTGCAGCCTGGCGCTCACGGCACTGGTCGGGTCGTTGATCAGCAGCACGCGCGAGGCGTTGGCGCTGACACGGATCACCCGCCCGACGAGCCCCTGCCCGGTCACGACCGGCATTCCAACGGCAATGCCGTCGCGCGTACCCCGGCTGATGACGATGGTACGCAGCAGCGCACTCTGATCAGCAGCGATGACGTCAGCGGTGACGAATTCGCGCCCACTCGTCCCCTGAATGTAGCTGAGCAGCCCGGTCAGGCGATCGTAGTCACTCGCTTTCTCGCGCAGATCGACCAGTTCCGCCTGATACAGCGCCAGCGCCGTCTCCAGGTCAGCGATGCGCGCCTGCAATGCCTGCATGTCGTTGAAGCGGGTGATATTGTCGCTCAGGGCGAGGGCGAAGCGGTTGAAGAACGATGAGACAGCCAGCAGCGGGGCAGCGGCGAGGTCTTCCAGCGGGGCGAGTATGCCGCTGACGCTGCCCGCGATGATCGCCGCCGCCAGCAGCAGGGCGAGGATCACCCCCCCGATGCGGCTGGCGCGTATACCCCGGCGCGCCCCGGTCGAACGCAGTGACATCGGCGTTTACCCGTGCCGCGTGCTGCCGCGTTCCAGCCCGACGAGCAGGCGGCGCAGATTATTATAGTCTTCCAGCACGCGCCCCGTCCCGCGCGCCACGCATGTCATGGCGTCGTCCGCCACCCATGAGCGAATGTTGACTTCCTCCGTCACGCGGTCTGCCAGCGCGCGGAGCTGTCCCCCGCCTCCCGCCAGACAGATGCCGCTTTCCATCAGGTCGCCGACCAGTTCAGGCGGGGTATCGTCGAGCGCTTCCTTGATCGTGTCGATGATGATGTTGACCGACCCCGCGATCGCTTCGCGGATTTCGATCGAGCTGACCTCCACCGAAGCGGGCAGCCCCGTCACCAGATGCCGACCTTTGACGGTGGTCAGCTTTTCCTGAGGCAGCGGATAGGCAGACCCCGCCTCGATCTTGATGCGTTCGGCGGTCGGCTCGCCGATCAGCAGGTTATGTTTGGTTCGCATGTACTGCACGATATCCTCATCCATCTCGTCCCCCGCCACACGGATCGATCGGCTGATCACAATGCCGCCCAGCGAAAAGATGGCGACTTCCGTCGTGCCACCGCCAATATCGACGATCATGCTGCCACGAGTCTCCTGTACGGGCAGCCCCGCGCCAATGGCAGCAGCGACCGGTTCCTCGATCAGGAACACCTCGCGCGCACCCGCGCTGACCGCCGCCTTGTACACCGCGCGCTTCTCCACTTCCGTCACCCCGCTGGGGATGCCTACGACCACACGCGGGCGGGGGATGGGAACCCAGCTCTGTTCGTGTGCCTTGTGGATGAGGTGATTAAGCATCGCCTCAGTGATGGCGTCTTCACTGATCACACCGTCGCGCACCGGGCGGACGATCTGTATATCTTTCGGGTTCTTGCTCCACATCTCCTTGGCGCGTGCGCCGACCTCGATCGGACGGCGCGTTTTCTTCTCGATCGCAACGAAAGACGGTTCGTTGATCACGATCCCTTTGCCGCGCACGCTGACGAGGGTGTTCGCCGTGCCCAGGTCGATGCCGATGTCCAGGGAGAACAAGCCGAAGAAATAATCCAATGGACCTAACACAAGCGGTCTCCTGACGGCATGAAACAGTGTGGGATTATAACACGCCGTACCAGTGCAACGTAGGGGCTGCGAATTTTGCACAGGGCAAACGGCGGAATGACGCGCATCCAGCCCTGCCCGCTGCATAGGATTCGCCGGGTTGAAGGTGCAGCCGGGCAGCGATCATGTATAATCCGCGCGGATCGTCAAACCATGAAGGACGCCCATGCGTTACCTGCTCGTGTTCATCCTGATGAGCGCAGTGGCGGGCTGTGGCACAGCGCCCGCCAGCATCGCGCTCACCTCTCTGCCGACACAAACCGCCCCTGCCGCCACGCCGACGACCGCCCCCAGCCCCGCGCCGACGCTGATCGCTCAGGAGCGCCCGATGATGACGCTCGCCCTGTGGCTGCCCGAACCACTCGCCCCGCTGGACAACGCCCGCGCTGCGGCGCTGCGCGCGGCATGGCAGGAGTCGTTCGCCGTGCTGGAACCGGATGTGCAGGTCAGCATCCGCGTTCGCCGTGCAGCAGATGCCGGCGGCATCCTGGCGACCCTGCGCTCCGCCAGCCTGGTCGCTCCTGGCGCGCTGCCCGATCTGGCGCTGCTGCGCCGTGCCGACCTGACGACCGCCGTCGCCGCCGGGCTGATTCAACCCCTCCCCTCGACCATCAGCGCCATCGACGATGATCTGCATCCCGCTGTCATCGCTTTGGGCACGGTGGACGGAGTACGCTATGGACTGCCCTACACCCTCGACGCACTGCACCTGGCATATCTGCCGGAGACAGATGCCCCGCCGACCACACTCTCGTGGCGTTTCGAGGATGTGCTGGCGCGGGAGCAGCATTTCATTTTTCCGGCGGGGCGCGCCGCACCCCTCAACGACACGCTGCTGGCGCAGTATCGCGCGGCGAGTGCCATCTATGCCGGCAATGGGTTGAGCTTCGACCCGGACGGGCTGCGAACCGTGCTGACTTTCTATGACGCAGCAGCAGACAGCGGGATCATACCGCCGGAAGTACCCACCTACAGCGCATCAGGCGATTATCTGACGCGCATCACGGGCGAAGAACGCGCAGTGGGCGTGATGTCCAGCGCACCCTTTCTGGCACAGCGCGCACAGGGGGTGGCGCTGGCATTTGCCCCCCTGCCCACGCACGACGGATCGCTGACCACGATCATCGACGGCTGGATGTGGGTGCTGACCACGACCGACTCGGCACGACAGGCGAACGCGCTGCGCTGGCTCGACTGGATATACGAGATCGAGCGCCACAACGATTACGTCGAGACGATCGCCATGCTCCCCAGCGGACGATCCGGGCTGCGCCAGTATGTCGATACTGACTATGCCCTGTTCGTCGAAACGCTGCTCGATCGGGCTTCGCTGCCGCTGAGCGAAGCGGGCGCAGGGGCGCTGGCGCGCGCCATGCAGTCGGCTCTGATCGCGGTGCTGCAAGGGCAGCGCTCAGCGGTGCAGGCGGTTGATGACGTGGCAGCGGTTGCCGCGCCCGCCTCATGACCCGCCGCGCCGCCGATCGACCACGCCAACGCTGGACAGCACATCGCGCAGGGCTTGCAGGCTGATCGGCTTGACGAGATAGGCATCCGCGCCCATGTCCGCCGCCTGATGATTGAGCGGCGGGGCGTGCGCGCTGATGATGACGATCGGCAGGCGTGCCAGTTCAGGGCGCTGACGGATCTGCTGACACAGCTCCAGCCCGTTGGCATCGGGAAGCTGAATGTCGAGCAGGATAACATCGGGCTGCATGAAATGCAGTTTCGACCACATCTCCTGGGCATTGTGCGTCTCAACAGACTGATGCCCGATCAGTTCCAGAAATGCCGTCAGCATTTCTGTGGTCAGGACTTCGTCATCCACGATCAGGATATTTGCCATACAACCTCTGCCTTCAGATTGAGAACCGCGATCAGGGAAAAACACAATGAGGTCTGGTGTTACACCGCCCGCTCATAATAGCGGTAGGTTTTGTAGATACGCGCCCCGAAATTTTTAGCGATGCTCATCATCTGCTCATTGGTGGACAGAATCCACCCGCAGTCCCCATACTCAAAGCCCGCGTCCAGCAGCGCTTCCAGCGCATGAAAATACAGCACGGCATCCACCCCCTTGCCGCGAAATTCCGGCTTGACGCCCATCAGAGGCACACGCGCCCAGGTCATGACCGGGCGCACCTTCCAGTACCACAGCGCCCGCAGCAGCGATACCCACTCCGGTACGCCGGGGCGCGCTTTGACTTTGGCAAGCACCTGATTGAAATCCGGGATGGTCAGGATGAAGCCGGCGGGCACGCCGTCCACTTCGGCGAAGAACGCCAGGCGCGGGTCGAAGAACTGACCGAGCGAAGCGACCAGCGCGTCCAGTTCGCGCGCCGTCATCGGCACGAAGCCCCAGTTGGCATCCCAGGCGGTGTTGTAGAGTTCCTTGAAAAGCACGAATTCCTGTTTGAGCCGCGCCTTGTCGATGCCCCGCACCGTGATGTGGCTGCGCTTCATGATCGACTGGGTGATGCGGCGCAGACGGTCGAACAGACCGGCGCGCGCCTCCTCACCGGTCAGGATGAAGCTGTGCGTATCCAGTACAGGCTGAAACCCTGCGCCCAGGATGAGGCGTTCATAGTACGGCTTGTTGTACGGCATGAGCAGGATAGGTGGGCTGAAATTGTCCACCAGCAGCCCAGTCTCTTCATGCGTGGTGAACGTCTGCGGACCGCGAATCGCCGTCACCCCCTGGGCGCGCGCCCATTCGACGGCGGT
Organism: uncultured Pleurocapsa sp.; assembly: GCA_964614405.1. Taxonomy (GTDB): domain Bacteria; phylum Chloroflexota; class Anaerolineae; order Aggregatilineales; family Phototrophicaceae; genus Flexifilum. The sequence continues at coordinate 70,913 of CAZTLS010000005.1, forward strand.
GTTCAGCAGCGCGGTCGCTGCTTCCGGGTCATCCTCACACTCGAACGCGCCGAACCAGGCGATGTTCTCATGATGAAATTCATTGTGACGCGGGTTGACCACCGCGCCGATCGTCCCCACCATCCGCCCATCGCGCAGCGCGGTGAAATACTCGCCACGCAGATAATCCCAGGCGGGATTCTTCGCCTTGTCGAACAGTTCGTGGCGCATGGAGAGCAGCGGCGGAACCCAGTTGGGGTCGTCCCGGTAGAGCGTCCAGGGAAATTCTGCAAAGGCTTTGACCTCAGCCGAGGTACGCGCCGGGCGAATGTCGATGGGCATGATCTGCCACTTTCTGTCTATCTTACATGTGAGCCGAACTGCATCTATCGTAGCGGAAATGCACGCTTTTGCCCACAAATCATTTACACAGAATGAAGATCGTTCTGCTGAGGTGGGGTGACTGGCGGCGCAGGGGTGCGCCACAGCACCATCCCGGCGCTGAGCAGCACCAGCGCCCCGCCGAGGAGCTGGAGCGGATTGAGGCGTTCCCCGATCAGCAGCGCAGCGAACACCACCGCGATGAGCGTCTCGATCGGGCTGAACAGCGCCGCCTGTCCGCTGCCGATGCGCTGGATGCCTGCGATCAGCGCCAGCCGTGCGATCACCGTTGAGAAGACAGCGGTGAACCCGATCACCAGCCATGCCTGAGGTGTGAAGCTGAACCACGAAGCCGGAGGCGTGGTGAGAAAATGCAGCCCGCCCACGCAAACCGCCATGACCGTGATGAACAGCGGCGCGATCTGCGCCGAACTGTACCCGTGCAGCCGCCGCTGCACGATGACCATGTGCAGCGAGAACATGACTACCGTGACCATGATCCACGCCACCCCGCTCAGCGAGACCTGCCCGCCCACGCCCACCAGCAGCACCACGCCCGCCAGCGCCAGCCCAGCCCGCACCCCATCGATGGCGCGCGGACGGATGCCGATCAGCGCCAGCAGCGCCAGCACCATCAGCGGATGCGTTGAGAACAGCACCATCGCCACCGACGCATCGATCTCCGTCAGCCCCAGGTAGAACGCCGTCAGGCTGATGGCGTTGCACAGCCCGGCAGCGATCCCCCACGTGAACAGCCGCCGTTCCAGCGGGATGCGCTGACGAAACACGAACACCATCAGCGCCCAGAGCAGCACCGCAGAGATGAGCAGGCGTACCGCCAGCATCGGCACAGGCGGCGTGCCCGCCGTCAGCACGGCTTTGGTGAAGACCGAGGCAAGCCCCGCGCCCAGCACAGCGATCAGGACATACACATAACCGATGGGCAGCGCGCGCACACGGGCTGCCACTGCATGATAGGTGGACATGATGAGGTGAATTGGCTCCAGTTCAGGTGAAAGACGGGCGGTCGTCCGTCTTTCAGTCCATATCGAAATACACTTCCATGATCTGCCTGGCGATCGGCGCCGCAACCTCTGACCCCTGCCCGGCGGTCTGCACCAGCACGACGATGGCGATCTGCGGGTTCTCACGCGGGGCGTAGGCGGCGAACCAGGCATGCGGCGCTGTGCCAGGTCCACCCGTCTGTGCCGTGCCCGTCTTGCCACATACCCCGATGCTCCTCAGGGCGGAATTGCGGAAGACAAAATCCGCCGTGCCGCCCGGCAGCGTGACGGCGCACAAACCGCTCTGGATGGTCGCCAGCACTTCCGGGCGCAGCCCGGTAGGGGTATCCAGCGGCAGATTGACGCGCGTCCGCGCCTCACCGATCAGCCCGGTCTCGCGCACGAGAGAGGGGCGCGGCAGCGTTCCGCCGTTGGCGATGGCGGCAAACCAGCGCACCACCTGAAGCGGCGTCACCTGCATGTAGCCCTGCCCGATCGCCAGGTTGACGGCTTCGCTGAAGCGCCACACATCGCCATAGTTGACGCGCACCCATTCCGGGTCAGGGATGGTTCCGGTGGCGTTGGGCAGGTCGGTCATACCCGTCGGCACACCAAACCCTAACTGCCGCGCATAGGTGGGCAGCAGCATCGGGTCCACCATGTCGAGCTGATAGCCCACCTCATAATAATACGGATTGCAGCTCTGCGTAAGCGACGATGCCAGCGTGAGCAGCCCGTGCCCGCCGCTGATATGGTCAAAGCGGCGGATGTCGCGCGTCCACACCCCGCTGCATGTGTAACGCTGATTGAGCGTGTACACACCGCTGTCGGCGGCAGCCGCCGCGCTGACCGTCTTCATGACCGAGCCGAGTGGGAACAGCCCCTGCAGCGGACGGTTGACTTCCGGACGCATCGGGTCTGCCTGCGTTTCGCGGACGATGCGCGCCGCCTCCGTCCGCCCCATTTCGGGATACGGCGTGTAGGCGCGGTTGTCGTAACTCGGATAGCTCACCAGCGCCAGAATCTCGCCCGTGCGAACGTCCATGACGATAGCGGACGCCCCGCCGGAATTGCGCGCCCATGACTCGCTGGCAAAGCGGAAGTTGTCGGCGACGATCCGCCCCACCTGTGCCTGAAACGCGGCGTCAAAGGTCAGCCACAGGCTGTGCCCCGGCTGAGCGGTGCTGGACGCCAGCACGCGCTGTTCCGCCCCGTTGACGCCGACCAGCGCCAGCCTGCCGCCCGGCGTACCGCGCAGCGTCGTGTCCCATGTGCGCTCCAGCCCGCTCTGACCGATCACGCTGTCGCGGGAAAATCCGGCAGCCAGCAGCGCGGGGATGTCGCTCTCGTTGGGCAAGCCGACCGTGCCGAGGATGTGCGGCGCGGTCGTGCCGTCGATATAATGACGCGCCGGGATGGGCGAAAATTCCGCCGCACAGTGCGCGGTCAGCGCATCGAGGTAGCGGGTGTATTCATCGGGCAGCAGCGCGCCCATGTCAAGCAGCCAGTCGGCAGGGCGCGTCTCGATGAATGCCCGTATCTGCTCGATCGGGCGGTTGAGCGCGTTGGCGAGGGTCGTCTGACAGGCGGGCATGTCCGGGGCGCGCATGGCGACCACGCGCACCATGACGGCGCGCCCACTCTGATCGGCAAGCACTGTACCATTGCGATCGTAGATATTGGCGCGGTTGGGGACGGTCGTGGTCAGGCGAAGGCGCGCACCGTTCGCCATGCCGCGAAACAGGTCATCGGGCGTCCAGGCGACTCGCCATTCATTGACCGCTTCATCGACCACCAGCGTCAGCGAACGCCCGGCGTCGGTGAACGCGCCGACCCGTGCGGTGGTGAAATGCGCATCGTAGGCGAAAATGGCGATCGCATCGCCATCGCGGGCGATGGTGAGCGGCTGGATGCTCACCCGTTCCAGCCCCATCGTGGCGGCGGCGGTATCGTAGAACTGGTCGAAGGCATCACGCGGGGTTTCGCGCTGGCTGGCATCGCTGATCCAGCGGTACATCATGTCGCGGTCGTCGCGCTCCCAGGCGGTGAGGTAATCGCGCGCGATGCGTTCTGCGTCTTCCAGACGATAGTTGGAGGGCAGCAGGGCGCGCGTCGGCAGGGGCGCAGACGCCGCCAGCGGGGGGTTAGGGGCGCACCCACCGATCAGCAGCACGGCGATCAGCATCAGCAGGAGCAGGAAAAGGGAGGCATGGCGCATCATGGCGTGCATTATAGTCCTGTTCCGCGCTGGCGGAAAGCACAGACACAGCCGCCCTGCCCGTTTAGCCCTTGAGTAAAACCCCATCGATCTCTATAATCCCCTGACATTTCGTCCACCTCAATCACCCGCGATCATCAGGACGCGCCGCGCCCTGTGTCTGGCGAAGGAACAAAGGTAGAGCAGCATGAAGGTCATTCTCACAGCAGATGTATACAAGCACGGCGTGGCAGGCGAGATCATCGATGTGGCGGACGGCTTCGCCCGCAACTGGCTCATCCCGCAGCGCCTGGCGAAGAAAGCCACTCCTGGTGCGCTCAAGGAACTCGACAACCTGCGCGCTCAGGCTGCCGAGCGCAAAGCCGCCCTCGAAGACCGCCTCAACCAGCTCGCGCGCCAGATCGACGGCGTGGAACTCTTCTTCGGGCGCAAGGCATCGCCGACCGGCAAGCTGTTCGGCTCGGTGACCACCTCCGAGATCGCCGCCGAACTCAACCGCGTCACGGGGATCGACATCAACCGCCGCCGTATCAGCCAGACGGCGCTGCGCGAGATCGGCACGCACCTCGTCCCGGTGCGCCTGGGCACGGAAATTTCGCCCCAGCTTCGTATCACGGTGGTGCGTGAAGAGCAGTTCGGCGATTTCATGCGCGCCCGTGCCGCCGCTGCTGAGGCAGCCGCTGCCGCGCCGGAAGAGGAACAGCCCGCCGAAGCTGCTCCCGAAACCCCCGCTGAAGAAGCGGCTTCCTGAAACCCCGATCATCCTGAGGGGTGGCGCGTCCACCCTTCAGGATACCCTGCCTGAACCCGCACACACGGATCGATCCCGAACCCCCTGATGGAACCGCAAGCCCTGGGGCGCTTGCTGCGCCAGAGCCGCGAGGCAAAAGACCGCACGCTTGATGAAGCGGAGCGCGCTCTTCGCATTCGCCGCCGCATCCTCGAATCGTTCGAGCTGGGCGAGTTCATCCTGCCGGAATTTGCGCCGATCCAGATTCGCGGGTTCATCCGCAACTACGCCCGCTATCTCGAACTGGACGAAGAGCGCATCCTCAGATTCTACGAGGAAGCGCTGGAAGAACTGACGCATGGCGGCAGTTCGCTCGGCGGGCGCAGACGGCGCAGTAAGGCGCGCGGCGGCAGGAATACCCGCAAAAACGGACGGAACGGCGCATCAGGCAAGCCGGCAAACGGAACCCCAGCCGGGACTTATGCGGCAGCGAGCATGAACGGCACGCCCTCCTCCGGGCTGGATGACCGACCGCGCGGCGGGCTGGGTCGCGCCCTGCTGCGCGTGCTGCTGGCGCTGGCGGCGATCGCGCTGATCGTGATCGGCGCGGCGGAAGCGCTCCGCTCGACCGGAGGCGACATCGTGTTCCCCTGGGATCAGCCTGCGCCGGATGATATGCTGGTGGTCGGCGTGCCTTCGCCTGTGCCCACCTTCACCCCGCTGCCCGCCCTGCCCGCGCTCACGCCGACGGTCGGGCTGCCGCTTCAGCCTGCCTTCACCGGACAAGGCGTGCTGGTCAGCATCGAGGTCGTCCAGCGTGGCTACCTGCGCCTGGCGGCGGATGGCGTACAGCAGTACACCGGTCTGGCGCGCCCAGGCGACAGTTTCGAGGTACGCGCCAATGAGCGCGTGACCATTTCAGCGGGCAATGCCGAAGGGCTGCGCGTGGTCTACAACGGTCAGCGTCAGCCGATCTTCGGCGATCGCGGGCAGGCGGTCGATCTCACCTTCACGACCGCGCGCGTGGAGATCGTCACCGGACCGGGTTTCGACCCGACGCCGATCGCCTCTGCCACCCCTCTGCCCAGCCCAACGCCCGATGATGGCGCGCTGATCGCCCTGCTCACGCCGACTCTCGACGCCACCCCTGTCGCTGCGCTGCCCACTGCGCTGCCGCTCATCTCCCCGATCATCCCGACCAGCACGCTGCCACCCGCAGCGGGCGCAGCAGCAGACGTCGCACCGACCTCCGAAACGCTGCCCGACGATGTGCAGCCGACCGCGATCAGCTCGCCCACGCCGCTGCCTGGCGTGATGCCACTCGTGCCGCCCACTGAGACGCCGGGCAGCAGCCCGCCGACGGCGCTGCCCCTGCCCAGCCAGACGGTGACGCCCTCTTTCACGCCGACGCCGCTGCCGACGCTGACGATCACCCCGTCGCTCACGCCTGTGCCGTCGGACACGCCGATCCCGTCGCCGACGGCGATCCTGCCGCTGCGCCAGGTCATCCCAGGCGCGACGCCGACGAAAGTCCGTTGAACCCGCCAGCGTCAGACTGGCATGATCATCCAACCACCCGAACACATACGCAGCCGCTCCCGCACTGACGGGTGAGCGGTGAGGAAAGGCAGGCAAAACCCAATGAACCATGTCGCACCGCCCCGCCCATCGCGCCGTGCCGCGCGCAAGGACAAATTCTGCCTCGTCAGCCTGGGGTGCGCCAAAAACACCGTAGACAGCGAAAGCATGGCTCAGGTGCTGGCACGCAACGGCATGAGCGCCGTCGGCGCGCCCGATCGCGCTGAGGTGATCATCGTCAACACATGCGGCTTCATCGACGCCGCCAAACAGGAGTCGATCGATACACTGCGCGAACTGATCGAACATCGCCGCGACGGGCAGTACGTCATCGCGGCGGGCTGCCTCAGCCAGCGCTATGGCGCGAATCTGGTCGAGGAACTCCCAGGCTTGGATGGCGTGATCGGCACACGCCGCTGGATGGACATCTTCGATCTCGTCACCCGGCTGCGCGATCGCAAACACCCGGAACCGCTCTACCACCTGCCCACCGACGCCCAGACCGTCGGCATGGACGAAGGCGGTGTGCTGCGCGTGGCACAGCAGGGCGCGAGCGCCTACCTGAAGATCGCCGACGGCTGCCGCCGTCCGTGCGCCTTCTGCGCCATCCCGAAGATCAAAGGCACAGCGGTCAGCCGTCCGCTGGAGAGCATCCTCAATGAGGCGCGCGCGCTGGAAGCGGCGGGCGTGCGCGAACTGATCCTGATCGCGCAGGACACCACCGACTGGGGCTACGACCTGGGGCTGAAAGACGGCATGGCGCACCTGCTGGAGGCGCTCGTCAAAGCCGCGCCCGGCATCCCCTGGATTCGCGTCATGTACGCCTACCCCGGCTATGTCACGCCGCGCATGATCGAGACGATGGCGGCGCACCCGCAGATTCTGCATTATCTCGATATGCCGCTTCAGCACGGTCACCGCGAAACGCTCAAACGGATGAAGCGCCCGGCGAAGGTCGAATGGGTGTACGAGACGCTGGCGTCGATGCGCGCCGTCATGCCCGATCTGGCGGTGCGGACGACCTTCATCGTCGGCTACCCAGGCGAGACGGACGAGGAATTTGACGCGCTGATGACCTTCGTGCGCGATCTCGAATTTGACCGCGTAGGCGCGTTCAAATACAGCTACGAGATCGGCACGCCCTCCGCGCTGCTGCCCGGTCATGTGGCGGATGACGTCAAACAGGCGCGCTGGGATGCGCTCATGGAGATGCAGCAGGCGATCAGCCTGAAGAAAAATCAGGCACTCATCGGCAAAACGCTGCCCATCCTCGTGGACGGGCACGGCGACGCCGAGGACGATCAGGGCAAAGCGCTGGGCGGCAAGCTCAGCCTGGGGCGCAGCTACCGCGATGCGCCGGAGATCGACGGCTATGTCATCGTCGAGGGCGAACTGCCCATCGGCGAGATCGTCCCTGTCCGCATCACCGGGGCGACCACCTATGACCTGTTCGCCACCGTCGAGACTGCCGCCAGCCCGATCGTCATCGAACCTGGCAAGGTGTACGGCGCGGGGATGCTCCCCAATGTCGATTTTCCGTGATACAGTGGTAGTGTGTGTGAGACCGGGCAGTGCTGCCAGCCTGTGAAGGGGCGCGATGATCCAGCCGACTCCGCCAGAAGAAGCCGCTCTGATGCGGCGGATCAGCCAGCGCGATCAGACGGCGCTGGCTGACCTGTACGATCGCTATGCCGGGCGGGTGTATGCGCTGGCGCTGCGCGTACTGGAAGATGCCGCCCTCGCTGAAGAGGTGACGCAGGACACTTTCCTGAAAGTGTGGGATCAGGCGGACCGATGGGATGCCGCGCGCGGCAAACTGTCCACCTGGCTGCTCACACTGGCACGCTATACCGCCATCGACCGGCTGCGGCGCGAACGCCGCCTCACCCCGCTTCGCCAGGTGGACATCGATGATCTGGCGTACATGCTGGGCGAAGCCAGCATCACCGATGGGGTGGAATGGCTGAGCGCCGACGCGCTGCGTCCGCTGCTGGCACAGCTCCCGCGTGAGCAACTGGAGGCGATCGAGCTGGCATATTTCAAAGGCATGTCGCACAGCGAGATCGCCGCGCATCTGCGCCAGCCTCTCGGCACGATCAAGAGCCGCATCCGTCTCGGTCTCAACGCACTCCGCGCCCTGTGGATACGCGCGGAATAATCCATTTCACAGGCAGTTAACGTAAAACAGAGTCACAGGCAGTATGTTCAGGACAGACAGGAGCGCAGCACATTCTCTCATGATCAGCACAGCGGGCGAGGCATCCTCATGAACGCGCACCCCACCCCCACTCAGCGTGACGACTGCGACGCCGTGCGCGACCTGCTGCCTGCCTACCTGCTGGGGACGGCGACGCCGGACGAGGTCGCTCAGCTTCACGCTGCCCTGCCAGGCTGCATGGAGACCGACGCAGGGGCAGCTCTGCGCGCCGACGCCGCTGCCATCCGCGCCATTGACGCCCTGCTGCTGGAGAGCATCACGCCCGTCGCCCCGCCGCCGCGCGTCAGGGACGCCCTGTTCGCCAGGCTGAACGCCGCATCCCCTCCTGCTGACCCCGCCCCCCCTGCTGCGCCGCCTTCGACGCCGATCAGCATCGCTTCTGCGCCTGCCGCACGTGGACGGAATATCCCGCTCTGGGCGGTCGCCGCTGCCGCCGCGCTCATCCTGACCAACATCGGCTGGCTGGTCGGCTGGCTGTCGGCACAGGCGGAACTGAGCAGCGCACAGAGTCAGGTGGAGTCGCTGCTGGCGCGTCAGGATCGGGCGCTGGCGTTCATGAGCAATCTGGAGACAGAGCGCGTCAGCCTGCAATCGACCACTGACAGCGTGCAGCAGTTGGCGACGCTGTACTGGAACCCGGACACGCGCGAGGCGGCGCTGGTCTCGGATGCGCTGCCGGCTCTGAGTGAAACGCAGACCTATCAGCTCTGGCTGATCGAGGGTGACCAGCCGACCAGCCTCGGTCTGTTCGCCCCTGACCCGCTGACCGGATGGGGCTGGCTGGTGTTCGACCTCAGCCCGCTGAGCATGGCGGATGCGGCGCTGGGCATCTCCGTCGAACCCGCCGGAGGCAGCCCTCAGCCGACCACCCCGCCGCTGGCGGTCGGCGCGGTGCGCCCGGCATGACGCCGGAAGCGCCGCACATCCCGGTGCTGCTGGAGCCGATCCTCGCGCATCTGCTGCCAGCCGAACGGGTCATCGATGGCACGGCGGGCGCGGGCGGTCACAGCGCGGCGCTGCTGGCGGGTGGCGCAGGGGCGCTGCTGGCGTTCGACCTCGACCCGACAGCGATCGCGCTGGCATCGGCACGCCTCGCCCCGTTCGGCGATCGCGCACGGGTGATCCACGACAGCTATCAGACGATGCGCGCCCATGCCGCTGCATGCGGCTGGGCGGACGGCGTGGACGCCATCCTGCTCGACCTCGGCGTCTCGTCGATGCAGTTCGACACGGCAGAACGCGGCTTCTCGTTCCGCACTGACGCTCCGCTCGACATGCGCTTTGACCCCACCCGCGCCACCCCCACCGCCGCCGATCTGGTCAACACGCTGGACGCCGACGAGCTGGCAGACATCCTGTATCAGTATGGCGAAGAACACGACAGCCGACGCATCGCCCGCGCCCTGATCGCCGCCCGCCCGATCGAGACGACCGGAGCGCTGGCGGCGGTGGTCGAGCGTGCCGTGCCGCGCCCTCCCAAAGGGCACACCATCCACCCCGCCACCCGCACCTTTCAGGCACTCCGCATCGCCGTCAATGACGAACTGCGAGTGATCGAACGGGCGCTGCCGGAAGCGATCGACCTGCTGCGCCCCGGCGGGCGTATCGCCGTGATCAGCTTTCACAGCCTTGAAGATCGGCTGGTCAAGGAAGCGCTCCGCTTCGCCGCGACGGACTGCATCTGCCCGCCGCGCGTGCCGGTATGCGTGTGCGGGCACGTCGCCAGCCTGAGCCGCATCACCCGAAAGCCGATAGTGGCGGATGCGGAAGAAATCGCGCATAATGCACGCAGCAGAAGTGCAAAATTACGGATAGGCTGGAAAAAGCAGGCGTATGCTGAACCGAAGACGTGATTGGCTGGGGCACGCGCTCGATCAGGCGCGGTGGCGTCCGCAGCGCCAGGCGATGGCGCTGGGCGCGCTGGGGTTGTTCATCGCGGTCATCATGGGCGCGCTGTACCTGTCGCAGTCGTCGCACATGGCGTCGCTGGGTCGGCAGTTGGACGACATGATCGCGGAACGCAACATTCTGGAGCAGTCCGTCGAACAGCTTCGCGCCGAGATCGCCCAGCTTCAGAGTATGCCCAGGTTGAGCGCCCGCGCCCAGGCGATGGGCTTCACCCAGGCAGCCGCCGACCGGATCATCTACGTGGTCGTGCCAGGCTATAACCCCGAACGCGAGATCGCCATCACCCCGCTCGAAGCCGCAGGCGACACCCTGCCGGAATACGATGAGAATTTCGGTGGCTGGATTCAGGGGATCGCCAACGACATCCGCCGCCAGTTCGAGGCGTTCGCCCGCCAGTCAGGATGAGGTGACAGATGGCAAGCACCGCCCTTTACCCGCAGCAGCACACCATCCGTAAACGTCTGCCCGCCGTCATCCTCGCGCTCGTTGCGGTGAGCGGGCTGCTCGTGTTCCGGCTGCTCTCGTTCCAGTTCCCGCTGGACTCCAACGTGCAGACGTATCTGAACAACCTGCGCGACAGCGGCTACATCCAGACGCTGCAACTGGCGTCAGCGCGGGGCAGCATCTACGATCGGCGCGGCGAGGCGATGGCGGTCAACACGCTCGAATACCGCATCGGCGTCAGCCCTGGGCTGATCAGCAACCCGCGTGAGACGGCGACGCGCATCGGCACGATCCTCAACATCAGCGAACTGGAGCTGTATGAGAAGTTCACCAGCCGCGTCCCCTGGGTGCTGGTGACTCCGCGCACCAGCGCCGAAAATGCCGCGCGGCTGCGGGCGCTGCGCCTCGACGAGATCACGATGGAGCCTGTGCCCCGCCGCAGTTACCCGCAGGGACCGGTCGCCGCGCAGGTGATCGGCTTCGTCGGCGGCGATCTGCGCGGCTACTACGGCGTCGAGGGACACTACAACGGTCAGCTTGCGGGCGAAGTCCGCACACGCCGGGTGAGCAACATCCCATTCGACGCGCCGCTGATCGACTTCGAGCGCAGCCGGGGCAGCGACATCCTGCTCACCATCGACCGCGACGTGCAGTTCGTGGTCGAAAGCGAACTGATCACCGCCATCAGCACCTACAACGCCAGCGGCGGCACGATCATCGTCATGAACCCCCGCAACGGCGACATCCTGGCGATGGCGTCTTACCCGTCGTTCGACCCGAACACCTACTTCAGCGTGGCGAACCCGCGCATCCTGGGCAACCCGGCGATCGGGCAGCAGTTCGAGCCTGGGTCGATCTTCAAGGTGCTGACGGTGGCGGCGGGGTTGGAGTCAGGCGTCATCACCCCGGATTTCACCTACAACGATCAGGGACGCATGACCGGGGTGTGCGACGGCATCCGCAACTGGGACGGCGGCGCGCGCGGCGTGGTCGATGTCACACAAATCCTCGTGCAGTCGCTCAACGTCGGTACGGCGACGATCAGCACCAGCATGGGCGCAACAGCGTTCTACTCGATGCTCGACAAATTCGGCATCGGGCGACTGACGGGCATCGACCTGGAAGGTGAGCAGGCAGGGCAGATGAACGTGCCGGGCAACCCGATCTGGAGCGAGAAAGACCTGTGTACCAACAGTTTCGGGCAGGGCATCGCCGTCACACCGCTGCAAATGCTCACCTCGGTCAGCGCCATCGCCAACGGGGGGCTGATGATGCAGCCGCGCGTGGTGCATCAGATGATCAGCGGCGATCGGGTCATCCCGGCGCGCACCGCCAACCTCGGACGCCCGATCTCCACCGAGACGGCGCGCACCGTCACCGACATGATGGTCGCGGTGGTGCGCGATGGGCTGGACGGCGCAGCATCGGTGCGCGGCTACACGATCGCCGGCAAGACGGGCACGGCGGAAATCCCCACGCCGATCGGCTATGAGCAGGGCGCGTCGATCGCCTCGTTCGTCGGCTTCTTCCCGGCGGATGACCCTCAGGTGGCGGTGCTGGTCAAGATCGACCGTCCGAGTGAATACTGGGGGTCGCGCACGGCAGCACCCACCTTCCGCCGTCTGGCGGAGCGGCTGGTCATCCTGCTGGAAATCCCAACCGACGACGTGCGCTATCAGTTGATCGAACAGGGCGGTTCGGTCAGTCATATCCGGCGCTGACGAAAAGGTGAATTCATGGAAAACGGACTGCCGTTCGCGCTGACGGTTGGCGTGCTGGCGTTTCTGCTGGGCGTCATCTGGGGTGCGCCGCTGGTGGAGCTGCTGCGCCGTCTGAAGGCGGGCAAACAGGTGCGCGCCGAACTGGTCGATCACCAGAAGAAGACTGGCACGCCGACGATGGGCGGCATCCTGATCATCGTTCCGACGCTGGGCATCGCGCTGGCGCTGAACATCGTCAACCTGATCCGCACCGTGACGGGCGCGTCGGTGCTGCTGCCGCTGATCGTCATGGTCGGCTTCGGGCTGCTGGGGCTGATCGACGATTTGCAGGGGTTGCGCCGCAAGCGAGGCGACCTGCGCCAGGGCGAAGGGCTGACTCCCCGCCAGAAGATGATCGGGCAGATCATCATCGCGGCGGCGGTAGCGCTGGTCTTTTCGCTGTACGAGGGCGGCTTCCAGTATGCCAACATGCTGGTGCTGCCGCTGCTGAACATCCAGATCGCCCTGCACCCGGTGCTGTTCGTGCCGATCATGGTGTTCATCATCGTCGCCATGTCCAACGCCGTCAATTTCACCGATGGGCTGGATGGGCTGGCGGGGATCATCACCGCCTCCGCCTTCGCCGCTTACGGCATCATCGCCTTCCTGCAGGGGCAGATTTTTCTGGTGCAGTTGTGCTTCATCGTGGTCGGGGCGTGCTTCGCCTTCCTGTGGTATAACGCGCACCCGGCGCAGATGTTCATGGGCGACATCGGCAGCATGGCGCTGGGCGGGATGCTGGCGACGATCGCCATCATGACCGGGCAGTGGCTGCTGCTGCCGATCATCGCCGTCGTGCCCGTCGCTGAGGCGGTGAGCGTGGTGCTTCAGGTCGGCTATTTCAAAGCCACCAAAGGACAGCGCCTGTTCAAAATGGCTCCGCTGCATCATCATTTTGAGCGCGTCGGCTGGAGCGAAACGCAGATCGTCCAGCGCTTCTGGCTGGTCGGGCTGCTGAGCGCCATGTTCGGCGTGGCGCTGGCGCTGCTGTGACAGGTCACATCGAAAGGGGACGGCGTTGACCGATCCGCTGCACAACAAAACAGTCGTCATCCTGGGATTCGCCAGACAGGGGCGGGCGCTGGCGCGCTGGCTGCCCACCATCGGCGCGCGTGCCATCGTCAGCGATGCGCGCCCGGCGGACGAGATTCGCGTCAACCCGGCGGAATTTCCCGGCGTGGAGTTCGTATTCGGCGGGCATCCGATCAGCCTGCTGGAGGGGTGCGACATGCTGTGCGTCTCCGGCGGCGTGCCGCTCGATCTGGAGATCGTGCAGATGGCGCTGCGCTATGGCGTGCCGCTGAGCAACGACGCCCAGTTGTTCATGGAGCGAGTCCCTGCCCCGGTGCTGGGCATCACCGGCAGCGCGGGCAAGACGACCACCACCACGCTGGTGGGCGAGATGTTCAAAAAATCCGGCGCGCGCACCTGGGTGGGCGGCAACATCGGCGATGTGCTGCTGGGCGTGCTGCCGATCATCAGCCGAAACGACCGCGTGGTGATGGAGCTGTCCAGCTTTCAGCTGGAGATCATGTCGATCAGCCCGAATATTGGCGCGATCCTCAACATCACCCCCAACCACCTCGACCGTCACAAGACGATGGAGGCGTACACGGCGGCGAAGGCGCGCATCATCAGCCATCAGGGGGAGGATGACGTGGCAGTGCTGGGGCGCGATGACCCCGGCGCGCGCGGGCTGGAAATGGCAGCGCCCGGTTTGCTCGGCTGGTTCTCGCTCTATGAGCTGCTGGCGGATGGCGCGTTCCTCGCCGGGGAGCGCATCGCCATCAGCGGGGTGTGCAGCGCTGATGCTGACGGCGATACGCGCATCGTGTGCGACCGCGCCGAGGTGAAGCTGCGCGGGGAACACAATCTGAGCAATGTGCTGGCGGCGTGCGCCATTGCCGGGGCAGGCGGCGTGCCCGCTGAGGTCATGGCGGAGGTCATCCGCGCATTTCGCGGCGTGGCGCATCGGCTGGAAGTCGTGCGCGAGCGGGATGGTGTGACGTGGATCAACGACAGCATCGCCACCGCCCCGGAACGGGTCATCGCTGCGCTGCGCGCCTTCGATGAACCGCTGGTGCTGCTGCTGGGCGGGCGCGACAAGAAGCTGCCCTGGGAGGCGATGATGCGTCTGGCGCGCACGCGCTGCCGTCGAATGATCGCCTTTGGCGAATTCGCGCCCGGCATCGTCGAGGCGGCAGAGGCGGTCGGCGCGGGTGACCTCATCGACCGGGTGACGACGCTCGATCAGGCGGTGGCGCACGCAGCGGAAGTCGCCCAGCCGGGCGATGTCGTGCTGCTCTCGCCGGGCTGCACCAGCTATGACGCCTACACCGATTTCGCCGCGCGCGGTGAACACTTCCGGGCGCTGGTTGCGGGGTTGTGAGTTATGCGGCAGGGTCAGCCGGTGGGGTTTGCAGCGCGTCGATGCCCGCGATCACCAGCGACCCCGCGCCCAGCGCCAGCGATCCCATGTAGATGATGGTCACCAGCACGAACAATCCACCGCCTGTGATGAACACGCCATCGCGCTGAAGCATCCCGATGCTCAGCAGGATCGCGCCAATCGCGGGCAGCGTGTTGGAGAGCGGGATCAGCCCCAGCGGCAGCATGACGAATACCCCGGCGATCATCAGCAGCACGCCGCTGATGCGCGCACCGCGCCCTCCGGTCAGGGCAGGCAGCCTGGGATGCGCCAGACGACGCAGCCGGGCGATCTGTCGTTCCGCGCGTTCGAGGATGGGCAGAAGCTGATCGCGCCGCATCTGCCAGCGCGCGATGCGTTCCGGCAGCCAGATCGGGCGTCCGCTGACGACGCTGATCCCCGCCAGCACGATGATCGCCCCGAAGACCGTGCTGATGCCTGGGATGGCGATCGGGAAGACGAACGGCAGCGCCAGGGCGATGCACAGTGTATACAGCCCACGCATCCCGATCCGGGTGACCAGCTCACCCAGCGTGATGTATTCATGCTGTGCATCATCAAACACGTGATGCAGACCGGTCTCGTGCGCAATCTCTGTGGAGCGGCTATCCTGTTGCAGCGTCATATCGACCTATGATTTCAGATATGTTCCTGGAAAAGCGTCCATCCATCATTATCGCACAAAATGGGCGCTGCTCATCTGCTTCTCAGGCGACGATATGGCTGCGGCACAACTTGCGCCACGCGCGGGTTCACGCTTTAATTAAGCCATTGTCCATCTAGCCCGGTAAACAGGACGCATGACCGATCGCGCTACCCCTCAGTTTGTCGATGACGGCGCAGCTCTGCCTCCGCTGACCAAAGCCCCGGCGCGCCCCCGTGCGACCGCCCCCACAGAGGGGCGCAGGACGCGTGCGGGTCTGGCGCTGCTCGATATGCCGCTGCTGCTGGTCGTCAGCCTGCTGATCGCCATCGGCAGCCTGATGATCTACAGCACGACGTTCGACTGGGGGTATCAGGACTTCGGCTCAGACACCGCCATCTTCATGATCCACGTCCGCAACCTGTTCATCGGCACGGCTGTGCTGCTGGGGCTGGCGTTCGTGCCCTACCGCTTCTGGCGGCGGATCGCGGTCGTGCTGCTGCTGGCGACGGTCGGCGGCTTGATCGCCGTGCTGGTCTTCTCGGATGCCACATTCGGCGCACGCCGCGCCTTCCTTCAGGGGTCGTATCAACCTGGTGAGCTGGCAGAGCTGATCATCGTGGTCTATCTGGCTGCCTGGCTGGGGTCGAAAAAGGCGAAGATCGCCAGCATCGCCTTCGGTCTCATCCCGTTCGCGGTGCTGGTCGGCGGGGTGGGTTTGCTGGTCATCCTCCAGCCTGACCTCAGCACCGCCGCAACCATCTTCATCGTCGCCACCCTAATGTACTTCCTCGCCGGGGCGAACGTGACGCACCTGCTGTCGGTAGGCGGCTTTCTGGGCGTGACGGGGTATATCCTGTCACAGAATTTCAGCTATGCTCAGGGGCGCGTCTCGTCCTACATCGCCGGGCTGACCGACCTGACGCAGACCAACTATCACGCACAGCAGGCGATCATCGCCTTCCTCAACGGTGGGCTGACCGGGGTCGGGCTGGGACAGGGGCGTCAGAAATTTGGCAACCTGCCCACCTCGCACACCGACAGCATCTTCGCGGTCATCGGCGAAGAACTGGGGCTGATCGGCGCGGTGTTCGTCATCCTCCTGTTCATCACGCTGGCGATCCGGGGCTTCCAGATCGCGCGCAATGCCCGCGATCCGTTCGGAGCGCTGCTGGCGGTCGGCGTGACGCTGCTGATCGTGACCAAAGCGCTGCTGAACATCGCCGTCATGCTCAACCTGCTGCCCTCGACCGGGGTGGCGCTGCCCTTCATCAGCTACGGCGGCTCGTCACTGGTCACCATCATGGCGGGCGTCGGTTTACTGCTGAGCGTCTCTCGTACAACCGCGATCGAAACATCGCCTGAAAGAGGAAACAGCCGTGCGGATCATGATCGCGGCTGGCGGAACCGGTGGACACGTCTATCCGGCACTAGCCATCGCTGAAGCCCTGTTGACCATCACCCCGAACGCGGAACTGCACTTCGTGGGCAGCGTGGGCGGGTTCGAGCGCCCGCTCATTGCGGCGTCTGGCGTGCCATTCGCCCGCATCAGCGAGGTGCAGGCGGGTCCGCTCAACGGGGTTGGGGTGGCGCGCGCGCTGGTCAGCGCCGTGAAGATCGCGATCGGCATCGTGCAGGCGCTGGGGCTGATGCTGCGCCAGCGCCCGGATGCGCTGCTGCTGACCGGGGGCTGGGTGTGCGTGCCAGGGGCGATCGCCGCGTGGCTGCTGCGCATACCCAGCCTGATCGAGCTGCCGGATATCGAACCCGCACTCACGATCAGGGCGCTGCGCCACATCGCCACGCGCGTCGCCGTCACTGCCCCGGAGTCGCTGCGCTTCTTCCGGTCAGGGCAGGCGGTGGTGACGGGCTATCCGCTGCGTGCCGCGCTGAAAACAGCGACGCGCGAGGCAGGAATCACCTGCTTTGGGCTGGATGAGGCACGTCGGACGCTGCTGGTGACCGGGGGAAGCCGGGGAGCGCGCACGATCAACCGGGCGATCGTCACCATCCTGCCCGCCCTGCTGGATGACGGCATCCAGGTGCTGCACATCACCGGGACGCTGGATTGGGACGAGGTGCGCGCGGACGTGCGGGCGCACGGGCTGGATGTGCCCGAAACAGGTGGAGCGGACGCCGCCGGGCGCGGGTATCACGCCTACCCGTACCTGCACGACGACATGGGATTGGCACTCGCTGCGGCAGACCTGGCGGTGTGCCGCGCGGGAGCGAGTACACTGGGCGAGATGCCCCTGTTCGGCTTGCCCGCCATCCTCGTGCCCTACCCGTATGCCTGGCGCTACCAGAAGGTCAATGCCGATTACCTCGTCAGCCAGGGGGCGGCGCTGATGCTGGAAGATGAACGGATGGAAAGTGAGCTGCTGGGTACAGTGCAAAAGGTGCTGAATGATGCGGCGCTGCGCGGTAAAATGGTGGATGCGGCTCGATCGATCAGCCAGCCTGAAGGCGCTGCCAGCGCAGCCCAGGTGCTGATCCACATGGCGAAGGGGATACAATAGCGCATGATACAGCTTGTGGCACTCATGTGGATGATGGCGCTGTTCTTTGGCTTCATCGGGCTGCTGCGCGGCTGGAACAAGGAGATCATCTCGACAGCAGGCATCGTGCTGGGTCTGTTCGCCCTCTTCCAGTTCGACACGCTGCTGCGCGGCGTGCTGCTCGCCCAGGTTCCGCGCGATCAGGTCTTTTTCGTGCAGGCGATCTTCTTCATCGCCATCGTCTACTTCGCCTATCAGCAGCGCGCGGTGCTGGCGGGCGAACGGCGGCGCGGTGGCGAAGGGCGTGACGATGCGCAGAACAAAATCCTCGGCGCGATCCTCGGCTTCATCAACGGCTATCTGATCTGGGGATCGCTGTGGTATTTTCTCGACATCAACGAATATCCGCTCTCCCCGCTGATCATCGCGCCCTCGCCGGGCAGCGCCAGCGACCAGGCGCGCAACATCCTGCCGCTGGTGCTGCTGGGCGGCGGTCCGGCGGGCAACGGCGACCTGCTGGCGGTGGCGGTGATCGTGCTGTTCGTCTTCGTGCTGATCGTCATCTAACGGGCGGAATTATTGTGGCGCTTCCCCCACCAGGCTCAACCATCCATCTGATCGGCATCGGCGGCACGGGCATGAGCGCCATCGCCCGCGTGCTGCTGGGACAGGGGTATCGCGTCACCGGGAGCGACCGCATGGCGGGCGCGCTGGCTTCGGCACTGGTCGTCGAGGGTGCGGCGGTGATGATCGGGCATGATGCGGCGCACGTCGGCGTGGCGGATGCGGTGATCACCACCTCCGCTGCCGCTGACGATCACGTCGAGATCGCAGCTGCGCGCGCGCGCAGCATTCCCGTCTTTCGCCGTGCCGACGTGTTGAGTGACCTGACGCGCGGCAAACGGGTGATCGCCATCGCCGGCACAGCCGGCAAGACGACCACCACCGCCATG
Source organism: uncultured Pleurocapsa sp. (assembly GCA_964614405.1). Taxonomy (GTDB): domain Bacteria; phylum Chloroflexota; class Anaerolineae; order Aggregatilineales; family Phototrophicaceae; genus Flexifilum. Next base: position 89,655 of record CAZTLS010000005.1, read on the forward strand.
ATCGCACACATGCTGGTGACGCTCGGTCATGACCCATCCTACGTGCTGGGCGGGACGCTGCCCACGACCGGAAAGAACGGACATGCCGGAACCGGGAGTCTGTTCGTCATCGAGGCGGACGAATACGATCACATGTTTCTGGGGCTGTCGCCCCACGTTGCGGTGATCACCAACATCGTCTGGGATCACCCCGATTTCTTCCCCACCGTCGAGTCCAAAGTGCGCGCTTTCGAGCTGTTCAGCGAGCGCATCGTCCCGCGCGGCACGATGCTGGCATACAGCGGTGACGCCAGAGCGATGAAGCTGCTGTCGCACTTCGCCCAGCGCAGCGGCGTCACGGTACTGAGCTATGGCACACATGACAAGGACAGCATCGGGATCAGCCAGGTCTCGTTCAGCGACGGGCTGCCGTCATTTACCCTGCTGCTGGACGGGGGCTACGCGCGCGTTCCGGTGCGCCTGAGCGTGCCGGGGATGCACAACGTCCTGAACGCCGCCGCAGCGATCGGGGCGATCCGCGCCGCTGGCGGCGACTCGCCCGCCCCGCATCGGCTGGCGGATGCGCTGGCGCGCTTCACGGGCGCAGATCGCCGTTTCCAGGTGATGGGCGAACGTGCGGGTGTGGTGGTGGTGGACGATTACGCCCATCACCCTCTCAAGATCAGCGCTGCGCTTCAGGCGGCGCGCAGCCGCTACCCCGACCGGGCGATCTGGGCGGTGTGGCAGCCACACACCTTCACCCGCACCCAGGCGTTGTGGGATGATTTCACCACCTGTTTTGCGGATGCCGATCACGTGCTGGTCACCCCCATCTACGCCGCGCGGGAGTCGGCGATCAGCGGGGTGGACGGCGCAGCGATCGCCGAAGCCATCGCCGCGCGTCACCCCGATGCGCGCCATGTCGAGTCGTTCGACGCAGCGCTCAACACCCTTCAGCGCGAGGTGCGCGCCCCGGCGGTGATCATCATCCTGAGCGCGGGCGATGCGCCGCGCATCGGGCGGGTTTATCTGGGTGAAGGCACGTGACTGACTGGAGCTATTTCGCTGACCTGCCGCTGCTCACCGATGAACCACTGGCGAAATACACCGCCGCACGCATCGGCGGACCCGCAGAACGGCTCATCGTCATCCGCAGCACAACCGCCCATCTGGTCGATATCATGCGCCGCGCCTGGGCACATGACGCGCCCGTCCGGGTCATCGGCGGCGGCGCGAATGTGCTGGTCAGCGATGCGGGCGTGCCGGGGCTGGTCGTCGTCAACCATGTGGCGGGTTTCACCGTTCACAATCAGACCGGCACGCTCGATGTCGCCAATGTCATCGTCAGCGCGGGCACGACGCTCACCGTGCTGGTGCGCCGTCTGGCGACGCTCGGCATCGATTTCGCGTGGGCAGCCAGCGTGCCAGGCACGATCGGAGGCGCGGTCGTCAACAATGCCGGGGCGCACGGCGGTGACATGGCGAGCGACCTGATCAGCGCACATGTGGTCACGCCAGGCGGCGAAGCCATCTACCCCGTCGATTACCTCGGCTACAGCTATCGCACCTCCAGGCTGAAAGCGCGCAGCGACCGCCGTTTTCTGGTCACCGAGGCGGTGCTGCGCCTGCGGCGCGACTCGCCAGAGGCGATCAGCGCGCGCATCGAAGCCAACATCGCCCAGCGCAAACGCACTCAGCCCCCCGGTGCGAGCCTGGGCAGCATCTTCAAAAATCCACCGGGCGATTACGCCGGACGCCTGATCGAGTCGTGCGGGCTGAAGGGTTTCGCCATCGGCGGGGCGATGATCTCACCCCTCCACGCCAATTTCTTCATCAATACCGGCAGCGCCACTGCCACCGATTACGCCGCGCTGATCGCCCACGCCCGTGCCGTCGTCGCCGAACGAACCGGCATCCTGCTGGAAACAGAGATCGAGATGATCGGCGCATTCTGAATTCCCCCATCTCACCCCCGTATGAGAGTCTGATCAGCACACGCGCCATACCCCGAATGTATGGTATAATTTGTGCAATAATTCACAAGCAACTATCGAAATGACCTGTCAGGGCATGGAGGCACATACATGGCAACGCCATCGTCCGCACGTCGCCCGCAGTCGGGCGGCTCATCCACTCTGCTGGCGCGCATCGAGCGTATCGACCGTCACATCACGCGCTGGCTGGCGCGCAACGGCATCACGCTGCTTCGCGTGAGCATCGGCATCGTCTTCTTCTGGTTCGGCGTGCTGAAGTTCTTCCCGGACGCCAGCCCAGCGGAAGACCTGGCATCGCGCACGATCACGGTGCTGACCTTCGGCATCGTCCAGCCGTCGCTCTCGCTGCCCGTGCTAGCTGCGTGGGAAGTAGCGATCGGTTTGGGGCTGATCACAGGGCTGTTCATGCGCGCCACCATCCTGCTGCTCATCGTACAGATGTTCGGCACGGTGACGCCGCTCTTTTTCTTCCCTGAGGAAACCTGGACGCGCTTCCCGATCGCGCCCACGCTGGAGGGGCAGTACATCATCAAAAATATCGTACTGGTGGCGGGCGCGCTGGTCGTCGGCGCAACCGTGCGCGGCGGTGACCTGGTGGCAGATGCAGACCTGGCGGAGGAGTTCCACCGCCGGACAGACGAACGGTGATCGATACCGGTTGCACCCTCTCCACGCATCCATCGGATACGTGGAGAGGATCAAAGCCGCTTTTACGCCGTCACTTCATACGCTGTGCCATTCAGCACCACAATCACCCGCTCGCCCAGGGCGAAATAGGGCGCAAGTTCGGGCTGGGCATCCAGCAGGTCGAAGTAAGCATTGCTCAGGAACGCCACCTGAACCGGAGTCATCGTGTCCGGCTGGAACGTCGTATCCGTCCACACCCCGTTTTGCAGCAGGAACGTCTTGCCCTCGACCGTGCGGATCGGCGCGCTGGTGGGCTGTGACGGCGGGGCGAACCCGCCGCCAGGCGCGCTCATCGTCGCCTGCGGGCTGGGCGTGCCAGGTATTCCCCCTCGCGGAGAAATGGACATCGGGGCAGGCGCGGACTGCTGGCGCATCTGCGCGAAAGCATCCGCTGCATCGACCGCTGCCGCACCGCTGCTGCTCATCGACAGTTCGCGCATCGTGTTGTTCAACTGCGCCTCCGCCTCAGCCCGTCCGCGCTGTGACAGGATGTCGTCCTCCTCGATCAGGAAGCTGGTGTACGGAGTGATGATCCCAAAACGGATGCTGAGCGCGACGATGCTGTCGATCAGTTCGCGGTTTTCGCCGTTCAGACGGATCGTCTCCAGCAGATCGGCGATGCGCCGTGTCGCCCACAGGCGCGCGACCGCTGCATCCCCGCCAGCGCGCGGGCGGAAGCTCAGCCCATCATAGGTGAACGTCTGCTGCTGATCGCCCACGCGCCCCGTCAGGGTGATACGCGCATTTTCAGCACTGCCGCGATAGCGCCCGACCAGCGTGAGCTGATTGCCCGCGAACAGGTCGGGCAGCCTGCCTGAGGGATAGACGAGTTCGACGCGCACGCCGTCCACCGTCAGCACCGGGTCGGTCAGCACGGGCGCGCCGATCCTGTTGACCAGGCTGGCGACCGCCTCATCGATGCGTTCGCCTGGGCGGACATATGCCGACGCCCCACGATGTGCCTCGACGAGCGCGCCCAGCAGGATGGTATCGACATCGTTGCCTACGCCGAAGGTGAACAGGCGCACGTTGGGCGGCGCAGCCGCCGCGACATTCTCCAAGATGCGCCGGGTATTCGTCTCGCCTTCGGTGGCGAGTCCGTCGGTGAGGAAGATGAGCGTGGTCGGGCGTTCCCGATCCACCCCCGCCAGCGCCGTGCGCAGCGCCCCGTCGATATTCGTGCCACCTTCAGCACGGTTGCGGTTGATCCAGTCCACCGCTTCGGCGGCGACCGATGCCGGCTCCAGCCGATCGCTGAACAGCCGCCACCCCGTGCTGAACAGCACCGCGCTGAAACGATCCTCCGGGTTGAGGCTTTCCAGGATGATCGCCGCCGCGCGCCGCGCCTGATCCCACTTTTCCCCGTTCATGCTGCCCGACTGATCCAGCACGAGGATGACATCGCGCGGGACGATGACCTCCTGCGGCGCGTCGATGGGCGGCTGCACGAGCAGCATGAAATACCCATCCTCATCTGCCGAGTCGCGCCAGGTGAGCAGGTTGAGGCTGATGACGTCGGACTCGATGCCCCAGTAGAGGCTGAAGTCGTCATCCGGGCGGCTCTCGCTCACCTCCCAACCCGCGCGAAAGGCGCGATCGCCTTCGCGCTGAACGGCGACGCTGTGGCTGGGCGAATAGATGCTGCCGATCGGGTCGGCACTGGTCACCTGCACGCTCACACTGGTCGTGCTGACGGTGCGGCGGCTGGTCAGGCGGGTGACATCGAGCGGATAGACGTAATGCACCAAGCCGTTATCGACCTCCAGCACCTGAGTGTAGGTGAGGCTGATCTGGCGCGTCTCACCAGGCGGGATGGGGAAGACGTTCGCCTGCACCGCGTTGCGCCCGACGTATTCCAGCAGCGCCGGGTCGCGGTACTGGCGCACGATGGCATCGTAGATGGCGCGGGCTTCGCGCGCATCCAGCACGCGCGCCTCGATCGCCACCCCGTCGATGATCATCAGCAGCTCTTCCACGCCCGAACCCATCGGCAGCGGGAAGAGGAACGTCCCTTCCGCCAGACCGTTCCCCTGATTGGTGAACGCCATCTCAACGGTAGTGCGCGCGACCTGTCGATCGACCGTCACCCGCACGCGGTGATAATCGACCTTGAGCCAGTCGGGGTCGGTGAACACGCCAGGCACGATCGGTCGGCACACCGTCGGGCAGACCTGATCCGGTGGGCACGGAATACACTGGGCAGCCGCACGCGGGACGGCGGCGATCAGCACGATCGCCCCGATGAACAGCACGAACAGGCGGTGAATCATGATCTGTCTCTCCATGAGTGATCGCTTCACATCCGTTGAGACGATCACGGCACAGCATTTGTTCCACATCCGGCACGGCGTATGTATAATTCCGGGAATGTGACCTGACAGACAAGGATGCCCACACCTGCGATGAACAACCGTATCGTCATCCTCATCGCCGTCGTCATCGGCGCAGTCGCCCTGCTGCTGATCGCCGCGACGCTCATCTTCACCCCCGAAAGCACCAACCCGGCATTCGATGCCGCCGTCGCCTTCGTCACCGCTGCCGCCGCCGGAAATGATGATGCGGCACTGGCGCTGGTCAGCCCAGCCATTCGAGAGTACGCCGCCGCCTGTCCCGAAGGGCGCATCAGCGCCTGTGTGCGCGGCTATACCCCGCCTGAATGGGGAGACATGGTGCGCGCCGTCTTCCGCCGTGCCGTGCCAGATGGCAGCGCCTGGGACATCGACCTGATCAGCTTCTACCGCGCGGACACCGGCGCGAGCGGCGTGTGCATCTACACCCGTGCCGAGCCGACCGGGGACGGCGGCGGATGGCAGATCACCGCCTACGCAGGCTTCGTCCACTGTGCCGACGCCGCCTCACGCAACATGGCGAACAACCCCGCCGCGCCCAACCGCGTCCCGCCTGTGCCCGGTGATGCGCGCGCGCCCTGGGTCACCGTTACCGCCGATCAGGTGCGCCATGACCGTTTCAGCCTGCGCTATCCGCACGGCTGGCGCGTCATCACCTCCCCGGCGGATGCCCCGACCACCGTCACGCTGGTCGCCCCAGGCGACTGCGCGCTCATCATGGTCAGCACAGACCCGTCGCTCACCGTGCCCCACCTGCCCAACTGCCCGGATACGCCTGTCCTGCTCGATCGGCGCGCACCGCTGCCCTCCGGCGGAATGGTCTACCTGACGGGCAGTGCGCCCACCTCTGACCTGACAGTGTTCCAGCCGGCATTCGACCGGGTATGGCAGTCGATCACCCAGACGGGGGCATGATATGACGGTACGCATGGCGGGCAGTGAGGGTCGGCGGCTGGCGGGCGTGGTGATCGGCGTGCTGCTGATCGCGCTGATCGGGCGCGCGGCGCTGCTCGCCAGCGACAGCGTGTCGTTTCACTCGGATGAGGCGGTGGTCGCGCTCATGGCGCGGCACATCCTGCAAGGCGATCGTCCGATCTTCTTCTACGGTCAGGCGTACATGGGCAGCCTCGACGCCTGGCTGGTGGCGGGCGGGTTCGAGCTGCTGGGCGAGTCGGTGCTGACGATTCGCATCGTGCAAAGCGTACTGTATCTGGCGTTCGTCGGCACAGCGACGCTGGCGGCATACGCCCTGACGCGCCATATCACAGCGGCGGCGTGCGCCGGGCTGCTGCTCGCCGTGCCCAACACGCTGACCGCGCTGTACACGACCGCGACGCTGGGCGGCTACAACGAGACGCTGCTGCTGGGCGCGCTGATCGTGCTGGTCGGCGCAGGGGCGATCGACGATGCACGTACTGGCGCGCGTCCACGCCTGTGGCGGTATGCGCTCATGGGCGGGCTGGCGGGGCTGGGCTGGTGGACGAACGGGCTGATCGTGACGGCGATCGTCCCGGTCGGCTTGGTGCTGGTGTGGCACATCGTGCGCGGGGGTGCAGCAGGCGTGCGCGCAGCGATCATCCCGGTCGGCACAGCGATCGTCTGCTTCGTCATCGGCAGCGCGCCCTGGTGGGTATTCAATCTGGAGAACGACTGGGCAGCACTGCGCTTCTACCTGCCGGGCGGCACGCCGGAGGCATTCGCCGGGGGCGATGTGCCGCCGCTTGCGCCCGCTGAACGGCTGATCGGGCTGTTCCTGCTCGGCTTGCCCGCCATCATCGGGCTGCGCTATCCCTGGTCGCCCAATTACCTGATCGGCGATCCGCTGCTGGCAGGGTTGGCACTGGCGACGCCGGCGCTGGTCATCATGGCGATCATTCGGCTGGCACAAGGGCGCACCCCACCCAGTGCAGACGGGCGCGCGCTGCTGCTCATCAGCCTCATCTTCTTCATCGCGCTGTTCACCCTCTCCCGCTTCAGCACCGACCCAACCGGGCGCTATTTCCTGCCGCTCATCCTGACGCTGGCGGTAACGGTCGGCGCGTTCGCCGCCGCCCTACCGCGCGCAGCCGCAGTCGGCGTCATGGCGATCATCCTGACATTCCACACCATCGGGCTGATCGGCGCGGTACGCACCGACCCGCCAGGCTTGACCACGCAGTTCAACCTCGACACCCACCTGCCCAATGCCGACGACGACGCGCTTATCACCTACCTGACCGATCGCGGGCTGACGCGCGGCTATACCCACTACTGGATCACTTTCCGGCTGGCATTCCTGAGCGACGAACAGCTTCTCTTCCGCGCCGCCCTGCCCTACAAGCGCGATCTCGGCTATACCCCGCGCGATGACCGCTACCCGCCGTATGTGACGGCTGTCGAAGCGGCGCGCGCTGCGGGTGCGCCGCTGGCGGTGATCACCGGAACGCTGCCTGAGGTGCGAAACTGGCTGGAGAACTGGCTGGACGAACAGGGGGTGACCTACACGCGCGATGAGGTGGGCATCTACGCCGTGTACCACAGCTTCACGCCCGGTCTGCCGACGCTGCCCGGTCAGTTCACGCGCTGACCACACAAAGGGCATGAGGGGCGTAAAAGCGACCGCCCGCTGATGCAGGTCGCAATCAGCGGGCGGGGGTTGGTTGAACGGAGGGCGGTTTGTCTGACGGAGCGGACGACGGTTCGGCGCTCATGCGCGGTCAGCGGCGGTTGGGCAGGCGCAGGCGCGAAGCGAAGTCCGCGCGCACCTCACGGATGAACAGATGCGAGATGAGCGCACGCGCCGCTCCCACATCCTCCACACCCACACCCTCATCTTGCCCCTGGGCGATGTGGGCGAGGCGGTCCATCTCCCGCTCATGCTGAAGCTCATGCAGCGTCTCGTTGATCAGCATTTCGTTGGCGTACCAGTTCATGTTGTTCTTCCTTGCTCAGGATCACCATGATCCTACACCTGTCATGTTAATCCCGTTTGAACGGCAGGTAAACTTGAATGGATATAACCATTCAACAAAATTTTACCATTTATGTGAAATGCGATGATGAGCAGTGGATGAATGCAGGGATACGGTTTGAAAATCAGCGCTGGGAGCAGGATTGACGGGCAACGAATGTGGAATCGACGATCAATGTTGTGCCGCTGACCGGCGCAGTCTCGTGTGTACGAATGACATGCACGGCATAAGCGCCCATTTCAGCGGTGGGCACGCGCACTGTAGTGAGCGGCGGGAAGAGATAGCGCGAATAGGGATTATCATCAATCCCGGCGACCGACACATCTTCAGGAACAGACAGCCCCGCAGCGCGAATGGCACTGAACACGCCAATTGCCACGTCATCGCTGGCGGCAAAAATGGCAGTGGGCGGTTCAGGTAACGCAAGCAGTTTCGCTGTGCCTTCATACCCCTCATCAGGCGAATTATGTATTCCGGGATGCTGAATATACTCTTTCGGGACCGGAATACCGTGCAGGGTCATCACATGTCGGTAGCTGTCGGCGCGCCGTCCGCTGTTGCCTACAAACGCGATGCGCGTGTGTCCCAGCGCGATAAAATGCTCGACCACCATACGCGCAGCCGCATACCGATCGAACGTGATCGTCGTGAAGCTGTTCACCTGTGTATCGAGGCAGACAATGTGCGGGATACGCGCCTCGATTCGGGCGATCGTCCGCATGAAATCCGGATCGATGCGCATCAGATCGGCGGCAAGCAGGATCAGCGCGGTGACTTCTTCAGGGTGAATGTGTTCGTTAAACAGCACCGGGTCTTTCAGGTCATTCCAGAAGTGCATGAAACGAATGCGATAACCAACCTGATGCACCTCATCGAAGATTCCAGACAGCACCGAGGCGTAGAACGGATGCTGAAGCACACGGCTTGATCCGCCAATGATGATGCCGATCTGATTGGTGGCAACCGCACCTTCGCTCTTGCCCAATGCCTGAGCGAACTTATTCGGGCGATACCCCAGCGCAGTGATCGCTTCCAGCACCCGCTGACGGGTTTCTTCTGAAACCTGGCGCGGACCATTGTTGATCACATACGACACCACAGCCGACGACACACCAGCGCGTTCGGCAACCTCTTTTTGCGTGACAGGACGACCGTTATCTCGACGCATGGACATCACATGTATTGAAGAATTCAATGTGATTGTAACCGGCACTTCAGATGCTTGTCCATATGAGATGGCATGGCATGACACCACAAAAGTCAGGGGTTTGCATTTCTCAGAAAGGTGATCTATAGTTTGTGAAGCCCAAGTCTATGCGAATAGATAAGGAGAATAACGTGAAGAAATGGCTTTTGTGGATTGTCGTTTTGATGTTCAGCGTTTTTTCTTTCAGCGCAGCCAGCGCCCAGACGACAGATGTGGTGTATGACTTTTTCGACGGCTGCCCGGCAGAAGGGGCAGGCGGGGCGCTCAATATCTGGCTGGGATCGGGGCTGTGGGATGCGATCATCGCCGAGTTTCAGGAAGAATGCCCCGATCTGAATATCACCTTCGCAGCCCGTTCGAGCAGCGATAACATCACCGGGCTGCAACTGGCGTTGTCTGCCGGTGAAGGCGGCTGCGACGTGTGCAATATCGAAGTCAAAGACTTCGGTCAGTTCGTCAATTCCGGCGCATTGCTCGACCTGACGGATCGGGTTGCCCCATTCCGCGACCTCATCCCGGAAGATGCCTGGCAGTATGTCACAGGCAGCGAGGGTAATGTGTACGGTGTGCCGGTCGATGTCGGTCCGGTCGTCATGTACTATCGCCGCGATGTCTTTGAACTGGCAGGATTGCCTTCCGACCCGGAGTCGGTCAGCGAGATGGTCAGCACCTGGGAAGACTATCTGAACGTTTGCCAGACGATCAAAACCAATGCCGACCTGTATTGTTTCCCGCTCAGCCGTGCATCCAATGATGCTCGCATCTATGAGATGATGCTGTGGTCACAGGGGCTTGGGTATTACAACGCAGCGGGTGAACTGGCAGTCAACAGCCCGGAAAATGTCGCCATGCTGGAATTGATGGGACAGTTCTGGGCGAACGATCTGGTGACAGATGTTTCGTCGTGGACGAACGAATGGTATGCGGGCTTCTCGTCGTTCGATGAGCCGGTCGCCAGCATCGTCATCGCTGGCTGGATGGAACTGTTCCTGCCCACCTGGATCGCGCCCGATACCGCTGGTCTGTGGGGCGTCGCCCGGATGCCCGGTGCGGGCGAGGACAGCCCGCGCGCTGCGCTTGATGGGGGGTCTGCTCTGTTCATCCCCGCGCACAGTGCCAACGCCGATGCTGCATGGGCATTCATTCAGGAAACCATTCTGGCGGACGACGTGATGCTCGCCTTCCGTACTGACCCCACGCGCGGCGGCGTGCTGCCCGCCATCACCAGTGTGTACAGCGATCCCAGCATGGTGCGTCCGCTCGATTTCTTCGGTGGGCAGAACACGACTGCGCTCTACCTGGAAGTATACGAAGATGTGCAGGCTGTCGGCATCTGGGGACAGCACTACACCACCATCAACGATGTCGTGCGTGTGGCAATCCAGCGTTTCGCGCTCGGTCAGGCGACCGCTCAGGAAGCGCTTGACGCCGCCCAGCGTGAACTGGCAGAGCGGGTCGGATAACCCATTTTTTCATGCAGGCGTGCCAGGCTGCCGAACCGCACCCTGGCACGCTCACCTCGATAAAAAAATGAAGGATTGCGCCGCCAATGGCACGTGTACAGCAGTTGACCGACCCCCCTGCGACAGTCCCACTGCAACGCCCACGACGATCGGGCGAGACGTGGGCACGCATCAAAAAGAACCGATGGGCATACGCCTTCATCGCCCCTTTTTACATCATGTTCACCGTTTTCGGGCTGTTTCCGATCGCTTTTTCCCTCATACTGAGTTTTCATGAATGGGATGGTATTCGCCCGCTGCGTTTTATCGGGCTGGAAAACTTTCAGTTTCTTCTCAGTCCGGGGGGAACGCTTTTCTGGGAGTCGATGGTCAACAGCCTGACGATCATCATGCTGTATGTCCCCATCATCACTGCGCTGGCACTGATCATTGCCGCACTGCTCAACAACCCGCGTGTGCGCGGCTTTCGCCTGTATCGCGCGCTCATCTTCGCGCCGTTCGTCACATCGATGATCGTCGCAGGTTTCGTCTTTCAGATGCTGCTGGGGCAGCAGGGACTGGTCAATACTTTCCTGTCCGCCTTCGGCTTGGGCACTGTTCCCTGGCTGGATACGCCCTTTCACGCGCGCATCTCGCTCGTGCTGCTGCTCATCTGGGGCGGGCTGGGTTACAACGTGGTGGTCATGCTCTCCGGTTTGCAGCAGATTCCCAAAGAACTTCAGGAGGCCGCCCTCATCGATGGGGCGACCCATCTGCAATCGTTCGTCTATGTGACAATCCCGCTCATGCGCCCGGTCATCCTGTTCTCGACCATCTTTTCGGTGGTCGGGGCATTCGCCCTCTTCAATGAAGTCGTTGCCCTGGGGCGCGGACCGCTCCGCAGCAATGTGACGCCGCTGGTGACCATCTACGACACCGCTTTTTCCAGCAGGCAGTTCGGTCGCGCGGCAGCGCAGTCCTACGTCTACTTTCTGATCATCTTCGTGCTGACCATCATCCAGTTCAGGCTGATCGGGAGGGAGAAGGCATGAACGTGCGCGCCGGCTTACTTTCCCTGTTCATCTTCTGCCTGTTATGCGGCGCAGCGGCATTCGCTCAGGGTGAGCAGTTCTATTTCACCGATGAGACGGGCACACTCAATCGGGATGACGCGATCGCGGCTGCACAACCGCTGATCGATGCCGGGGCTGTGGTGGCAATCTATGTCGTCAGTGAAGGCGTCACACCGCGCATGAACGCTCTGATGACTGACGATGGACTGCTGGTCAACGGGGCGCTCCAGCGCGAACTGATCGCCATCTTCGCCTCACAGGGCGCAGGCTTCAGTCTGGTCCGTGTCGGGACGAACTGGGCAGAGTCGATCGGCAGTCAGGCGGCGGTCATCCGCACGCAGGATTTACAGCCCAATGTTCAGGCAGGCAATCCGGCAGTCGGGGTCATGGCGGCGCTCCAGCGCATGAGCGGGATCACACAGGGGACCGTTGCGCGTGTGGCTCGTTCAGACGCACTGGCTGCGGACTACACGCCGATACGCAATGGACTGCTGACTGGTCTGGGGGTGCTTGCCGTCATCTATCTGGCTGGCGTGCGCCTGATGGGGTTCCGCAATGCGACGCTCAATCTCGGCATCTATACGCTGCTGACCGGCTTAGCGATCTATTCCATCCTGCCTTTCATCTGGATGGCGAGCAGCTCACTGAAACCGATCAGCGAAATCTTCGCCCAGCCGCCCCAACTGATCTCGCCCAACTCCACACTCGATGCCTTCGTTTTCGTATTCGAGAACGGCATCGGGCGCACCATTATCAATACCTTCGTGCTGGCGACGCTGTTCACCGTCGTCACGCTCTTCTTTTCAACACTTGCCGGATATGGCTTCTCAAAGTTCGATTTTCCGGGGCGCAAATGGCTGTTCCGGCTGCTGCTGGCGATCATGCTCGTCCCAGGGGCAGTCACTTTGGTTCCGACGTATTTCATCATGCTGCGTCTGGGCTGGATCGACACCATCCTGCCGCTGGTCGTGCCGGGCGCAGCGAATGCCTACGCCATCTTTTTCATGCGTCAGTACATCATGGCTGTGCCGGATGAACTCATCGACGCGGCGCGTATCGACGGATGCAGCGAATTTGCCGTCTGGTGGCGCATCATCGTGCCCATCGTCTCGCCTGGCATGGTCAGTCTGGGGTTGATCTCGTTCATGGCGATGTGGAATAACTACCTCGGTCCCCTCGTCTACCTGCGAACCCCGGAAAACTGGACGCTCCCCCTCTATCACATGAACCTGACGACCTATATCAGTAACGGACGCCCCTGGCCCGAATGGATGGCTGTCGGAGTGATCAGCGTCGTACCCACCCTGCTGATCTACATCCTGTTTCAGCGCCGCTTCACCGAGGGGATCGCAGCAGGGGCTGTGAAAACATGACACAGTTGGTTTTCGGAGTCGATTATTATCCAGAACAGTGGCATGAGTCGCGCTGGGCACACGACGCTGCACGAATGCGGTCAGTGGGTTTCAACACGGTGCGTCTGGCTGAATTTGCCTGGGCGATGCTCGAACCTGCTGATGGGCAGTTCCAGTTCGACTGGCTCGATCGGGCGATCGGCATCCTGTCTGCCGAAGGGCTGAATGTGGTGCTCGGCACGCCGAGTGCCTCTGTCCCGTCATGGATGGCAGCTGCACATCCCGACATCGCCATCGTGGATGCCGATGGCACACCCCGCACCTTCGGCAGCCGACGTGATGCCAGCCCTGCACATCCGATTTACCGTCATTACGCAGTGCGCATCGCTGAAACGATGGCGCGCCATTATGCGGCACATCCGGCAGTGATCGGCTGGCAGATCGACAACGAATTTGGCGATCGCTGCTACAGCGATCATGCCCGTGCCCTGTTTCACCAGTGGTTGAAGAAGAAGTACATCACCCTCGATGCACTGAACGAAGCGTGGGGAACCGTCTTCTGGAGTCACACTTACCATAACTGGGAACATATCCCTGTGCCGCGAACCACCACTCATGCCCGGCACAATCCGGGGCTGCATCTCGATTACTATCGCTTCATGTCCGATCTGTATGTCGATTTCCAGCAGGCGCAGATTGACGTGCTGCGCCGACATATTCCGCCCCACCATTTCATCACCCACAACTGCATGGGTTTCACCTACGGCACGCTCGATTATTTTGACCTGGCGCGCCCGCTCGATCTGGTGAGCTGGGACAACTATCCCAGTGCATTCTGGAGACAGCCTCCCCATATGTCTCCCTCCGCAACTGCACTCGGTCACGCTGCCATGTGGGGGTTGAAAAAGAGCAATTTCTGGGTCATGGAGCAGCAGAGCGGTGCGTCAGGCTGGCATGTCATCTCGCCTTCCCCCCAGCCTGGGCAGATCGCGCTTTGGGCATATCAGGCAATTGCACATGGTGCGGACGGCATTCTCTTCTTCCGCTGGCGCACCCATCCTCGCGCTGCCGAGCAGAACTGGCATGGCATCCTCGATCATGATGACGTGCCGCGTCGCCGTTATCATGAAATTGCACGCATGGGCGCTCAGCTTGCTTCTGTGGGTGAGCGCATCGCCGGAACGACCCCTCATTTCCCGGCAGCGATCATCCATGATTACGATGTGCGATTCTCGTTCGAGATTCAGCCCGACAACCTCGATTTTCGTTACGATACACATATTTTCAGTTATTTTGACGCGCTGCATCAGCATGGCATCCCTGCTGTGCCGATCGCGCCCGACAGCGATTTGAGTGCTTATCCCCTCGTCATCGCCCCTGCGCTGCGCCTTGTTGATGAAGATGATGCAGCAGCGCTGAGCCGCTACATCGAAGCAGGCGGCGTGCTGGTATTGACCATGCGTTCCGGCACACGTGACCGGAACAATGCCTGCATCACAGATACCCTGCCCGGAAAATTATCCACCCTGTGCGGCATGACCATCGAAGAAACGGACTCGCTCGCTTCTGATCAGGCACGCACCCTGCGCTGGCACGATCGCATATCCGCAGAGGGAAATGCGCGGGTCTGGTGCGACATTCTTCAGCCGACAGATGCCGAAGTTTGGGCGACCTATGCAGACTGCTGGTATACCGGGCGTGCCGCCATCACTGCCCGCTCAATGGGTCGTGGGCTGGTCATCTATGTGGGCACAGCCGGAGACAACGCACTCATCGGGCAAGTCGTCAAACGGGCGATCGCACGGGCGGGGGTACGTGCGCCTTTCTCACCGAACAACATCCCCGGTCTGGAAGTGACGGAGCGCCGTCGTGGTGAGGAACGCTTCATCTTTGTCCTCAATCACCTGAACGACACTGTTCCGCTGACCATCGACCAACCCATGCGTGAGCTGCTCACCGATCGCCTGATTGAAGGGGCGATCACACTCTCGCCATATCAGGTCTGTGTGCTTACCCCGCTCTGACGGACACGAATACACAAAGGACAATCCGTTGAAATCGCACATCGCCGTACAATACATCGCCAGCGAATGGGGATTCGAATCCACTGTCGCTTATGATGATCCATTCAATGCCATTGAACTGGATGTGGTCTTTCACCATGAGACGGGTCAGTCCCTTACTCTACCCGCTTACTGGGCAGGTGACTCGTCGTGGCGGGTACGCTTCTCACCGCCCTGGGTCGGCAAATATACCTGGCGGACAGTATGCACTAATCCCGCTGACACAGGGCTGCACGATCAGACAGGGGACATCGAAGCCACTGTGTATACGGGCAAAAATCCACTTTTAGCACGGGGCGCGCTCAAAATCAGCGATGATCGGCGATATTTCACCCATGCTGACGGCACGCCATTTTTCTGGCTCGGCGATACATGGTGGATGGCGCTGACAAATCGATTGGGCTGGCACGAAGATTTTCAGCGCGTCACTGCCGACCGCATCCGAAAAGGCTTCTCCGTCGTACAACTCATCGCCGGGCTGTTCCCGGATATGCCCATCGGTGATCCGCGCGGTATGAACGAAGGCGGTCATGCCTGGCAGCGAGACCTGAGCAGTATCACCCCAGCCTGGTTCGACTGGGCTGACCTGCGTATCGCATGGCTGGTCAAACAGGGGATCGTCCCGTGCATTCTGGGAAGCTGGGGGTTTCACCTGCCCATGCTCGGAGCAGACCGTATGCGCCGTCACTGGCGAACGATCATCGCGCGCTGGGCTGCCTACCCTGTCGTATGGGGGTTGGCAGGCGAATTAGCCATGCCCTATTACCTCGATGCAAAATTCGGCACAGGCGATGACCCGGAACTCGCCTCGGCGTGGGTCGCCATTGGCGAATATGTCCGCCAAACCGACCCCTATCACCGGCTGCTCACCGTACACCCGACCTCTAACAATACGGGGCGCGATCAGCTCACCGATGACCGCAGCCTCGATTTCGAGATGCTTCAACCAGGGCATGATGGTTTCGACAGCATCAGTAAAGGACTGCGCTGGCTGACAGAAGAACGCGCGCGTACCCCACACATGCCCGTGCTGATCGATGAAGTCAATTATGAGGAACAGGGGCTGCATTCCAGCGCTGAAGCACAGCGCATTGGTTTCTGGAGTGCTATCCTCAATGGGTCGGCAGGTTTCACGTATGGAGCGAATGGCTTCTACACCTTCAACACGCCTGAGCGCATCTGGGGTGCATCCCCTCATGGGACAAGCTGGGGCGATGTGACGTGGGAAGAGTCGATGCACTATGCCGGCGCAGTTCAGATCGGGCTGGCAAAGCAGCTGCTCGAACAGTTTGAGTGGTGGCGCATCGAGCCGCATCCTGAGTGGGTGCAGCCCGCAGCAGCACCTGATAACCTGTTTGCCTGCTACGCGGCGGGTATTCCCGGAGAACTGCGGATCATCTACAGTGTGAAGCCCTCATTCCCCTGGGGAAACAGCCGCAAATATGTGCTGAAGCTGGAGCGGGATGTGCTGTATCACGCCTTCTGGTGGAACCCGCGTAATGGTAAAACGTATTCGCTGGAGGCGCCTGTGCCCGATGTCGATGGCACATGGCTGATCCCCCTGGAACCCACACTACAGGACTGGGTTCTCATTCTCAGAAAGAGACGCTCATCATGACACATCCCCAACCCACACACTGCCCCGATGATGCTATCATCCGCTATACGGCTTATCGGGCAGAAACGCCCATCACGATCGATGGCGACCTGAGCAAACCTGAGTGGCTGCGCGCCCCACGTTCGCCCCGTTTTGTCGATCGCACCAGCGGTTTACCCGGATGGTTCGATACCCGCGTTGCCTGTCTGTGGGATGATGACTACTGGTACATCGGTTTCTGGGTCGAAGAACCGTTTCTGGAAGCGCATCACACTGAACGCGACTCGATCATCTTCCAGGAGAACGACGTCGAGGTCTTCATCGATGGAGGCGACTGCTACTACGAGCTGGAGATCAACACCATCGGCACGATCTACGAGGTATTTTTCATCTGGCGCGACGCCTATCCGCGTGGTGGACGATTCGACGTGCCAGAATTCGACGTGTTCGCGCCTGGGGCACACAGTTTCGGCGGGGATGATGACCGTCAGCCCGCTTCGTTCTGGACAGGAACACATCCGCGCGGGACGCGCTGGGCATTCACGCGCTGGGACATGCCAGGGATCAGAGTGGCAACCCGGCTTGACGGCACACTGAACGACCACACCGACATCGATCGCGGCTGGACATGCGAGATCGCCATCCCCTGGGCAGGCATGGGCTGGCTGGCGAATGGTCGAACCTTGCCCCCTCAGCACGGGGACGTGTGGCGGGCGTTCTTCGCCCGTTTCCAGAAGATGAGCAACGCTGGGGCAACAGTTCAGCCGCATCCGGCATGGCTGCTCAGTCCGCATGGCATCCCTGACACCCACCAGCCAGAATGCTTCCCCTATATCACCTTTGTTCATCAGCCTCCCCCTGCAAAGGTCGCGCCATGAAACAGATTGCCATAGGGGGGATCGCTATCGAATGCTGTACCTTCTCCCGATTGACCACCCGGCTGGAAGACCTCTCCGTCTGGCGTGGCGATGACCTGCTGGCGCTGTACCCTTCCTTAAGCGCTTATCAGGATGTGATCTTCACACCCCTGGTGCAGGTACGCGCCACCCCAGGTGGTACGCTGGCGCGCGATGTGTACGAACAGCTTAAGCAAGAACTTATTGAAGGGCTGCGATCAGGTGGTCAGTGGGATGGCGTGTACCTTGATCTGCATGGGGCGCTTTCGGTCGTCGGCATGACCGACGCCGAAGCCGACCTGACAGGGGCGATCCGCGCGGCTGTCGGGGAACAGACGCGCATCAGCGCCAGCTTTGACCTGCATGGCAATCTCTCCGAAGCAGTCGTTGGCAATCTTGATCTGCTCACGGCGTATCGCACTGCACCGCACATCGACATGGATGACACGCGCTCCCGCGCTATCGCGCTGCTGGTTGAGAGCATACGCCACAAAACACGCCCGGTCATCGCATTCGCTCGTCTTCCGATGCTGCTGCCAGGCGAGATGGCGATGACGACCAGCCCACCGGCTGATCGGTTGTATGCGTCCTTAGCACAAACGATTGCCGAACATGATCTGCTCGATGCCTCCTATTTCGTGGGTTATGTATGGGCAGATGAGGCACGTACCGGTGCATCGGCAGCTGCCGTCGGGCTGGACCCGGCTGCGACAGAAAAAGCAGTGCAGGCACTGGCTGATTCCTGGTGGAACGCACGTCATGAGTTCGACTTCGGGATGCCCACTGCATCAGTCGATGAAGCGATCAGCATGGCGGTTGCGGCGGCAGACAGGGCTGCGCCCGTCTTCATAAGCGATGCTGGCGACAACATCACTGGTGGCGGAGTGGGAGACGTCCCCTACATGCTGGAACGCCTGATTGCACATGGCGTGACAAATGCCATCTATGCCGCTCTGGTAGACAGTTCTGCGGTCACCGCCTGTTTCGACGCCGGGCTGAACGCGCAGATTCCGCTCATGCTGGGGGGCAAACTCGACACCACACACGGTTTGCCCCTGGCTGTGGAGGCAGTCGTGCGTTTTCTGCACCATCAGGCAGGAGGGCAGCGTCAGGCAGTGATCGAAACGAAAGGGATCAGGGTCATCCTCACAGAACGGCGCACAGCATTTACCGAAGAAAAACAGTTCGCCGCGCTCGGTCTGTCGCTTCAGAATACGCCGATCACTGTGGTCAAATTAGGCTACCTGTTTCCCGATCTGCAGCGGATCGCCCGAACAGGTATTCTGGCGTTCTCGCCGGGCGCGCTCAACCCGAATGTGCGCGCCCTGCGTTATCAACATATCCGCCGTCCGATATTTCCGCTTGACGACTGAAGCAGTCGATCGTCACGACGGTATCAGAGCGTCACCACTGCTCCGAGACGGGCGGACTCATACGCTTTGAAGACCAGCGTCATCGTCTTCAGATTGTCGCTGCCTGTCGTCTCGCCAGCTTCCAGTCCTTTGAGCGCACGGGCAAGGTTGCGTTGTGCGCTGCAGATACTGGCGTGAATGACATCATATGCCGGGTCTGCCCAGGGGAAACGGGGGGGTATGTGACGGGTGGCATGTGTACCGCTGGCGGTCGTTTCCCGAATCCAGAAATCCGGTCCGAGTTCAAGGAAACCCTGCTCACCTTCGATCTGAACATACGTTTCCGGGAAACGGTCGTGTTCACGCCGGGTGGCGTAGCTCATCTGGCAGAGGATAACTGCCCCATCCGCGAGTGTCAGCATGACTGTTGCCACATCCTCACCGCGAATGTCAGCACGAACGCGCTTCGTCTGGCAGTAGAGCGAAACGGGTTCTCCGAACAGAAAACGCGCCACGTCCAGAATGTGGCTGCCGATGTCCATCAGGATGAACTGTTCGAGGTCTTTCAGAAAAGGTTGATTGTCAAATACGGGAAAACTGTTGCGATAGTCGATGGTCGCACGAAAAACCCGCCCGATCGCCCCGGCTTCAAGCGCACGCTTCAACTGGCGTAACGGATGCTGCCAGCGCCAGTTTTCATTGATGTAAAGGGGCACTCCTGCCTCTGCACACATCTGCACCAGTGCCTGACACTCATCGGGCGTGTTTGCCATTGGTTTCTGGCAAACGACCGGCAAACCAAACTGCACGGCTGACTGTGCGAGCTGAAAGTGACTCTCCGGGCTGGTACAGATATCGACAAAATCGATCTGCTCACGCTGAAACAGCGTGAGTGGATCATCATACACGGCTGTTTCAGGCATATCGAACCGCTGCGCCAGATGCAGCGCTTTCGACCGGATGCGATCGCAGAGTGCGACACATTCCACCTCCTCAGTCTGCATCCAGCCCGCAAGCTGAAATGCGGACCAGAAACCGGTCCCGAACAGAGCAAACCGTAGTTTTGACATCGAAGAAGTTATCCTTGTGGTCTCTGGGATTGACCTGATGCGAATCCATCCGCTTTGCATCATTGCAAACACGTGATGTGCAGCGACATAAAGCCGATGGTTTTTCCTCCTCAGTCAGCGATAAGGGTGCGCAGATAAGCGACTGACTGATTCAGCCAGTCCTGTTCACGCGCGATCGTTGCCCGCATCGTCTTCAGAGGAAGCGACCATATTTCGATCAGCGCATTGAATGGACGATTGTGCTGACGCAGAGCCGCCAGCAGCCAGGGAACATCCAACATGCCCTGCCCCACTGGAGCGCCCGTCACTTCAAAGCCCATCTGATGAGGC
Source organism: uncultured Pleurocapsa sp. (assembly GCA_964614405.1). Lineage (GTDB taxonomy): Bacteria > Chloroflexota > Anaerolineae > Aggregatilineales > Phototrophicaceae > Flexifilum. The sequence goes on from CAZTLS010000005.1 coordinate 109,996, forward strand.
AGCCGCTGTATCACAAATTCCTTGATATGCAGATTGACCACATACTGCGCTAAAGTTGTGACGACACATTCCGGACCTTCCAGTGCGCCGAAAGAATTGACCGTATCCAGACAAATACCGACCAGTGGATCGTCGATTGTTTCGATGACCTGCGCCAGGGTGCGCGCCTTGAAGCGGTCATGGTTTTCGATCGCCAGCGTGACATGGTGCGCCCTGAGGACGGGTAGCAGGGCGCGTACTGCGGTGACCACTTCATCGGGTGCAGGATGGTGCATAGCCGTATCGACCACCACGCGCAGAATGGGTGAACCGAATTCGGCAGCGAGTTCGACATACTGGGTGAGGTGTGCGCTCGCAATGCCGCGCGTTCCGATCTCGATATGGACACCGTTCAAGGCAGCTTCGGCGCGCAGACGGGCGCGCTCTGACGAAGAGAGCGCGCTGAGCGGCAGATTATCGGCGATCTGGACGAGCCGCAGCCCCAGCTGAGCAGCCAACGCGACCAGCCCGAACGAATCGAGCGGCTGGGCTGGCTGTTCAAAGCCAGACACACCGATCGACCAGGCGACGCCATAACTGCTTAAACCCAGCACGGTCATGATCCGGCTGCCCTTTGATCGAGGCTGTCAGTGATCTCGGCGACGCTGACTTTGAGCGCATCCAGGCTCATGATCTGCGCCATCCAGTCTGGCTTGAAAATTTTGTCATACGCTTTCTCGATCGCCAGCTTTGCGCCATCGCTGAATGGAAACCCGGAAAAGCCGAAGATGATGGCAAATTCGATGCGCGCGTGCCCGCTCAGAAATTCCCACGCAGCATCAGCAGGAACACCCATCTCGACCGCGCGGTCATATGCCTGTTTGATAGCAGTGATGCAGGTTGCGGTGAAAGTCTCCGCCAGAGCGGGTTCAAGGATCGCCATCTGCTCAACGCTGATCCGGTAGTTGTTCATCACAGGGGCATACATATCACGCGCCAGTTGATCCCCTTTTGCCCAGTCGCTTTCTGATCCCCGGTGCAGCGCCGAGACGATATGATGTTTTGCAGCCACACCGCCAAACCAGTCAGCGCGCGCTTTTTCCGTGACCTCATCGTTGAACAACGGCGGGTGACACGGATGCGAGACGTAATACGCGAGGTCATCGCGCAGCGGGATAACCCCGGCATATGCCGCCGCAGGATCGAGACTGACGACCATTGCCCCTGGTTTGAGCAGCGGGATGATCTCGCGGGTGATTCGCCCGATCAGTCTGTCCGGCAGCGCCAGGATGACTGCATCCGCATCAGCAAGCGCTTCATCCTGAGGGGTGGGCGTCAGCCCGCGCTGCGCGAGATTAGCAATACCTGCCTCGCTGACTTCGACATAGTGCATCTGGTAACGATCGGTCAGGCGCATCAGGTTATCCGTGATGCGCTGCCCCATTTTGCCGCCCGCACCCATGAGTGCAACTCGCATGGTCATTACTGCTGCTCCTGTCTTTCGGGTATCCGAATATCGTGAGATTGATCGAGCCGGATCAGTGCATAGGGTGGCAGGTCGAGCGACAACCGGCTCTCTGTCGCGTGGAGTTTGCCCTGCTGAACAGGAAAATTCTCCGGGGCACGCATCGCCGTCTCGACATGCGCTTCATCAAGGGTGCGGACAGCCCATTCCCCATCGACGCCGGAAACAGCACAGGTCTGCACCTGACCCGTGTGATTAGCGACCAGCAGGCACAGACGGTGACGGCTGTGTAATGCCAGACCACTCACCATGCCAGGTCTGGACGAGAAGCAGCCCACAATCTGCACGGCTGGCTGCATGTCTGCAATGGCGGCGAAGACGTGGTACATTGGGTAGACGCCACCGGCGATTGAAGGAAACTGTGCAGGCAGCGGCGCGCCACTCTCGCGCTCCATGACGCCCAGCCACCCTGTCGTTTCGTAAAATGTCATGCTGTCCACCCGCGCCAAAGCGAGAGAAGCGATCGCACCCAGCGTCCACCCCGCGCCGAACAGGGACATCTGCCGTCGATCAACCTGACGCGGCAGCTCGTCAGGCAGGGTTGGCGACTCCTGGGCAGTTGCATCCGGGTTCCAGCTGATCTTCAGCGTGATCGGCGTCACGGCGATCGCCGTGTGTGAGGCATCGCGTGCTGAATGCACGGTTTCGCCCAGCAAAGGTAGGGTTTCTACCAGTGAGGCGTTATCGAAAGCGTGAACCTGTGGGGTGAGCGCATAGGCGATCAGCGGGGGGACAGGCGTTGGCATCTGGCGATTGATCTGGGTAAAGAAGCCGCGAGTCCCTGCTCCCAGTCGTATATTCGGCTCACGCCCGCCAAACACAGCCAGTGCCTCGGCGATGATGTGAGGAGATGTGACGAGCGCGCCCAGTTCCAGCACGATGACCGTCGCAGCGACAGCGTGTCGATGCAGTATCTCATTCAGGCGATTGAGCTGGCTGCGTATGTCGGCTGACCCATCAACCAGCGCAGCAATTTCCAGTCGTCCAGCCCCGATCTGGGCAGCTTCCCGCCATGATGCGATAAGTACATCTTCCACAGAGGGTGTGCTGAGCAGGACTTCGACGCGCAGATGCGAAAGCCGCAAAGCACGCAGTCGCGCAATCTGGCGCGGGCTGGGCGGTTCATCGTGTGAAGCCCGACACAAACCGATCGGAGGCATCGGCTGAACGGCATTGGGATCGAGCTGAAGCGTAATCGTGTCTGCGCTGGGGGCAGAGGGGGAGCGCTCCGTCAGAAGCTGCACAACAATCGATTGCTGCACACGATCACCTCGATCGACCGATACAGGAAATGGCAGCGATAACGGGGTGCAGTACGTTTTGAAACTGGCGTCCGTCCAGTTGCGCTGGTCTTCCATCTCGAAGGTATCGCCCTCGAACATGACCTTGACCTGAACATCCGACGTCGGCTGATACACGAGGGCGCGAATGTCCCGATACGGCTGGTGCGGCATGATCCTGACAGGGAAGATGCCGCTCTCTGCCGTGCCGTCGATGTGTTCGACGGTCAGCGGCGCGCCCGCCACCTCAGCCGGGTGCAGCACACAAAAGCCGATTCGGTTACGCTGAAAGGCGGATTGCGCTTCACCATCGAAGGTGAATTGGACTACCCCGTCGGCTGTACCTGTGATCACCCCATGCCAGATGTAATGAACTGCACCATGCCGGTGTTCGCTGATAAAACGCACAACAAACGAGTCGGAATGGACTTCGATGTGTTCATCGCGCAAAACACCCGGTACAGTCCCCCAGTTGTGATCACGTACCGCCGCATAGACGGCGCGCACCACTTCCACATCGCCGCAGCGCAGATAGCGCAGCATCCCGGATTCGTAAACCATCGTCAGGTGTCCTGCGCGCAGCGCGAGCTGACGGACAGGTAGATCAAAACTGCCATCTGAAAAGGGAGAACGCATAACTTCTTTTCCTTAAATAAACACGCCGTTGAGCAAGCTGCCCGATGCCACAAATACACTCTTTGGTGACTTATACCTGTTAAGCCAGTGGTCGAAAGATTTCGCGCACGCGGACGAGACAGGTCTCGTCCCTGCAG
>CAZTLS010000006.1:0-15452 GCA_964614405.1 uncultured Pleurocapsa sp.
CAGCCCTTCGACGATCGCCGTCTTGCCCACGCCCGGCTCGCCGATCAGCGCCGGGTTGTTCTTGCGACGGCGGCTCAGCACCTGGATCACGCGCTCGATCTCCGTCTCGCGCCCGACCACCGGGTCGAGTTTGCCTTCCTGAGCAAGAGCGGTCAGGTCGGTTGCCAGTTGATCGACCAGCGGCGTCTTGCCTTCCTTGCGCGGGGCAGGGCGCTGCGGTCGCTGCGGCTGCTCCTCCGGGGTGGGGGTGGTGTTCTGCACGGGACTCTCCTGTAACACCCGGCGCGTCTGCCGACGCACCTCTTCGGGATTCACTTCCAGCTTGCGGAGGATGTCGATCGCCACGCCGTCCGTCAGGCGCACCAGACCGAGCAGCAGGTGTTCAGTGCCGATGTAGTGATGCCCCATGCGGCGGGCTTCATCGACGGCAAGCTCCAGCACGCGCTTGGTTCCGGGCGACAGTTCCGGCTGGCTGGAACCGGTGCGCGGGGTGGCGCGGGTGAGGCGCTCGACCATTTCCTCCACGCGGCGCATATCGAGACCGAGTTCGCGCAGCACGCGCCCGGCGACGCCGCCTTCCTCACGAATCAGCCCCAGAAGCAGATGCTCGGTGCCGATGTAATTGTGTTGCAGCTTTTCCGCTTCTTCCTGGGCTAAGCTCAACACGCGCCGTGCGCGCTGTGTAAAGCGTTCCATTTTGCTCGGCACGATGCAGATCCTCCGTTACCGATCGGGTCGATCGGCGCTTGACTGATTTTTTCCGACGAGTGGATCACGAAGACGCAATACAGAGACATCACCTTTAAGATGATTATAGCACAGACGCCGCTGTGACTCCGGGTCTTGCGTGAGCAGCGCGTAAATTTTTCACAAGAATCCGCCCGGTAAAATGGGCAGGTTGCTCATCCGCCTGGCACGACCGCCTGCGGGCACAATGCGCCGTCGTTCGCCGCCATGTACGTCAGGCATTCCGTCAGCAGCGCGCCGGCTTTGGCGTGCCCGTCATTGTTCCAGTGGTCGTCAGTCGGGTTGGCGTTGCGGTAATCCTCGATGACGAGCTGATCGGACGGGTCGAGATACGGGATGCCCGCTTCTTCGATCAGCCTGTACCACGCTTCGATCTGCGGATGATCGTTCCCGATCGACCATTTTCCGCGAATCACCATGCCCAGCATCGGGATGCCGCGCGCCTCGGCTTCCGTCCTGAGCTGCATCAGCCGTTCGCGGTTGAAGCGCGTGGCATAGTCGATCGCACCAGGATAATCCCATACTTCCAGCACAGGGACAAAACGGCGGAAGGTGAAGTAGAGCAGATAGCCCGTGCGCGTGCCCAGCAGCGCGCGGGAGAGCGGGTTGAGCGCGACGCCCTCGACGTTGTAAAAGCGGTAGCCTACCGCTTCATCGCTCAGCAGCACAGGCTGAAAGTTGGGCGAATAACTGAAGCGGCTGACCCAGCGCGTCTGCTCAGGCGCATTGAGCGGGGTGACGTGCGCGAACTGCGAACCACGCAGCGCCAGATCGCCCATATCATTCTCATTCAGCCCCACCAGCAGCAGATCGGGCTGCATGATCGGGGCGGTGTGTTCCAGCACGTTCAGGTGCTGCACGACGTTCGTGCCTGGGAAAGCGGCATTCCAGATCACGATGCCCGGCGTGTTCGCCTGCGCCAGTTCGACATAGCTGCGTCCCATCTGCGCCGTGAAGCCGACGGTGAACGAGTCGCCGCTCGCCAGCACGCGGAATGCGCCATCCGGGATGTTCGCCGGGTCAAATTCCGTCTCGGTCATGAACCCCATCGCGTTGGAGAGCTGCACGCGCATCATCGGATCGGGCGAGGTGGGGTCGAACTGATGCAACCTCGTGATTTCGGGCGGGTTGACGCACACCGGGTCGCACTCGAACGGGATGATCGCCATCTGCGCGATCGCCGCTTCGGGCAGCCTTTGCCGCCCGGTCAGCCACAGCAGCACCTCCAGCGCCACCAGCGACACGGCGATCAGCGCCGCCGCCCCTGCCAGCGCCCCCGCATAGCGCCGCAGCCCGCCCGCCCACACCAGCGGCGCAGCCAGCGCGACCAGCCCGGCGATCAGCATCCCGATCGCCAGCGGATGTGCGGGCAGCGCATAGATCGCCAGCCAGATCAGGGCGATGGCGATCAGCAGCAGTCCGAGCATCTGGCTGAGCAGGGCAGTGAGCAGGCGCATAGTGGTTTTCCTCAGTGGTTTCGGGTGCGATCAGCGTCCGTCAGTCGGCGGATTATACCTGTTTTCGCTGTGATACAATGAGCCTGATTCGTCCGCTGGTGTGATGGGGTGCGTTCCACGTCATGCACGTCCGTTATCAAGATGAACCCGATTACGGGTTCAATTCCTGGCTCATCCGTCTGCCCGTGCTGTTCTTCACCGGGCTGGTGCTGCTCTTCATGCTGCTCATCGTGCTGGTGGCGCTGTTTCAGATCGGCTTCCGCGATCGCGTCATGCCGGGCGTCTCGGCATACGGCGTTGACCTGACCGGGCTGACGCGCGAACAGGCGCGCGCGGCACTGGAGGCGCAGTTCACCTACGCCGACCGCGCGGTGTTCACCGCCCGCGACGGCGACCGCTTCTGGCAGGCATCCGCCCGCGAGCTGGGCGTCGCCTTCGATGCGGCGGCGGCAGCGGAGCAGGTGTTCGCCGTCGGGCGGGGCGATGGGCTGCTCTTCAACCTGTTCAATCAGGGGCTGGCGTGGCTGAACGGGGCGCGCATCACCCCGATCGTGCGCTACGATCAGGCTGCCGCCGCCGCGTGGCTGGCGCGCATCGCCGCCGAGGTCGATCGCCCCGCCGTCGATGCCAGGCTGCACATCGACGGCATGACGATCACCACCGTCCCGGCGGAGGATGGGCGCTGGCTCGACATCCCGGCGACGCTGGCACGCCTCGATGAAGCGCTCACCCGCCTGTCGCCAGGCGGCGAAATCCCCCTCGTCATCCACACCACCCCGCCGATCGCCTTCGACGCCGAAGCCGCCGCGAACAAGGCGCGCATCGCCCTCTCCGGTCCGCTGCTGCTGGTGGCGGAGCTGGCGGACGGCGCGCCCGCCGGACCTTGGCAGGCGTCGGTCGATCAGATCGCGGCGCTGCTGCGCGTGGTGCGCGTTCAGGACGGGCGCGGCGGCTTTCACTATGACGTGACGGCGGACATGAGCGCTTTTCGCGGCTATCTGGAGTCGCTGGCGGCAGGGCTGCTGGGGCTGCCGGAAAACGCCCGCTACGACTTCGACGATGCGACGGGCAACCTGTTCGTCATCCAGTCCTCGCGCAGTGGGCGCACGCTCAACGTGGATGAGACGATCCGCCGCATGAACGACGCCGTGTTCAGCGTCAGCCGCACTGTGCCGCTGGCGTTCGACTACATCCTGCCGCCCTACCACAGCGGGCTGAATGCGACCGATCTCGACATCCGCGAGCTGATCGGGCGCGGGCGCACCAGCTTTGCCGGCTCTACCCAGGCGCGGCGCGCCAACATCGCCCAGAGCGCGGCGCGCTTCAACGGGCTGATCATCGCGCCGGGCGAAGTGTTCTCGTTCAACAGCTACCTCGGCGACATCACGCCGGAAGAGGGCTACATCGCCAGCAAGATCATCGTCGGTGGGCGCACGGTGGACGGTGTGGGCGGCGGCGTGTGCCAGGTCAGCACGACGATGTTTCAGGCGGCGTTCTACGCGGGCTACCCGATCGTCGAGCGCTACGCGCACAGCTACCGGGTGGGGTATTACGAGCGGCTGGAAGGCATCGGCATGGACGCGGCGATTTACAAGCCGACGCCCGATGACAGCCCCTTCGCTCAGGAACTCGACCTGCGTTTCCTGAACGACACGCCGTATCACATGCTGATCGAGATGAGCTTCATCCCCGACCGCGATGAGCTGGAGTTCCGTTTCTACAGCACCAGCACCGGGCGGCAGGTGGTCAAGCAGGGACCGCAGGTGATGAATGAGCGTCCGCCCGCCGAAACGCGCTATGAACCGAACGCCAGCCTGCGCCCAGGCGAGATCGTGCAGGTCGATTACCCGGCGAACGGGGCAGAGGTGCGCGTCACCCGGCTGATCCTCGACGCCAGCGGCGCGGAAATCCGGCGCGACCTGTTTTACAGCAATTATCAGCCCTGGGGGGCGATCTATCAGGTCGCGCCGGGGGATGCACGGCTGCGCGGCTGATCGGCGTCAGGCGCGCACGTGTCCGTCGCCGGTCACCACCCATTTGTAAGTGGTCAGTTCTTCCAGCGCCATCGGACCACGCGCGTGCAGCTTCTGAGTGCTGACGGCGATCTCCGCGCCCAGACCCAGCTGCCCGCCGTCGTTGAAGCGCGTGCTGGCGTTGACGAATACCGCTGACGCATCGACGCCCGTCGTGAAGCGTTCGGCGTGTTCGGGCGTCTCGGTGATGATCGCCTCGCTGTGCCCGGTGCTGTGCGCGGTGATGTGCGCCAGCGCCTCATCGAGATCGCGCACCACGCGCACGCCGAGGATGAGCGCCATCCATTCGGTGTCGAAGTCCCCCTCGCCCGCTTCGGTCACGCTCACGCCTGGCACGCCCGCCAGCAGCGGCAGGGCAGTCGGATCGGCTTTGAAGACCACGCCCGCTGCCGCCAGCCGTGCCGCCATGCGCGGCAGAAAATCTGCTGCCACCGCCTCATGCACCAGCACGGTGTCGAGGGCATTGCACACCGATGGGCGCTGCGTCTTGCCATTGAAGACGATCTCCAGCGCGTGATCGAGCTGCGCCGTCGCGTCGATGAAGGCGTGGCAGACGCCGATGCCACCCGTGATGACCGGGATGGTGGCATTGTCACGACACAGGCGGTGCAGTGCCGCCCCGCCGCGCGGGATGATCATATCGACGTACTGATCGAGGCGCAGCAGTTCGGTGATGTAGGCGCGGTCGGGGTCGTCGATCGCCTGAAGCGCGTCGGCGGGGATGGCGGGGAACGCCGCCAGCGCGCCGCGCAGCGCATCGAGCATGGCGCGGGTGCTGCGCATGATCTCCTTGCCGCCGCGCAGGATGACGGCGTTGGCGGTCTTGAGCGTCAGGGCGATCACATCCGCCGTGACGTTGGGGCGCGCCTCGTAGATGACGCCGATGACGCCGATCGGGGTGCGCTGACGGCGCACACGCAGCCCGGTGGGCAGGGTGCGAACGTCGAAATGCGCCCCGACCGGGTCGGGCAGGTTCGCCACCTGACGCATGTCGGCGGCGATGGCGGCAATGCGCCCTCCGGCGAGGCTCATCCGGTCGAGCAGGGCGTCGCTCAAGCCCGCCGCGCGCCCGTCTTCCAGGTCGAGGGCGTTGGCGGCGCGCAGATCGTCGGCATGTGCCTCCAGCGCATCCGCCATCGCCCGCAGCGCGGCGTTCTTCTCTTCGGTCGTCACCCAGGCGAGGCGCTGGGCGGCGGCTTTGGCGCGCTTGCCGATGTGCTGCATGTCGATCATGGGGAGTGGCTCCTCAGGCATGAAAACAACAGATCGTGATGGCAGAAGTATAGCCGATCTGCGGTCGATCACCCGGTTCGCCAGTCGGATCGCTTTTATCGCGCTGCCATGCCTGGGATGAGGACGACGTTCGCCCGGTTTTCGCCCGCTTCGATGAAGCGATGGGCGTCGGCGGCATCTTCGAGGTCGAAGCAGCGATCGACCTGGCTCTTCAGCACACCCTGCGCCATCAGATTGCGGATCGTCTCCATATCGCGCGGGTCATCATTGGAGAGCGCGCAGATCGCTTTGCGCCGACCGAAACGCGCGGTCCACAGCGCGCGCCACACCTGTGCCATCTTGAAGCTGACGTACAACTGCACCCCGCCAGGCTTGAGCGCCCGCCGTCCGCGCCAGAAGGGGACGCGCCCCAGTATGTCGATGATCAGGTCATACTGCGCCCCGCCCGCCACCGGGTCATCGCGCGTGTAGTCGATGACATGCTCTGCGCCCAGCGCACGCACGTAATCCATGCGCGCTGTGCCGCACACGCCCGTCACCACTGCCCCGGCATGACGGGCGAGCTGAAGCGCCGCCGACCCGATGCTGCCCGATGCGCCGACGACCAGCACGCGGTCGCCCGGCTTGATCGTCACCCGGCGCAGCAGGCTCATCGCGGTGATCGCGCCATACGGGATGCCCGTCGCTTCCTCGTGACTGATCCCCTCCGGTTTGTGCGCGACCAGTTTGTCCTCAGCGATGACGATGTATTCCGCGTGCGCGCCCATCGTGATGCCGGGATAGCCGAACACCGCATCGCCTGGACGGAAGCGCGTCACCTCTGTGCCGACCGCATCGACCACGCCGGAAAATTCCGCGCCGAGTGTGCGTGGGCGCGGGCGGCTCCAGCCGATCGACATGCGCGCCATCCAGAACATCAGCGCCGGCATGTTGAAATCGCGCGCCCGCATCGTCCCGAAACGGCGGATCATCCGATCGCCGATGCCGACGGATGCGGCGCGGACGCGCACGCGAATCTCATTTGCCTTCGGCTGGGGAACGGGCAGATCGCGCACCTCCAGCACATCCGGTGACCCGTAACGGGTGATCATCACTGCCTTCATCGTCATTTTTCCTCTCCCTTGAATTCACAGGTGAAAACCGCTTCCAGCGGGACGCCGAACGCCCGCGCGATCTGAAATGCCAGCTCCAGCGATGGAGCGTATCTGCCGCTCTCGATGGCGATGATCGTCTGGCGCGTCACTCCCACCCGATCTGCCAGGTCTTTCTGCGTCATCTCATCATGCTCGAAGCGCAGACGGCGGATGTTGTTGTGGATGATCGGCTTGGGGATGGGCATCACACCCCCCTGCGGTAGTAGATGAAAAGCAGCAGTTCCGACAGCACGTCAGAGGCAAAGCCGCCCACGAAGATGAGGACGAACATCACCGCCGGGGGCAGCCCCGCCGCCAGTGCCGCCATCGCCAGCATGAAGCCGCCGACGAACACGTAAATGGAGGGGCGCGCCTTCATCTCGATCAGCCGATCGCGCTCATCGACGATGCCCGGCTCCTCTTCCTGCATGGTGATGGTGTTGATGATGCTGAACAGGATGCGAATGATGATCCGCCCGGCGATCGACACCAGAATCAGCAGCAGGAAAAACCCGCCCCAGAACTGGAAGACCTCCGGCGCATACGGATCGCCAGCCGGGTAGAACTGAATGCGATACGCCGTGTAGGTCAGCGTGATCACCACGCTGCTCCCCGCCGAAACCAGCGCCACCCGCTCGTGATAGGACATGCAGCCCTCCTGTGTGTCCGCTTCTGATGACATTATGTCATGTTTACTTTACATAGAGTAGCTTCATGCACGCTTCATGTCAACCATTTTTTACATCACAATTTTCAAACCTGTGCGGGCAAAAAAATGACGGGAGAGGCAGGCTGCACCTCTCCCGTCAGCAATTGCACAATGCCCCGGCATGATGTGGGCGACCCACCGGGTCGCCCCTACCGGTCAATTCGATGTGATGTGGGCGACCCGGCGGATTGCCCCTGCTAGCGCACCGGAACCTGGAAGATTTCCCCGGTGACCGTCACCCAGCGGGCGTCGATCCAGCCGACCACGCCGTTGTAGCGCACCTGAAGCCAGCGGTTCGTGCCCGCCTGCACCGTGCGCCCCAGCAGGACGACGGTCTCTCCCCAGGGGATGCTGCCCACCTGACGCACGCGGACGCTGGGACGGGCGCGCATGTTCATCACCGCGCGGGTGCTGGCGAAGGCATTGCGATCGGGCGCATTGTCGATCGTGTCGAAGATGCTGCCCTCGTTGGGCAGGGTGTTGGGATCGACGCTGATCTGGAGATAACGCCCCGACGCCCAGCCTTCGCGCTCGCCAGCGCGTATCTTGTACCAGGTGTAGATGCCCTCATCGCGGTTGCGCGCCAGCACGGGGTATGCTGTGCCGCTGCTGAGCGTGGTGATGAACGACGCCCCGGTGTACGGTCCGGTGCGCAGCGCCAGCCCGCGCACCCCCTGTACGCTGGCGGTCGGACCGGTGTAGACGGGCGTCTGCGGCACAGGCGTGGGGACGAAGCCGCCGCCGAAGCCGGGTGTGCCAAAGCCTGGCGTGCCGAAGCCCGGCGTCAGCCCACCGCTGATCTGGAACCACTGGAATTGCAGCGCCGCCTGATCGATGCCCTCGAAGTACTCGACGACCAGCGAGTGCGTGCCCGCCGTCAGGTTGTACTGGAAGCGGTCGGTGGTCAGCACGCGCGGCACGAAGCGATCCAGCACCAGCACGCCGTTGACGAAGACGCGCACGCCGTCGTCTGACGAGACGATGAACTCATATACGCCGGCGTTGAACAACTGCACCGATGAGAACCGGGCGGAGAAGTTGTCTTCGTTCACCACACCAGGGATCGGGCTGGATGTGCCCCAGTTGAAATTGATGCCACCCGCCAGCGGTTCGGTGCGGACGGGCGCTCCGCTCAGATCAGTATTGTTATACCACTGTACCTGCCAGCCCGTGCCGAACTCGGCATGAGCGCCAGACGGGAGGAGCAGGGCGAAAACCGCCACCAGCACCAGCAGCAAGGACACGATACGCGCGCGTTTCATACGCCTCAACCCCTTCTCACGCAGCAGAACTGGCTTCGATTATAGCGGCACACCGCCGCACGCGCGAACAGCAGTTGCCATACGTGCATTTGTGCGCCATAGGTCACCTGACCTGATCGGATCAGGCGGGTCGGCTTTTGCAACGCCCTGCCGAGTCGTGCGTATATATCACATAGAACGTGATGACGAACCGCACAGGAGAGATGATCATGGCGGAAGAAAAAGACAAGCGCGATCTGGTGAGCGTGGACGACGGCAAGCGCAAGAACTTCACGGAGGAACTGGAAGTGACGGGCAATCAGCTTGTGGAGCGGATCAAGGAGCTGATTCAGGAAGGCAACATCCGCCGCCTGATCATCCGCGATCAGGAAGGGCGGACGCTGCTGGAAGTGCCGCTGACGCTGGGCGCGGTCGCAGGCGGGGCGCTGCTGGTGTTCTATCCGCTGCTGGCTGGGCTGGCGGCGATCGGCGCACTGCTGACGAAGGTGCGGATCGAGATCGTGCGCGAAGTCACCGGTGGGGATGACAATACGCCGTCGGCGTAACGCGCTTCCTCTCTGAAATTCCCTGCTCACCCCCTGCACTTTCCAGGCATCGCGTCCTGAAGTGTGCAGGGGGTGAGCTTTTTCTGTCCCCGATGGTTAAGCGTCTATGAAACCGTTTGCATGGCTATATCCACCAAACGCCAACCTGTGCTACACTGTAGAATGTGTTGAGTCCACACACGCCCAAAATGCTTCTGTGCTACACGGTTGATTCAGGTGATCGACAGCGCGATCGCGGGGCAGCACGCGATCGCGGCTTTGAAATGCTGCAAAGGTGAAGGTCATGCAGGCGGATATTCGCAAGCACGTGCGGCATAATTTCCTCGTCAACGTTCTGGACGGCGGCTTTTTCGGCATGGCGATCGGCTTTGCGTCGTTCGTCACCATCATCCCGCTGTTCGTCAACAAGTTCACCGACTCCAGCCTGCTGATCGGGCTGATCGCCTCCATCCATCTGGTGGGGTGGCAGCTTCCGCAAATCCTGACCGCCAACCATGTGGCACAGCTTCGGCGCTTCAAGCCGATGGTCATCTTCATGACCATCCATGAGCGGTGGCCCTTCCTGGGGATGGCGTTCGTCGCCCTGTTCGCCGCCCAGCTCGGCAATACGCTGGTGCTGATCCTGACCTTCATCCTGATGACGCTTCAGGCGTTGTTCGGCGGCTTCACCGCCACCGCCTGGCAGAGCATGATCGCCAAAGTCATGCCGCCCAACCGACGCGGCACGTTCTACGGGGCGCAGTCTTCGGCGGCGAACCTGCTCAGCAGCCTGGGCGCGCTCATCGCCGGGGCGATCCTGCTGGCATCGGGCGGGTCGAACGAGGGGTTTGCGCTCACCTTCCTGCTGTCGGGCGTGCTGATGTTCGTCTCTTTCGCCTTCATCGCCATGAACCGCGAACCCGCCAGCGAACCCGCCATCGAGAAGCCGCTCAGCGGGGTTGAGTTCCGCCGCCGTCTGATCGGCATCCTGCGGCGCGACGGCAACTATCGCACCTTCATCCTGGCGCGTATGCTCATTCAGGCGGCGTCGATCGGGTCGGCATTTTACACGGTGTTCGCGGTGCGCCAGTTCAATATGGATGAGGGCACGGCGGGCATCATGACGGGCGTCTTCCTGCTGGCGGCGACGATCGGCAATCCGCTGTGCGGTTGGCTGGGTGATCGCTACAGCCGCCGTATCATCTTCGCCGTCGGCGGGCTGCTGGCAGGGGCGAGCGCGCTGGTGGCGCTGGCTGCACCGGATGTGTCATGGTTCTATCTGGTGTTCGCGCTGCTGGGGTTGTCGAACGGCGCGTCATGGACGAGCGCCAACGCCATGACCGCCGATTTCGGCGGCGAAAAAGAGCGCCCCTTCTACATCAGCCTGGTCAACACGCTCATCGCCCCGGTGACGCTGCTCGCTCCGATCATCGGCGGTTTTCTGGCGGACAGCATCAATACTGAGGCGACGCTGTGGTTCATCGTGGTGACGGGCGCGCTGACGGCGGGCGTGGCGTTCTTCCTGCTGCGCGAACCGCAGCCGGTCACGCGCGCCGAACCTGCCAAACCAGAGCAATCTGCCGTGCCCGTGACGGGCTGCTGAACGCAGGCGCGGAGGACGCAGGCGTTGTCCCTAATCCTCGACGGGGCGGTAGGTCTCCAGATAGGTGATCTCGGCGCGGCGGCGCAGATAGCTGGCGGGTTTGCGCGGCGGGTGCGCGCGGTAATGCGCTACCAGCCGCGCCAGCGCCTCCGGCAGCGGCGTGTAGGTCATGCCGAAGGCTCGTTTGCTCAGCGCATTGTCCAGCTCAGACATCCAGCGTTCGCTGAAGGGGGAACAATCCGGCAGGAAACCCTGTGCCTCCAGCTTGCTGTAGGGGATGCGGACGATGCGCGCCTCGACGTCCAGCAGCCCGCCCAGCATGACCAGAAATTCGTCCAGCGTCACCGTCTCATCCTGAGCGATGTTGTATGCCGCGCCGATGCCCGCCCCGCTCTCCAGCAGGCGGATGATCGCCGTCACCACGTCGGCGGCGTAGACGTGGCGCAGCGGGTGATTGGGCGTCTCCGGCGCGAGGATCGGGCTGCCGTCTTTGAGGCGCAGGATGTAGTTGTACAGGCGCAGGAAGTGATCGCGCTCGCTGTTCACCATCGGCAGGCGCAGCGCGGTGTAGGGGAAACGGAACGCCTCCCACGCCGACATCATGGCGTCTTCGACGCGCCGCTTGTCCACCCCGTACTGCCATTCCTCATAGTTGTACGAGTCCGGTTTGGGCGCGGGCATCAGCCGCCCGGCATAGTCGCTTTCCTGCGATGGACGGGGTGCGCCCTCGCGCACCAGATACACCTGCCCACTGCTGAGAAAGATGTACCGTCCGGTGCGCCCGCGCATCAGGTCGATCGCCGCCTCCGCCTCCGCCCCTTTGTAGAGCGCGTTGTCGATCACCGCGTCGAATGTCCGCCCGCGCAGCACCTTTTCCAGCGCGGCGCGCTCGGTGCGGTCAGCGGTCAGGCGCTCGATCGAGGCGGGCAGTTCGTCCGGCGTCAGCCCCCGGTTGAGGACGGCGACGCGATCTCCGCGTTCGACCAGTGCATGGACGAGAAAATGACCGACGTTGCGGGTTCCCCCGATGACCAGGATGTTCATGATGGCAGCCATGCGCCTCAGCCGGGCGCATCTCCTTTCGCGGACGTTCACAGTGCCTTCAGTGTAGCCTGTGCCGCCGGGTTTGCGCTATGCCTGGCTGTGTGCGATCTGTCCGATCCCCGTCCCGAACACATCGCGCCACCCCGCGAACGACTCCGGCGAAAGCGACTGGTCGATGTACAGCGCGTGCCAGAGCTGCACGCTCAGCAGTGCCCACACCGACCACATCTCATATCTGCCCTCATCGAGATGCGCCCGCACCACCTGCTCCACCGCGCGCCACTCAAACAGCCCGGTACGCTCCACCTGCTCACGGCTGAGCATCGACTCGACCAGCGGGCGCAGCAGCCCGCGCAGCCAGCCGGATGCGGGCGGGTTGAAGCCCCATTTGGGGCGGGTGAGCGCGGCTTCTGGCACAAGCCCGCGCAGCGCGTCCTTCAGCACGCGCTTGAAGTTACCGCCCAGCTTGTACGACGTGGGCAGGCGATACGCCAGATCGACGACGGCGGTATCCTGAAACGGGGCACGCGCTTCGACCGAGACCGCCATGCACATCTTGTCCACGCGCATATTCATGTTCTCCGCCAGCACCAGCCGTGCGTCCGCCCATGCCACCTGCTGTACGCTGTCGCGCGCGCCTGGCGCGTTCAGCCAGGGGCGCAGGATGCGCGCCAGCGCGTGTTCGCTGGCGTCCACGCTGCCGCCGACCAGCAGTTCGGCGGCGCGGTCGTGATCGACGCGGCGCAGCCACTCCAGATAGCGCGCTTCCGGCGTCGTCCGCCCCGCCTTGCGCGCCAGCGTTTGCAGCGCCTCGATCGGGATGCGCGCCAGCAGCGGGTCGAGCAGCCCGCGCCGCAGCAGCGCAGGCAGCGCCATGTAGCGGCTGAGCGTCTGTTCGGCGCGGTAGTGGGTGTAGCCGAAGAACGACTCATCGCTGCCCTCGCCGCTGAGCAGCACCTTGACGCCGTGCGCGCGCGCCAGCCCCGCCACATACACCGTCTGCACGATGGTCGGCATGACGATCGGCTCATCCAGTGCGTAGATGAGCGCGGGCAGCATCTCGGCGATCTGCTCGTCCTGCCTGAGAGTGATGACGCGATGGTGCGTGCCGAAAGCGCGCGCCACTTCTGCCGCATAGCGCACATCGACGTTGAATTTGCGATCGTCATCGCTGCCGGTGGGAAAGTCGAAGCCGACGGTGAACGTCTGCACCGGGTAGGGGCTGTGGGCGCGCATCATGCCGACGACCGCGCTGGAGTCCACCCCGCCGCTGAGGAACGCGCCGATCGGCACATCGCTCATCATCTGCCGTTCGACGGCGCGCTCCAGCGTCGCACGCAGCAGGCGCACCGCCTCAGGGTAGGGCGGGGCGTCGGCGGTGTCGTAGCGCGGCTCCCAGAAGCGGGCGATCGTCCGCTCGTGCGCGCTGACGCGCATCCATTCCGCCGGGGCGAGTTTGTGAATGCCGTCGAACAGGGTGTCGGGCGGGGCGGTGATGCCCAGCACCAGTACTTCCGGCAGCACGGCGCGGTTGACGGCGCGCGGCACATCTGGATGGGCGAACAGTGCCTTGATCTCCGAGGCGAACACCAGCCCGCCGTCGGGGAGCGGCGCGTAGTAGAGCGGCTTCTCGCCCATGCGGTCGCGTGCCAGCAGCAGCACCTCGCGCGCGGCGTCCCAGATGCCGATGGCGAACATGCCCTCCAGCCGCGCCAGCACGCCTGTCCCCCACTCCTCGTATCCATGTACGATCACCTCGGTATCGGTGCGGGTGGCGAAGGTGTGTCCGGCGCGCTCCAGCTCAGCGCGCAGCGCCCGGTGATTGTAGATTTCCCCGTTGAAGACGACCACCACGCGCCGATCCTCGCTGTAGAGCGCGCCCGGCGGGGCGGAGAGGTCGATGATCGCCAGCCGCCCTGCCCCGATGCTGACGATCGGCTGTGCCGGGTCGTGATGCACGTCAAAACCGTCCGGTCCGCGATGCACCAGCAGCACCGCCATGCGCCGCACCCGTTCGGGGTCAGCGGTTCCGTCCGGGGCGAAATGACCGAAAATGCCGCACATGATACGCTGTCATCCTTTGATGGGGTATTCGCGGCGCGCGGGTCTCTGTTTCAGAGTCGATGGGTATATCGTCCTGATTATAGCTGATCCAGGGCGGCTGTGGCACGCCTGCGTACCTCCGGCAGGATGCTCATGCCCGTCAGCACTGCCTGCGTCAGCAGCACCACGCTGATCAGCAGCGCCCCGCCGACCGCTGCCTCTTCCGGCATCGGCGGGTTCCACAGCGCCAGCGCGCCCGCGCCCGCCAGCATCATCCCCAGCGCCACCAGTTTGGCGCGGATCGCCACTCCCATCCGCTCCAGCGCCCGATACACCGGACCCAGCACCCCCGCCACCGTGCCGACCGCCCCGTACAGGCACAGCGCCGCCAGCGCGGGCAGCGCCGGAGTCCACGCTTCACCCAGCAGCGGCGGCACGACGAACGGCGCAGCGATCGCCAGCCCGCCGTACACCCCCACCGCGCCGATCGCCAGCCCGATCAGGGCGCGGCGCACCGCCCGCCCCAGCCAGACGTAATCACCCCGCCCCACCGCCTGCGGGATGACCGCGCGCAGATTGTCGAACAGCGCGGAGGTGAGCAGCCCGGCATTGGCGATGCCCGTCAGCGCCAGATTGAGATAGCCCGCCGCCGCTGACCCACCGACTGCACCGACCACCTGCACCGGGACCTGCACGAACAGGTCTGCCAGGTTCTTGTCGATGGCGTTCGCAAGCCCGAAGCCCCAGTAGCGTCGCCCGGGCACGCGCCCGACCCGCCGGGCGATCGCGCTGAACGTCGGCAGGGGCGACTCGCCCCGCCCGCGCACCGCTGCATATACGCCGATTGCCATGATCAGCGTGATGATGCTGTATCCCCAGCGTGCCGCCACCAGCGACTCGGCGCGCGGGTCGATCAGCGCCCCGGCGATCAGCGCGCACGACAGCACCGCCTGATTGATCAGCGACAGCACGGCGACCGTGATCATCGACCGGCGCGCGCTCAGCGCGGTGAGGATGAGCGCGTAGAGGGCATCCAGCAGCAGCGGCACGGTCAGCGCCAGCGCCAGCTCGCCGACGTGATCATCGTCGTGCAGCCAGAGCGCGAGTGTCGTGCCGAAAATCCAGATCACCCCCATCAGGGTGACGTGGATGACGCACGTCCACGTCAGATGATAGGCGATCAGGTCGCGCACCTCGTCGTGGTCGCGCGCGCCGATCGCCACCGCCAGCCGCGATGGGGTGCTGGCGTTCAGCCCGGTCACATCGAGGGCGTGCAGCAGCGTGAGCAGCGAGAGCGCCAGCCCGTAGATGCCATAGCGTTCCGGTCCCAGCAGCCGCCACACGATGACCGACGCGCCTACGCTGAGCGCCACCGCGCCCAGCCGGCTGATCTGCAGGGCGATCGTGTCGCGGGCGAATTTGCCCGCCAGCAGGCGGCGCAGCGCGGTCACAGCGCACCCCCGTACAGCGCGATCAGCGACTCAGCGGCGCGCGCCCAGGTATGCGCGGCGGCGTGCGCCCGCCCGGCTTCGCCCATGCGCGCCGCCCGCGCCGGGTCGTCCAGCAGGGCGATCACCGCTTCGGCGATCTGGCGCGTCATGTCGCTCTGGTCGATCAGCAGCCCGGTCTGTCCGTCGATGACCGCATCCTCCGCGCCGCACCCG
>CAZTLS010000006.1:15519-17135 GCA_964614405.1 uncultured Pleurocapsa sp.
AGCCCTCGAATTTCCAGCCGACGTTGCGCGAAGGCATGACGAACACGCTCGCCGCGCCGTACAGCGCCGCCAGCGCCGCGTCGTCCACGCGCCCGGTCAGGCGCACGCGATCGCCCGCCTCCAGCCCGGCGATCGCCGCCTCGACCTGCCGCACATAGCCCACTTCCGCGTCCAGCGCGCCGACCAGCACACAGCGCGCCGCCGGGTGGCGCGCCCACACCGCACGCATCGCCTCGACCAGATGCAGCACGCCCTTGCGTTCCTTGATCGCGCCGACGAACAGCACCAGCGGCGCAGACGGATCGGGGCGTCGCGGGATGGTGGCAAAACGCGCCGCATCCACCCCGTTGGGGATG
The DNA here is from genome assembly GCA_964614405.1 of uncultured Pleurocapsa sp. Classification (GTDB taxonomy): domain Bacteria; phylum Chloroflexota; class Anaerolineae; order Aggregatilineales; family Phototrophicaceae; genus Flexifilum. The sequence continues at coordinate 15,876 of CAZTLS010000006.1, forward strand.
ACGACGGTGCGCGCGTCGGGCAGTGCCTCCCGCGCCGCCGACTCGGTATAGCGGCTGACGCACGCCAGCACCCCGCGCCGGAACGCCGCTGCGTAGATGCGGCTCACGACCGGACGGCGCAGCGCAGCGGCGCGCACGTAACTGCCGTGCCCGGTGATGACCAGCGGACGCCGCCCGGCGACCAGCGCAGCGACCGGGGCGTATGGCTCGATCAGACTGTGGATGACGGCGCACCCCGCCAGCGCCCGCCGCACCGCCAGGCAGCGCAGCGTCTGTTTTGCCAGCAGCCCGCGCTCGATCGGTTCAACGTCGGGCAGCAGCGGCAGCGCGTCGATGTCGGCGACGGGCGGGCTGTTGCGCGCGGCGACGACCGTCACGTCGGTTCCGGCGGTGCGCAGCGCCCGCACGATGTCCAGAGCATAGCGCGACCAGCCGTGCCGCCCGCCCAAATCCGGGGCGAGGATGCCGACTCGCGGCGGCATCACGCGCCCTCCAGCGCGCCGAGGATGGCGCGCGCCCGCGCCGCCCATGTGTAGTGCGCCATGACGTGGGCATAGCCCGCTGCCGCCAGCCGTTCGCGCAGCGCCGGGTCATCGCGCAGCCGGACGATCGCTGCTGTCCATGCCGCCGTATCGGTCGGCGGGATGAGCAGCGCCGTCTCGCCGTCGGTCACCACTTCGCGGATGGCAGGCAGGTCGCTGGCGAGTACAGCGCGCGCCGCCGCCAGGTACTCGAACAGCTTCATCGGCGAGGCGAACCACGCGAAATGTTCCGCCGGAGGCAGGGGAATGGCACAGGCGTCGCACGCTGCCAGCAAGCCTGGGATGCGCTCCGGCTCGACCTGCCCAGGCGCGTGCAAGCCATCGTCCGTCCCGCGAACCGCCCGCCAGCGATCGCGCAGCGCGGGCAGCATCTCGTCTGGTCCGCCGATGACGGCGCGCGCAGCGGCGTCCACCAGCAGCCCGACCCCTTTGTCGATGCCGACGGTGTGCAGCCGCCCGACGTAGCCGACCACGAACGGCGCATCGCCCCAGCCGGCGTCATGTTTCGCCGCGCCCCGGTGCGGCTGATCGGCGAAGCGTTCGGCGCGGATGCCGTCGTGCGCCACCGTCACGCGCGCCGGGTCTGCCCCGGCGGTGACCAGCGCCGCCGCCAGATGCCCCGTCGTGGCGAAGATGTGCGCCGCGCGCCGCAGCACGCGCCGCTCGACCCAGCGGCTGAAACGACCGCGCGCCGCCGTGTGGCACTCGAAAGCGAGGC
>CAZTLS010000006.1:17169-112883 GCA_964614405.1 uncultured Pleurocapsa sp.
CAGCAGCACGAACGGGTCACGGCTGTACACCACGTCGGCGCGGGTGAAGCACAGCCCGATGCACGCCGACAGCGTGAAGGTGAGCAGCCCCAGCGCGAAGATCAGCCGCGCGGCGATGCCCGTCTGACCGGGCACGAGAGGCAGCAGGTCGATGACGGGCAGGCGGCGCAGGCTGAAATTGCGGCGCACCCCGTAATGCGCCCAGATATCGCGCGCGGCGCGCAGTGCCGCCGTCTGCCAGCGGCGGGCGATCCACAGGGTGACGTGCGCCCCGGCGTCCGCCAGCGCTTCGCAGTTCTGGACGATCTGCAAGCCGTGCGCCCGCTCGGTGGGCAGGCGGATGTGCGCGATATAGAGCAGGTTCACAGGCGGCGTCCACTTTCACGAAGAATGTCGAGGTACAGGGCTTCGTAGGCTTCGGCGACGCGATCCCACGTCCAGACCGCGCCGGATTCGACCAGCCGCCGTCCGTTCGCCCCCAGGCGGGCAGCCAGCGCCGGGGCGCGCAGCAGATGCAGCACGGCGGCGCTGAAGCGCTCAGCGTGCGCGTCGGCGAACAGGGCGGAGTCGCCGTCGCGCGCCGGGATGCCGTCGAAGCTGAGCGGGGTCGCCACGACCGGGCAGCCCATCGCCAGCGCCTCCAGCACCTTGTTCTTGATGCCCGCGCCGATGCGTAACGGACAGGCGAACACGGCAGCGCGCGCCAGGTACGGGCGCAGGTCGGGCACGGAGCCGGTGACGATCAGGTCGTCATCGGCATAGTCGGTCAGGTCATCGGGCGGGTTCGCGCCGACCAGCAGCAGGCGCGCGCCGGGGATGACCGCCTGCACGCGCGGCAGCACCTGCTCGATCAGGAAGAACGCGGCATCGACGTTGGGCGGATAGGCGAAATTGCCCGTGAAGACGATCGTTTCCGGTTCGCGCGCCACCGTCGGATCGGGCGTGAACGCCGCCAGATCGACGCCGTTGGGGATGACGCTCAGGGGCAGAGTGGGGTTGAGGGTGTGCAGCGCTTCGCGGTCGGCTTCGGTCAGCACCACCACACGGCGGTACTGGTTGAACATCCACGACTCGAACCGTTCGGCGGCGACGCGGCGCGCGCGCGTGACCAGCCCGCCCCCGGCGTCGATCGCCCGGTCGAGGTAGAGGGTGTAGCTCTCATAGGGGGTGATCAGCGCCGGGTACGGCTCCAGCGCGTGGGCGTATTCGTACACCGAGATGCCGCCGAACACCTGCACCACATCCGGCGGCTGAGCCAGCAGCGCGCGGCGGATCGCCCGCCACATCTCCGGCGACCACGACGCTTCGGCAGCGACCGGGTAGCGCGCAGCGGGGCGCAGCAGCCGCCGTGCGATCGACGCGGCGGGGCGCGGCGGATCGGGCAGCAGATCGACGGCGGTATACAGATCGCGGTAGGCGTCGGGGTCGAGCGGGGCGGAACCGTCGTCGAACGCCAGCAGGCGCAGTGTGTGCCCGCGCGCCGCCAGCCCGCGTGACAGGTGATGCACGATCAGCCGATCGCCCAGCGTCAGGGGCAGTGGCGGACAGCGGGAAATGAGCAGGATGTGCATTCAGCCGATCCGTTTCGCCATCAGGATATCCGGCTTGCGATGTCCGTTGGCGTCTGGCACGACGCCGACCACCGTATAGCCGCATCTGCGGTAAAAATCGACCGGATGCAGGTTGAGCGGATCGCGGCTGGTGATCTGCGCCAGCACGCCAGGCAGGTGGGCGTACAGATCATCGTACTGCGACGCAGTGGTGCGTTCATCTTCGTCGTCTGTGCCCAGCATGATCGTCATCACCCCTGCCGACCGCGCGGCGTCTTCCAGATGCGCCACCAGCGCCCGCCCGATTCCCTGACGCTGCGCGGCGGGCGCGACCACCAGCGGGTGCATTTCCCATACGTGGTCGTCATAAGCGGGCAGCGCGCCGATCCAGCCCAGTACCCGCCCCCCGCGCATCGCACAGAAGGCGATGCCCTCGCTCAGCACCTCATCTACCTCTTCCTGCGATCCTTCCGGCGTGCGGTACACGGCGTTGGCGGGGAACCCGTCCCTGAGCAGGCGGGCGGCGCTGCGGATGCGCCCGCTATGGTGGGGCAGCAGTCGCAGGATGGTCAGTTCAGCGGATGCAGTCATCGGGAAGTCCTTTCCAGCAGCGGCGCGATGTGGTCGGCGAAGCGCGCCGCCATCGCCTCAGCCGAAAAATGCGCCAGCACATGCGCCCTGCCCGCCGTGCCCAGGCGCGCGCGCAGCGCGGGGTCGCCGAGCAGCGTTACGACGCGATCCGCCAGCGCCGCATCGTCGCCCGCGTCGGTCAGGAAGCCGGTCTCGCCATCGCGCACCGTCTCAGACGGACCGCCGCGCCGGGTGCTGACGATCGGCTTGCCAGACGCCATCGTCTCGATATGTACCATGCCGTAGCTCTCGAAGTGCGAGCTGCACACCACCACGTCCGCCGCCGCGATCACCCGCTCGGCATCGGCGCGAAAGCCGAGATAGACCAGCCGATCGCGCAGCACCGGGTCGGCGGCGTGCGCCGTGAGGATGCGCCGCTTGTAGGCGTCGTCTGCCGACTGCCCGTGTACATTTTCGCCCGCCACGATGAAACGCGCATCCGGCAGGCGCTGCGCCACGCGGCGCGCCATCGCCTGAAACACGTCATGTCCTTTGACATCCTGAAAGCGGGCGATCAGCGCCACCAGCGGCACATCGGGCGTGACGCCCGCGTCGGCGCGGACGGGCGCGCCGTCAATGCCTGGGCGAAAGCGGTCGGTGTCCACGCCTGGCGGCAGCACAGGCAGGCGTTCGGGCGGCATGAACGGCGGATCGCCCAGAAAGCCATCGCGGATCGCCCACGAACTGGCGAACGCGCCATCGACCGAGCGGAAGAAGGCGCGCTGATACGGCTGCGGGCGGAACCACCAGCCCCAGCATGTCCACACCACCGGGATGCCGGCGCGCCGCGCGGCGGGCACGGCGAAGGGCAGGGTGTGGTAGTCGCTGTGGACGAGGGCGATGCGTTCGCGCGCCAGCAGCCCTGTCAGCCGATCGACGAAGGGGAAGCGCGCCCACAGCGCCGGGATGAAGCGCGTGGTCGCCCCGCGCCAGCGGTCACGATGCACTGCCCAGCCGCGCGCCGCCCAGCGGCGGGGCAGTTCGCCGTCGGCTGGGGTGAGCAGGTGCGGCTGGATGTGCGGATCGCGGGCGGTCAGCGCCTCGACGAGGGTGAGCAGCGCGGTTTCGCCGCCGCCCATGCCGCTGTAGATGGTGGTGAAGAGGATCGATGTGTGACTCATGTGCCTAACTATAGGCGAATCGGCGCGCATCGTGTAGAGTTGAAACATGATCGTCAACAGTAAACAGTGTGCAAAAAGCGCGAGAGTGAGAGCGGGCGTATGAACGATACCATTTCTCTGGAAGAAGCGCTTTCGCTGGCACTGAAGCTGCATCCCAGAGAACGACTGAAGTTGATCGAACGAGTGGCAGCCTCGATTGAGGACGAGTTGGCGCTTCCTCCTGAAGCGCTTCCAGAAATCCACTGGGGACAAAATCTCATTCGTGTGCTGAACGAGATGCCGCCGATCGAAATGGCGCACCCGGAGATCGAAGACCCGGTAGAGTGGGTTGAAACGATGCGGCAGGAGTCACGACAGCGACGACCTGGCGGCTTTGCCAATTGGGGTGAGGATAAATCAGAGTGACGACAGCGTTGGTTGATACAACCGTCGTTGTTCACCTGCTGCGCCGTTATGCGCCTGCATTACTATGGTATGGCAGGCAAAATCAGCAGTTGGCTGTTTCGTCAGTAGTATGGCTGGAAATTATGGAAGGGGCAGCGAACAAGGAACAACAAAGTTATGCGGAAAACCTGCTGCTTCAGTTTGAGTTAGTGTACTGTACCAGTGGCGATCAATCATGGGCGATTCAGCAGATTAAACGGTTTCAGTTCAGTCATCGTATTGGGATGAATGATTGCCTGATCGCATCCGTCGCTTTTCGATTGCAGGTCCCGCTTTACACCCATAACCTGAAGCATATGACACCTATGATTGAAACACTTGCCCTCAAGCCTTACGAATAGAGCCAATGATCCCACTCGACCCGATTCTCAATGCTGTCCGCGCGGCGGCGGGCGCTGCTGCCCGCATCCGCGAACGTGGCATGGGCGCGCGCGATAAAGCCGCCCATGATCCGGTGACTCTGGCGGATTACGCCGCGCAAGCCATCCTGTGCCGTGCGCTCACCGCCGCTTTCCCCGATGACGCCCTGATGGGCGAAGAACGCGCCGCCGTGTTCGATGCGACGCTTGACGACGCCGGGCGCATCGCCGTCGCTGAAGCGGTCAGCGAGGCGATCGGCACGCCCGCCACCGTCGATGACGTGCGCGGCTGGCTGGAGGCGGGGCGCGACCGCGACCCGTCGCGTCTGTGGCTGATCGACCCCATCGACGGCACGAAAGGCTACATCGCCGGGCGGCGTTACGCCATCGCGCTGGCGCGGCTGATCGACGGGCAGCCGTCCGTCGGCATCATCGGCGCGCCCGACCCGGCGCTGCGCGGCGGCGGGCTGCTCTTCACCGGGCAGCGCATGGCGGCGCATGTGCAGCCCCTGCATGGGGTGGGCAGGGCGGAACGCATCGCCGTGACGCAGGTGGCGGATACGCGCCGCTGGCGCGCCGTCGAAAGCGCCGACAAATCGCATGGCAACTTCTCGCGCCCGGCGCTGGTCTATCAGGCGCTCGGCATCCCGCCGGAACGGGTGGCGGGCTTCGACAGTCAGGTCAAGTACGCCATGATCGCGGCGGGGGACGCCGAACTCTTCCTGCGCTTCCCGCGTGATGCCGCCTGGATCAGCCTGGCGTGGGATCACGCCCCTGGCGCGGCGCTGCTGCGCGCGGCGGGCGGCGTCGTCACCGACCTCGACGGGTCGCCGCTCGACTTCACCACCGGGGCGCGCCTGACCGCCAATCAGGGCATGGTCGCCAGCAACGGCGCGGCGCACGAGCGCGTCCTCGAAGTGGTGGCGGCGGTCATGGCGCAGCATCCGACGCCGCCCGCCCCGATCGCCCAATCGTGAAGGAGAGGCTGCAATGACCGACCCGGTGCGCGTGCTGCACTTCGCCGATGTCCACATCGGCGTGGAGAGCTATGGGGGGACTGACCCGAAGACCGGGCTGAGCGCCCGCGTGACCGATTTCCTGCGGCGCATGGACGAGATGATCGACTACGCGCGCGCGCATCAGGTCGATCTGAGCATCTTCGCGGGCGATGCCTTCAAGACGCGCACCCCCAACCCCACCTATCAGCGCGAATTTGCCTGGCGCATCACCGATCTGGCACGTCTCGCCCCGGTCGTCATGCTGACGGGCAACCACGACCTCCAGCCCACGACCAACAAGGCGTCGAGCATCGAAATTTACCGCGTGCTGGATGTGCCCAACGTCTGGCTGGCGGATGACTATGAAGGCAGGGTGTTCGAGACCGCGCACGGCGGGGTGTATGTCGGCGCTGCACCCTACCCGATGCGCGCCCGCCTGCTCGACACCCTGCCCAGCGACGGTATCCGCACGATCGCCGACAGCGATGCGCTCATGGTGCGCCAGCTCAACGCCCAGCTTGAACGGCTGGCGGCGGAAGCGGATCAGCACGCGCTGCCCCGCCTGCTGACCGGGCATTTCGCCGTTGACGGCGCGTCTGAGGGCAGCGAGAAGCTGATCAAATTCGGGCGCGATGTGGTCGTGCCCCGCTCGGTCGTCGCCGACCCGCGCTGGGATTACGTGGCGCTGGGGCACATCCATCAGCATCAGAACCTGACCGCCGGGCGCGATGGCGTGCCCCCGGTGGTGTACAGCGGATCGATGGAGCGCATCGATTTCGGTGAGGAGCGTGAGGCGAAGGGCTTCTGCTGGGTGGAACTGGCGCGCGGCAAGACCAGTTACCAGTTTCACCGGGTGCGCGCCCGCCCGTTCAGGACGATCCGCCTCGACCTGCGCGTCACCGATGACCCGACGCGCGATGCCGTCGAAGCCATCGAGGAAGAACATCTCGATGGAGCGGTGGTGCGCGTGCTGCTGACGCTGACGCCGGAGACTGACGCCCGCCTGAACGTCGGCATGGTGCGCGATGCGCTGGTGCGCGGCGGGGCGGGCTACATCGCCACCATCCGCCGTGAGGTCGAACAGCCCGCCCGCGCCAGGCTGGGGGCGAAAGCCGAAGAACTGACCGACCTCGAACTGGTCGAGCGCTACTTCATGAGCAAGGATACCCCGGCAGAACGGCGCGCGGCGCTGCTGGCGGCAGCCGGGTCGCTGTTCGAGCCGGAAGACGAAGACGAGGAATAAGCGTCACCCGGCGTCGGTCTTCTCGATCACCAGCACGTGCGACAAGCCGAAGGTATCCAGCGGCGTCCCCTCCACGCCCTGCCAGAAGGCGCGCAGCAGCCGCCCCGCCCGTCCCAGCCTGGCGATCAGGTTGTCGAAGCCGCCGTAGATGCGATGATGCGCCACCACGCGGGCGGGTAGCCCGTCGAACAGGCGCAGCAGCCCGCGTTTGGTATAGGCGCGCACGTGCGGGGCGAGTCGGTTTCGCAGCGCGTCGGGCAGGTAGTTGATCAGCGGCGTGTTGCCGAAGTGGTATACCCCGCGCCAGTAGTGCCCGTGCGTCTCGAAGAAATACCAGCGGTTCGGGACGAAGATCACCGCCCGCCCGCCTGGGCGCAGCACGCGCACGATCTCGCGGGCGGCAGCGGCATCGTCCGCCACATGCTCCAGCGTCTCGTGCGAGAGCAGCACATCGAACGCATTCGACGGGTAGGGCAGGGCTTCGTTGGCGGCGACGACCACCTGCGGCGTGACGGCGGCTGCCTGCTGTGCGCGCGGAAATTCGTACTCGACGCCGTACACGTGGGGTGAAAAGCGCGTGTAGAACTGATGGGTGTACATCCCTACGCCGCAGCCCACATCGAGGATGCGCGCGCCGTCCAGAGAAACGTGGCGGGCGATGGTCATCAGGCGGCGTTCCTGCCCGGCGCGCCAGACGTAACTCGGTTCACCGCGCAGCGCGGCGAGGTCAGAAATACGGGTCATGGTCACCCTGTCGGTTGAGGTGCTGTTCCATCGCGCCCCGCTCCACACGCTGGCGGGCAGCCTGTGCCAGTTTGGTGCGCGGTTCGCTGAAGCGGCTGGTTTGCAGCGCTTCCTGAGATTTGATCGGCACGATGATCGTCACGCGCGTGCCTTTGCCAGGCGCGCTGTCCACGCGCAGCGTGGCGTCGAGCATTTCGGCGCGGTCACGCATGTTGACCATGCCGAGGCTTGCCTGTTTTTCGTAATCCGCCTGCATCTTCTCGACGTTGAAGCCCACGCCGTCGTCTTCGACCACGATGATGGCGGCGTCGTCCTGCCGGCGGGCGGAGATTTTGATGCGCTTCGCCTGAGCGTGTTTGCGGGCGTTGTTCACCGCCTCTTCCACGATGTAGAAGAGCGTGCCCTGCTGCCCGGCGTCGAGATAATCTTCCACATCGCCGCTGATGTTGACGACCACCGACTGCTTGTAGAGTTCGTACAGCTTGTCGGCGAGCTGGTTGAACGCCGCCGACAAGCCGCGCGTCTCCAGCACCAGCGGGCGCAGCGTGAAGAGCATGTGGCGCATCTCTTTGGTCGTCTTCTGGGCGATCTCTTCCAGCTTGCGAAGTTCTTCCGGCACATCTTTGGGCGACTTGCTGAACAGCTTCTGAACGTAGCTCAGGCGCATGGCGATCGCCGCCACGCCCTGCGTCGGACCGTCGTGCAGATCGCGCGCCAGCTTGTTGCGCGCCTCTTCGTCGGCATCGATGATGCGCTCTTTTTCCGCCAGCAGGTTGGAATACAGCACGGCATTCTGCAGCGCGATCGTCGATTGCAGCCCGATGGCGCGCAGGATTTCGCTCTGGTCGATGCTGAAGGCGTGGGGGACGGATGTGCCGAAGACGATCACGCCGAAGGTGTCGAACCCGGCGCGCAGCGGAATGCACAGGGTCGATTTGCAGTACTGGAAGGCGACGATCACCTGAAGCTCCGGGTCGCTGTCGGCATCGCCCCCGATGACCGGGCTGGCTTCGGCAAGCGCCTGACCGATGATCCCCTGTTTGCCCGCCAGCACGCGCAGTTCATCGCCGCGCGTGTAGCGCCTTGCCGAGACGACATGAAGCTGGTTGTCTTCGATGTGAAACAGATAGATCGCACCGATCAGGTTGGCAGTCTGCTGTTCCGGCAGGCGCAGCGCCAGCCTGCCGGCTTCGAGCGTGGCATCCAGCACTTTCTTGTAATTGAGCGTGGCGCTCAGGGTGAAGGTGAGTTCGGAGAGGGCGCTGGCGCGTTCGCGCGTATCGTTCATATAGCGGTCGCGATCGCGCTCAAGCTGCTCTGCCCGCCGTGCCAGCGCGCCGACGGTGCGGTCGAGCGCGATCGCCACGCCGGACGCCAGCAGCCCGATCGACGCCAGCACGATGAACAGCGCACCGTCGATCACCTCATCATCAGGCAGGAACAGGATGCGCGCGGCGATGGCTGCGCCTGCCACGATCACCCCCTGGGCATGGGCGATACCGCCCCACGTGCCCAGCAGATGAAAGAACGCCAGCCCCGCCGTCGTCACGATGAGCAGTTCGGGGTTCCCATGTGAGGCATAGCCGAACACCAGCACGATCGTCACATCCGCCGCCAGCGCAATGATCGGCTGCATGGCGCGCTGGCGCGGGCTGGTGAAGAGCAGCAGCACAATATTGGCGACCAGCCCGATCAGGGCGGGCAGCACCAGCGCCGATGGCGTGATGCGCCCGAAATTGTCCCCAAAGAGGAACAGCGCCAGCAGCAGGGCGATGATCAGCACCAGCCGCGCCATGAAAAGCGCCGTCACCGGGCTGCGGGATGCCGGAGTATCGCTCTGTGCGATCGACTGGGCGGGCTGTGTGCGCCGCGCTTTGCCTGAAATCAAAGTGTGATCCACCCCTGAGGAATGCGAAACAGGATGATGCAGCTCTTTCGCATTATATGCCCGGCTGTCCTCAGGTACAAATGAGGTTGGGCGTGCAGGGGTGTTTACCGTCCGCCAGCAGCGGGATCAGCCCCGCTCCCAGACAGACTGCCCGTTTAGGATGCGTGTCAACTGATCGGGAAACTGATCGTCATTCAGCGGCTTGCCCAGAAACCCGTCAAATCCTTCCTGCCGCGCGACCAGCATCTCGCTGATATGCACGGTATAGGCGACGATCGGGGTGTTGTCGAGATGCGACTGGATGACCGGGCGCGCCTCAAACCCGGACACATGCGGCATCTCCAGATCGAGGAAGACCACATCGACCTGCGGCAGCCCCCGCAGCACACGTTCCAGCGTGCGCGGGTCGGTCACTTCGGTGCTGGTCACGCCCTGCCTGCTGAGCAGTTGGGCGAGAACGCGGACATTCCTGGGATTGTCGTCAACGATAAGCGCGTGTGCCATGGCTGTCTGCCTTTCCCCACTTCTTTCAAACCAACGGAATGCCGATCTTACCGCATTCCGCTGGAATGCCAAATTTTTTCACCTTTCAGCACCGCTATCACCTGCTGTGGGAAAAGCTGGGTGTCGATCGGTTTGGCGACGAAGCCATCGAACCCGGCTGCCTGAGCGCGCGGAATGGCGATCGCCGGCTCCATCGCCGAGACCGCCAGCACGGGCAGCCGGGCGAACTGGGGCGTGCGCCTGATCTGATCGAATACATCAAACCCGGAAATGCCGTCCGCCAGCATCAGGTCGAGAATGATCATGTCCAGCGTCGGGGCGTTCTTCATATGGAAGATGACATCACGCCCCCAGCGCTCGAAATAGACCTGTGCCTTGTAGCGCATGAAGAGTAGTTGGAAGATGGTGCGGTTTTCCGTGTTGTCCTCGATGATGAAGATCTTCCTGCCCTGAAGTTCGGGCATGACATTGTACGTGAAGCGCATCATACCGGTTTTTCCTCTTACCTTACTCAACTCAGTCCACGATATGCCAGACCTGTTCGCCCGCCAGCACACCGCTGATCAGAGAAGCGAACAGGTCGAGATTGATCGGTTTGGCGAAGCAGCCATCGAACCCGGCATCGCGCAGGCGGCGCACCTCTTCGTTCATGACGCTGGCGGTCAGCGCGATAATCGGCACGCCCGCCGTCCAGGGTAGGGCGCGCAGATGCGCCAGCATGTCAAAGCCGTCGATAGGCTTCATCTGAATGTCGAGCAGGATGAGCGTCGGCTTTGGGTCGAGCGCGTCGATGCGGGCGGCGAAGTCGCGGCTGTCTTCCCAGATGATGACCTGTTCGACCTTCATCCTGCTGCGCAGCAGCATCGACATCAGTTTGCGGCTTTGGGCGTCATCCTCGACATAGAGGATGACGGCATTCTGAATGGACACGATCACACCACCGTTACTGTCAGCGCTTCAGAGCGAATGGGCAGCGCGACGTGGAAGGTCGTGCCGATATTCCATGTGCTTTCCAGCCAGATGCGTCCGCCGTGCGCCTGTGCCAGGCTGCGCGCGATCGGCATCCCCAAGCCTGTGCCGCCCGCCTGACGCAGCCCGCTGGTCGTCTGGCGGAAGGCATCGAACACCAGCGGCTGGTCTTCCGGTTTGATGCCTACCCCGGTATCCGCCACTGCGATCAGCACATCGTCCTGCTGCCGACGTGCGCGCACGGTGATCGTGCCTTCCTCAGTGAACTTGCAGGCGTTGCCGATGATGTTGAGCAGGATTTGCAGGATGCGCTGACGGTCGCCGCGCATCAGCGGCAGGTCTGCCTCGACTTCGCGCACGATGCGGACGGGTTTGCCGATCAGCAGGCTCTCCCCGGTGCTGATCGCCCGGTCGATCAGGCTGTTCAGGTTAATGTCGTCTTCCACGAACAGGTTGAGCGAGCCAGATTCGATCTTCGACATGTCCAGCACGTCATTGATCAGCGAGAGCAGATGCCTGCCGCTGCTCACTACCTCGTTCAGGATATCTGCCTGTTCCTGGTTCACCTCGCCCATGTCGCCATCGACCACGAAGCGGGTGAAGTTGATCACCGCGTTGAGCGGCGTGCGCAGTTCGTGCGACATGCTGGCGAGGAATGCCGATTTGACGCGCGAGGACTCTTCCGCAGCGGCGCGCGCGGCTTCCGCCTCGGCGATCTTCGTCTGGATGCTGTCTGCCATTGTGTTGAATGCCAAGGCGAACTGTCCCAGCTCATCGTGGCTGGTGATCGCGCTGCGCGCCGTCAGATTGCCCGCTTTCAGTTTCGCCGCTGTGTCGGTCAACTGCCCCAGCGGTTTGATAATGGTGCGGCGCAGATAGATGTTGACGGCGATCAGCGTCAGCACGGCGATCATGACTAGGCTAACGAAGGCGATCACGTTGCTCTGCGCCGCCGCCCCCACCGCCAGCTGACTCTCGGCAAGCTGCTGCGCTTCCTGCGCAATCAGCCGCTCGGTCAGCACGACAAAATCCCGCTCGATGTCCTCCAGCAGTTCGCGCACTTCCGTCAGTTCGGCTAAACTCTTCGTCTCGTCTATCTCAATACCGCGCGCTGTGGTGATCAGCCGCTCGCCGATCACGCTCACCTCGGCGAATGCTGCCGGGTCGCTCACGCTGGCGCGCTCCAGCAGTGCGCGATAGTTGTCCAGCTTGATGATGAACGCCTCGATATTCTCTTCGATCTCTGCCTGTTCGCCGTCCGCCAGCGTCTCCGACTCTTCGCCTTCGGCAGGTGAGGACGCTTCGCCCTGGGCTGCCTCGTCTTCCTGTGCCAGCACCAGATCGGTGATCAGTTCGTTGACCGACGAGTTGATGCGCGACCCGCGATACGCCAGTTCCTGGAGGCTGAGCGAGATCGGGAGGTTCTCGTTCGCCAGACGGTCGAAGTTGCTGCGGATGCTGTCGATGGTGAAGTAGGATGTCGTTGCACCGATCAGCCCGAACACAAACTGAAGGGCGATGATCAGCGAAAGACGGGTTCGCAGGTTTAAAAACATGATGCCAACTCCGAAAATGAACGCTGATAAAACATACCGCATGATGGTATTGACCAGTATAGCGCATTTTGCGCTTAGCTTCTCTATTAAAAAAAGAATTCAAAATATTTTCAGGAAAAGACGCGCTAAGCTTAAATGAGCATCAAAAAGCCTTGTCCGTCACGGACAAGGCTTATGAGTATTACAAGTCTTTGAGGATGAAAGCTGTTAGAGACTCAGCTCCACCCGCACGATGCCTTCGCGTTCCGTTTTGACGACGGCGAAGCCCATCCGCTGCGCCAGCGTCAGCGCTTCGGCGTTCGCCTCCAGCACCATGCCGTAGAGCAGCCCGACCTGTTCATCTTTGGCGATGCCGATCAGCCGGGTCAGCAGTTCCTTGCCGATCCCCTGATGCTGATAATCATCGCTGACGAGGATGGCGTATTCGGCATCCGGCTTCGCCCCAGGCACAGGGGCGCGCAGTTTGGCGATGCGCCCGACGGCGATGATCTGCGGCTCGCCGTGCGTGGCGGTATCGCGCCGCACCACCACCAGCGCCATCTCGCGGTCGTAATCGATGAAGCACAGGCGCGACAGGCGCTCGTGGGCGGTGCGTTCGGGCAAGCCCATCGCCTGCAGATAGCGCAGGAAGACGGTGCGCTCGCTCAACCCCTCATGGAACGCCACCATGAGGGGTTCGTCTTCGGGGCGGATGGGCCGGATGGTGACGTGTGTGCCGTCGTGCAGCGACCAGTTGGTCACGTACTGCGTCGGATATGGGCGGATGGCGGTGCGCGGCAGTTTGTCCTCAGTCAGCGTGGGCGGATGCAGCACCACGCGCGCATCCAGCGCGATCAGCCGCTCGTGCGATGCCAGCAGCGGGTTGATGTCCATCTCAGCGATCCAGGGCTGCTCGACCACCAGCTGGCTGAAGCGCACCATGATCTGCTCCAGCGCCGCCATGTGGACAGGCGGACGCCCGCGTACCCCGCGCAGGGCGGTGGCGATCTTCGTCTCGCTGATCATGCGCCGCGCCAGCACGGTGTTCAGCGGCGGCAGCGCCAGCGTGCTGTCGCGGAAGACCTCGACCATCGTGCCGCCCGCCCCGAAGAGCAGCACCGGTCCGAACTGCGGGTCGATGCTGCTGCCGATGATCAGCTCATAGCCGTCCAGCTTCGCCATCGGCTGCACCGTCACGCCCTGGAAGTGCTGTGCGCCGCTGTGCGCGGTCACGTTGCGCTCGATCAGCGCGAAGGCATCGCGCACCGCCTGGGCATCCTTCAGGTTGAGCTGCACGCCGCCCACATCCGTCTTGTGGGTGATCGTCTCGCTGTTCAGCTTCAGCACGACCGGGTAGCCGATCGCGTCCGCCGCGCTCACCGCCTCATCCGCTGTGCCCGCCAGCACGGTATGCACGGTCGGGATGTAATAGGCGCTCAGCACCTCTTTGGACTCGTATTCGGTCAGGATGGTGCGCCCGCTTTCGCGCACGCGGTGAAGGATGGCGTTCACCCGTTCGCGGTCAGGCGTCTGGTTGTAGCTGTCCGGGGGCAGCATCGGCGTCTCGTAGATGGCGCGCAGATTTTCGCTGAACTGCCACATGTAGTTGAACACGCGCACCGCCGTATCGGGGTAGTTGAAGGTGGGGATGTTGGCGTTGTTCAGGATGCGTTCGCCCTCCTCCACGCTCGGACCGCCCATCCAGCTCGCCAGCACGGGCTTGTCGCTCGCCTGGGCGAAATGTTTGAGCGCTTCGGCGGTCGCCGTCGGGTCGGTCATGTCCTGGGGGGTGAGGATGACCAGCGTGCCATCGCTGTTGGCGTCTTTGCTCACCACATCGAGCGTTCTGGCATACACTTCCGGCGTGGCGTCGCCCAGCACATCGACCGGGTTGCCGTGACTCCACGCGGCGGGCAGGAAAGTATTCAGCGTGCCGATCGTCTCATCGCTGATCTCCGCCAGCGCGCCGCCGCCGAGGATGAGCGCGTCGGTCGCCAGCACGCCCGGACCGCCCGCGTTGGTGATGATCGTCAGGCGGTTCCCTTTCGGGCGCGGCTGTTTGGACAGCACTTCCGCCATGTGGAACACGTCGCTGATGCGTTCGACGCGCAGCACACCGCTGCGCCTGAAGGCGGCATCCAGCACGTCATCGCTGCCCGTGAGCGATCCGGTGTGCGAGGCGGCAGCGTGGGCAGCGGCGGCGGTGCGCCCCGCCTTGATGATGATGATCGGCTTGCTCAGCGCCACTTCGCGCGCGGCGGAGAGCGCCGAACGCGCGTCGCCTACCGACTCCATGTACATGACGATGCTTTTGGTATTGTCATCCTGACCGAGGTAGTCGATCAGGTCGCCCCAGCCGACATCGAGCATCGTGCCGACGCTGATGAAGGCGCTGAAGCCGACATTCTGGCTGCGGCTCCAGTCCAGCACCGAGGTGAGCAGCGCCCCGGACTGGCTGATGAAGGCGACGTCGCCGGGGCGGGCGATGCCGTCGGCAAAGGTAGCGTTCATGCCGAGGATGGGCAGCATGACGCCCAGGCAGTTCGGTCCGATGAGGCGCATCCCGCCGCGCCGCGCCTCAGCGAGCAGCTGCTGTTCCAGCGCCGCCCCTTCCGCGCCGATCTCCTTGAAGCCTGCCGAGATGACGATCGCCCCTTTGATGCCCAGATCGACCGCTTCGCGTACCAGACCGGGGATCGATTTGGCGGGCGTCACCAGCACCACCAGGTCGATCTTGTCCGGCACGTCTTTCAGGCTGGGGAAGGCGCGCACGCCGAGGATGCTGTGGCGTGTCGGGTTGACGGGATACACCGTCCCGCCGAACGGGCTGCTGATCAGGTTCCAGAAGATGGTGCGCCCGACGCTGCCGATGCGCTCTGTCGCACCGACGACGGCGACCGTCCTGGGCGAGAAGATCACATCCAGCCCGGTCGGGATTTTCGTCTGCACAGTGCCGATTGGATTCGCCATGATTCACCTTGTCCCCATCCGTCCGCAAAACAGTACATCTCCGATCATACCCCGGACGGTCAGGGCGTGCCATGACAGGCATCACGTCAGAAAGGATGACGTTCATCTCTGTTTCTCGTGTGCCGAAGAGAAGAGCAGGCGGGCAGTGCAGTAGTTCAGCCTGAGACCAGGCGCCAGTTTTCACGGGTGAGGGAAAGGGCATCAAAATCGCCATCCGCGCTCACGATGATCGCATTCAGGCGCTGGGCGACCGCCGCAACCAGCAGATCGACATCTGAAAACGCTCTGCCTCTGTTTGCCATCTCTGCCCAGAGCATGGCGGCATTTTTCCAGTCCTCTTCGGTGATCGACACCCACTGGAACTGCCGCCTCACTTTGTTTTCATACGCACTCAGCTTACTCGTCGCGCCCGTTTTGAGATAGCCGCGCCGGATTTCATAGTCCACCGCTTCGCACAGGCACAGTATATCCTGCCGATGCCCGGCGAGATGGTGAAGAACCGTCTGATTGGGTTCCGGCGCAGCGACATCAGAAAGGACATTGGTATCCAGCACATAAATGCTCATTCATCCGCATCCAGCGGTTCGATATATTCTTCGTTCATGGCGCGTTCGATCGCGTTGAACTCCGCGCTCGTCAGACCCGCACGCATTTCCTCAAGCCCTTCCAGCAGTTCATCCATGTTCAGTGTGCCTGCTTTCAGGATCATCTGCTGTTCACGCTGCTCGATATACTCCCGAAGCTGCTGAAGCTGATCGGGAGAAAACTGATCAACAGCTCTCATCACTTCTTCGGGTATCATCACACCACCTGCTCTTCACAGAAGACGATTCTCTCCGATCATACCCCGGACGGTCATGGCGTGCCATGACAGGCATCACGTAAGAAAGGATGACGTTCATCCTTCTGAGTCAGTAAGTGGACTAAAGTCCGTTTTGTGAAGGAAGCTGACATGACTGTCACACTGCGTTTCGGCGCAAATATCGATCCGTCCATCCTCGGCATAGAGACCGCCTACAGCATTGCGGATTATGCCGACCGTGTAAAGCTTGACCTGATTGGGGTTCAGGATCACCCGTACAACCGCCGTCATCTGGATACGTGGACGCTGCTGACGGCGCTGGGCGTCCGCACGAAGCACGTCAACCTCGTCACCAATGTGGCAAATCTGCCGCTGCGCCCTCCGGCGATGCTGGCGAAAGCCGCTGCCACGCTCGATGTGCTGACCGGGGGACGGGTGGAAGTGGGGTTGGGCGCGGGCGCATTCTGGACGGGCGTCAGGGCGATGGGGGGGGAAGAACGCACCCCGGCACAGGCATACGCCGCATTTGAAGATGCGGTGACGATCATCAGGGGGTTGTGGAACAGCGGCGGGCGGGGCGTCACCTATCGGGGTGAGGTCTATCACCTGGAAGGCGCGCAGTTCGGACCCGCCCCCGCGCACCCGATCCCGCTGTGGGTGGGCGCATCAGGACCGAAGATGCTCCGTCTGACGGGTCGGCTGGCGGACGGCATCTGGGTGAGCAGCACCTATGAGCCGCCCGCGCGCCTGCTGGAGATCAACGCGCGCATCAACGAGGGTGCAGCCGAAGCCGGGCGTCCGCCGGAGGCGATCCGGCGGGGCTATAACGTGATGGGGCTGATCGATTACGGACAGATCGGCGGCAAGCCCGCCGGGTTGCAGCCAGGCATCCTGTATGGCACGCCGCAGGACTGGGTGACGCTGCTCCACAGCTACCAGCACGAATACGGCATGGATACCTTCATGTTCTGGGGCGTGGGCGACGATGAGGAAGGGCAGCTGCGCGCCTTTGCCGAAGACGTTGTGCCCGCGCTGCGTTCGGCAGGGTAGCTGCGGTGCGGTGCAGAGTGTCGTCAGAGGGCGCGACGGTCGGTGCGCCCTCTGACGCTTTTCAGGGTGAAACGATGGCATTTATTCGTCGCCGCACAGCAGCGTGCCCAGCGGGGTGGGCAAGCCGTCGATGCTGGCGGCGTTTTTTTCGCGCTGATAATCGGGCAGCGCATCCGCCCCTTTGACATCCCAGTAGCGGGTGAGCGTATCGCGTTCGGCGCGGAAGTCCATCAGCGGCAGGCTGTAGCCGCACGAAGTGGAGACGCGGTGGACGTCCGCCACGATGATCTGGCGTGCGCTCATGTGGGCTGGGAAGCGTGGATGCAGCGCTGCCCATTCGTCGCTGCCCGGCAGCACGGTCGTGCCCGTGCCATACAACCGGACGATATTCGGCGCGCCCTCGAAAGAGCAGAACATGAACGTCACCCTGCCGTTTTCGGCGAGATGGGCGGACGTCTCGTTGCCGCTGCCCGTCAGGTCGATATAGCCGACGCGGTTGTGCCCGATGATGCGAAAGCAGTCCATGCCTTTGGGTGACAGGTTGATATGCCCTTCCGCCGAAAGCGGGGCGGTCGCCACAAAAAAGATATGCTGTTTGCTGATGAACTCAGCCACTTCCGGGATGATCGTCTCGTAGACCTTTGCCATTTTTCGACTCCTGTGCGCTCACTCCCACTCGATCGTGCCTGGCGGTTTGCTCGTCACGTCATACACCACCCGGTTGACGCCGCGCACCTCCTGCACGATGCGCGTGCTGCCCTCCCTATACAGGCGAGATGATTTGGATTGCGTCGTGAAACCGCTGAAAATCTGTCGTATTGAGGGTGAAAAGGGTACGAATATCATACACCTGCATCGTTGCAACGATGTTGGCATCATGAATCTGCTTACCCGCGATGGAATAAGCCCGAAGCAGGTGGATGAGCTGTGTGTGTACGGCGCTTGTCTCTTCAGCCATGCGAAACAGAGGGGCGCTGATCTGGAATGACTCGATCGCCTGACTGAGTGTCAGCGGAACGCGGAGCGTTTTGGGATGGGTGAGCTGCACGAAGAACTCACGCATCACCTGACCGCTGATCCACAGTTCCGTGCCCTCCTCCCATGCGCGTTTCAACAGCGCGCTGCACGCCGCATGTCCATCCATCTCGACGACTTTGGCACGAAGCAGTACATTGGTATCGACGAACACTCTACCGTCCATCATCGTCGTACCAGTCTTCCCGGCGAACGGAAGGTGTCTGGTTGACCGGCAGATGGATTTTGCCCGTGTCGAACAGATATGCCTTTTCCTGCGGCGTCAGTTCCCGCTGCCCGGCGCGCCGTAGCAGCAGCCGGGCGATCAGGGCATCCTGCTGCTCATCAGGCAGCAGTTGAGCTGCTTCGAGAAGCTGATCAAATTCGACCCGCAGCGGTACAGCCATTGTCCTCTCACTCCCACTCGATCGTGCCTGGCGGTTTGCTCGTCACGTCATACACCACCCGGTTGACGCCGCGCACCTCCTGCACGATGCGCGTGCTGACGCGCGCCAGCAGGTCATGTGGCAGGCGCGCCCAGTCCGCCGTCATGAAGTCGTCGGTGGTCACGGCGCGCAGCGCGATCACCTCTTCGTAGGTGCGGTTATCGCCCATCACGCCGACGCTTCTGACGGGCAGCAGCACCGCGAACGCCTGCGCCGTGCCGCTGCGGAGCATCCCGGCGGCGTCCAG
Source organism: uncultured Pleurocapsa sp. (assembly GCA_964614405.1). Classification (GTDB taxonomy): domain Bacteria; phylum Chloroflexota; class Anaerolineae; order Aggregatilineales; family Phototrophicaceae; genus Flexifilum. Next base: position 35,684 of record CAZTLS010000006.1, read on the forward strand.
TTCGGCGCGGAAGATGGCGTCTGCCGCGCGCAGCGTCTCCAGCCGCTCCCATGTCAGCACGCCCAGGCAGCGCACCGCCAGCCCCGGACCGGGGAACGGCTGCCGCCAGACGATCGAGTCGGGCAAGCCGAGTGCCGTGCCGACGGCGCGCACCTCGTCCTTGAACAGGTCGCGCAGCGGCTCGATGAGCGTGAAATGCAGGTCAGGCGGCAGCCCGCCGACGTTGTGATGGCTCTTGATCACCTTCGCCGTCCTGCTGCCCGCTGCGCTCTCGATGACATCGGGGTAGATCGTCCCCTGCGCCAGGAAGCGCACGCCTTCTGCCTCCAGCCGCCGTGCCTCGGCGCTGAACACATCGATGAACGTTTTGCCGATGATGCGCCGCTTGGCTTCCGGCTCGGTCACGCCGTCCAGCGCGCCGAGGAACAGCTCGGTGGCATCGACCGGGTGCAGGTTCATGCCCCGCTCGACGCCGAACACCTGCACCACCTCATCCGCCTCATGCTGGCGCAGCAGTCCATTGTTGACGAACACCGCCAGCAGCCGATCGCCGATCGCCCGCTGGAGCAGCGCCCCTGCCACTGCCGAGTCCACGCCGCCGCTCAGCGCCAGCAGCACCCGCTCGCCGGCGACGGTCTCGCGGATGCGGGCGATGGCGTCGTCGATGAAGGCGGCGGGCGACCAGTTCGCCGCGCACTGGCACACTGTGAACAGGAAGTTGCGCAGCAGGTCAACGCCCTGCGGCGTGTGGACGACTTCCGGGTGGAACTGCACGCCGTAGATGCGCCGCGCCGCATCGCCCATCGCCGCAAACGGCGCATTGTCCGACTCGGCAAGTGACTCGAAACCTGGCGGCGGCTGTTCGATGCGATCGCCGTGACTCATCCATACGGGCATGGTCTCTGGCAGCCCATCGGTGAGCGGCGAATGGCGGGTGCGGATGCGCGCGCCGCCGTACTCGCGGTGTGCTGCCGGGGCAACGCGCCCGCCCAGCGCGTGGGTGAGCGCCTGCATCCCATAGCACACGCCCAGCACGCCCGTGCCCGAGTCGAGCAGCCAGCCGGGGAGCTGCGGCGCGCCAGGCTCGTACACGCTGTTCGGTCCGCCGGAGAGGATGACGCCTCGCGGCTGATGTGCCATGACCCGATCGCGCGGGGCATCATGGGCGAACACCTCGGCATACACGCCCTGTTCGCGCACGCGCCTGGCGATGAGCTGGGTGTACTGCGAACCGTAATCGAGAATGGCGATCCCGCCCTGGCGCAAATCGCTCATTCTGCGAACACGATCTCCCCGTTGTCCATGCTCGTGATCGTGACCAGCGCCTCGATCGGCATGGCATAGCCTTTGGCGCGCATGAAATCGCGCCCGCCCTCGAACGACTTTTCGACCACCACGCCGATGCCGACCACGCGCGATCCCGCCCCTTCGACGATGCGCGCCAGCGCCCGCATCGTTTTGCCGGAAGCCAGAAAGTCATCGATGATCAGCACGTTCTGGTCGCTGGGCATGAATTCCGCCGAGACGAGCAGATTGACCTCTGTGCCTTTGGTGTGGCTGGGCGCGGTCTCCAGAAAAACCGGACCGAACATGGTGATCGGCTTGATCTTACGGGCGTACACGACCGGCACGCCCAGCGCCAACCCGGTCATCAGCGCCGGGGCGATGCCGCTGATCTCGGCGGTCAGAATGCGCTGGATGGGGATGCCCGCAAAGCGCGCTGCCATCTCCTGACCCATCTGGTGCATCAGGTCAGGGTAAATCTGATGATTGAGCAGGCTGTCGATCTTGAGGATGCCGCTGCCCAGGTTGCGCCCTTCACGGAGGATGCGCTCTTTCAATGCCTGCATAGTGCGCTTGTCTGACCTTTCACATCACGGCGTCGCGCCGCCGTCTTCCTCATACACATCGGCAAAATACATCTCAAAACTGCCCGGAGGCAGGCGGCGCAGTTCACCGCCCGCTTCCTGCCCGGCGGGGGAACGCAGCGACGCATCCAGCGCCGGGTAATCGGGGTAGTACACCTCCAGCACCCGGTAGAGGGGCGTCTCGCCCAGCGGCGACCCCAGCACCGGGTTGACCTGACGCCGGATGATCGACGGCATCCGCTCGACCAGCGCCAGGAAGTCGTTGTAGGTGTTCTCGAACGCCGCCGCGTCTGCCGGGCGGTGAAACTGGACGACGAATTTGACCATGCCGTCCGGGTCTATTTCTTCCGGTCGCCGCCGCGCAGCAGCAGCCCGATCACCACGCCGACGATGAGCATGATCACCAGCAGGGTGGTCGAATTCTGGCGGATCGTGTCCTCGGCGTCCTTACGAATCTCGTCCACTGTGTGGGCGTTCAGGTAGTTCGCCGCGCGCTCGAACCCTTTGGCGACATCATCGACCGCGCCGACGACCTCTTTCGGCGCGCCTGCCTCGCGCGCGCCCTGGCGCAGGTTGAGCGCGCCCTCGTTCAGCGCGCGGATCATCCCCTTGCGCGCCTCATCCGCCGTCTGGCGCAGTTCGCGCCCCAGCTCGCTGATCTCGGCGCTCACTTCGTCCACCCTGCGCGCCGCTTCATCGCGCAGGTCGTTCACGCCGTCAGGAATGCCATTGCTCTGCCCGCTCATCGTTCACCCCTTTCGATCTCACACGATCATCCCTGTATTGTATCACTTCCCATCCCGCATGGCGGCGGTGGGTATGCTATCATCGGGGAGTTCGACCAACTGCCTGATGACCGAGGATCGCCGATGCGCCTGCCACGCGCCCTGCTGTTCGCCCTGCCCATCTTCGCTCTGTTCGCTGTGCTGCTGCTGCTCGACCTGGTGAATCGCGGGCTGGCATGGCGTGCCCTGTACGCCATCACCGGGGAGGAAGATGTGCCTGGACAGCTTCGCGGCGCGGTTGAGTGGGGGGGCACGCTGCTGCGCGTCCCGCCGCGCACCGACCCGCTCGCCCCGGTCAATCACCTGCACGACACCCCGTTCGGCGTCAACACCTTCCTGCAACTGGAGGCAGACCCGACGGTGCGCGCCCGGTCGATGCAGATGATCGCTGATGCCGGCTTCACCTGGATTCGCCAGCAGTTTCCCTGGGAAGACATCGAGATTCACGGGCGCGGCGATTTTGAGGATCGGCGCAATGTCGCCGCCATCGGTGTGGTCAGCGCGTGGGACAAATACGACCAGATCGTCGCCCTGGCGGAGGCGCACGGCGTGCATCTGCTGGCGCGCATCGACAACCCGCCCGCCTGGACGCGTGCCGACCCGAATGAGTCCAGCCTTGCCCCGCCCGATGACTGGAACGACTACTACGCCTTCCTCACGGCAGTGGCAGAGCGCTATCGCGGGCGGCTGCGCCACTTCCAGATTTGGAACGAGCCGAACATCTACCCTGAATGGGGCGAAAACCCGGTCAACCCGGAGGAATACACCGCCGTACTGTGCCGCGCCTATGCGCTGCTCAAGGCGATCGACCCGGCGATCGTGGTTCATGCCGCCGCGCTCTCGCCGACCGTCTCGCTGACCGACCGCAACCTGAGCGATCTCATCTTCCTCCAGCGCATGATCGCGGCGGGCGCGATCGGCTGTTTCGATGTCATGCACGCGCAGGGCTACGGCTTCTACAGCGGACCGACCGACCAGCGTCTGCGGACGACCACGCTCAACTTCGCCCGTCCGCAGTACCTGCGCGACATCCTGGTTACCAACGGCGCTGCGGACGTGCCGTTCTGGATCAGCGAGGCGGGCTGGAACCCGGTCGATGAACCGGACGTGCCCGACATGCCAGGCAGGGAGAATTTCGGCGCGGTGACGCAGATTCAGGCGGCGCAGTACATGACGCAGGCATACGCCCGTGCCGCGCGCGAATGGAACTGGGTCGGCGTGATGATGATCTGGCACTGGAAGCGCCCGGACGAGAGCGAGCGCCTTCAGCCCTTCTACTACTTCCGCATGGTCGAGCCGGATCACACCCCGCTGCCGATCTACTATGCCATGCGCGACTACATCGCCGACGAACTGCCTATCCTGTACGCCGGGACGCATCAGGCAGATCACCGCTTCATCGAGCGCGTGGCGCACAGCCTGCCCCTGCCCGATGACCCATCAGACCGCGAAGCTGCGCCTGGCGCACAGTTCGGGGCAGCGCGGCGCGGGACGAGTTTCATGTTCAGCGCCAGCGGCACGCATGTCTTCATCCGCTGGCAGGGCGAGTCGATCGACGTGAGCGATGAATTCAGCGTCAACCGGACGATCCCCGCCCGCCCGGATGCCGACGGCTGGACGACCAGCCTGATCCACGACTCGCTGCTGGCTGAAGCGCACACCTTCACCGTGCAGGGCGCACAGCCGTTCCTGCTGGACAGCGTGCTGGTGCTGGATCGCACCGCGCCGCACCTGATCCCGCTGATCGCCGCCGTCGGCATGGTGGCGCTGTTCAAGATCGCGCTGGTGATCGTGCTGCTGGGGAGGGCGCGGCGTGCGTAGACCGGGCATGATCCTGCTGGCGGTGGTGCTGCTGATCGCGGCGGCGGGGCTGCGCTTCAGCGGCATCGGCGTGCCGTCGCTGTGGCATGACGAAGGCAACAGCTATGTCCAGTCCACGCGCGCCCCGGTCGCCATCGCCGAAAACGCCGCGCGCGATATTCACCCGCCAGGCTACTACCTGCTGCTGGCGGGCTGGCGCGTCCTGACGGGCGAAAGCGAGATGGCGCTGCGTCTGCTCTCCGCATTCGCCAGCGTGATCACCGTCGCGCTGGCGTTCGCGCTCGGTCGGCGGCTGTACGGCGACCCGGCGGGCATCGCGGCGGGCGCGATCACGGCGCTGCACAGCTTCAGCCTGTACTACGCGGGCGAGATGCGGATGTACGCGCTGCTGGCGCTGTGGGTGGTGCTGAGCTTCTGGAGCCTCGTCCGTCTGATCGACCGACCGACGCGCGGGCGCGCGCTGGCGCTCGGTCTGGTGACGGCAGCCGGGCTGTACACCCAGTATGCCTACCCGCTGTTCATGCTGGCGCAGGGGGCGGTCTGCCTGCTCTGCCTGCTCTACGCCAGGCGCGAACGGGCGGCGCTGCGCATCCTGATCCTCTATGCCGCCGCCAACCTGCTGGCGATCGCCCTGTTCGCGCCCTGGCTGCCGACCGCGCTGGCGCAGATCACGTCGTGGTCCGCCATCCCGACCGCCCCAATCCCGCCGGATCGGGCGTTCGCCGACCTGCTGCGCGTCCTGCTGATGGGCATCGCGCCGACCCCGAACGCCCCGGCGATCGCCGTGCTGCTGCTGCTGATCGGCGCGCTCATCCCGCCGGAGCGCGGTGAACGCTGGCGCTGGCTGCTGCCGATCGCCTGGGTGCTGATCCCGGTCGGCGTGTTCATCGCGCTCGGCGCGTATCAGCCCGATGACACCAAACTGATGCTGCCCGCTCAGGTCGGGGCGGCGTTGTGGTTCGGGCGTGGGGTGTGGGTGTTCTGGACGGGGAGGGCGCTGGTGGTGCGCGCGCTGATCGGGCGGGGCGAACGTCCCCGTTCTGCGGGGCGCACCGCCCTCACCGACGGGGCGCTGCGCCTGCTGGCGGCGCTCAGCCTCGCCTGGATGCTGGTGGCGCTCACCGAGGGGATCGGCGTGCTGCGGACCGACCCGGCGTTTCAGCGCGCCGACTATCGCGCCATCGCCGCTGCGATCAGCGCCCGCCCGCGCCCTGGCGATGCGGTCGTGCTGACCGCGCCCAATCAGGCAGAGGTATTCAGCTACTACTATCGCGGCGCAGCCCCGGTCTATCCGCTGCCCGTCGGGCTGACGCCCGATGACGCCGCCACCCGCGCCGCCGTCGAAGCGCTGATCGCCGATCACGCGCGCATCTTCGCCGTCTTCTGGGGGGAGGGCGAACGCGATCCCCGCCGCATCGTCGAAACGACGCTCGATGCCGGGGCGTTCGAGATCGCCGACGACTGGTATGGCGATGTGCGGCTGGTGCGCTACGCCGTGCCGGGCGCGCTGATGGTGACGCGCGACTCCGGGGCGCGCTTCGGCGAGTCGATCGTGCTGGCGGGCTACGCGCTGACCGGCGAGTCGCTCGTTCAGGGCGAGGCGCTGCATCTGGCGCTGACATGGCGCGCCGATCGCCCGCTCAGCCAGCGTTACAAGGTGTTCATTCAACTGCTCGACGCCGATGGACGGCTGGCGATCGGGCGGGACAGCGAACCGCGCGGCGGGTTGTCGCCGACCACCACATGGACGCCCGATGAGGCGATCGTCGATCGCGGGGCGCTGCCTCTCGACCTGACTCCTGGGATGTACACGCTCATCGTCGGCATGTATCCGCTCGACGACCCCGGCACGCGGCTGAGGCTGGCGAACGGCGCTGATCACCTGACTCTGGCGACGATCACCGTCCGCGCGCCGTGAACCTGTACACGCGCGCAGAAATGAGCATCGAACGGTAAAGCGCTTCTCATCGTGCGTTCATCCCTCGTTTTTACACTCCTGCTCTGTAACAGTGCGCGGCTTGCAACGCTCTCAGAGAGGTGATGCGATGGCAATCCTGGTGACAGGTGCGGCGGGATACGTAGGCAACAACACGGTGCGCCGGCTGGTGCAGATGGGGCGTCCGGTCAAGGCGTTGGTGCGCGACATGGACAAGGCGAAGATGCGCCTGGGCGATGTGCTGGATCGCATCGAGATCGCCACCGGCGATGTGACCGACCGCGCCGCGATGCGCGCTGCCATGCAGGATGTGACCGAGGTGGTGCATCTGGTCGCCATCCCGATGGAGCGCGGTGAAGCCACCTATGAAGAAGTCAACTATCAGGGGACGATCAACGTCGTCGATGCCGCAGTGGACGCCGGGGTGACGCGCTTCATCAATATGTCGCAGAACGGCGCGACGCCGGATCACTTCTCGCGCTTCCTTCGCAGCAAGGGACGCGCTCAGGAATACGTCGCGTCGTCGCCGCTGCGCTGGACGGCGGTGCGCCCGTCGGTCATCTTCGGACCGCAGGATGAATTCTTCAACGCCTTCGCCCGTCTGATCCGCCTGACTCCGATCGTGTTCCCGCTCATCGGCGGCGGCAAGGCGCTCTTCCAGCCCGTCTCGGTCGATGATGTGGTCGAGGCGATGGTGCGCTCGCTGGATGATGACGCCACGATCGGCAAAGAATTTGCGCTGGGCGGACCGGAAGTCCTCAATCTGGGCGAAATTCAGAAGCGCGTGCTGGCGGCGATGGGCGAGTCGCGCATTCTCATCCCTGCGCCGGTCGGTCTGCTGCGCCCCGCCGTGTTCGTGATGGAGAAGACGCTGCCGGGCGCGCCCGTCAACCTGACGCTGCTGGAGCTGCTCGGCACGCCGAACACGGTGGCGGATAACGCGCTGGTGAGCTATTTCGGCATCACGCCGAAGCCGTTCGCCGGGGAGAACATCACCTACCTGCGCGAAGCGACGATCGGCAGCGCGCTCACCCGGTTTTTCACGGGCAAAGCGGTCAACTGAGGCGATCGCGGAGCGATCGCTTCTTCACGCGATCTCATCCCTGCTCAACCTGGGCGACCCACCGGGGCGCCCTGCTGATGAACCATCAGAGTGTGTTTGCCGCAACCTCACCCCGGCAACCTGCGGCTTCCTGCCTCTCTCCGATGGAGAGGGGCAGTTGAGTGCAGCGAAATGGGGTGAGGCTGCCTGTACAGTCCCCGACATTTTCACAGTACGTCCAGCCTCAGCGGGTACTTTGCAGACTTGCTTGTGTCATCATCCTGAACTGGTGCTAAGATAAGAATGGTCACTTTTGTGACCTGTTTTCTGGCGCAGTGCATCTCTTCAGGTCATGGCAAAAGGGGGAAATGATGGGGCAAAGTGAACTGATCGCAAAGCTGGCTAATACGTTGCAAACGCGCATGACGGATCGGGCAGTGGACAGTGTGTTAGATGTCCTCATCAGCAGCGAAGCAGAACAACTTGCTTATCTGCGGAAAATCAGCGTGGATGTCGAGGCGCTCATCAACGGACCGTTTCATACGGCGATGGAATTTCTGAGACTGGCTCATAACCACAGCGAGCGTCCGATGGCGCGCCGCTCACAGGATATTGAGAAGGCGAAAGATGCATTGATGCACGCGCTGGGCAACTACAGCGAGCGTCCGGCGCAGAAATCATGGACGGAGTATTTTATCGGGGTGTGCTGCGTGCTGCTGAATGACAAAAACGAGGCGCGTTACTGGTTCGATCGGGCATACACCTCCTCCGTCCCTTTGCGCAGCGAACTTCAGAAGAAGGTCGATAATCCAGATTATCTGGGGTATGTCACCAAGGGGATCGTGGCTACAGGCATTCTGGGCATTATCTTTGCGCCGCTGGCTGTGGTCGGCATTCTGGGTGGCATCGGACATGCCAGTGACGATATGGAGACGTGGAAAGCCCGTCTGAAACTGGTCTCTGACTTCAACGATGCCATGCAGAGGCTTGCCCAGGCATGACCTGACAGGCGCATCCCACCTGGAGTGTGTCTGCAAGTGATCCTACCTCACCCCGTTTCGCTGCGCTCAACCGCCCCTCTCCGATGGAGAGGGGCAGGAAACCGCCAGGTTTCCGGGGTGAGGTTGGGGCAAACAAACGCCAGAAACAAGTTTGCAGTCACACTCTGAGATGATATGGGCATGTGGCGCTGTCAGGCGTGATCACGTCGCACAGGCGGACGTCCCTCCCACTGGGACGCCCGCCGGGTCGCCCCTGCTGTCAGTCGATGGTACACTGATCGCAGCAGGTCGCGGGTGCGCGCCTGCCTGATCAGTCATCAAGCGCTTCAAAGGGGGCGTGCATGATCGCCATCGTCCAGGTCGCAATCGGTCTCATCTTCATCTTCAGCCTGCTGAGCATCCTCGTCTCGACGCTCAACTCGATCGTGGCGGCGCTGCTGCGAACGCGCACGCAGTATCTGAAGATGGGCATCAATACGCTGCTGACCGACCCCGAACTTCAGGCACAGTTCATCAGCCACCCGCTGGTCAAGCTGGTGCGCGCCCCGATGATGCAGCCGGGCGCGCTGCACACCCCGGCACAGGCGCAGCAGGCAGCCGAACAGATGAACCGCGCCGGGCTGACCCAGCTCACATGGATCGAGCCGAGGATGTTCGCTGATGTGCTGATCAGCCTGCTGCGCGAAAAGTCTGAGGCGAGTGTCTACGGAACGCTGCTGCTCCTCGCCGACGCCCTGCCTGCCGGGGCGGACCGCGATCGCCTGCTCTCGGCGATCTTCGGCGTCCAGGCGACCGGGCAGGGCGTCGAAGACATCCGCGCCGCCATCGCCGCCCTGCCCGCTGACCAGCAGGCGAACTTCCTGACCGCTCTCGCCCCGATCGAGGGCTACCTCTCGATGGGGGACGGCGAAACGGGTCGGCTGCTGGCGCTGCTGGACGGGGTGCGCCGGGTGCATGATCACGCCTTCAGCCGCGCCATGAAGGTCATCGTCGGCGGGGCGCGCACGCTGGACGAGGCGCGCATCCAACTGGAGAACTGGTTCAACGCGCGCATGGATCAGCTTTCGGAGCTGTACCGCCGTGCGCTGACGCTCTACTCGATCGTGATCGGGACGCTGCTGGTGCTGCTGCTCAATGTCGATGCGCTGCACATCGGGCTGACGCTGTGGAGCGAGCCGACGCGCCGCGATGCGATCGTGCTGCTGGCAGAGCAGGCGGTGCAGAGCAGCGCCCTCACCGCGCCGGATGCTGCTGACGACAGCCCGCCCCCTCTCGACACGGCGCTGCGCCAGTTCGATACGACGCTGGAGTCGCTGCTGGCGCTCAGCGTGCCGCTCGGCTGGGCATACCTGCCCGTCGAGGGCGGATGCCTCGCTGGGGCGGATGGGATGCTGCCCGTCGCCTGCACCAGCCCGCTCAACCTGTGGGCGCACCTGCCAGGCAACAGCCCGGAGTGGGGCGGGCTGATCATCCGCAAGCTGATCGGGCTGATCGTGACGATCATCGCGGTGGCGCAGGGCGCGCCCTTCTGGTTCGACCTGCTGCGTCGGCTGGTGCGGCGGTGACCCCTACACCGGGCACAGCGCGAACACGGTGTACACCGGCGACTCCGACCCGTAGCGGTTGAGCAGCCCCACCGCATCCAGCCGTGTTTCGGCGGCGGCGCGCGCTGCTGCACATGCCGCCTGTGGCGTGCGCGTCGCCTGAAACGCCTCCCAGAAGGCATCCGCCAGCGCCACATACGACGGGGCGAACGTCGGATCGGGGTACGCTTCGCGCAGCCGCGTGATGACACCCGCCGCGCGCGGGTCGCTGCTGACGGCGTAGGTCATCAGCAGCCGATACAGAGCATAGGCGCGCAGCGTATCCGGGTCATCGGGCATCCAGCTTTCCAGCGACGGCACATCCGCCGCCCGCAGATACAGGGTGATAGCATCCTCGTACAGGCGCGCCTCGAACGCCGCGTCCGCCTCATGCAGCACATGGATGCGGTAGCGCGGCGGGTCGAGCCGGGTGAGCGCGCGGCGGTAGCTCATCCCGTCCCAGTCCCAGAAGGTCGTTCCGGTGCGGAGCGGACCGGTGCGCGCATCGCCCGTCGCCGTGAAGCGCACCACGATCTCGGCGATGCGATCGCCGTCGGCATCCTCCAGCGCCGGGATGTCCTGGCTGAAGAGGGGATCGCTGATCAGGTTGACGAAACGGGCGCGCCCCGCATCCCAGGTCGCCATCTGCGCGCGATAGCCGCACGCGCCGTCCGCGGTGCGGCAGGTGCGGGCGATGAAGAAGAGATCGCGCGCGCCGTTGACGGTGGCGTCGTCGGCGCTGAGGATAATGGGCGGCGTCTCGGTCAGCGCGGCGCGGTAGCGGTCGATGACGCGCCCGCCCACACAGCCGAGGATGAGCAGCGCGCCCTCATCGCCGGAACGGTAGCTGAGGATGACTTCCGGCACGCCTTCGCCCGTCAGGTCGAGGTCAGCGCGCACTGCACCCGACTCCGCCGTGATCACGCCCCAGCCGCGCAGTGCGCGTTCCAGCGTCGGCAGCGCCCCACCCGCGTTCAGGAAGGTGATGATCGTGCTGTCGAGCAGGTCTGGCGGCGGCAGCGCCTCCGGCATGGCGAGCGCCGGATCGGGAGCGGGGCACAGCGACAGGTCGGGAACAGGCGACGGCGGGCGGACGAGCGCGACGGCGACGGGCGAGTCGCTGCCGCCGATCGGCGGGATGGGCGCGCGCAGCGCCGCACCGGGCGTCACCGTCGGAAAGACGGGAGCAGCGGCGGTGGGCGGGATGGGCGCGCGCGCACAGGCAGCGCACAGCAGCAGGACAGGGAGGGTAAAAATGAGTCGGGTGATCATGCTCCCCATTATACCGCGAACGCGCGCCTTGACGCCCGGCGCACAGACGTGATATAGTTAGCCCTGTCCGCCCCCATCGTCTAGAGGCCCAGGACGCGGCCCTTTCAAGGCCAAAACAGGGGTTCGAATCCCCTTGGGGGCATCCTTCAGACAGGCAGATACGATCCGACGTATCTGCCTGTTTGTTTTTTTCACGGCGCGCCGGATGCGCCAAACCCGGCGGAGAGCAGCGAAAAATCGCTGATCGTGATCACCCCGTCGCCGTTGAAGTCAGCGGCTGCGCCTGGGGCTGTCGTGCCGAAGATGTTCGCCAGCAGCGTGAAGTCGGTCAGGGTGACGGTGTTGTCGCCGTTGGCGTCGCCGCTGGTCAGCACGCCGATGGTCACCCCAGGCACGCTGCCCGCTGTGACACTGACATTGACCGTGCTGGCGAGCGTGTTGCCCGCTTTGACGCGCACGCTGTACGTCCCCGCCGCCAGCCCGGTGAGCGCGATGCGGCCGTAGGCATCGCTGGTCAGCACCCGCTCGACGATGACCCGGCTGTCGCTCAGGCGGGTCACGCGGACGCTGAATGGCACGGCGCGGCTGGCGTGCGGCGCAGCCGGGCGACCAGGCAGTACGGCGCTGATCACCGCGCCCGTCGTCGCCAGCGCGCTGTATGCGCCCTGTGCGTCCACGCGCGGCACGACGCCGCCTGGGATGCCGACCGGTGCGCCCGTCGCGCGCAGTGCCGCGACGATCTGATCGGTGGTTGCGCCTGGTGCGGCGGCGCGCAGCAGAGCGATCGCGCCGGAGGTGTGCGGCGTGGCGGTCGATGTGCCGCTCAGCGTGCCATAGCCGCTGCTGAAGGCGGCGAACACGTTGACGCCAGGCGCAAACAGCGACAGCCGCCCCGCCTGACTGTTGCTGAAGCCCGCCCGTCCGCTCCCTTCTGCCGCGCCCACGCTCACCACGCCGGAGATGCAGGCGGGGAACGCCAGCGCATCGTCATAGCCGCTGTTGCCCGCCGCCGCCACCGTGACGATGCCCGCATCGCGCAGGCGGTGGATGATGCTGGTCAAGCCCGGCTGCACCGAGTCGCACGCTTCGGTATAGCGTCCGACGCCGAAGCTGAGGTTGACCGCTGCGATGCGCCAGCGGGTGCGCTGGTTGTAGATGTAATTGAGCGCGCTGATCACGTCGCTCACCCATGTCTCCGGCTGTGCCGAGTCGGTGAAGCGGGTGAAAACCTGCGCCGCGATGATGCCCGCGCCAGGCGCGACCCCGCGCACCGTCGGGTCGTTCCCGGCGGCGATGCTGGCGATATGCGTGCCGTGTTCACACAAGCCGCCCGTGCCGTATACCCCCAGGCAGGGCGTGGGCGATGCCGCACCCGCCCCGTACTGGCGGCTGTTCCCGTTCGGGCACAGGCTGATCGAGATCGACGAGACGCTGCTGAAGCACGACTCGTCCAGCACGCGCCCGCCGAAAACGGGATGCCCGGCGTTGATCCCGGTATCCAGTACCGCGATCACCTCACCCGCTCCACTCACGCCCATACTCCAGATCGGCTCCGCGCCGACCGCCCCGGTCGGTGTACTGCTCAGCAGAGGCAGGCGCATATCGGGCACGACCGAAGTGACCCCTGGCAGCGCCGCCCACTGTGCCATGTCCGCCGGGGCGATCTCCAGCACGCGAAACGGAATGCCCCACTCGTCCTCAGCGTCTTCGCCAATGGCGGCGAGTCGTTCGATCAGCGCGCCGTCGCGCGCGGCAAGTGCCGGGTCGAAGCCGATGATCACCCGCACCGGGGCAGGGTCGGCAGTGGCAGGCAGGGTGAAGATGACAGTCAGCAGAGTGCAAAAAATGATGAGGATGATACGGGAACGCATAATTCAGATTGCCCTTGTACCCAGTTTTGTTCGATGAGGAAGACGATGCTGACTGTCAGCATACGGCTTCCGGCGTTCTGACTGAACAGGACAAAACTCCCGGCGGGACTAATGGCATATGCAGGCAGACGATCAGAACGCCCTGATGCCGATCGACGGGCTGAACACGGCTCGAGATAAGTCCATGCCGCACCAAAAAAACCAATAAGACCACTGCGTAGGGGTGTCATCGGTTTGCGGCTACTGGACAGCGATCGGTGTTGTGCTATGCTGGTTATGAAAACGTTTCACAAACGCGCATCTTCTCTCACAAACGGCAGCTGAAAAAACCAGCAATCCAAAGGACATTCACCCACCATGAATGCACCGCTCGTCGGGCATGTGCAGACGGAGCAGCGTAACTTCACGCATCTCGTCTACGACCTCGCGTGGTTTGGTCTCGCGCTGGCGGCGACCTCGCGCTTTCTTTCGGTATTCGCCATCCGCGTCGGCGCGACCCCGCTCGAACTCGGCTTGCTGGCGGCACTGCCCAACCTGATCCTGCTCTTCTCGTCCGGGTTCGGGGTGTGGTGGCTGCGGCACTGGGGGTTCAGGACGGCGTTTGAGGCGCAGAAGCTTCCGGCGCTCGGCTTCCGGCTGGTGTTCCTGCTGCCGTTCTTCACACCGTTCCTGCCCCAGCAGTATCAGCCGCTGTGGCTGGTGATCGCGGTGTGCCTGCCCGCCATCCCGCAGGGCATCGCGGGGGTGAACTTCCTGATGATGATGCGCGCGGCGGTCAGCGAAGCGCGGATGCCGCGCCTGACGGGGCAGCGGGCGCTGGGCATGAACGTGTGCCTGGGGATTGGCGCGCTGGCGTTCGGGGTGCTGCTGGAACGGGTGGCATACCCGGTCAATTATCAGGCGATGTTCCTGATCGCCTTCCTGTTTGCGCTGATCAGCTTCTGGCATGTCTCGCGCGTCCGGCTGATCACGCCGGAAGCCGCCGCGCCGCCGCCCGTCAGCCAGACGCGCACCAACCCCTGGCGCAGCGGGCAGTTCCGCAGCGTGGCGATCATCACCGGGCTGCTGCATCTGGCGTATACCGTGCTGCTGTCGGTCATCCCGCTCTACCTCGTCCGCCAGCTCGACGCCACCGAAGGCTTCATGGCGGTGTTCGGGATGCTGGAGCTGGCGGCGGGCGCGCTGGCTGCCATGTTCGCGCCGCGCCTGATCGAGCGCATCGGCACGCGCGCGGTCATGGCATGGGCAATGGTGGCGTTGGCGCTGGCGGCGGTCATCATCGCCCTCGCTCCGTCGCTGACCCTCACGCTGCTGGCTGCCGTCCTCACGGGCGGGGCATGGACGGCGGCGGCGTCGGTCGGGCTGATGTCGTATTTCATGACGCACACCCCGCAGGGCGAGATGAGCAGCTATTCGGTCGCCTTCCATCAGGCGATCGGGCTGACGATGTTCATCGGTCCGCTGCTGGGCAGCCTGCTGGCGAACAGCGGCATGAACCTGGTGGTGATCATGCTGCTGGGCGCGGGCGTGCGGCTGGTCATCGCGCTGGCGGTCGCGCCGCATTCGGCGGACAAACCGTTCGGCTTCCGTCTGCCCTGGGCGCGCGCCAAACGGGTGCGGACGGCGAACTGATCGGCTGATCTCACCGCACTGACCGAGCCGCATCTCCCCTTCTCTGCCAGGGAAGGGGAGAATTGTTTTTCCCCCATCTATTTGCATCTCTGTAACATAACCTCTCTGATTGGGTACGTATAGTGATAATTGTCACAATTCGTCGTGGCAGTCATTACTACCCCTGCTCGCTGCATTTCTTTACAGTGTAGATATGTAGATAGCGACATATCTGCACAGCAGCGAAACGGAATTGCACCATGAACCCACAGTTTCGAGATCAGATCGCCCTGCTGCATTCGCGGTTCTGCGCAGCATTCTCCGATCCCAGCCGGATGCTGATCGTGTACGAAATCTCCGAACGCCCATGCAGCGCAGCCATGCTGGTGGAAAACCTGGGGATGGCACAGCCTGTCGTCTCGCGTCACCTGAAGATTCTGCGTGAGCGCGGCATCGTCACGTCAGAACGGCAGGGCAACACGCAGTTTTATCACCTGACGGATGAACGGATCGTGCAGGCACTCGATCTGTTCCGATCGATCATCGCCGACCAGCTTGCTGTGCAGGTACAGCTTGTTCAGTCTTTGTAGCTCGGGGAGAAATACACGATGAAAACGCTGCTGATTCTGGGCGCGGGCACGGGAGGCACGATGGCTGCTAACCGGTTTGCGGAAGTGCTGGACAGGAACGAATGGAAGATCATCATCGTCGATCGGGACGAGACGCATTACTACCAGCCTGGCTTCCTGTTCATCCCCTTCGGCATCTATAAAACGCAGGATGTCATCAAGCCGAAGCGCAATTTCCTGCCTCCGTCGGTGGAGGTCATCTTCTCGGACATTCAGATCATCGAACCGGATCAAAATCAGGTGCGGCTGGAGAAGGATAACCGCCTCATCCATTACGATTACCTGATCATCGCCACAGGCAGCCAGATCAAGCCGGAAGAGACCGAAGGCATGACCGGGCAGGGCTGGTACAGGAACATCTTCGATTTTTACACCCTCCCCGGCGCGGAAGCGCTGGCGCGCTTCCTGCGGACGTGGCAGGGCGGGCGGATGGTGGTCAGCATCACCGAAATGCCGATCAAGTGCCCGGTCGCCCCGCTCGAATTCTCCTTCCTGGCGGACTGGTACTTCACCGAGCGCGGGATGCGCGACAAGGTGGAGATCACCTACGTCACGCCGCTTTCCGGGGCATTCACCAAACCGCGCGCTACCATCGCACTGAGCGAGCTGCTGGAGCGCAAGCGGATCGACGTCGTGGCTGATTTCAACCTCAGCGAAGTCGATCACGAACAGCAGCGCATCCGCTCGTATGACGGGCGCGAAGTCGCCTATGACCTGCTGGTGACCATCCCCACAAACATGGGCGCGGACGTCATCGGGCGTTCCGGCATGGGCGACGAACTGAACTTCGTGCCCATCCACAAACACACGCTGCAATCCGAACGCTGGGAGAATGTCTGGGTGATCGGCGATGCGGGCAATGCGCCGGTGTCGAAGGCGGGTTCGGTGGCGCATTTCATGCTGGATACGCTGGTGGAAAATGTGCTGCGTCATATGGACGGTATGGAGCCGCTGCCGCAGTTCGACGGTCATGCCAACTGCTTCATCGAGACGGGATTCAATCAGGGGCTGCTGATCGACTTCAACTATGAGGTCGAGCCGCTGCCTGGCAAGTATCCGCTGCCTGGCATCGGACCGTTCACCCTGCTTCAGGAGTCGCCAGCCAACCACTGGGGCAAGATGGGCTTCCGCTGGGTGTACTGGAACCTGCTGCTCAACGGCAGCGAACTGCCGATCACGTCGCAGATGAGCATGGCAGGCAAGCTGCGCTGAGGAAGATGACGATGAATGGTGAACTGCAAAGCCTGCACGAGAAACTCGATCATCTGGTCACCCAGGTGGATGCCCTGCGGCAGCGTCAGGTCGCCCTTGACGAACTGCTGCACGACATGACGCCCGCCGTGAACGGCGTCTTTCAGATGGCGGTCGATGAACTGGATGAGATCAGCCCGCACGTTCAGTTGAGCGATGTGCTGGCGTTGTTCAAGCGGCTGCTGCGCGATGTGCATCTGCTCAACCGGATGCTCGATCGGCTGGAAGGGGTGATGGAACTGGCTGAAGACCTCAGCCACCTCTCGCAGCCCGTTTTCATGCAGCTGACGCACCGTCTCGATGAGATGGAACGCAAGGGATATTTCGCTTTCGCCAGTGAAGGCATGTACGTCGTCGATCGCATCGTGACGGAGTTCAATCAGGAGGACGTCCACGCGCTGGGCGACAATATCGTGACGATCCTCAGAACGGTGCGCCGGATGACCCAGCCGGAAGTGATGGGCATGGTCAACCAGGCGATGAACCAGATGGAAGCGCCGATCGATGAGGACATCTCGCTGTGGCAGCTTGTGCAGAAAATGCGTGACCCCGAAGTACGCCGGGGGCTGGCACACCTGATGCACATGGTCAAAGGGTTCGCGCAGTGAGCTGTCTCTGTTCGTCTGATGCGGTATCACACTGAAAACACATTCTCATAAAGGAGATCACCACCATGAGTGCTGCACCGGGTATTCTGGATACGCTGGAATTTGACGCAGGCGGTTACATGAAAGACTGGCTGCAATGGAATGAAGACATCGCGCGCGCCATCGCCGCTGAAGAGGGCATCGAACTCACCGACAGGCACTGGGTCGTCATCCGTTTCGCGCGCAGCGTCTATGCTGAGAAGAAAGACGGTCCGACGCTCAGGCAGATCACCAAACAGACCGACGTTTCGACCAAAGAGATGTACGAGCTGTTCCCCAAAGGACCGGCAAAGATGGCGGCGATGATCGCCGGGCTGCCCAAACCGACCGGCTGCATCTGACTCAGGGAGGCAATTATCATGACCGACACGATCGCACCTGTTGAGCAGGCTCCACAGCTGGGCAGGCGGAAAAAAGCTGAGCCGGCTAAAACGCGCAAGCTGTGCATCATCTGCTCCAAAGGATCGCTGGACATGGCGTATCCGCCGCTCATCCTGGCGAATGCCGCCCGCATGAGCGGGATCGAAGCCCATCTCTTCTTCACCTTCTGGGGCATGGACATCATCACCAAATCGAAAATGGGCAACCTGCATGTGGCGACGGTGGGCAACCCGAACATGCACCCGATGTTCCACATCCCGACGATGATCGGCGGCTTGCCTGGCATGTCTTCGCTGGCAAGCACCATGATGCGCAAAGAGATCGCCAGCCTCGATTTTCCGCCCGTGCCGGAATTTCTCGACATGCTCAACGATGCTGGCGCGCACATCTACGCCTGTGACATGGCGATGCGGATGATGAAGCTCAAACCGGAAGACCTGGTGGATTACGCCGAAGTGCTGGGGGCGATGGAGTTTCTGGAAGTCGCGGAAGACGCCCAGATCATCTTCGTCTGATCCCCATCGCGGCGCGCACGCCGTCTGATCATGTCGCCTCACCCCGTCCCGCGCTGCACACAGGCAGAGGAGCGGGGTGAGATGTTTTTCACCCCCCACCGCACGCCGCCGGGATGCTATAATCCGTCATCATGACGACCTCACGACGTTTCCCGATCGACGCGGCGCTGCTGGCGATCTGCGCTGCCGCCGTGCTGCTGCGGCTGGCGCTGCTGCTGGCGTTCGTGCGCTTCCCAGGCGTGGCAGACCCCAACCACTACTACAACGTCGGCGCACGGCTGGCGCGCGGTGACGGCTACACCATCGACTACATCTGGCGCTACAGCGTGCCGTATGAGACGGTCGTGCATCCTGAAGATTACTGGATGCCGCTCACCGCGCTGACAGCGGGCGCGGGCATGGCGCTGTTCGGCGTCAGCGTGAACGGGGCGGTGCTGCCCTTCACCCTGCTGGGCGGGCTGTTCCCGCTGCTGGCATATGCCGCCGCGCGCGCGCTGATGGGCACAGAGCGGGGCACGGCGCTGTTCGCGGCGGGCATGGCGGCGCTGCTGCCCGAACTGGTGCTGAACAGCGTCCGCACCGACACCACGCTCATCGCCGCGCTGACCACCAGCGGCGCGCTGCTGCTGTGGGGGCGCGCGCTCCAGCCGCAGACGCGCTACCCGGCGCGCTGGTTCGCCGCATCCGGCGTGCTGATCGGGCTGGCGTACCTCAACCGCAGCGAGGCGCTGCTCATTCCGGTGGCGGTCGCCGCTGCCTGGGTGCTGCTGCGGCTGCTGCGCCAGCGTCCGCCGTTCAGCGCAGCGCTCGCGCTCATCGCCGCGCTGGTCGTGGTCGCGCCCTGGCTGGCGCGCAACGTCGCGCTCAACGGCACGTTCAGCACCCCGACGACCGGGGCGCTGCTGTTCATGACCGAGTTCAATGACCTGTACGTCGTCGATTACAGCCGACTGACGCTGGCGAACCTGCTCGAACAGCCGATCAGCACGCTCATCGGGCTGCGCGCGTTTCAGGCAGCCGCCGGGGTTCGGCAGATGCTCGATGCCCTCGATATCGCCCTGCCCATCGCGCTGGCGGGCGGGCTGCTGCTCATCGTCACCGGCGGGCGCGACCGCGATCGTCTGCGCGCGCTGGCTGCGCCGCTGCTGCTGCTGGCGGGCTACTACGTCTTCTATGCCGTCATCGCCCCGTTCTACATGATGGGCGGCAGCTTCAAGAAAGCCTTCATCTCGCTGCTGCCGCTGCTCATCCCCGTCGCGGCATACGCTTTTGAGCGCGCCATCACTGACCCGCGCCTGCGCGCCGGGGCGATGCTGCTCACGCTGGCGATCGCCGGGCTGAACGCCGTCGATCTCGTCCGCCGTGACAGCGCTGCCGCCAACGCCTACCTCGCGCAGATCGACCGCATGGGCGCGGTCGTTCGCGCCCTGCCCGATCGCACGGGCGATGGACAGATCACCCTGATGACGCAGGACCCGTTCATCCTGAGCTATGCTGGCTTCCCCAACGTCGTCTTTCCCAACGAACCGCGCGATGTCGTGGTCGGCATCGCGGTGCGCTACGGCGTCGATTACCTGCTCATGCCCGCCAACCGCGCCCCGCTCGACGCGCTGCTGACCGACCCGGCGCTCGACCCGCGCTTCATCCGCGTCGCCGATGTGCCGGATACGCCGTTCGTCCTGCTGGCGGTGGACGCCGATGCCCGCTGACCGCCGATTCGTCGCAGCGTTGGGCGCGCTGGCGCTGCTGGCGCTCGTGCTGCGCCTGATCGCCGGGCTGCCGCTCGACCCGCTCGCGCCGTATGTGCGCGGCGGCGGCGACTCGTGGTGGTATCTGGCGAACGGTGATGCGCTGGTCAATGCCCGGTTCGCGCCAGGCATCAGCACCGACCTGTCCACGCTGCCCACGCCACCGGGCTACGTGTTCGCCGTCGGGCTGGCACAGGCGATCGCCCCTGGCGCGGGCGCGGTGCTGCTCATCCGGGCGGTGCAGGCGGTGCTGGGGACGGTCATCGTGCTGTGCTGCGGTGGGCTGGCGCTGCTGCTGACCGGGCGGCGCGGCGCGGCGCTGCTCACCGCCGGGCTGCTGGCGGTCTCGCCGGCGTTCATGCTGGAGACGACGCAGATCACCAGCGAGACGCTCTACATGGCGCTCATCGCCGCCGGGCTGCTGGCGTATGCCTGTGCCGTGACAGGGGCGCGCCGCCGGACTGCGCTGCTCATCGGCGCAGGGGCGGCGTTCGGGCTGGCGGGTCTGGTGCGCGCGCCCATCCTGCTCTTCCCGGTCGGGCTGGCGCTGCACTGGCTGATCTTCGTGCGGGCGCGCGGCTGGCGCGGGGTGGCGCTGCTGCTGGCGGCATACGTGCTGACGCTGGGGACGTGGACGGCGTACAATCTGGTGCGCTATGAGCGCTTCGTGATCAGCGGTGGCGGTTTTGCGGCGTTCGTGTACATCGGCGCGACGGGCTGGGACGACCCGGAAGCGGTCGATGCCAGGCTGGGATCGACCGAGGGCGGGGCGAGCAGCGCCGAATTTCTCGATCAGGCAGGGGCGGTCATCGCCGCCGACCCGATCGGCTATCTGGAACGGCGGGCAGGCGAACTCGCCGGGGCGATCCTCCAGCCGCACGGCACGGCATACTACCCAGGTGAAAGCATCCGCGATCTGGCGCTGGCGTGGTGGCGCGATGACCGCACGCCTGCTGGTCTGCTGGCGCTGACCGGGGCAGATGCTTTTGCGCCCAAACTGGCGCTCTACCTGTTCCACTATCTCGGCGCAGCGCTGGCGGCGGTCGGGCTGTGGCGGGCGCGTCGCAGCTCGCGCATCGCGCTGCTGCTGGTCGGCTTCATCGCCTATACCCTGCTGGTGCATCTGCCGCTGCTGGCGCTGCCGCGCTACATCTTCCCGACGGCGATCGCGCTGGCTCCGCTGGCGTCGGCGGCATGGTTCCCGCCGCGCCCCACCTCGCTTCCTTCCGCAGAAAGGTCACACCCGTCATGAGCAGTACCCCGCTGGTCATCCGCCCGGCGACGATCGACGATGCCCACGCCATCGCCTTCGTCCACGTCACCACCTGGCGCACCACCTACGGCTACATCCTGCCGGACACGTTTCTCGGATCGCTGTCGATCGAGCAGCGCGAACAGATGTGGCGCAGCTTTTTCGAGAGCGAGGTGCAGAATTCGCACCTGCTGGTTGCCGAGGTGGACGGGCAGGTGATCGCTTTCGCCAATTTCGGACCGAGCCGTGACGACTTTCAGGAATACGACTGCGAGCTGTATGCCATCTACATGCTGGAGGCATATCAGCATCAGGGGATCGGGCGGGAACTGATGCGCGCCGCCATGCGCCAGCTTGCCGAGGCGGGCTACCGCGCGATGTATCTGTGGGTGCTGGAGGGGAACCCGGCGATCCGCTTCTACGAGGCGCTGGGCGGGGTGAAGATCGCTGAGCGACCGATCGACATCGACGGGACGGTGATCACCGAATATGCCTACGGCTATCGGTCGCTGAGCGGGTGAGGGGCGATGCGCTGCACCGCCCCTCAGGGACAGGGCGATCGACCGGATCGCCCCTGCTGTGGACTGCCGATCACATGCGTCCGCGCAGCATCCCGTTCCAGTAGAGCGCAGGCAGCCCGTAGGCTTTGAGCGCGTACATGCTGTAGCGCTCCTTCGACTGGTCGAAGGGGAAGCTCTCCTGCGGTTGCAGATTGTAGTCGAACTCCGCCAGGATGAGGCTGCCATACCCGGTGACGAGCGGGCAGGAGGTGTAGCCGTCGTACACCGCCGTCAGGGGCAGATGCTGGATGGCAGACTGGAGATTGGCGGCGACGATCGGGGCTTGCTTGCGAATCGCCGCCCCGGTCTTGGAGGTCGGCAGGTTGCTGCAATCGCCAAGCGCGAAGACATTCGGGAAGCGCACGTGCTGGAGGGTATATTTGTCCACTTCCACCCAGCCGGTTGACGCCGCCAGCTTGCTGCTCTTGATGAAGTCTGGGGCGCTCATCGGCGGGGTGACGTGGATCATGTCGTAATGCACCACTTCCTCACCGCCGCCCTCGCTCAGCACCCTGAAGACGGCTTCACGGCTTTCGGGGCGAATCTCGACCAGATCGCGCTGGAAACGCGCCTCGATCCCCTTGCGGTCGATCACCTTCATCAGCGCATCGGCGTATTTTTTGACCGAGAAGATGCCGCCGCCGCCGCTCATGAACAGGACTTTCGTCCTGTCGCGCACACCAGCGCGCACGAAATGGTCTTCAGCGAGGTAGGCGATCTTCTGAGGCGCGCCGCCGCACTTGATCGGCGTGTTCGGCTGGGTGAAAACCGCCGTGCCGCCCTTGAAGCTGCGGATGTTCTCCCACGTGGAGGCGACGGTATCGTAAGAGTAGTTGCTGCATACCCCGTTTTTCCCCAGCGTCTCTTTCAAGCCTTTGATTTTGCCCCAGTCGATCTGAATGCCAGCAGCGACGACGAGGAAGTCGTAGCTCAACCGGTCACCCCCGCGCAGGGTGAGGCTGTTCTGATCGGGGTCGAACGACTCGACAAACGCCTGAATCCAGGTCGTCCCTGGCGGGATGAAGTCGGCTTCGTCGCGCTCGGATGCTTCACGCTCAAACACCCCGCCGCCGACCAGCGTCCAAAGCGGCTGGTAGTAGTGTTTCTGCGACGGTTCGATGATGGCGACTTCCGGGGGGGTGGGCTGGTTCGCCAGATACGCCGCAACCGTAATGCCTGCTGAGCCGCCGCCGACGATGAGGACCTGGTAATGCGATTTCTCGTGCATCTCTACAGAAACCCTTCTCTCTTTATCAATTCCGATCTTTTTATGCGTTCAGCCGTTTGCCGAAGTGCCTGGCGAAAGTCGTCAGGAACTGCAACGTCCGCTGCACATCGGAGTCACCGACGCTGCGCAGCAAACCGAAAAGCCCGACGCGCGCGCTGTCCTTCTGGCTTTCCACCAGCGCATAGCCCGCATTGCCGATCACCTGAATCGTCTGCGGATCGAACACGCCCGACTCCAGAAGCACCTGTGCCGCCTTCAGCCCACCACGCACCATCGACTCCAGATCGACGCCCTGGCTTCTTGCCTGAGCATACAGTTCGTCGAGCGTGTCCAGCGTCATCGCTGCCAGACCCGGAGCCTGCTGGAGCATCTGCGCCACCATCGGCAGATTTTGCGTCAGCAGTTGCAGTGCTTTGACCACTTCAGGCTGGGAGAGATTTTCGAGGAGGGGTAACGCGGATTTGAGTCGTGCTTCCGGGTCGATCCCGGCGGCAGCGGCATCCTTGTACAAGCCATCTACCGTATCGGTGAACAGGGCGAGCAAGCCTGGAACCTGCCCGATGAGCGCTTCGTAACCGCTCACTTTCCGTTCAAGCGACTCGACCTTGCTCAGCAGCAGATCGAGCTTATGTTCCAGATTGCCATTGGCAAGCAATCCGTAGGTCGATGCACCGTGATCCGAATCAGCAACCTGAGCTTCATCTTTGAGCATTTCTTTGTTCCTCTGTCTGTAAAATAGTGTTTTTCATTGAAAACACACAGTCGTGACGACGAGTCCCTGTGTGTGCGAACGACCCTGATGGAACGCGGACGGACGGCTGATGAAAAAGCAAAGCCGTGTGCATCATCCGCCGCGTATCACGATCTGCCTGACCGGGCAGATGCGCGATGCGCTGATTCGGGTTTCACAGCGAATTTCTCAGGATCATGGTGCGACATTCCCTGAAGCTGTTCGCCATAAGTGTGACAAAAATTCCTGTGATTATGATTCAGAGCATATGACGATCGGTCTCTTCCAGTCGTCCCCGATTTTTGATAGCTGTCATAAGCGTTTGGTTATGTACAGGGCGATCGGCGCTGACGGCGTGAGAATTTACAGGCTGTTGACACACTGTGCGCGCACCGTTTACATCTTCGGTTCATGATGGCAGCATCATCTTGTGATGCACACCCTAACAGGAGTTTGACACCCGTGACCGTTCAGCCGATCCTTCCGCCTGACGACGCCGACAACGACGACCTGCCCATCGGACGGCTGCTCACCCGCCGTGAGATGCTCACCGTGCTGGGCGGGGCGACTGCCGCCGCCGTCACGCTCGGCGCGGGCGCGGCAGCCCTGGCACAGACCGCCACCCCTGCCGCCACTGCCACGCGCGTGCCCACCTGTGTGGTCAGCCCGGCACTGACGGAAGGACCCTATTTCGTCGATGACCAGCTTGAGCGGGTGGACATCCGCATCGACCCGACCGACAACAGCGTCAAGTCTGGGATGCCGATCAAACTGACCTTCCACGTCTCCGATGTGTCGGGCGGGGTATGTGCGCCGCTGGCGGGGGCACAGGTCGATCTGTGGCACTGCGACGCGCTCGGCGCCTATTCTGGCGTGACCGACCGGACATTCAGCACGGTGGGCGAAAAGTGGCTGCGCGGCTACCAGATCACCGATGAGACGGGGGAAGCGACCTTCATCACCATCTATCCAGGCTGGTACAGCGGGCGCACCACGCACATGCACTTCAAGATTCGCACCGACCCGGATGCGGACAGCGGCTATGAATTCACCTCGCAGCTCTTTTTCGATGAAGCGCTGACCGACGTCATCCATGCTGCCGCGCCGTATGCCGCCAAAGGCTACCGCGATACCTTCAACAACACTGACGGCATCTTTCAGGGCAGCGAGGGGCTGCTGACGCTCAGCCTGGAAGAGGGCGATGTGGACGGCGAAGCGGGCTATGTGGCGGTGTTCGACATCGGGCTTGACCTCAGCCAGCCCGCGCCGACGGCGAGCATGGGCGGGGGGCAGCCCGGCGGGGCGCGTCCGGGCGGTCGCCCATAGCACAGCGGACTGATCAGCCTGTGGGCTGAACCCCCTGTCCATTTTCCTACCGACTCATTACAATAGGCGACTCATGCGCGGCGGGCTGCACAGCCCGCCCGGCATCTGTCATCGATTGAAGTGAGGAACCCGGCAAATTGAGCAGCCAACCCCCCGCGCGGGCAATTGCCGCGCCCAGTGTTCGTCCCGGTGTCGCGCGGCATCACGTCCCGTGCAATGCGTGCGGCAGTGATGCCCGTCAGCCCTACTGCCCGGAAAACGGTTTGGGTCTGGTGCAGTGTCAGCGCTGTGGGCTGGTGTACGTCAGCCCGCGCCCTGAAGCGCAGGAACTGTATGCGCTGTACGGCGAGACTTACTTCCACAACGACGAATCCGGCAAGGTGGGCTACACCAACTACATCCGCGACGAGGCGAACATCCGCAGGACGTTCACCGGGCGGCTGAAACGGCTGATGCGCCACATCCCCAAACCTGGGCGGCTGCTCGATGTCGGCTGTGCTGCCGGCTTCTTCCTCAGTGTGGCGCACGCGCACGGCTGGCAGGTGACCGGCCTGGACGTGTCGTCGTTCGCCGTCGAATACACCCGCCAGCAGTTCGGTTTCGATGCCCGCCTGGGCAGCCTGACCGACACCCCGTTCGACCCCGAATCGTTCGACCTGATCACGCTGTGGGATGTCATCGAGCATGTGCCCGATCCGAAGGCGTATCTGGCGGCAGCGGCGCGCCTGCTGCCCAGCGGCGGTGTGCTGGCGCTGGCGACTCCCGATGTGGACAGCCTGCCCGCCCGCCTGACCGGGGCGCGCTGGGTCGGCTACAAACTCTCCGACGAGCATATCTTCTATTTCTCGCGCACCACCCTGACGCGGATGCTGAACGAAGCCGGCTTCGACGTGATCGAGGCGCGGCATGTGGGCAAGTTCGTCACGCTGCGCCTGTTCATCGATCGGCTGGGGATGTATGCCCCGGCGCTGGCGGGCGTGCTGGCTGCGCTGGAGCGGGCATTCAGCCTGTCTGAACGGTCGCTGTATGTCAATCCATACGATATTATCTCCATCACCGCGCGCAAACGCTGAGCCTGCAGCATCGGCGCGCCCCGCCGGGATCGCTATTTCGGGAGAGAATCGCCGCCATGACCACCCTGATCGGCAAGACGCTGCGCCACCGCTACGCCATCCAGTCGCTGTTAGGTGAGGGATCGACCGCTGCGGTCTATCGGGCACATGACAACCGCCTGAACCGCGAAGTGGCGATCAAGATGCTGCTGCCGCACGTCAACGAGTCGGCACGGCGGCGTTTCTTTCAGGAAGCGCAGTCCGTCGCCCAGCTCAACCATCCGGGCATCATGAGCCTGTACGACATGGATGAGGAAGATGGCAAAGCCTTCCTCGTGGTCGAGTATGTCGAGGGGCGGCTGTTGTCCGATTTCATCCCGGCGACTGCTGCACAGGTGGTCGATCTGGGGCGGCAGATCGCCGAGGCGCTCTTCTACGCCCATCAGCACGCCGTCATCCACCGTGACATCAAGCCCGCCAACATCATGGTGACGCCCACCGGGCAGACGAAGATCATGGATTTGGGGCTGGCGCTGCCGCGTGAGGCGAAGCGCGTCACCGCCGCTGGCATGATCATCGGCACGCCCGCCTATCTGTCGCCGGAACAGGCGCAGGGGCTGGTGCTGGATCACCGCACCGACATTTACTCGCTCGGCGTGGTGCTGTACGAAATGGCGACTGGGACACTGCCTTTCAATTCCGACGACATCCCGGCGCTGCTGCTTCAGCACGTGCGCCAGCAGCCCAAACCCCCGCGCGACTATGTGCCGTCGCTGCCGCCCGCGCTGGAAAATGTCATCCTCAAGGCGCTGGAGAAGAACCCGGCACGGCGTTTCCAGTCGTGCGATGCGCTGGCGAAGATGCTCGGCGCGTCGCTCAGCCCGGAATTTGAGACGCACGCAGCGATCGAGGCGACGCGCCCCGCTCAGGTCGTGCATTCCGGTGACGACGGCATCACGCGCGTGTACGTGGCGGACGACCATACCGTGCTGCGCCGATCGCTGGTCACGTTTATCGGTCAGCATGAGGGCTATCTGGTGGTGGGCGAAGCGGGCGATGGCGAAACGGCGCTGCGCGAGGTGCTGGCGCTGCGCCCGAACGTGCTGCTGCTCGACCTGAACATGCCGATCAAAGGCGGGCTGGACGTGCTGCCAGGCATCCGTTCCGGCGCGCCGGATGTGCGCGTGCTGATCCTGACCGGGCGCGATGAGGAATGGTACATCATGCGTGCGCTGCGCGCCGGGGCGCACGGCTATCTGCTCAAGTCGTCATCCGAGGAAGAACTGCTCGATGCGCTGGGCAAAGTCTCCGGCGGACAACTGGTGCTGGGGCGCGGCGTGGCAGAAAAAGTGGTGACGGGGATGCTGCGCGTGCCGGAAGACCAGAATGCGCTGACGGACATCGAACGCCAGATCATGCTGGGCGTGGCGGGCGGGCTGGAGAACGAGGCGATCGCCGCGCGGCTGAACATCCCGCTGAGCGACCTGATCGAGGCGCTGGCGAGTGCGATGGACAAGATGAACGCGCGCGATCGGCATTCTGCGGCGCTTCAGGCGGTGCGGCGGGGTGAAATCCTGCTGGAGGAACTTCAGGACGTGTGACGTGCGGGGTCACCCGGCGATCGTCTCAGGCAGCGCGGGCGGGTCGATGAACAGGCGATGCCACCATTCCAGCGTGAGCAGCGCCCACAGCCGCCCGGCGTGATCGCGCCCGCCCGCCGCGTGGTCGTCGATCAGCCTGTCCACAGCGAGCTGATCCAGCAGACCACGCCCGCGCGCCTCCCGGCTGCATAAGATGTCCCGCACCTCCCCCATGTCAGCGCGCAGCCATGCGCCCAGCGGCACGCCGAAGCCGTGCTTTGGACGGTCGATGAGCGCGGCGGGCAGCAGATCGCGCGCCACCTGACGCAGCACCCATTTGGTCGTCCCGCCGCGCAGTTTGACGTCGGCGGGCAGCGCCCACGCCGCCTCCAGCACGGGGGCGGTCAGGAACGGGGCGCGCGCTTCCAGCGATGCCGCCATGCTCGCCCGATCGGTCTTGATCAGCAGATCGTCGGGCAGATAGGTGGTCAGGTTGAAGAGCAGCAGATCGTCCAGATCGGGATCGGGCGGGGTGTGGGCGCGCACCCATTTCCCGGCGGGGTCGTCGGCGCGCCCGGTCAGCGCGCGCACCGTCCCGGCGTCGAAGATGCGCACCAGGTCGAAATACGCCAGAGCGGGCGGCTGGGCGGCGCTGGCGGCGAAGCGGCGCGCGCGTTTGAGCGCATTGTAATAGCCCGTCCCTTCGGGCAGGCGGGCGATCAGCGACGCCGCCGCGCCCCATACCCCGCGCGGGATGAAGCCCAGCCGCCGCTGCATCCCTGCTGCCATGAAGCGCTGATACCCGGCGAACGCCTCATCGCCGCCGTCCCCGGTCAGGGCGACGGTGACGTGTTCGCGCGCCAGTCTGCTCACCAGATAGGTGGGGATGGCGCTGCTGTCGGCGAACGGCTGATCGTGATGCCAGACGAGTTTGGGCAGCAGCCCGACCGCCTCCGGCTGTACGACGAAGGCGGTGTGTTCCGTGCCCAGATGGTCGGCAGCCATTTTCGCATACGGCGTTTCGTCGAAGCTGGCGTCGCCCGCGAAGCCGATGCTGAACGTCCGCACCGTGCCGCTGCTGTGCTGGCGCATCAGGGCGGTGATGATGCCGCTGTCGATGCCGCCGCTCAGGAACGCGCCCAGCGGCACATCGCTGAGCAGCGTGCGTTTGACCGCCTCGTCCAGCGCGGCGCGGACGTGCGCGATCGCCTCGTGCGGGCTGCTCAGCGGTGCGGGTGCGGGGCGGGTCGGCTGCCAGTAGGGGCGGGGCGGGCGCGCCGACCGGTCGCCAGGTTGGAGGATGAGGAAGTGCCCAGGCGGCAGCATCGTGATGTGTTCAAACACCGTCTCCGGCGCGGGGATCGACCCGAACGCCAGATAGCGCGCCAGCAGCGCCGGATCGTTCAGGCGCGATCGGCGGACGGCGGCGGGATGCGCCAGCAGCGCCTTGATCTCGCTGGCGAAGGCGAACAGCGCGCCGTCGTCGTACAGGTAGAGCGGCTTCTCGCCCACCCGGTCGCGCGCCAGCAGCACCGTCCGCTCACGGCGATCCCACAGGGCGAAGGCGAACATACCTTCCAGCGCCAGCAGCCCGCTTTCCGGCGACTCCGCCGCGCGCATGACCTCGATGAGTGTTTCGGCGTCGCTGGTGGTGCGGAACGTCACGCCGCGCGCCGCCAGCCGACGCCGCAGATCGGGATGGTTGTAGATTTCGCCGTTGTACGCCAGCGCGAAGCGCCCGTCGTGCGACTGCATCGGCAGCGCAGCGGCGGGCGTGCGCGGGTCGAGGATAGCCAGACGGCGGTTGCCCAGGGCGACTGCGCCGTCCAGCACCGCGCCGCCGGAGTCCGGTCCGCGATGGATCAGACGGCGGGTCATGCCGTCCAGCGCCTCCGCGCTGACGGGCGCGCCGTCGTGGTTCACCACGCCGCAGATGCCGCACATGCCCGCCTCAGCCGCCTGGCGGGGGTACGACGCCGATCGGGGCGACCGCGCCAGGCGTGAGGAACCAGTTCGGGTCGGCGGTGGGCGCACTCAGCGCCGCGCACGACGCCTGTGCCGCCGCCAGCCTGCCATTGGCGACGCCGGACGCCTGCACCTGAGTCGCCCGCTGGAACTCGGCGATGGCGGCGCACGGGTTGCCCTGCCCGACGAACGAGTCGCCCCGGCGGACGTAGGCGTTGTAGAGCAGCGAGCGCGCCTCGGTGTAGTAGCGCCCGCCCGCGCCCATGCCGATCAGCTCGTTCAGGGCGTTGATCGCCGTCTGGCTGCCTGTGCTGACGCCGGCGCGCCCGGTCAGGTAGAGTTCAGCGGCATAGCGCTCAAAGCTCAGCCCCTCCAGCAGCGGACCGAACTCCTCCGCCCGGTTGACGAGCAGGTTGGCGGCGGCGGGCTGCCCGGCGTTGTACAACTGACGGGCGTACAGGTTGAGCGCCTGCGACATGGCGCTGCGAACCGTGCCCGTCTGGAAGGTCGGGTCGATGGCGATCACCACATCGAGCAGGTCGATCGCGTCCTGATAGCGTCCGCCGCCCAGCGCCGCCTGCGCCTGAGCGAAGATCGCCGCCGGGTCATAGCCCCCGTTGGCGGGGGTGGGCAGCTCGACGAGCGGGGCGTCTGGCGTCGGCGTGGGCGCATCGGGCGTCGGGCTGGCGGTGGGCGTCGGTGTGGGCAGGCTGCCGAGGTAGAGCGCCGTGCCCGTCAGCATCAGATCGGGCAGACTGGCAACGCCCGGCGTCTGCGTTGCCAGCCATTGCAGGCGCGCCTGAAAGACGACCATATTGCCGCTGGCGACATCGTTGGGCATTTCGCGCAGTTGAGCGTCGATGGCGGCGGCGCGGGTGGCGGCGATGAGGCGGTTGGCTTCGCGCTGCCCGTTCGTCCAGCCCGCCAGACCCGCCAGAGCGACGATGGCGGTGGCGAAGAGCAGCAGCCCGCCGCCGATGAGGAACTGCATCAGGCAGCCGCGCCCGCCCCGGCGTGGTTCTGCCTCCGGGTCGATGGTCGGCGTGAGGGGCAGGTCATCGGGGAAGGGACGGCGCGGTTGGGTATCGTGCTGGGGATCGGTCACGGGTTGGTTTCCAGGTGCATACCATCAGTCACGCGGCTATTGTACGAAGGCGGCGGGAGGGTGTACAGCGGCGGATCGCACAGCGCCGGGCGATCGTCAGGCAGCGGGCGGATTTCTCCCCTTACAACTGCGTCCCCAGCGCGTACACCGCCCGCCGATCCCAGCCGCATTCCCCCGCGACCGCCTTCGCCGCCAGCCGCAGCGGTTCGCCCGCCGCCAGCCGCGCATCGAGTGCCGCGCGCACCCGCGCTTCGTCCCAGGGTTCGGCGGGGCGTTCGGGCGCACCCCCCAGCACGATGGCTGCCTCACCTGTCCACTCCACCGATGGCAGGCTGAGCGCGGTCAGCGCGCCACGCAGCACGTGTGCCGCTCCGCCGACCGAGTGCGCCATGACGCACGCAGGGCGGTCGCCAAACTTTTTGCCCAGCGCAGCGATGGCAGCATGAACGCGCGCGGCGGAAAGGGTCATGACCAGTGTGGCGCGCTCATCGACATACCCGGTCAGCGGATCGCACATGCCAACATCCGGCAGCCGCCCGATGTAGACGAAAGCGTCTGGCGGCAGGGCGGACAGCACCAGCGCGGCGATCGCCAGATTTGCCCCTGGGATCGGCTCGACGCGCACGCCGCGTGCCAGCGCCGACGCGATCAGCGGATCGTGATCGGTGCGCAGCGCGTCGGCGATGACCAGCGCCACATCGCCCGTTGCCAGCGCATCGGGAACGGACTCCGGGGCGATGATCTGCGCCGGGGCGACGGCGTGATGCGTCAGGATGCGGTCAAGGGCGGGGCGATCTGCCGCGCTGACGGCGACCACGCCGCTCAGGTGGCGCAGTGCCCGCAGCGAGAGGTCGTCGGGGTCGGCAAAAGGGAGGGGGATCAGATGAAGGGTCATGCCGGTGGTGTGATGCTCCCTTCCCATGTCGGGAAGGGAGCAGGGAAGCTGTGCGGTGTCACATCGACAGGGCGTCGTAGCCCGTGCCGGACTTGAAATATTCGTAGTTGGGCTGAATGTCCTGCGTCAGATCGACCACTTCGCCGCCGTTCGCCGTCTCCTCGACTTTGGTCTCGAACGGGATGCGCTTCTGCCCCGCCGCCATCGTGTAGGCAGCCGGCACTTCTTCCTCGATGAAGATCGCCTCGAAGGGGCATTCCGGCACGCACGCACCGCAGTCGATGCACGTATCCGGGTCGATGAAATACCAGGGCCACTCCGACTCCGGCTTGCCGGGGACGATGCACTCGACCGGGCAGACCTCGACGCACGCGCCGTCGCGCAGACACAGGCTGGTGATGATATGGGTCATGGTGGCGTTCTCCTGCTGATTGTCGCTGGATGATCACATTTAATCGCCATGATAACCCGGTTTTCACCGCTGATCTGTAACTTTTGTTGGATTTGCAAAATGAGATGATCGTGAAGATCGATCGATGTGTGATCCAGGTTAAACTTTTGGATCGGGGAGTGTATTGTTCTCCGCCAGAGCGTGCAGCCCTTCCCGATCGACGATGGTGAAGCTGCGTCCGTGCTTTCGCAGCAGCCCGGCGTTGAGCAGCCCACGCAGCGCCCGCCCGACCACCTCGCGCGTTGTGCCGAGGATGCTGGCGATCTCTTCCTGAGTGAGCTGTGACGGCAGTTCGGCGATCTGCCCGGCATAGCTGGCTTCGTGCAGGAAGAGGCGGGCGAGGCGCGAGGGGATGGTGCGGAAGGTCATGTCTTCCAGCCGTTCGATGTAATCGCGGTTGAGCCGGGCGAGCGCCTGTACGGTGTTGGTCAGCAGGGCGCGGTCAGACGCCAGCAGCCCGATGAGCGCCTCGTGCGAGATGATCCGCAGTTCGACGGCGGTGACGGCGGCGGCGTTGAACGGGTTCGCCCCGCCATCGACGGCTGCCACCTCGTTGAAGGTGGCAGGGGCGCGCAGCAGGCTGAGGGTGTGCAGCCGACCGTCGGTGTTCACGCGGTACAGGCGCACCAAGCCCTCAACGGCGATGTAGAAGCCGGCGCAGCATTCACTCTCGCTGAAGATCATCGCCCCGGCGGGAAAGCGGCGCGGAGCGGCGGCACGTTCCACTCGCGCCAGCGACCCGGCATCCAGCCCGGCGAATAACGCGATCGCCGACCAGTCCACGTTGACTCCATCACTTCCGGGCGCATTCGGGAGCGCCCCCCATGCCGACTGTCGATGTGGTGTGAGCGATGACCCGCCAGGTCATCGCTTTGGGCGATCATTCAGGGCAGCGTGAGCGCCACGATGACCAGCAGGGTGAACAGCACTGCCGCCAGCAGCGCCATATTGCGGACGTCTGCCAGCACATAGGTGTACTGCTCACGCAGGACGGACTCCGGCACGGTTTTGGTCGGATTGTGCAGCAGGTGGGCGATCTGTTCCTGATCGAGCTGATCGCTGGTTTTGGGCTTTGGCTTGCGCGGCGGGGCGTTGAGATCGACGCGCACGCCGACATCGCGCACCGTCACGCCGGAGTCGCCCAGCGTACCGCTCATGCCGTCGTCTGCTCCGCGATAGGCGGCGCGGGCGCGGGCTTCAGCACGGCGCGACGCTGCCGACCGGGTCTTGTATGTGCCGCCGCTGCCCGATGCAGCGCGGCGGGCTTCGCGCTTTTCAGCGCGGTCGCTTTTATTTTCGGGGGCTTTGCTCATGTCCTCATCCCTTCGGGGTAATCAGCTGATGCGGTCGGCAAACACGATGATGCGGTGGGTATTGACCTGGTATGGATAGCACGAGATGAGCGTCAGCGTCGCGCCGTCGCGGTTCTGCATGACGGAGGTCTCGTTGGGATCGACGATGCGCTGCCCGGTCACCCGGTAGGTATGCACCTGCGAGGCGGTGCGAATCTGCATCGTATCGCCCGGCTGAAGCTGGTCGAGGTGGCGGAAGAGCTGCCCGTACACATCGTTGTGCGCAGCGAGGACGACATTGCCCGTCGGATCGCCTGGGTTGATGCCGTTCATCAGCTGACCGACACCCTGACGCAGCGCGTCGAGGTCTACGCCCTGCACGATCGTGCCGTCGAGGTTGAGGCGCGGGATGATCAGCGAGAGCGCGGTCTCTCTGGTGGGCGGCGGGCGGTTGATGACGGGCTGAATCCATTCCGCCTGTACGCGGGCGTGCAGGTGGGCGGGCACTTCGTTGAAGTTGAACTGCGGCTCCGCCCCGGCGCGATAGATGTGCCCGCCGGGCAGCACCACCTGCTCCAGCCGGAGGGTGGGCGTGGGAGCGAAGGTCGGCAGGACGGCGCGGCGCTGTTCATCGGCAAGCGCCTGCGCTGAGGCGGTTTCGCGCTCCAGCGTGTTGATCGCGCCGAACAGGTTGAGCGCGATCACGCCGATCAGCACCACCGCGATGATCTCCACGCCCAGCAGCAGCCGATCCATGATCGTGCGGCGGGCGCGCGGGCTGACGACCGGGGCGGGCGGCGCATCTTCCTCGTCGAACTGCGGCGCAGCATCGCCCGACCCGTTGAAGGTGATGCGCGCCGGGGCGGGCGGCGGCGGCTTGACCGCCTGGGCAGGGGCGCTCATGGCGTGCAGCGCCGCCTCAACCGGGTCGTGCGGGGCAGGAGGCGCTGTGGGCGTCGCTTCCGGGTTGACGACGCGCCCATCACGCTGGAAGCGCGAAAGCTGTGCCTGGCGCGCTTCGCGGCGGCGGATCGCCAGCACGCGCTCCAGTTCTTCGATGCTCAGTTCATCTACCGGGCGTCTGTCACGCATGGCTGTGGCATGGGCTCCATCTGATCATCGGTCGAGGGCGACGACGGCGAACACTTCCCGCTCGAAGAACCAGCGGAAAGGCGGGACGCGGAACAGGAAGCGGCGCAGCCCGTCGATGACCACGCCCTCCCCGCCGTGCTGAGGCGGGCTTTCCAGCCACACCTTGCCGCGAAAGCCGGCGGCGTGCAGGGTGCGCTGCATACTCCACCACGACTGCTCGTTGACGTGGACGTGTTCGTTGACGGAGACGAGGAAGTTGCGCGGATTCTTCGGGTAGGCGTCGCCCCTGCCCATCAGGGCGCGCACGCGGCGCACCACCGGGTAGGCATAGCGGTCGTACCAGATGTTCGGGGCGGTGTGGATGATGAAGCGCCCGTCCGGGCGCATGACCCGGCGGATTTCCTTCAGCGCGGCGTCCAGTTCCCAGGGGTGCAGGTGTTCGACCACATCGAACATCAGCACCCGGTCGAACATGCCGGAAGGGAAAGGGAGGTGTTTGGCGTCCGCCTGAAAGACCGCCGTTTTACCGGGCGCGATGCCGTTGAGCGGTTCGATGACCTGCTTCGACAGGTTGACGGCGACGGCGGCATAGTCGATGCCGTAGGCGTCTGCCCCAAGCTGAGCGGTGTGGCGCAGAATTTCGCCGCGCCCGCAGCCCACATCCAGCACGCGCATCCCCGGCTCGACCTTCGCCAGGGCGAACGCGGAGGCGAGGCGGCGCGAAAGCTGTTCGCCCTCGCTCTGGTTGAATTCATCATACCCCTCGCACGCGGTGCGAAAATACGCCTCATCATAAAGTTCGGAGGCGACAGGGCGCTGCTTTGGGTCGCTCTTGTCCATCATGCGCTTCGTGCCACATCTGCAAACGGGTCTTTGACGTGCATTATAGCCGATGGGCGCGCGCGGGCAATGGATCAATCGTGACCTGCGAGCTGCTGTCATTGCTCTGACCTGCCGGGTGCGCCGGGCTGCCGTCGTCACCTTTGTGGGCGAGAGCAGCAGTGCTGAACGATCTGCTTCTCTCAAATGTTTGGAAACTCTGATGTAATCTGCGAAAAAACCGTGCTATGCTAACACTGGTGTGAGTTTTATGAGTTTCACACATTCAGCGCAGTCGATCATTTTTCTGATTCGCACGGGTGCATCTTCATCATGATTTTCGCCCGGCGACTGGTCAACAAGGACGCATCGTGAGTCACTCTCTTCCAGCCGATGGGCAGGTATCGCAGCCGAGCGCGCACACCCTGCCTGACTTCATCAATCAGATCGAGGACGGTTACTACGAGACGAACCTGACCGGGGCGTTTGTGTTTGTCAACGATGCCCTGTGCCGGCTCACCGGATACAGTCGTGATGATTTGATCAGCGCCAATGTGCGCCACTACACCAGCCACACCGATGCGCGCACGTCCGAACGGCTGAAATCGGCATTTTCTCTGGTCTATCGCACCGGGCAGCCGCTCAGTTCGCTGGAAATAGCGATCAACCGCAGAGACGGTACGCCGCTGCACATCGACATCTCCGTCTCGCTCATCCTCGATGCGGCGGGCAATCCGTGCGGCTTTCGCGGCTTCGTGCGTGACATCACCACCCGCCGGGCGATGGAAGCTACCGTGCGCGCCCGCATTCAGATGCTCTCGCTGCTTCAGCAGGTCGATGCAGAACTGGCGGGCGCAGGCGAACCGGAAGCGGTGCTGACGATCGCTATCAATTCCGCGATCGCGCTCAGCCGTGCCGATGCCGGGTTCGTCGGGCTGCTGGATGGTGACCGGATGAAGATTTGCCGCGCCTATGGCGTGACCGGGGAACGCGAACTCGACCTGCATGAAGGCATCATCGGGCGGGCGCTGCGCCTCGGACGCCCGGAGTTCGTCGAGGATGTGTACGCCGATCCGGACTACATCGGCGATGTGCCCGGCATGTGCGCCAACATCGTGCTGCCGCTGATCGCCCGCGACCGCAAACTGGGCGTGATCAACCTCGAAACCCGCCATGCCGACCTATTCACGCCGGAAGTGTACGAGTTCACCCGGCTGCTGGCGGCGCGCGTCGCTGCGGCGCTGGACAATGCCATCCTGCTGCACACCTCACAGGCTCAGCTCGCTGCCCTGCAAAAGCTGTACGCGCAGGTGAGCGATCTGGAGCAGATCAAGACGGACATGATCCGCATCGCCGCCCACGACATGCGCGCGCCGCTGTCGATCATCGCATCCTACATCGAGATGCTGCGCGATGAACTCGCCCCGCATTTCGATGAGGTACATACCAGCTACTTCGAGGCGATCGAACGCTCGCTCGACCGCATGACCCGCCTTTCGACCGACATCCTCTCGCTGGAGAAGATCAACGAACGGCGCACCGCGCCGACCACGCCGATCGACTTCACGCGCGTGCTGGCGGAAACAGCAGCGGGCTTCCGGCTGGAAGCGAGCGAACGCGGCATCGCCTATACCATTATCCCGCTCGACGAACCCTGCACCGTCGCGGGCGACCCGGCAGAACTGGGCGAAGCGATCAGCAATCTGATCAGCAATGCGCTCAAGTACACCCCGGCAGGCGGCGAAGTGGCGGTTGCGGCATTCATCCACGATGGCAGCGTCATCCTCGATGTGCGCGATACCGGCTTCGGCATCCCGCGCGAGAAACAGAAGCTGCTCTTTCAGGCGTTCTCCCGCATTCGCACCGCCGATACCGTCCATATCGCCGGGACGGGGCTGGGGCTGCATCTGGTGCGGAAGATCGTCGAACGGCATGGCGGGGAAGTGCTGTTCGAGAGCGAGCCTGGCGTGGGCAGCCGCTTCGGCTTCAGCCTGCCGCTGATTCAGCGCCGCCGGGGATGACCTGACCGCGAGCCAGTCAGCGCAGCCAGCTCAGGGCGGTGATCTCCTCTCGCCCGGTCACCACCACCTCCGCCTGACCCCCTTCCGGCGCGATCAGCCATACCCCATATTCGCGCCGGGCAAGCCCGGTCACCGCCACCTGCCTGCCTCCTGGCGCAAGCGCCCACACCGCGCCGGACAGATCGAGCGCGTCTGCCACTGCCGGGCGCGCCCGGCTGCCCAGTGCCCAGCGCTCCACCAGCCAGCGCGCGATATGTTCCGGCACGGGCAGGCGTGCGCCGCTGGTGCTGTCCACCAGCCGCCATGCAGTGCGCTCCGTCCGTGACCGGTCGACTCCCCAGGCGAGCAGCCAGCGTCCGTTTGCCGACCAGACGAAATCGCTGAACAGCACATCGGGCGAGTCGTAGATGACGGCTGCGCCGTCGAAAGGCGCGCGCACCGCCAGCCCACCGCCGTACACACGGTGCGCCAGCCGCGCGCCGTCTGGCGAAAAGCGCGGCTGTTCGTCAGCACGGCTGGCGGGTGAGAGGCAGCGCCCGGTGTGCAGCAGGCAGAGTTCGACCGCGCCTGGCTGTGCCCGCTCGACGATCACCTGCCCGCCGACCGCATCCCATGCCGACTCGTCCAGCAGCGGGGTGCGCGTCAGGTTGAGCGTCAGGTCGCGCGCCGGGTCGTAGATGAACAGGTCGAAATGATCGCGCGCGCGCCTGGCATAGCCGAGGATGTCCGGCGGTGCGTCTGCGCCTGGGGCGCGGGCGATCGTCAGGGCGATGAACGCGATCAGGCTGATGGCGGCGGTCAGCCTGGCAAATGCACCGATCACAACCCGCCTGGGGCGCTGCGCCACGTCCCGGTGAGCGAACCGGGATCGTCGAACAGGATGAACACCTCCCCTCGCACGGGCACGCCGATCGCCCTGCCGCGCTCGAACAGCAGGAATGCCCCGCTTGAGCCGGTCTCGTCGGCGGTCGCCCAGCCGAGCAGGGCGCGCACCTCCGGGCTGGTGCTCCACACCTTGCCGAAGCCGCGTCTTGGGACGATCAGCCCAGGCGGGGGGATCTCACTGAGCGACTCCGGATCGACCCCGGCGCGCCACGTGTCATCGAAACGGCGGAAGCGCCCGTCGAAGGTCAGGGCGTAGATGTAGTTGGGCGGACCCTGCACGAAGATCATCAGCCCCCGCTCGAAGGGCTGTGCGCCGCTGATGGTGGGGAACGGCGCGGCGATGGTCGGGCAGCCCAGCGCCGGATCGGGCGGGATGACAGGGGGTGCAGGGAAGGGACAGCCCGCCGCCGGGCTGGTCGGCTGAGCTGGAACGGGCGGCGCGCCCTGTGTGGCGGCGTATGCCTGCCCCGCGAAGAAGAGCGCGGTCAGCGTGGGCGGATTGTAGAGCGCTTCGGGCGGCAGAATGGTGGCGCGTGCGCTGAGCGCCACCAGATCGCCCAGTAGCCCCAGTTCGGGCGATGGGGTGAAGGTGGGCGACGGCACAGGCGTGATGGTGTTGGTGATCGTCAGGCTGGGCGTGACGGTGATCGTCGGCGTGGCGGACGGCGTGTCGGTGGCGGTGGGCGGCGGGGTGTCGGTTGGCGTGGGTGACTGGGGCAGAGTCGGCGTGGGCGATGGGGTATCGGTATCGGTGGCGCTGGGCGCGGGCACGTCGGTCGGCGGTGTGGTGGGCGGGGCGGCGGTGTAGGTCGGCGGCACGCGGGCGACCAGGGTGGCGCTCGGCAGGGCAGCAAGGGTGGGCAGCGCTTCAGGCGGCTGGGCGGTGCAGCCGAAGCACAGCGCGCACAGCGCGCAGATGAGCAAACGGGGGGAGATCGTTCGTGTCGTCATGGAAAACGATTATAATGCGGCTTGTCTTTCGCACAAACAGAGGGCTGCCCATGATCGACGGTCACACGCTGCGGTTCGTCCACATCACCGATACGCACATCGGACCTGACGCACACTACAACTCCAACTCCGCGCCGCACAGCACGCACATCGGGGCGCAGGCGCTGGTGCGCGAACTTCAGCAGCTCCCGTTCACACCGGATTTTGTGCTGCATACGGGGGATGTGGCATACGACCCCGACCCGGCAGCATATCACGCGGCGCGCCCCATCCTGAGCGCTATCCCCTACCCGGTATACTACCTGGCGGGCAACCACGACAGCGCCGCGCTGCTGCAAAGCGAACTGCTGGGCGTCACCCCGCGTGATCCGTTCGATACGGTGGTCGATCTGGGCGCGTATCGCCTGATCTGTCTGGACAGCACGGCTGCGCCCGCCGAACCGCCGCGCGGACGCCTGCGTGAATCGCAGCTTGAATGGCTGACGGCGCAGTGCGCGGGCGATCGGGCGCTCATCGTGGCGGTGCATCACAACCCGCTGCGCGTCGGCATCCCCTGGTGGGACGATCTGATGAGTCTGGAGAACGGCGATGCGCTGCACGCGGCGCTGCTGCCCTTCCGCGATCGGCTGCGCGGGGTGTTCTTCGGGCATGTGCATCAGGATACTGACCTGTACCGTGACGGCATCCTGTACGCCAGCGCGCTGAGCAGCTGGTATCAACTGGCGGCATCGCCAGGGCAGGTGAACAGCGAGCGCGATCGCCATGCCGGACCGGGCTACAGCGTGGTGACGATGACGCCCGACACCACCTTCATCCGCCGTCACCGCTTCGTGATCGAGTGAGGTCAGCCATCAGGAGGGGCGCGCCCGCTGGCACGCCCTTTCCTGTCTCTACGCCCCTTCCATCTCCGGCTCTTCGCCCGAACCGAGATGCCGACGCTGTTCGTCGATCAGGTCGATGACCGCCAGCACCACCACGATCGCCGCCAGCGCCCCGCCGACCGACAATGCCGACATGCCCGTGCCGAGCAGCCCGACGCCGAGCGCCAGCAGCGCGCCGATCACGCGCAGCACCAGATCGACCACGCGGTTGCCATGATCCGTCCAGTATTCGACGATGCCCTGAGCCAGGATGCACAGCGCCACCGCGCCCGCCGTGAGCAGGCGGTATTTGTCGGACAGCACGTCGCCCGTGCTGGTCACCATCTTGTAGATGCCCACCGCCAGCAGCACCAGGCTGAGCTGGATCGGCAGATGTCCATAGATGTAGGTTTGCACGCCAGGCTGACCCCAAAGCACGCCGCGCACAGCGATCGTCTCATTATAAATCCACCACAACCCGCCCACGACCAGCAGCCCCAGCACGCCGATCAGCGCGATGTCGGTGGTGATCGTCTTGCCGGCATAGCCGCCGATCACCTTGATGAACGACTCGCCGAACACGATGATCGTGAACAGACCGAGGCGCTCCGGCAGGTGGTGTCCGCTGGGCGGAAGCTGGCGCTGGAGGCGGATCGACCCCGGCGAGAGCGGCACGCCGAAATCGACTGCCAGCCCGATGATCCACAGCACGAAACGCAGCGGCGCGGGCACAAACGCCGAGACCAGCCAGATGGCGGCGGCGATGGCGAACCCGGCGGCATACCGATTGCAGAGCGCCTGTGCCTCTGGTGCAGTGCGCGCCGTTCGCAGATACATGATGACCAGCAGCAGCCGCGCGACGGCATATGACACCGCAAAGCCCGCCGAAGTCTCGCCCAAGCCGTCATAGGCGGTGATCGCCAGCGCGGATACGGTGAGGATTTGCCCGAACACCAGCGCCCGATGGATCAGGTCGTCGGCGCTGAAGCGGGTGTTGTAGAAGGTCGTGCCCATCCACACCCACCAGATCGGGATGAAGAGCAGGACGAGCGTCACCACCCCTTCCAGCGAGATATCCTCCGCCAGGCGGTTGCTCAACTGTACGATGGTGGCGACGTACACCAGGTCGTAGAACAGTTCCAGCCAGCCCACCTTGCGATGTTCCGAGGTATTGATGTGCGGCGCTTTCGGCTCTGGCTGGGCATGAGCGTGGGCGTCGTGTGCGGCTGCATGTGCCATGTTGCGGCATTCTCCTCATGTGATGAAATCTTCAGTCCGGGCACTGCGCCCGAAAGATAACATACAGTATAACGGGAACGCGGGCGCGGGTCACGCTTTGTGACGAAAGCGGCGCAGCACCGCCAGCACTTCCTCGCCATAGGCAGCGCGCCGCCACGCGCCGAAGCCACGTACCTGCCCGATGGCGTCCAGCGAGTCGGGATCGCGCTCTGCCAGCGCCCACAGCGCCTCTTTGGAGATGATCACGTCCGCCTCGACGCCGCGCAGGGCAGCGCGCTGCTTGCGCCATTCCCGCAGCGCGGTGTAGCGCTCGACAACGAGCGGGTCAGCGGGTGGGTCGAGAGGGGGCGGGGCAGGCGGCGGTTCAGCGAGGGCAGCGCGGATGGCACTGACGATCGCCTCGCCAAAGCGTTCCGCCTGACTGCTGCTCATGCCCGGCACGCGGCGCAGATCGCGCGCGTGGGTGGGCATGGCGCGGGCGAGGTTGACGAGAAGCTGATCGGTGAGGATTTTGAACGGGGGCAGGTCGCGCTGGCGGGCGATGCCTTCGCGCAGGATGTAGACGGCGCGCAGGGCGGCGCATTGTTCAGGCGTGAGCTGGTTGGGCAGCGCCAGCCGCCAGAAGCTCTCCCGCTCAGAGGGGCGCGGTTTGGGCGGAGGCAGATCGCACTGTTCGCTGAACCATTCGCGCGCTTCTTCAGTGCGCCCCTGCTGGTCGAGCAGGTCAGTCAGCGCATCGCGCAGGTCGGGCAGGTAATGGGTATCCATCTGCGCGTAGATCAGGCTGTCTTCGGGCAGCGGGCGTTCGCCCCAGTCGTCGCGCTGGTGCGATTTGTCCATGCTGATGCTGAAGAAATTTCTGACCAGATTGCCCAAGCCCGTCTCTTTGATGCCGCACACGCGGGCGGCGATGGCGGTGTCGAAGAGGTGGCGCACGGTGAAGCCGAAATCGCGCCGCAGGCAGAGCAGGTCGTATTCCGCGGCGTGAAACACCTTCTCGATCGCCGGGTCTGCCAGCAGCGCGCCGAAGGGCTGCATATCGGACGCGCTCATCGGCAGCGGGTCGATGATGTAGTCGTGCTGGCGCGTGGAGACCTGGATCAGGCACACCCGTTCCTGATAGGCGTGCAGGCTGTTGGACTCGGTATCGAGCGCCAGCAGCGACTCGCGCCCCAGCAGCGCGACCGCCGCCACCAGCTTGAGCGGGGTATCGACGTAGATCGGCGGGGGAAGGGTGGAATGGCGGGCGCGTTTGTCCTGTTTTTTCATCGCTGAACAGACCTGAATCGGGATAGAGATGTGTGCGGCGCTGCTCTACAGCCAACCGCGCGATCGGAAAAAGAGCAGCATCCCGATCGCCAGCGTCAGCATCCCACCGCTCAGAATCCAGAACGACTCCGGGTGTTCCGCCAGCGGCAGATAGACCAGGTTCATGCCGTACATGCTGGAGATGAAGGTGAGCGGCAGCATGATGACCGAAAACACCGTCAGGATACGCATCACGCCGTTGATGCGGTGACTCAGCAGGGTATCCGCCGTCTCGGACAGGCTGCTGATCACCTCGTAATCTTCGTCGATG
Organism: uncultured Pleurocapsa sp.; assembly: GCA_964614405.1. Classification (GTDB taxonomy): domain Bacteria; phylum Chloroflexota; class Anaerolineae; order Aggregatilineales; family Phototrophicaceae; genus Flexifilum. The sequence goes on from CAZTLS010000006.1 coordinate 78,527, forward strand.
ATGTCGCGCGCACGGTGGATGTGATCGATGATGTCGTCAAAATAGCGCTCCAGCCCTTCGCGCAGCAGCGGGTTGTTGAGGCGGGCGAGCTGTTCGATGACGGGCATCTGCTGGCGGATGATGCGCCGCAGCGCGATGATGTCGCGCCGCAGCAGAGCGATCTCGCGGATGATCGTCTGCCCGTCGCTGGTGAAGATGCTGTTCTCGATGGCGCGCAGGCTGCTGTCCACCTTGCTGAGGGTGGGGAATAGGTTATCGACCAGCTTGTCCAGCACGATGTAGAAGGCGCGTGCCGCAGAGCTTCTGAGCATCTGCTCGCGGATGTCCGCCTCGTCGCGGCAGCCGTCGAACAGGCTGCTGAGCAGCGGCAGCCGCCCTTCATGGGCAGTGACGAGAACGGTGCGCCCGATCACGAAGTCGATCTCGTAGGGGCGGCTGATGCGGTTGTTGCTGTCCCAGAGGGGAAAGTGCAGCGTGATGTACAGGTATTCGGGCTGTACATCGATCTTCGGGCGCTCAGTGACGCTGAGGATGTCCTCAAGGTTGAGCGGATGGATGAAGGGCAGGCTGCGCCGAAGCCCCTCGATGTCGATCGGCGTCGGGTCGAGCAGGTTGATCCACGTCGTCTGCTCTCCAGTCACCTTCAGATAGGTCATGGTGAGTGTGCCCTTCCGGGGAGTCCCGCACTGTGTCAGGGCGCATGGCACTGGCAAATCTGATGATAGACGTTTTTGACTCTCCTGTCCACTTGTGATACATTTTACAAAAGGATCGATTCTTCTCTCAATCCACCTTATCGAACGGGTGACAAAAGCATTTGCCTGTGCTATACTTCTGTCACAGTGTTCAGTCAGTCAGTGAGTATGGGAAGGCGATCCGAGCCGGATCAGTCTGAACAGAATGAGGATGCGAATCACATGAGCAGCATCACCGCAGGGGAAACCCGCGCTGCCGTTGCCCCCCGCCAGAAAACGGCGGCGGAGCAGGTGCAGGTCGCGGCGCCAAGCCGCCGTGAATTTCTTTACCACATCTGGGGCGCATCGATCGTGCTGCTGCTGGGGCAAGCCACAGCGGGTCTGATCTGGTTCGCGCTGCCGATCTTCAAGGAAGGCACGTTCGGTGGGGTGTTCAATTTCCCGACTGACCGCTTGCCACAGCAGAATGTCCAGCCCGTCTCCGTGCCGGAAGGACGCTTCCACGTCTCCTACACCAGCGAGGGTGTGGTGGCGCTGTACGGTGTCTGCACGCATCTCGGCTGCCTGCCGAAGTGGGTGGAAACCAACGGACGGTTTGAGTGCCCGTGTCACGGGTCGAAATTCCAACTGAGCGGGGCATATATTGAAGGACCCGCCCCACGCGCCCTCGACCGCTTCCGCACGACGGTGGTGTTCGAGGACGGCACGACTGCCACGACCAACGACGCGGGCGACCCCGTTTCGCTGGAAGGGCGCGGTAACGTGGTCGCCATCCGCATCGACACAGGCGACCGCATCAGACGCCCCGGCTTCGCATAAAAAAGATCGCCTGGAGAGAGAGTTTAGAGGGGTACTGGACACATGTCGGTTCTTCCATTCCCATCCTTCCTTGACGACATCAAGGAAAAGGGACTCAAGCGCGCCGTATTTGAAGGCATCAACGAAGTCGTGGAACGCGCGACTGCGGGTATGAACGTCCAGGACTTGCGCGAAGCGCTGCGCGGTGAGGCTCCCAGTCGCAAGCCGAACCCCCGTTTGCAGCCGCACGCCGACGGGTTCTGGCTGCACATGCGCCCGGCGTACTTCCACAAGTCGGTCACCGGGGTGTATCCTGAATTCCGTCTCGGCTGGCTTTCGACCTATTTCGTCTTCTTCGAGACGATCACCGGCATCTTCCTGATGGTGTGGTACACGCCTTCGCCGGAGATCGCTTACGCCAACATGCTCAACATCATGTCGAACGTCCCGCTGGGACAGTTCATGCGTGACCTGCACCGCCTCGGCGCTGAGGCGATGGTGCTGATCGTCACCTTACACATGTTACGCACCTTTTTAACCGCCAGTTACAAAAAGCCGCGCGAATTCACCTGGTTCACCGGTATCGTGCTGCTCGGCTTGACCTTCTTCCTCAGCTTCAGCGGCTACCTGCTGCCCTGGGACCAGCTCGCGCTGTGGGCGGTAACGATCGGGGCGTCGATGGTGGAAGCTGCGCCGCCGGAGATCGTCGGTACGAACCTCAACCTGCTGCTGCGCGGTGGACCGGAAATCGGCGCGAATGGTCTGCTGCGTTTCTACCTGCTGCATGTGCTGGCTGTGCCGGCGCTGCTGTTCATCTTCGTCGGCGTCCACTACTACAAGGTGGTGCTGCACGGGCACAGCCTGCCGCCCGCTGAAGAGAACATCGGTGAAGATACCGCCAAGCGCGTGCCGCTGGACAAGCGCGTCTACTTCATTCCCGACGTGCTGACGAGCGAGATCATGTGGATCGGCGTGACCACGCTGGTGCTGGTCGTGCTGGTGACCTGGTTCTTCCACGCGCCGCTGGAGGCACATGCTGACCCGCAGGTGACACCGCTCGGCACGACTGCCCCCTGGTACTTCCTGTGGATTCAGGGCGCGCTCAAGCTGGGCGACAAGGTCATCTGGGGCATCGTCTTCCCGACCATCGTGGTCGTCTTCCTTGCGGCTTACCCCTACCTCGATGTGACCAAGAGCCGCCGCTGGGCGCACCGCCGTGTGCAGCTCTCGATCGCTTTCGTGTTCATGTCGGCGTTCACGGTGCTGAGCTACATGGGTCTGCCGGAGTTCGGCGTCATCAACAGCGCCGACACCGACGTGCTGCATGAGATGACCAAAGAACCGGCGCACAACCACCTCGGCGTACTGCTGCCTGTGCCGTTCGATGAACTGACGCCCGGCATGTACACCACCCGCCAGTTTGACGCCGAACCCGGCGATGAAGCGAACGTGGTGCGTGCTTTCAACGTCGAACTCGACAATGGCAACTTCCGCGTCGAAGGCAACCAGACGCTGCTGCAATATCTGGCGGGAACACCGCACCTGCCGCTCAGCTCGCTTAACTTCACCGTGCTGCCCGCCAACACCCACTTTGGCGAAGCGCTGAAGAAGTACAACGAGATGATCCACGAGCGCAGCGGAGAGCTGCTCAACGGCTGGGGCTTCATTATCGTCAGCGACTGGCAGCAGAACCTCAAGCGCGTCGATGTGGTGGTCTCGTGGGATGAAGTGGTGCTGGAGAACGGTCGCCCGGTGCTGGATGCCAATGGCAATTCCATCCCCGTGCTGGACGCCAATGGCAATCGCATCCGCCGTGTCAACAGCGACCACATCTATATCCACCGCAACTCGCAGTACTTTGAAGCACCAGGGACGTAAATCCGATGAATTTACAACGTCTGCTCGTTGAACGCATTGAGCATCGCATTATCGTTGGGACGGTCGCCTTTCTGGGCATCATGGTGCTGGTCGGCTGGATCGCCATCAACGAAAATGGGCGTATGCAGGCGTTCCAGCGTCAGTATGAGGCGCGCGCCATCGAGCGCGGCGCAGAACTGTTCACCGCCAACTGCTCCACCTGTCATGGCAACAACGGCTATGGCGGCGGGCGCGGTCCGGCGCTGAACTCGCCGTATCTGTTCGGGTTCGACTTCCTGGCGCAGACCCGCCGCGAGCGCATCGGTCTGGAGACGGAACTGTCGCTGGGCGTCAGTGACGAGCGCGCCGCCGCAATTCAGGCGCGCCTGACGGAGATCGAAGCGATCGAAGCCCCGATCCGCCAGCAGATGCAGCCCGCCATCGACAAGGGCTACAACCCGGATGCGCCATCGCGCCTGGCGAACATCGGCTGGGGCGGCAGCCTGCACAGCTTCATCTATACTACGCTGGTGCATGGTCGCCCGCTCAGCGGCTTCTACTGGCCCAACCAGATGGCTGCCTGGGGGCAGACGGCGGGTGGTCCGCTGCGCTCTGACCAGCTCGAAGACCTGACTGCCTACATCCTCAACTGGGACAAGGGCAGCGAATGGACGATCGACGACCTGCTGCGCGTCGAGATGTTCCCGAAAGTGCCGGTGGACGGCGCGATCGTCGCCGAACTGCTGGCGAATGCCGAGCCGCGCGTGGGCGTCAATACGCCGACCGACCAGATCATGGTCGGGCTGGCGGATGTGACGGGTGACCCGCAGAACGGGCAGGTGCTTTACAACGGCGCACTCGCCTGCTCTGGCTGCCACATGAACGCTGCCGTCGCCCCGCTGACCGAGGGGACGTGGACGCGCGTCAACGAAGTGCGCCTCCAGGAAGCCCAGTTCGCGGGCTACACGGGCGAGATGTACCTGGCGGAGTCGATCATCCACCCCAACGACTACATCTCCCCAGGCTATGGCGCGGGGCTGATGCCCGCCAATTACGGCGAACGCCTGACGTATCAGGATTTGGCAGACCTGATCGCGTATCTGGCGAGCCAGGACCAGCCGATCAACTGATCGTCAGCCGACGGTCTGCGCATCGTCACGAAAACGCCTGCCGTGTGATACGGCGGGCGTTTTTCATGTCATGCGTCTGTCATGTCCGCCATTTTGCGGTACAATCCTGCCATTGTGGATCGCACACTTTTCGGGAGAACTGCGTCATGATGCACGCACGCCGTCTGCTGATCATCGTCATTTTCGCGCTGGCGCTGGCGCTGCCCGCCGCCGCCGCTGATGAACCGACCGTCGTACCCGCTGAAGCGGCTGCGCCCGCTGCTCAGGCAGAACCGCAGTTCGTCGCCGGGGCAGGCACGACCATGCTGCTGCTCGGCGTCGGCGCGGTGGTGGTGGTCGCCGGGATCGCGCTGCTGCGCGAGAATGCCAAAGTGGAATAGACCTCGCCCGGCGCAGAGGCGCACACCTGTGTGCCTCTGTCGCTTGAGTGCCAGTAAATCGCGGTTCGGATGCGCCTGCACGGGCAACCTCACCCCGTTTCGCTGCGCTCAACCGCCCCTCTCCATCGGAGAGGGGCAGGAATCCGCCAGGTTTCCGGGGTGAGGTTGGTGCAGGCATTGTCCCTGACCGCAGGGACGACGCCTGCGTCGCCCGCCCAGATCGATACCCCCCACTTCATCGCCCAGCTTACTGGCAATGAAGCCCTTTTCTGCGCGGCAGAGGTATGCTATCGTAAAGCAGCGTGCCTCTTCTGACCCGGTGTGACCATGTATTTCCTCAATAACACCGTCGTGATCACCATCTGCGGTTTCGGGACCAAACCCCTCGCTTAGTTTGCTGCACCTTCGCTTCGCTAACAGATTCATCACTCTCACAGTTATAAACGCACGAAGGACAACCGAACATGACGGGGACGATGACCTCGATCGCGCGGGTGGGCACGCCTGGCTTGCCCACTTTTTTCGCCATTTTCATCGGACAGGTGATCTCGCTGACGGGCAGCGGCATCACCCGCTTTGCACTGCTGATCTGGGCGTATGCCCTGACGCAATCGGCGCTGACGGTGGCGCTGCTCGGCTTTTTCACCTTTCTGCCGCTGGTGCTGTTCAGCCCCGTCGCCGGGGTGCTGGTCGATCGCTGGGATCGCCGTCGGGTGATGCTGCTGGCGGATGGCACAGCAGGGCTGGCGACGCTGGCGCTGCTGTGGGCGTTCACCAGCGGCACGCTGGATTTGTGGGGCGCATTCGCCTATGTGGGCATCACGGGCGCGCTTGACCCGTTTCAGACGTCGGCTTTTTCCGCCGCCGTCACCGTGCTGACCAAGCCAGAACAGCGCGGGCGGATCAACGGGCTGCGGACGGCAGGTTTTTCGCTCACGCGCATCCTTGCTCCGGCGCTGGGCGCGGTCATGATGAGCGCGGGTGGGCTGGGGCTGGCGATCGCGGTCGATCTGCTGACGTTTCTGGCGGCATACAGCACGCTGATGTTGGTTCGCATCCCCGCCCCGGTGCAGACGGAAGCGGGGCAGGTAGGGCGTGGTTCGTGGCGTGGGGAATTCAACGGCGCGCTGATGTGGCTGCGCGCACATCGCGGGCTGCTCTACCTGATGTTCATCATGGTGGGCGTCAATTTTACAGCATCGCTGACCTATCTGGGCATCATGCCGACGATGATCCTGGCGCGCACAGGCGGCGATGAAGGCGTGCTGGCGCTGGTGCAGGCGACGATCGGCATCGCGGCGCTGGTCGGGTCGGTCGCGGTAGTGGTGTTCATCACGCGGGCGCGGCTGCTGGTGTGGTTCGTGGTCAGTGGAGCGCTGTCTTTCCTGTTCGGCGATCTGCTGATGGGGGTATCGCAGAGCGTCACTGGCTGGCTGGTGGCGGCTTGCGTGACGGAATTTTTCGTCCCGTTCATGTTCAACGCGCAGCGCACGCTGATCGCCAACAAAGTGCCGCCCGATTTGCAGGGGCGCGTGTTCGCCATCGACGCCACGCTGCGTGAGTCGATGATCCCATTCGGCTACCTGATCGCCGGGGTGCTGGCGGATCGGGTGTTCGAGCCGGCGATGATGCCAGGTGGCGCACTCGCCCCGATCTTCGGCGGCATCTGGGGGACGGGGGCGGGCGCAGGCATGGGGCTGATGTACCTGTTCACCGCGCTGGTGGGGTCGGCGATCTGCCTGATCGCCTACGCCGTCCGCCCGATCCGCCGCATCGAGCAGGACATCCCGGATTTTCAGGGGTAGCGCAGGGGTGATGATGAGCGCGTGGGTGGGGAGGCAGCCCCGCCCGCGCGCGTCTCAGCCGCGAAATGCTGCCAGCAGCGTGTTCACCCTGATCATCAGATCATCCAGATTGAGCGGCTTGCCGATGTAGTCGTCTGCGCCGACGTGCCTGATGCGCCCAGCGCGAACGGTGTCACGGTCATCTGTTCCTCTCTGATGTACGCAGTATCACCTGAGATGACATATGTTCAGTATCATCTGCCTTCGCCCCGTTAATCGGACATGTGCGTTTGCACAGTGTTACCGCTCTGAACCTTCATGAACCGTTGTGAAATGTTCGGCGCTTGAAGCCGCCCCGTCCGTCTGTTATACTGGGCGGCATCATGAACGAAAAAGTACTGCACACCCTTGAACTGAACAAAGTGCTGGCGAAGCTGGCATCGTACACGACCTTTTCAGCCGGGGCTGATCTGGCGCGTGACCTGTTCCCCACTGCCGACCTGGGCGAGGCGCGCCAGTGGCAGCAGGAGACCGCCGAAGCCCGGCTGATGTTCGCCAACCAGTTCAATGCTTCGCTGGGGGGCGCACGTGATGTGCGTGAGGCGGCGATCGGCGCACAGCGCGGCGTGATGATCGACGCGCCCGTGCTGCTGGACATCCGCGCCACGCTGCGCCGCGCCACCACGCTGAAGCGCACGCTGGGGCGCATGAAATCGCAGTATCCGCTGCTGTCGGACATTGCCGAGCGCGTCGAGGAATGCACGCCCGTCCAGCAGGAGATCGAGCGCGCCATCGACGAGCAGGGGCAGGTCAAAGACAGCGCCAGCCCCGCCCTTGCCATCATCCGCCGCGACCTGAAGATCGCTTTCGACCGCCTTCAGACGCGCCTCCAGCGCATCATCAGCAGCCCCGGCAATCAGCCCTACCTGCAGGACCAGTTGATCACGATGCGGAACGGCATTTACGTCATCCCGCTCAAAGCTGACCACAAGGGCAAAATCCCAGGCGTGGTGCATGACGCCAGTGCCAGCGGCGCAACCCTCTTCATCCAGCCCCTCGATACCGTCGAACTGAACAACGCCTGGCGCGAATTGCAGCTTGCCGAAGAAAAGGAAATTCGCCGTATCCTGCTGGCGATCACCGATCTGGTGGGCAGCATGGCGGATCACATCGTGCATACCGTCGAGGTGCTGGCGTACATCGACCTGGTGTGCGCCAAAGCCCGCTTCGCCGATGAGCAGCACGCCGTCGAGCCGCAGCTGGTCGGCTTTGCCGCCCGCCCCGATCTGCCGGATCACCCAGGCAGCGTCATCGAGCTGACGGGTGCGCGCCACCCGCTGCTGAGCGGCAACGTCGTGCCGATCGATGTCGAGTTCGGCGCGCATACCTGGCTGCTGGTCGTCACCGGACCGAACACCGGCGGCAAGACCGTCTCGCTCAAGACGGTCGGCTTGATGGCGCTCATGGCGCAGTGCGGGCTGCACCTGCCGTGCGAACGCGCTCGCCTGACGGTGTTCGACGGGGTGTATGCGGACATCGGCGATGAGCAGAGCATCGAGCAGTCGCTCAGCACCTTTTCCTCACACATGACGAACACGATCGGCATCCTGCGCGAATGTACGCCGCGTTCGCTGGTGCTGCTGGACGAACTGGGCGCGGGCACAGACCCCGCCGAAGGGTCGGCGCTGGCGCGCGCCATCCTCAATCACCTGCGCCGCGCCCGCGTCACCACGATGGTGACCACGCATCACCCGGAACTGAAGGTGTACAGCGTCGAGACGCCGGGCGTCCGCAATGCCAGCGTCGAGTTCGACCTGGAGACCCTCGCGCCGACCTACCGGCTGATCATCGGTTTGCCTGGGCGCTCCAACGCGCTGGCGATCGCCAAACGGCTGGGGCTGGACGGGGCGATCATCGAAGACGCGCGCGGCATGGTCGCCACTGAAGACCTGATCGCCGATGACCTGCTGGATGAGATTCACCGCACGCGCGAAGACATCCGCCGCCAGCAGGCGGAGATCACCGCCCTGCGCGATGCCATCGAAGCGGAACGCGCCGAGCTGGTCGTCCGGCTGAACGGGGTGGAAGACGAGCGCCGCAACATCATCCACGCGGCGCGCCGCACGATGCAGGATGAGATCGACACGCTGAAGAACGAAATCCGCAAGCTGCGGAACAGCCTGCGCGAGGCATCGCTGCCGCTCGATGCGCTGCGTGAAGCGCAGGCTGCCGCCGAAACGCTGGAGAAGCTGGCGCGCGCCCCGGTTGAGGATGCGGTCGAACTGCCTCAGAAGGAAGTCTGGACGCCGCGCCTGGGCGATGCGGTGTGGCTGGAGACGCTGCGCGCTGAGGGGACGGTCGTCGAGATCGACAAGGACTCGGCGATGATCGGCATCGGCGCGCTCAAGGTGCGCGCCTCGCTGCGTGACCTGAAAAAGCCGACGCGCGGCGAAAAAGAGACGGCGCGCAAACGCCGGGGCAGCGCGTATGAGCCGGAACGCGATCTGACGCTGCCCAAAGCCGAGTCGCCTGGGCTGGAACTCGACCTGCGCGGGGCGCGGGTGGAGGAAGCGCTCGAACGGCTGGACGGCTACATCGACGCGGCATACCTGTCAGGCATCCCGTTCGGGCGGGTGATTCACGGCAAGGGGACGGGGGCGTTGCGCCGCGCGGTGCAGGAACGCCTGACCGGGCATCCGCTGATCACCAAGATCATCCCCGCCCCGCCCAAAGAAGGCGGCGAGGGCGTGACGATCATCTATCTGGCGTCGCCCACGACGGGCTGAGGGGTCTCGCGGGGCGACCCACCGGGTGCGCCCCTGCACGGCGCGTTCAGCCGCCCGCCAGCCAGCCCGCCAACTGCGGCAGCAGCGCCGCCAGCGCCCGCCCGCGATGGCTGAGGCGGTTCTTCTCCTCCGGGGGCAGGGCGCTGAAGGCGCGTCCCATCCCTTCGGGGATGAAGATCGGGTCGTAGCCGAAGCCGTTGCTGTTTTCGCCGGGCGCGTGGGCGATGTGCCCCTCGACGACGCCGCGCGACTCGATCAGCCGACCGTCCGGCGTCGCGCCGACGGTGACGCACACGAAACGGGCGGTGCGCGCCGCGTCGGGCACGTCCACCAGTTCGCCCAGCAGTTTGGTACAGCGGTCGGCGTCTGTGCCTGGGGCGTAGCGCTTGCTGTAGACGCCGGGGCGTCCGCCGAGGGCATCGACCTGCAAGCCGGAGTCGTCGGCGATGGCGGGCAGCCCGGCGCGGGCGGCGAAGGCGATCGCCTTGTGGCGGGCGTTTTCCTCGAACGTCTCGAACGGCTCATCCACATCGAAATCGCCCAAGCCGACGTCGCTCAGGCTGACAACGGCGATGTGCGCCAGTGCGGGGTCGGCGGCGAACATCTGGCGGTATTCGCGCAGCTTACCTGCGTTGTTCGTGCCGATGAGCAGACGGGTACTCATCACGTTTCCGATGCGGCGATGACAGCGACCATGCGCGCCTTGAGCGACTCGTAATCGTTGAAGAGCGTCTCGGTGCTGTTGACGATGCCGGAAGCCAGGCGCAGATAGTTCGCCTGCCCGCTCTCACGCTCATGCGGGCGGTAGAAGTGTGGGATGGACTGGTTGACGCGGGTGAGGATGCGCTCGCGCAGAGCAGGGGCACGTTCCGGCGTGGTGATGATCACCATGTCTTCCGGGGCGAAATGCCCGATGAAGTCGTCATCGCCTCCCCCATCGCGCAGGGCGTTACGCAGCATGAGGGTGACGGCGCGCAGCATCTCATCAGCAGCGACGAAGCCGTAGTGTTCACGGAGCTGACCCAGCCCCAGCAGCGAGAGCGCCACAACTGCCCACGACGCATCGCTGTAGATGAGCGCGGTCAGCTTTTCCTCGACGACGGGCTGATCGGGCAGTTCGGTAATCGGGTTGATGGTCGTCTGCTGGGTGGCGCGGTTGATGGCATTGCGGACGCGCAGGCGCAGTTCCTGAATGTCGAACGGTTTGGTGACGTAATCGACGACGCCCAGTTCCAGCCCCTGAAGCTTGTCCACGCGGTCGCGCTTTTCGGTCAGAAAGAGGATAGGCACATCCTGAGTGCGGCGATCGCGGCGCAGTTCGCGGCAGATGTCATAGCCGCTGATGTCGGGCAGGCGGATGTCGAGCATGATCAGGCTGAAGGCGTGTTCGCGCGCCAGGCGCAGCGCATCGCCACCCCATGCCGCCGTCATGACTTCGTAATTCTGCACGCGGAAATAGGCATCGAGCATTTCCGCCAGGTCGTGATCGTCCTCGACGATCAGAATACGGGTCTTGTCAGTCATGATCGGCGTATTTCAACCCCTCACAGTCGCATTTTTTATCTGGGAATCAGGATGACGAAATCGCAGGCGGGATGCCCCGCCGCACGACAGCGCGCCTCACGCACGGAAAGCGACCGTCCATTGGCAGCCCAGCGCATCGCCTCGGTCAGCAGCCCGGTCAGGGGCTGGCACATGCTTTCGCGCGCGTTCAGCCCGTGTGCAAACGGAGAAAGGTCGGTGTGCAGGTGAAAGGCGCGCGCATCTTCATCAATATCAGTCACCTGGTCGCTGAAGCGCGAAAAAGTCTGCCCCAGCGCCCGCAGCACGATCAGACAGCGATGGGCGATCGACAGGGCGCGGAAGGCGGGGTCTGCCACGCCGCGCATCGCCCCGAAATGACGCATCCCCTCAGCGAACCACGCCCGCCCGCTTCGCAGGGCGATATGCCGCCCTGCGCGCGGGGTATACATGTCGTCCAGTGCGCTGTTCAGCCGCGCCAGCGTGGTGAACGGGACGGCGCGCGCCAGAGACGCATCGACCGGGCGTGCCACGTCTGCCCGATGCAGCAGCATATTCACCCCGTTCTCACCGATCACGCTGGTCAGCGCGTTCAGCCAGTCCGCAGCGAAACGGTTGGGGTAGCACAGCTCGGTCATGGGCAGGCGCGGGGCAGCGCTCGGTCAGAGCAGCTTGGTCAGGTCTTGCACCGCGCGCCCGACGTCGAGGAAGATCAGACCGAGACGGGCATCCTTGCGCGCCAGCACCGTCAGCACGGCTTCAGAGCCGACGGCGGTGAGGATGACATAGCCATTCTGCCCTTTGACGTACAACTGTTGCAGGCTGCCCCGGCGCAGTTCATCGGCGATGCGCTCGCTCAGCGAGAGCATGGCGGCGGACATGGCGCTCACGCGGTCTTCCTCGATGTCAGCAGGCAGGGATGACGCGATGCTCAGCCCATCGACACTGACGATCGCCGCAGCTTCGACGTCGCTGGTGCTGGCTTGCAGCTCGCGCAGGCGGGTGACGAATTGTTCAGTACGTGACTTAGCCAACGGTTCATGCTCCTCAATCACCGACGCGCCGGGCAGCCGCGCTTTCGGAGTGCGGGTACAGGCGACCCCAGGTACGGAATCATCACACCATGAAAACACTGCTTAAAGTATAGAGGGGGTTTTGCCGTGCTGCAAGAAAAGGTTTGCCGCAACCCTTCACCCCAGCCCGCTTTTCCATAGCGGAAAAGGCGGCTGAGGTGAGAGAAAGTGACTGGTAGAGGAGGTGCGCGCTCCGGGTCAGTCGGCAGCGGATTGACTCGCCGGGGCAGGGGCGGGCGCTGCGGATTCGGCTTTGGCGGGTTTGGCGTCGGCGGTGCTGCTGCCGCTGTCATCGGTGCTTTTGCTGGTGGCAGGGAGGGTGCTGCTCTTCGATGCCCCCTTGCTGTCGTTGATGTAGAAGCCCGATCCCTTGAAGATGATCCCGGCAGCCTGAACGATACGCACGACGGGCTGCCCGGTCTGCGGGTCGGTCTTCAGCGGCTCATCGGAAAAACTCTGGCGGTAATCGAACGTCGTCCCATCCTCACGACGGTACGTGTAAACGGGCATGGATGCACCTCGATGCACATTGATCTATGCGAATGACAGAGAACGGATACGCCGTTATGATAATCGAATTTATCGGCTGCTGTCCATAGGCTGACGGGGATTCTGATCCAATATTTACGATCAGCCCGTCAGCCCCAGCGTGCGGGCGGCACGGGCGCACAGGAATGATCCGCCCGCGTCGAGCCAGCTTTGCAGCGCCGCGCTTTCGCGCAGGTTCGCCTGAGCGTCGGCGTAGATGGCTGTGCCCCAGCGGTAGTAGCGCTGTGTCTCGGCATACCATTCCTGCATCGGGCGGCTGATCACGCTCGGTCCGCCGTTGTAGCACGCCATCGCCAGACCGGTATCGCCATCGGACATGTTGAGGCACAGGTTGAGGAAATTCGCCCCGCGCATGGCGTTCGTGTCCGGGTCGAGCTGATTTTCGCCCGTCGCAAAATGGAACGGCATCACCTGGAACAAGCCCTGCGCACCGGCGGTGCTGCTCACCGACGAATCGCCGCACGACTCGATCTGCATGACCGTCGCCAGCAGGTTCGGGTCAAGGTTGTGCTGCACCGCCCAGCGCTGGATGTCGGCGCTCCAGTGGGCGATGGTAGGGGTGAAGAACGGGGCGATCGCCGTGCCCATCGCCCGATCGACCCCGGTGAGGACGGGCAGCCTGGAGAGCAGCCTCCCGGTGACGCCCAGCGTGGCTGCCAGCGCGGGCGGCAGCACGACCACGATCAGCGTGATGAAGACCGCCCAGCCGAGCAGCGGGCGCAGCCATCGTTGAACGACTCTCACAGGCTTCCTTTTTCATGCTATCCGGCGGGTTGCAGGGTGTCGCAATCGGGCTGCCCGGTCACGACATTGACCTTGAAGTTCCACGCGCTTTCAGGCTGCGCCGTCTGCCAGAATGCCTCGCTGACGCGGCAGGTGTACACCTGATCGCCGCTCGCCAGGCGCAGCACATACTGTTCTTCGCGCCCGCTTTCGCGCTCGCAGCCCAGGCACGTCCCGCTGTTGAGTTGCAGCAGGGGCCACCGGGGCGCATCGCGCAGGCTTTCGCCATTCTGGGTGATGCTGCGCGTGTAGACCCAGCGATCGACGGTATAGGTGCAGTAGCGGTCGTAGATCGGCTCTTCGCGGTAGCGCGTGGTGCATTCGCGCCGTTCGCTGAATGTGCCGTCGCCGTTGTCCACCCGGCGAATCTGACAGTCTTCGCCGTCTGGCACGCTGCGCGAGCTGCGCTGGCGCTCGCTCTGGCTGACGCGGTAGGCGTCGCCAGGCATCAGGTCGCACCATGTGCCGTCGCTGACCGGGGACAGTTGTTCGATGGCGATCGATCGCTCCCACGTGTGCCCGGTCACGACCGCGCTGGCATCGCGCTGGGCGGTGAAGAGCAGGAACAGCCCGACCAGCACGGCGATCGCCACCCCGCCGATCGCCAGCCAGACGATCATCGGCGTGCCCGTGCCAGGGGGAGGCTGGGCGGCGCGCACGTCCGCCTCATGCGCGATCGTCTCGACGGCGCGGACGGCGCTGGCGGCGAAGGCATCCCCTTCACGCCGCACCTCATCTTCACGGCGATAGGCGGCAGTGCCGGACTCAGCAGGCGCGCCGCACTGCTGACAGAATTTCGCGTCGGCGCGGTTGGCGGTGGTGCAGGCGGCGCACACCCAGTCTGCACCATGACTGACGTAATTCTCGACGACGAGTTTCTCGCTGTCCGCCGGGAAGCGGCGGGCGCGTGCGTCCTGCGCTGCGCCACAGTTGGGGCAGAACCGATGGGTGACGGCGGGCAGGCTGGCTGTGCCGCAGAATTTGCAATCCCACACCATCTGGTATGTGCCGAGCGTTTCCCCCTGCGGGGGCAGGGCGTCAGACATGGAGGTTATCCTCTCCGGCGTGCGCGTTCAGTCGGTCATTACGCCTGAAATTGTACCCGATTCCGTCCCGATTGTGTGCGGGCGATCAGCGGATGCGGATGACCGCGCCCAGAGCGTTGCTCCCGCTCTGCGCCTCCCACATGTCGGCATTCGCCAGACGAATGCTGTATTCCGGCAGTCCATACAGCGCGGGATGCGGATCGGGCAGGCGCAGCAGGAAAGCGTAGTCGCCTGGAGGGGTTTCGGGCGGGATCAGCCCGGTGAGCGACAGCCCGATCTCACCGTCGTCCGGCAGCCAGCGGCGCGGGTCGGGGAGGTCATCCAGGGGCAGGCGTTGTTCCGCCCCGTCTGCCAGCGCGCGCAGTACGATCTCGAAGCCGCGCGGGTTGTATGGGCTGGCGAAGCCGATGTTGCGCAGCGTCAGGGACAGGCGAATGGGCGCGCCCGCTTCCGCCTCAACCGGAAAATCGCCGTTGAGCAGCACGAATCGATAGCCCAGCCGCCGCGCGATCTCGCCATAACAGCCGCCGTCGCGCCAGCCTTGCAGCACCCCCTGATGATAGCCCTGATTGAGCGCGCTGAAGCGCAGCAGCGCCAGGTCTGCCAGCGCATTGGCGCAGCCGATGAAAGGGGTGGCATCTTCCGCATCGTTGCAGGTTTCGCCCCCCTGAGGCACGAAGCGGTTGTCCTGATGCAGGTAGGCGCGCAGGGCAGCACGTTCGTCCGGGTCGCTGGAATACGTCCCCCAGTCGGTGAATGAGGCGAGAAAACAGTCGTTGTGCGCGCCCATGCGCGCTTCCCCCGTGCCGCTGAACGCCGAGTCAGGCGTGAGCGGCTGTGACCCGTAAAGCTGCTGCTTGTAGGGGGAATAGCGCATGGCGATCATGCGCTCAGGCGGCAGCGCATCCAGCAGCGCGGCGATGATCTGGCGTGAGGCGTCATTCAGCCCGGTGTCCTCATCCACCAGACGATGGGTGGAACTGTGCCACTCTCCCCATGCGCCGACAAACCCCGCCTCCATGAAGGCGATGACGTCCGCGTTCGTCCGCAGCAGGGGCGCAAGCTGGTCGATGTGGCGCAGCACGACCGCGAGCGGCGCATCCGGGTCGGTATACGGATACTCTCCCCCCATCGGAAACGTGTAGGCGACGCGCGGGATGACCTTCATCCCCGCATGGCGGGCGATGGCAAACTGCTCATCCAGATACGCCAGCGCCTCATCGGTCAGCGGCGCATCGCGGAATTCGTCGAACAGCAGATACCAGCGCAGCAGGCTGACGCCCTGCCCGCGCAGATCGCGCAGAAACGCTGCATCCTGCGGGCTGCGCTCATCGCCGAGCCAGAACGGGGCATCCTGCACGTAGAAACCGCGTTCCGGGTTGGGGAAATCCTCACTGCTGGGCGCATAGGGGATGATCCGGCGGTCGCTTTGTGCCGCCGCGCCTGACATCACGATGACCATGATCAGCAGAAAAACGCCTGTACGCCACATCATCTGTCTCTCCGGTTCCCGTTCTTCTCATACTGTCATGATACGCCTGACCCGGCAGCGGCGGCGATGAGCGCATAGTCCGGTTGGGGAGGGGGCGTATCGATCCTGTGCATCCGATGAGCGCGCCTTGATAAAAAACCGTCCAGACGGTATAGTTAAGCCATTCAACCGTCCAGACGGTACAGTCAATCATGAGCGAAGAAAAACAGAGCAAACGCGATCTGGTGCTGGATTCAGCGATCTGCATTCTCGTCGAAAAGGGAGCCGCCAGCCTGACGCTGGATGCGGTCGCCGCGCACGCCGGGGTGAGCAAGGGCGGACTGCTGTATCACTTTCCGAGCAAGGAAGCGCTGCTCAGGGGGATGATCGAGCATTACCTGACCGATTTTTCGGCGCGTGTCGAGCAGGCGGCGGCGGAACTGCCGGATGAGCGCGGACGGCTGCTGCGGGCGTACATCCTGACCAGCCTGTGCGACGATGAGGTTTCGTCGGCGATGCTGGTCACAGTGATGGGGATGATCGTCAATCAGCCGGAGCTGTGTGAGCCGATCATCCGCCACTACGAAACATGGCTGGCGCGCGTCACCGCCGACGGCACATCGCACGCGCTGGCGCAGATCGTGCTGCTGGCGGCAGATGGTGCATGGCTGAGCGAGGCGCTGCATCTGCCCTTTCCGCTGGATGGCGTGCAGGATGGTCTGATGCGGCTGATCGCGCGCGGCGACCTGTAGCTCACCCGAACACGAAACACACATCACATGGAGGACGTATCCATGATCGACTATGCGATCAGGGCGGCAGGGGCATGGTTCCTCGGCTTCTTCCCGCTGGCGGAAATTTACGTGGCAGTCCCGGCGGCGATGGCGTCGGGGCTGGATGACCTGTCAGTGCTGTTCTGGACGGTGCTGGGCAATTTCACGCCCGTCCTGCTCATTCATGCGCTGTACAACGGGCTGATGAATGTGCCGCGCATCCGTGACTGGTTCGCGCGGCTGGTCAGCGAGCGGGCGAAAGCGCACATCAACCGCTGGGGCATGGCGATCGTACTGCTCATCACCCCCTGGATCGGCATCTGGGCGATGGCGGTGACGGCAAAAGCGGTGCAGATGCACACCGGGCGCTTTTTTCTCGCCGCGTTCATCAGCATTTTAAGCTACGCCGTGATCATCGTGCTGACGCTGCGCTTCGGCGCGAACCAGATCGCCGGGCTGTGAAGCCCGCTTCCCACATCGATCGACCGGAACTGACCGGAGAAACGAGAGAGATAGGATGGCTACCCTGCAAGCTGCTTCCCCTGCTGTCAACAGCGGCGCGCTGCGCCCTGTGCCCGGTCCCGCGCCGGTGAACAATCCGCTGCAAATCCTGGGCATGATGTATGCCCTCGACCGCGATCTGATCGGCTATTTCGCCGCGCCTTTCGCGCAGTACGGCGATATCTTCGCCTGGCGCTTTGGTGAGGGAATGCAGGTCATCCTCTCGCGCCCGGAACACATCCGCGAACTGCTGGTCGAACGTGCGGAGGATTTTGAGAAGGGCAATGACTACAAGGACACCCGGCGCGGGCTGGCGCGCTTTCTGGGCAGCGGGCTGCTGACCAGCGACGGCGAATTCTGGAAACGGCAGCGTAAGCTGGTCGCCCCGGCGTTGCACGCCAAACGCATCGAGCGCTATGCCGATGACATGGTGCAGATCACCCGTGACCTGATCGCCGGGTGGGAGGGGAAAACGCGCATCAACGTCAACGACGAGATGATGCGCGGCACGCTGACCATCGTGGCGCGCACGCTGTTCAACGCCGACGTCTCCGGCACGGTGGCGCGTTTCGGGGCGATCATGGAAGCGCTGCAGAACATGATGTCGCCGATCGAAATTCTGCCGCACTGGGTCCCCACCCCCAAACGCCTGCGCGAGGCACAGGCAGTGCGCGATCTGGACGCCATCGTGTACGGCATCATCCGCGAGCGGCGCGCAGCGGGCGATGACGATACGGGCGACCTGCTCTCGATGCTGCTGCTGGCGCGCGATGACGACGACAGCGGCATGACCGACCGTCAGGTGCGCGATGAGCTGGTCACGCTCTTCCTGGCAGGGCACGAGACGACCGCCAATGCCCTCAATTTCGCCTGGGTGCTGCTGGCGCAGAACCCGGAGGTGGAGGCGAAGCTGCATCACGAGATCGATACCGTGCTGGCGGGGCGTGCCCCGACTATGGCAGACTTGCGCGCGCTGCCCTACACCGATCAGGTGTTCAAAGAGGTGCTGCGCCTGTATCCCCCGGCATACAGCTATGGACGGCGGGCGCTGCGCGATACGCAGATCGGCGGCTATGCCATCCCCGCCGGGGCGGGCGTGACGGTGTTCAGCTACTACACCCAGCGCAGCGCGGCGTACTTCCCTGACCCCGAACGGTTCGACCCGGAACGCTTCAGCCCGGAGCGTGAGGGGCAGATCGACCGCTACGCCTACGTGCCGTTCGGCGGTGGTCCGCGCGTATGCATCGGCAACAGCTTCGCCATGATGGAGGCGCGCCTGATGATGGCGACCATCGCCCAGCGCTGGAAGCTGCGCCTGTCGCCTGGGCAGCGTGTCGAGCTGGACCCGCTGATCACGCTGCGCCCGCGCGGTGGGCTGCCGATGCTGCTGGAGCGGCGCTGACGCTTTACCGCCCGCGACGGGCGGCGCGCGGGGCGATGGAGGTCTCGTCGGGGGGGAGCTGGTCGGCAGTCAGGTCATCCAGGCTGAGCGGGGTGAGCTGGCTGTCCGACAGCAGCGTTTTGAGTTCCGGGCTGACTTCGCCGTCGTCGCCCATATGCTGGCGGATGAGCGCGTTGGTGCGGTGATCGCGCCAGGCGATGGTGTGCCGGGCGATCAGCACCTCACCCGCGATGACCGACAGTTCCCAGCCGTTCTCGAAAGCGTGAGCATCATGCACGGGCAGGCGCGCCGCCGGGGTGATGAGGTTTGCACCCGCCCGCAGTGCTGCCTGCACGCTGTGGGCGAAGATCAGTTCGCCGTCACCATCCCGTATCTCGAAGCGGATGATGCCTTCGGCGGGGATGGGGACGTGCAGTTCGATGTAGGGTTGAAGGTAGTCGGAGTCCGTCGGCACGGCGGAAGAACGGTGGATGATCGGCGCGTCCTGTCCCTCGAACGCCATGACGCCGACGTCGAGCGGGTAGGCGCGCGCGCGGGTGAAATCCAGCCCGGCACGCGCCGCTGCCTGGCGTGCGCCTGGGTACATGCCCCGCTCATCGCGCTGCGGCTGCGTCAGGCGGGCGGGCGCAGCGTCGAACAGCGGGTCAGCAGGCAGCGACTCGCGCCGCTGAACGGTGGGAAGCTGAGTGGTGTTCAACTGAGAGCGCACCAGCCGCCAGCCGATGTATCCCAGAAACAGCGCGGGCAGCAGCGCTTCAGAGAGCAGCGACAGCCCGATCAGGATGAGGACGATACCCGCTGCTGTGCGCGCGAACTGACCGCCGATGTTTCCGCGTTCCACTAGCGCCGTTCCTCCCTGTCCTGTGCTGATACGCCGCGCAGCAGGTCTTCCAGATTGACGGGGATGCTGGCATCAGATACCTCACGGACGATCTGGCGTGGGCGGACGGGTTGTTCCCCGCGCAGGCGCGCCAGCCGATCGCGCGTGGAGGGCACGACCTGAAAGATGTACATGCCGACCAGCATCCCATCGACCGTGACGCGCAGTTCCCAGTCGCCAGGCTTGAACTGGGCATTGGCGAGCGGCAGGTGATGGTCTGCCAGCACGTTGGTCTCGCCTTCGCGCAGCCGGGCGCGCATCTCATGGACGTAGCGCGTTTCGCCCTGCTGATCGACCATCTCGAAGCGGATGCGGGCGGTGCGATCGACATCGCGCGGGGAAGCGCGGAAGATGATGTACGGGCGGATGCCGTCGTCATCGCTGCTGGCGTCGCGCGTGCGGCGCATGGCGATGCCGTCGCTCCCCGTCTGGGTGGCGATCAGCCCGATGTCGGTCAGGATCAGATCGCGGTTTGTGCCGCCGCGCCGTTTGGCGCGTTCCGCCGCTTCACGCGCTTCGGGGGTGGTATGCACCTGCGCCGCGCTGATGGCGTTGGTCGAGGCTTTGATCATGTCTGCTGGCGTGACCTCGACGCGCACCGACGACAGCACGACCGCCGCGCCATACAACCCCAGCAGCGCCAGAGCGGGCACACCCGTCAGCGCGCCGGAAAAGACGGCGACGCCCACCAGCGCGCCCAGCGCGATCAACCAGGGCAGGTTGCGAGTATTGAAGTGCATGGTCGTATCTGTCCATCTGCCGCGCGGGGCGGCTTCCTGTGCGTATCATTGTGATTATATACGCACGGTGCAAGGCGGTGTTGCAGAATCGTGCTGCCTGAGAGAGACGTGTCGTGCCGCCGCTATTCGGTCTTTGTGTGGAAATGAGGCAGCACCACCTGTGCCATCAGTTCCAGCCCGGCGATGTCGTCCAGGTCGAGCCATTGCAGCATGAAGCGTTCGACACCCACCTCGACGAACGCGCCGATCTGATCGACGATCATCGAGGGCGTACCCGCGATGCCTCGCCCGTTCAGACGCAGCTCCTCCGGCGTCTTATTCATCTCATTCTGCATCTGCCGCCAGTCGGCATCGTCACGCGCCAGGAAGACGCGCGTCATCAGCGAGCGTTTGACCTCGCTGGTGGCGCGCCCGTTCTGGCGCAGCAGATCATCGAGAAGCTGATTGCGTTCGCGGTAGGTCGGCGCGTCGATGTAGACGCCGTTCCACTCGTCGGCGAATTCCGCCGCCAGGGGGAGGGTCTTCTGCACGCCGTTGCCGCCGATCAGGATAGGCGGACCGCCCGCGCGCTGTGGACGCGGCAGCATGAGCGCCTCGTCCAGCGAGAAATATGTTCCCTGATAGCGGGTGGGTGTATCGCTCAGGAAGAGGCGCACCGTCACCTCCAGCGCATCGCGCAGCATGGCGAACCGGGTCGGCTTGTCGTAGAACGGCACGCCGAAGGCGCGGTGTTCGCGCTCCTGCCAGCCCGCGCCCAAGCCCAGTACCAGCCGCCCATCGCTCAGATCATCGATCGATGACGCCATGCGCGCCACCATCGCCGGGTGGCGAAAAGTTACCGGGCTGACGAGTGGACCGAACTCGATGCGATTGGTGTAAGTCGCAGCATAAGCCAGCGACACCCAAGCCTCCAGCGACGCCTGATCCGGCGGCTGGGGATCGGTGAAGTGATCGGAGCGAAAGACGCACTGATAGCCGAGCTGTTCGGCACTGGTCAGGATGCGCCGCCATGACTCCCAGTTCAACCCGGATTGCCCCTCGATCATCAAACCAATTGCCGTCATCGCCTGCCTCGCTCATCTCCAGCCGCTGCAATGACTGGATTATAGCGGCAAACGTGAATCACGGCTTGCGGGCGATGACCAGCGTGCTAAAGTTGAATGCCCAGGGTGCGGCGATCTTCAGCACCCGCCCCACCCCTTCTGCCAGCGTGCTGGTGCGGTAATAGCCTGGCGCGCGGAACAGCCCGCCCAGCCCCCACAGCGTGAACGAATGCCCGGTCGGGATGACGCGCGCGATGGTGAAACCCGCTGCTCGCACCGCGTCCACCAGCGCATCGCGGCTGTAGGTGCTTTCGTAGAAACTGTCGTCGGTCAGCCCGCTTTCGCCGCGCAGCGCCCGCCGCCACTGCACCACATCATGCACCACGTTGGGATAGGGGATGGTCAGCACCAGCACGCCGCCCCGACGCAGCACGCGGAACGCCTCCGCCAGCGGACGCGCCATGCCCGCCTCAAAATGCTCGAATACGCCGAACGACAGATACGCGCCGATGCTGTTCTCGGCGAACGGCAGGGTATGCACATCGCCGACGGTCAGGCGCAGTTCAGGGTCGTGCGCGTGCGAGACGTGCAGCGCGTTCTCGGCGTAGTCCAGCCCGATCACCTGATAGCCCTGCGCCTTGAGCGGCAGGATGGCTGCCCCCAGACCGCTGCCCGCCTCCAGCACGATGCCGTCTTTAGGCAGGTAGGGCAGGTAGTGGGCGACCGTTTCACGGGCACGGGCGTAGGTCTGCGTCTCCAGCTCGACCTGTACGCTTGCCCCATCCCAGATCGACTCCCACGCGCGGCGCGTCGAGGCGTAGCGTTCGCCTTTCGGGATCAGTGCATCCATTCACGGTTCCTTTCGTTCGTCCAACTGTGCTGGGTCAAGGGTGCGGATGACGCGCGCGGGGACGCCCGCCACCACCGTGTACGGCGGCACATCCTCCCGCACCAGCGCGCCCGCGCCGACGACCGCGCACCGCCCGACATGTACGCCTGCCAGCACGGTCGCGCCCGCACCGATGTATGCGCCGTCGTCGATCGTCACGCCCGCTGACCGGGTGGGATACACGGCGGTGAGCGGGGAATAGCCCATGTCGAGGTGCGTGATCAGGACGGCGCGCAACGCGATCGTGCAGCGATCACCGATGACGATGGGCGCGGTCAGGTCGAGGGTGACGCCTTCGCCGATGTGACACCACGCGCCGATGGTCAGCCTGCCTTGCGGCTGATACGCCCCATGCAGCAGCAGCCGACCGTGAAAATCGATCCCTTCGCCGATGCGCGCGCCGAATGCCCGCAGCACACCCAAGCCCAGCCAGGGCGGGCACGCCATGAGCGCATGTTCGAGCGCTGCCGCGCCCCAAACCCCTACGCGCAGCCGCAGCCAGGCGATGTAGATGGGCGTCCAGAGCGTGCGCAGCCCGACGCGCACGACGGCGGCAGGCAGGGCGTCAGAGCGCGCGCCGCTCACCACGCAGCCTTTGCGCCGCATCCATCAGGGCGCGGGTGGGGATGACCAGCGCGTGCAGCAGCAGCGCCGCTGCGCCGCCGTACCACTTGCGGGTGAAGGTGATCAGATCATCGAAATACACCTGCGAGGCGAGGCGCTGCACCAGCCGCGTGCTGGCGTGTTCCTCGTGCAGGATGTGCGCCCCCGCCAGAAAATGCACGGCAAAGCCGGCGTCGAGGATGCGGCGGCAGATGTCGTCTTCGGTGAAGTACAGGCGCAGCGACTCGTCGAACACGCCGATCTGCGCCAGCAGCGCGCGCGGCGACATCATGCACGAGTCCGGCACGACCTCAACCGCGCGGGAGGTATCGCGGTCCCAGCCTGCATACCACATCTCGGTACGGCGGCGTGCCCGCCACCCGCTCAGCAGCACGCCGAGGAAGGTGTAGCCGAGCAGCAGGTCGGCGAAGCGCGGCACACGCGAACAGGTGCGCTGAAGCGCGCCGTCCAAGCCGCGCATCTGCGGGGTGACCGCGCCGACGCCTGGATTGGCTCGCAGATGCGCCACCATCGCCTGAAGCAGACCGGGCTGCACGACGGTATCCGGGTTGAGGATGAGGACGTACTCCCCGGTGGCGTGGGTGAAGCCGAGGTTGTTACCACCGCTGAACCAGGTGTTGCGCCCAGGCTCGACGACGATGACCTGCGGGAACGACTGGCGCACCATCGCGGCGCTGTCGTCTTTGGAGGCGTTGTCCACCACGATCGTCTCGACCGTCAGCGCGCCCGCCTCACGCGCGATTGACTCCAGTGTGCGGCGGAGCGCCTCGCGGGTGTTGTAACTGACGATGATGATCGACAGATCGACCGTCATGCCGCCCCTGCCTGAGGGAAGGCGCGGATGACCTCGACGATGTAAGCCACCTGCTCATCGGTCAGCGCCGGGTAGAGGGGCAGGGTGAGCAGGCGCTGCCATTCGCGCTCGACAACGGGCAGCGGTTCGGTGACGTAACGTTCGTACATGGCGTGCAGGTGATTGGGGATGTAGTGCATCCCGGTGGCGATGCGGTGATCGCGCAGCCAGCCCGCCAGCGCATCGCGGTTGGCGCAGCGCACGACGTAGTTGTGCTGGGCGGAGAACACGCCGGGGCGTTCGGTGGGCAGTTGCAGCCAGCCCAGGTCGCCGAGGGCGGCTGTGTACTGCGCGGCGATGGCACGTCGGCGGGCGTTGGTGGCGGGCAGGCGGTCGAGCTGCACCAGGGCGATGGCGCTCATGATGTCGTTGCTGTGATATTTCCAGCCGAGTTCCTCGACGTCGTACTGCCAGGCGTACTGCGCCGTGCCTCCGGCGGAACGCACCCACGTATCGCGGTTGATGCCGACCCAGCGCGCGCGGCGCAGGCGCTCTTCCCACTCCGGGTCGCTGAGGGTGATCATGCCGCCGTCGCCGGTCGCCAGGTTCTTGACCGGGTGGAAGCTGAAACAGGTCATCGGGGAGATGCTGCCGATCGGCTGGTCATGCCAGCGTGACCCGGCGGCGTGGGCGGCGTCTTCGATGACGATCAGGTTGTGCTGCCGGGCGATCGCGCCGATGCGATCCATCTCGCACGGATGCCCGCCGTAATGCACGGCGATGATGGCGCGGGTGCGCGGGGTGATGCGCCGTTCGATCTCGTCCGGGTCGATGTTGAGCGTATCGGGCTGCACATCGCAGAAGACGGGGGTGGCGTCGTTGTACAGGATGGCGTGGTTGGTGGAGACGAAGGTCATCGGCGTGGTCAGCACCTCACCGCCTTCGACGCCCGCCACCCGCAGCGCAAGATGCAGCGCGGCGGTGGCACTGTTGACGGAGACGGCGCGCTGTGCCCCGGTGAACGCCGCAAACCGTTTTTCAAATTCAGCCGTTTTCGGTCCGAGTCCCCACCAGCCGGAGCGGATGACCTCCGCGACGGCGGCGATCTCTTCTTCGCCGTGAAAGGGGGTGAACACCGGGATCGGCTGATCGATCAGGGGGATGGTGCGCGCGGGTTGGGTCATGAGCGGGTTGTGCCTGTGATCTGCGTGACGAAAGTATGGGCGTGATTGTACACCGTCCGCGCGCATAGCGGAATTGCAGGCGTGAACACGACCTCATCTCCCCCTGCACACGGAGAAGGTGGTCGTCCGCCAGAAATGTAAATCTGTAAAAACGACGGGTAGGGGCGACCCGGTGGGTCGCCCACCCGGTCAGGTCGCGTGGGGGGTGAAACCGAGCAGCCCGGTGAAGTGATGCGAGATGCGCCCGTCGCGCAGGATGAACACGTCGTACACCCGTGCGATGCCGCCCGCCGTCTCCATCGTCGCCTCGAAGAAGATGCTGTTCGTCCCCTCGGTGTACTTGTCCACCGAGATCAGTTTGATGTAGCCCAGATGCTCAACGTAATCCTTGAAATACGGGCGCAGCGCCGCCGCGCCGACCACGCGCAGATCGTTGAAGCCAACCAGTTCGGCATCCTCGGTGTAGTTGGTGTCGATCAGCCCGTCGATATTTTTGCTGCTCAGAAACTCGACCTGACGATCAAAAAGAGGACGAAATTCGTTGTTCATGCCGCTCCACCTCCTACAGATGTCCAATCACACATTACAGACAGTATAGCCGCATCTGGCGATCCGCCGCAAGCGCAGCGACATGACCCCGCCCTACCGCCCGCATCAGTATCGTCGTAAAATACCACCCTCTCCATGTTCACATCCATCACCCTGAAAAAAACGGACAGACCCCAAAAAACATGGCTTCGACGATGCAGCTTGTGTACGGCGGCGTGATCGTGATCATCTATGCCGCGATCGCCATCGGGCGCGTGCCCTTCACCCGCATGAACCGCGCCGGGATCGCCCTTGCGGGCGCAGCGGTGCTGGTCGCCATCGGTGCGCTGAGCGAACACGCCGCGCTGGAAGCGATCGATACCGGGACGATCATCCTGCTGGGCGCGATGATGATCCTCAACGCCAACCTGCGTATGGCGGGTTTCTTCCGCCTCGTCGCGGGGCGCGCGCTGGCGATCGCCAAAACACCCACCGTGCTGCTGGCGCTGGTCATCGCCGTATCGGGCGTGCTGTCGGCGCTCTTCCTCAACGACACCATCTGCCTGATGTTCACCCCGCTGCTGGTCGATCTGGCGCTGCGGCTGCGGCGCAACCCCGTGCCCTACCTGATCGGGCTGGCGACGGCGGCGAACGTCGGCTCGACGGCGACGATCACCGGCAACCCGCAGAACATCGTCATCGGGCAGGTGTCGAGCATCGGCTATCTCGATTTCGCGCTCGCCCTCACGCCCATCGCGCTCATCGGGCTGGCGATCTGCTGGGTCGTCATCGTGCTGCTCCACCGCGATGAGTTTCGCACCCCGTTGGCGCACGCCGAGATGCCCGATCCGCACCCCTACCCGCCGCTCATGTGGCGGACACTGCTCGTCGTGGCAGGGCTACTGATCGCTTTTCTTGCGGGTGTGCCGACGGTGGCGGCGGCGGGCGGCGCGGCGGCGCTGCTCCTCATCTCGCGCGTGCGCCCGGCGAAACTGTTCGACCTCGACTGGACGCTGCTCGTCTTCTTCGCCGGGCTGTTCATGGTCACCGGGGCGATCGAGGTCACCGGGCTGAGCGCCCGCTTCTTCGATCTGGTGCGCCCGGCGGTCGATGGCGGCGTGGCGACGTTCTCGCTGGCGGTCGCCGGGTTGAGCAACCTCGTCTCCAATGTCCCGGCGGTGCTGCTCTTCCGCCCGATCATCCCGACCCTGCCCGACCCGCGCGATGGCTGGCTGACGCTGGCGATGGCGTCCACGCTGGCGGGCAACCTCACCCTGCTGGGCAGCGTGGCGAACCTGATCGTGGCGGAACTGGCGGCGGAACGGGGTGTGCGCCTGTCGTTCATGGCGTATCTGCGCGCGGGCGTGCCGATCACCCTGCTCACGCTGCTGGTCGGCGTGCTGTGGCTGATGCTGACGTAGGAAATCTAATGCGCTTCTTGTAGACCACGCACCCGGTGCGGGTGTACAGTACGTGTGCAGGCAACTGTGACATACCGTATACCCTGTTCCAAAGGAGTGTTTTCTTCATGATCGCACGTTTGATTCGCATTTTCACTGTGGCGATCGTCCTGTTCGCGCTGGCTGGCACAGCGCTTGCTCAGGATGCCCGTCCGTATCGCATCGTGGTCATCACGCATGGGCAGGCGTCTGACCCGTTCTGGTCGGTCGTCAAGAACGGCGTGGACGCTGCCGCTGCCGACATGCGCGTCACGGTCGAATATCAGGCTCCCACCACCTTCGACATGGTGGCGATGGCGCGGCTGATCGATGCCGCTGTCGCCACCGACCCGGACGGCTTGGTCGTCTCCGTGCCCGACGCTGACGCGCTCGGCAGCGCCATTCGCGGCGCGGTGGCGGCGGGCATCCCGGTCATCTCGATCAATTCCGGCAGCGATGCGGCGGAGTCGCTCGGCGTGCTGGCGCACATCGGGCAGACGGAATATGAAGCCGGCTTCGGCGGCGGGCAGCGCATGGCGGCGGCGGGCGTGACCAACGCGCTGTGCGTCAACAACGAGATCGGCAACGTTGGGCTTGACCTGCGCTGCCAGGGCTTCGGCGATGCGCTGGCGCAAAGCGGCGCGACCAGCACCGTGCTGGGCATCGACCTGGCAGACCCGACCGGGTCGCGCAATCGCGTTTCAGCGGCGCTGGCGGCAGACCCGTCGATCGACGGCATCCTGACGCTCGGACCGACCAGCTCGGCGGCGGCGCTGGCGGCGCTGACGGCGGATGGTCTGCTGGGCGAGATCGCGCTGGCGACGTTCGACCTCTCGCCGGAGGTGCTGGCGGCAATCCGCGACGGGCAGATGCTCTTCGCCATCGATCAGCAGCAGTACACGCAGGGCTATCTGCCGATCGTCTATCTGACACTCTATCTGGACAACCTGAACACACCAGGCGCGCTGCTCGTGCCGACCGGTCCGGGCTTCGTGACGCAGGAGAACGCGGCGCGGGTGATCGAGTACGCGGCGCGCGGCACACGCTGAGCGTTCCACCAGCCATCGTGGGGGCGGGCGAGCGCCCGCCCCGACTCTTCTCACGCTACCCCGGAGCCGGATCGTACATGCACACCCTCGACACGCGCACGCTCAACCGCACCCTGCTGCACCGTCAGCATCTGCTGGCGCGCGCCGACCTGCCTGTCACCGACATGATCGCCCACCTCATCGGCGTGCAGTCGCAGGTGAACAATCCGCCCTACATCGGCTTGTGGTCGCGCATTGCCAGGCTGACGCGCGATGCGGTGACCGAGGCGCTGCGCGATCGGACGGTGGTGCGCGCCCCGGCATGGCGTTCCACCCTGCACCTGCTCACCCGTGCCGACTATCTGGCGTTCCGCCGGGCGCTGGAACCCGCGCTCATCCGGGGGCTGAACAGCTTCTTCGGGGCGCGCGCCCGCGCCCTCGATACGACGGCAGTGGTCGAATACGCCCGTGAGGTGTACGCCGAAGCGCCGCGCACGCAGGGTGAAATCCGCGCCATCCTGCTCGAAGCCTTCCCGAAGCACGATCCCGAAGCGCTGGCGTACTGCGCCCGCAGCTATCTGCCGCTGGTGCAGGTCTTTCCCGGTGGAGTATGGGGCACAGGTGGCAGCCCGGCATACGCCGACGCCGAGTCGTGGCTGGGCGCGGCGATCAGCGACGACTACAGCATCATCCCGGTCTTCCGGCGCTATCTGGCGGCGTTCGGTCCGGCATCGATCGCCGATTTTCAGTTCTGGGCGGGCATCCCCAGGCTGAAAGGGGCGATCGAGGCGGTGCGCGATCAGTTCATCCTCTACCGCGATGCGCGCGGCGTCGAACTGTATGACCTGCCGGGCGCGCCGATCATCGATGGCGCAGCCCCTGCCCCGCCCAGGCTGATCGCCGAATACGACAACCTGATCATCGCCCACGACGATCGGTCGCGCATCATCGCTGAGGCGGATTACAGAAAAATCTTCCTGAGCGCGGCGCGCGTGCTGCCCACCCTGCTGGTGGACGGCTTCGTCGCCGGGGCGTGGCGCATCGAGCGGGAGAAGAAGCGCCTGACGGTGACGATCGCCCCGTTCGCCCCGCTGGATGCCGATGTGACCGAGGCGCTGGAGGCGGAGGCGCGTGCGCTGCTGGCGTTCGCCGCCGATGCCAAAGATGACCTGGCGGCGTTCAGCATCCGCTGGCTGGAACCCGGATGAGAATGCGAAGCGACGGCACATCCCGATGCGCAGCTTCAATTCATTTGTCACCCGATACACATGAGATTCTGCGTGCGCCGCGCCATGCGGCATGATATAGTCATGTCCATCGTGAGTCGGATTGTCTCAGGACGCCAACGCCATGACCTATTCGCCCGCCCACGCCCTGCGCGTGGCGATCATCGGTTCCGGTCCGTCGGCATTTTACGCTGCCGACCATCTTCAGCGGACTGCCGGGCAGCCCGTGCAGATCGATATGTTCGAGCGCCTGCCCACCCCGTATGGGCTGGTGCGCGGCGGCGTCGCCCCTGACCACGCCAAAATCAAGAACGTCACCAAAGTCTACGAGAAGATCGCCGCCCAGCCAGGTTTTCGCTTCTTCGGCAATATCGCTTTTGGCGAAGCGGTCACCCATGCCGACCTGACCGCCCGCTACCACGCCATCATCTACGCCGTCGGCGCGCAGACCGACCGGCGCATGGGCATCCCAGGCGAAGACCTCTCCGGCAGCCACGCCGCCACCGAGTTCGTCGGCTGGTACAACGCCCATCCCGATTACCGCCACTACCAGTTCGACCTGTCGCAGACCGCCGCCGCCGTGATCGGCAACGGCAATGTGGCGATGGACGTGGCGCGCATCCTCGCCAAAAATCACGATGAACTGCGCACGACCGACATCGCCGATGACGCCCTGCGCGCCCTGGCGGACAGCCGCGTCACCGACATCTACATCCTCGGTCGGCGCGGGATCGCTCAGGCGGCTTTCACCAATCCCGAACTGAAGGAGCTGGGCGAACTGGCGGATGCCGATGTGATCGTCGCGCCGGGCGGCGCGGACATCGACCCGCTGACCGCTGCCGCGCTGGACCGCACGCCTGACCGCGAAGCCGCGAAGAACATCGCCACCCTGCGCGAATACGCCGCGCGTCCGCCTCAGGGTAAGCCAAAACGCCTGCACCTGCACTTTCTCGTCTCGCCCGTCCGCCTGATCGGGACGGAGCGCGTCGAGGCGATTGAGCTGGTTCACAACGAACTGGTCGAGTCTGGCGACGGCGCGCTGCGCCCACGCGCCACTGAGCGTACCACGACCATCCCGGTCGGGCTGGTCTTCCGGTCGATCGGCTATCATGGCGTGGCGCTGCCGGATGTGCCGTTCGATGCGCGCCGGGGCGTCATCCCCAATGTCGAAGGGCGCGTGACCCAGCCCGACGGGACGGTGCAGGCGGGCGAATACGTCGTCGGCTGGATCAAACGCGGTCCGTCCGGCATCATCGGCACGAACAAGCCCGACTCGCAGGAGACGGTCGATCGGCTGCTGGCGGATGCGCGTGCCGGGCTGCTGCCTGAACCGACCAGCGATGAGGATGCAGCTGATCTGCTGGCGCGTGCCGGCTGTACCGTCGTTTCGTTCGCCGACTGGCTCAGGCTGGATGCCATCGAGCAGGCGCGAGGCGCGGAACAGGGTCGCCCACGAGTCAAGTTCGACAGCGTGGACGCCATGATGCGCGCCCTGACCGATTCCCCCTGACGCGCAAGGAGCTGCCCTCTCATGACCTCCGCAGACAGCCTGCTGCAACGGCTTTACGCCCTGTACGAAGACGTGACCGCCGACGGGCAGGCGATCTACACCCGCTGGGCGGGCGGCATCGCCCGGCGCGGCATGTGCCTGGGCGCGATCAACCTGGCGCACTATCTGGCGCTGCGCGCCCACGACCTGCGCGATCTTCAGCCCGACCTCAGCCGCTTCGGGCTGTCGTCGCTGGGGCGCGCAGAGGGACGGGTGCTGGCAAACCTGGAAGCGACCATCGCCGCGCTGGAGGCGATCGTCAATGTGCCCGCCGATCAGCGCTTCACCGCGCCTAATGCCGCGCGTTTCTCACGCGGGATGCGTCTGCTGCGCGCCCACACCGATGAACTGTTCGGCGCGCCCACGCCTGGGCGCGCGGTGCGGATCATGGTCACGTATCCCAGCGAGGCGGCGGCGGATTACGATTTTGTGCGCGATCTGGTGCTGCGCGGCATGAACATCGCCCGCATCAACTGCGCCCACGACACCCCTGCTGACTGGGAAGCGATGATCGCCTTCACCCGTCGTGCCGCTCTTGAGAATGGGCGGGCGGTCAGAATCCATATGGATTTGGGCGGTCCGAAAGTCCGCACGGCGGACCTGCGGATTGACGAAAAGCGCGCCTTCGTTGGCGATACCATCCTGCTCACCCGCCAGCCGCCGATCGCCCGTGACGACTATCCCAAACAGATTCGCTGCAGCCTGCCCGCCGTGCTGGATCAGGTCAAAGTGGGCGACGCGGTGTGGATCGATGACGGGCTGATCGGTACGGTGGTGGTGGGCATCGAGCCGGAAGGTGTGGTGCTGCGCGTGACCAGTGCCGAAGAGGAAGGCGTGCGCCTCAAGGCGGAAAAGGGGCTGAACTTCCCCGATACCGACCTGCACCTCTCCCCGCTGACCGATGACGACCGCGAAGCGCTCGGCTTCATCGCCGCCCATGCCGACTCGATCGGCTATTCGTTCGTGCAGGACGCCGACGACATCACGCTGCTTCAGGAGGCGCTGGCGGCGCATCGCCCGGATGACTGGCGGCGGATCGCGCTGATCGCCAAGATCGAGACGCGCCGCGCCGTCCGCAACCTGCCGGAACTGATCATCCGTGCGGGAGGCGTGCAGCCGTTCGGCGTGATGATCGCGCGCGGTGACCTGGCGGTCGAGGTCGGCTATCTGCGGATGGCGGAAATTCAGGAAGAAATCCTCTGGCTGTGTGAGGCGGCGCACATCCCGGTCATCTGGGCGACGCAGGTGCTGGAGAGCTTCGTCAAGCGCGGCACGCCCTCGCGCGGGGACATGACCGATGCGGCGATGGGCGCGCGCGCCGAATGTGTCATGCTCAACAAAGGGGCGCACGTGGGCGAAGCGGTCACCATCCTCGGCGATCTGCTGGTGCGGATGCAGGGACACCAGCTTAAGAAGACGCCGCAGCTTCGCGCGCTGCATCAGTGGCAGGATGTGATGGGAGAATGACGCCATGAGCGACGAGTCCACGCCGCCGCAGCCGATCTTCCGTCGCGCACGCTACCGGGCGCTGCGCGACATGCGCGATGAACTGCCCCCGCTCGACCCGTATGACCCGTATGATCTCGACGATCTGTACGATGACAGGTATGACGACGAATCCGACGGCGACGACGGGCATGACGATGACCGCCCGTTCTGGACGGCGAACCGGGTAATCATGGCGATCATCGCGCTGATCCTGATCGTCGCCCTGCTGATGACCAGCTTCGATGGCATCGTCAGCCCGCCGCCGCCCACCCTACCGCCGCTGATCACCGATCCCCTCGTGTGATATGATGGTGCGCGCTGATGAATGACGCGCCGCATGGCGACTGGATGACCCGACGATGAAGACTTTCCTGATGGGCGATGTGCATGGCTACCTGATGGGCGTGCGCGCCCTGCTGCAAAAGGCACGCCTGATCACGCCCGAAGGGGCATGGAGTGGGGGCGATTCTCACCTGATCTTTCTGGGCGATTTGGTCGATCGCGGACCGGACGGGATCGGCGTGATCGAGCTGGTGATGCGCCTGCAAAGCCAGGCAGCAGCGGCGGGCGGAGAAGTGCGCTGTCTGATCGGGAATCACGAGATTCAACTGCTGGCGGCGCACCGCTTTTCCAGGCACGATCGCCATTTTGTGGACAGCTGGCGGCGCAACGGTGGTCAGGACAGCGACATCGCCCGGCTGACGCCGCGCCACCTCGCCTGGCTGCGAAACCTGCCCGCCATGCTGCGCCGGGGCGATCGGCTGCTCGTCCATGCCGACGCTGCCCTCTATCTGGACTACGCGCCGACCCTGGAGGGGGTCAATTCCGCCTTTCGCGCCGCCCTCGCCAGCCCGGACGCCGATGACTGGGATGACCTGATCAGCGATTTTTCGCAGCACCGCGCCTTTGCCGATGCGCGTCGGGGCGATCGGCTGGTGCGCGATTTTCTGCGGCATTACGGCGGCACGCAGATCGTACATGGGCACACCCCGATCCCGGTCATGGCGGACATCCTCCAGCCGACCGCGCCCTTCACCTACGGCGATGGGCGGGTCGTCAACATCGACGGCGGCATGGCGATGGGCGCACCCGGCTTCCTGTGGCAGGTCGCCTGACCCGTCACGGCGCGAGCGTCAGCGCGTCGATGTGCAGCGCCCGGCACGCCAGCCCGCCGCTTAACGGGAAGATGCACGGCGGATCGACCGCCAGCGTCACCATCTGATAGCCCGCCGCCAGCCCGAAGAACACCTCCACCCGCGCCGCCCCGTCGATCGTCCAGCGACCGATCTCTCGTCCGGCACTCGTGATCACCAGATCGCGCGCGCCGTGCGGTGAGCGGGCGTCGAGCGTGAGCAGCGCGCCCGTCTCCGCCGGGCTGTAGACCGGGAGCGCGGCGCGCGTCTCCAGCGCGATCGGCGCGCCTGCCCAGGCGATGGTGAACGGCGGCGGATCGGCGTCCGGCGTCAGGAAGATGGCGACATCGGCGTCGATCGCCAGCGGTTCGCCGAGCTGCGCCCGTGCCCGCGCCAGCAGCGCGCCGTCGGCGTCTTCCCGCCGATGCACGATGACCGCATCCGCGCCCGCCGCCCGCAGATGCGCCGGGTCGAGCGCGGCGAGCAGGGTCAGTTTGGCGGGTTCGACCGGGGTCTGCCGCGTCACCTGCCCGGCGATCAGCGGGCGGGTGTGCAGCGTGTGGAAGTAGAGCGCGCGCTTGGCGGTGATCAGGTTGTCAAACGGCACATCGAACACCGCGCGCACCTCCGCCCGATCGCGCAGCGCCAGCACGCCAGGCGGCTGGAGCGCGGGCGCGGTCGGGAACGGGGCGAAGGTCAGCGTATCGAAGGCGATCAGGGCGATCAGCGCCAGCGCGCCCGCGCCGCGCGTCCGGATGACCGCCGCGCCATACCCGATGCCGACGCACACCGCCAGCGCCAGCGCCAGGTTGAAGCGCGCCGGGGTGCGCGCCAGCGAGACGCCGGGCAGGTCGGCGATCGCCGCGAAGGGCAGGGTCACCGCGCTGACCAGCCCGTCGCTGCTGAAGGTGACGGGCGTGTCGAACACTTTCAGCACCGGTCCGAGCGCGAAGATGAACGCCCCGGCTGCCAGCAGCGCCCACACGCGCGCCGCCGGGACGCGCACGATGCCGATGATCAGCAGCAGCCCGCCGACCAGCCCGATGTACGCCGCCCCTTCGTCGAGGTTGACGCCCAGCACGCGCGCGGGATAATCGAGCAGGCGTCCGTAGACCGGGTGCAGAAACGACGGCGTGACCGGGGCGAGCAGGTCAGCACTGTAGCGTACCACGCCGCCCGCATCGATGTACGCTGACTCGCTCAGGGCAGCGCGTGCCGATGGGATGAGGAAGAGCGCCAGCCCTGCCGCCGCGCCCGCCGCGCC
>CAZTLS010000007.1:0-97882 GCA_964614405.1 uncultured Pleurocapsa sp.
GCGCGCCACATCTCAGCGATGACATCGCTGACCAGGCTGCCGTTGGTGTAGTACGCCGACGGCGGGGTGAACGCCAGCACTTCGCCGTTGTAGCCCGCTTCCGCCAGCAGCGCGATCGCCTGCTCCGGGTCGTAGGGGAAATTGGGGCGGTCGGCGTCGTAGGCGAACTCGCCAGGCAGCAGATAGTCGTTCATCACGCGCACGCGCCCGCCCCAGAGCAGTTCGGCGATCGCTTCACGGTCGATCGCCAGCGAGAGCGCACGGCGGATGAGCGGATTGGCGGTGATGTCACGGTTGGTGTTGAAGTAGATGAGCATGAAGTTGTAGACCGAGGCGGCATCGACGCGCAGGTTAGGGGCGCTGTCGATCTGATCCACCAGATCGGGCGAGACGGTGGTGATGAAATCGACTTCGCCGCTCTGGAGGGCAGCGACGCGGGTCGCCAGTTCGGGGATGACGCGCACGACGACGCGCGCCAGCGGCGGCTCGCCCATCCAGTAGCCGTCGTGCCGCTCCAGCACCAGACGGTCGCCAGGGATGAGTTCGACGACCTTGTACGGACCTGCGCCGATCGGGGCGGTCTGCACGGCGTCGAAACCGGCCGCTTCCACGTAGGCGCGCGGCATGATCGCCGAGTACGGGGTGGACAGGCGCAGCGGCAGCAGCGGGTCGGGGTTGGGGGTGGTGATGGTCACTTCCAGATCGCCCGTCGCTTCGACGGCGCTGATGAAAGGCAGGAACTGGGTGCGGATGAGGCTGTCATTGGGGCTGAAGAGCAGGCGGTTGAGGCTGAACGCCACATCGTCGGCAGTCATGACCGTGCCGTCGTGGAACTGCACGTCCGGGCGCAGGGTGAACACCCAGGTGGTGGGAGACGCGGCGGACCAGGCGGTCGCCAGCATCGGCTGCACCTGTCCATCGGCGTCGGTGCGGGTGAGCTGATCGTAGATGAAGTGGTAGATGCGGTTGCCGATGATCGCACCGGGGACGTGGTGTGAGTCCAGCGACAGCGCTTCCGCGTTGATGCCGATGGTGAGGGTGGACGTTTCCTGTGCGATGACGCCTGCCGCGCCGAAGAGCAGCGCGCAGACCAGCAGCATGACGATCTTGCCGAACACTCGCAGCATGTGCAAAATCCCTTCGTAAATGCTCACTGTCAAGGTCCTACGTTCAACTGAGGCGATGCCCGTCAGCGGATGCGGACATCGGTCAGATCGCGCAGCCAGTCTCCAAGCGTGCCGACGGCGACAGACAGCGCCGCCAGCACGATGCCGGGCATGGTGGCGATCCACCACGCACTCGACAGATATTCCCGTCCCTCGTTGATCATGATGCCCCAGGACGGGGTGGGCGGCTGAATGCCGATGCCCAGAAAGCTCAGACCGCTCTCCAGCAGGATGATGCGCCCGACGTTGAGCATGACCAGCACGAGCAGCGGGGCGAGCAGGTTGGGCAGCAGGTGGGCGACCATGATGTGCAGGCTGCTGCCTCCGAGCGCGCGGGCAGCGGCGACGAATTCACGTCCGCGCAGAGTCAGCACCACGCCGCGCACCACACGCGCATACACCGGCACGGTAGAGATTGCCGCCAGCGCGATCAGCACGCCCAGCGATGTGCCCAGGACGAGCGCGACGCTCACCGCCAGCAGCAGGAAGGGCAGGGCGAGCTGCACATCGATGACGTAGCTGATGAGCGCGTCGATCCAGCCGCGCAGAAAGCCGCTGATCATGCCCAGCGCTGTGCCCAGCGCCAGACCGACCACGCTGGCTGCCAGGCTGACGACGAGCGAGACGCGCCCGCCGTGCAGGATGCGGCTGAGGATGTCGCGCCCGGTGGCGTCTGTGCCGAGGGGATAGGTGGTTTGGGTGAAGGGCGGGGTCAGGCGGGCGCGCAGATTGAGCGCCGCCGGGTTGTGCGGGGCGATGACATCCGCCAGCAGCACCGCCGTGACGATGATCACCAGCACGATGAGGCTCACCCCGATCGAGATGCTGCCATGCCGCCGCCAGAAGGCGCGCGTGCGACGCCCGAACGAGGGTGAGGGGGTGTGCAGTGCGGGTTCAGACAGCCGAACGCGCAGTACATCAGTCATGCGCTTCACCCTTCTGCGCGGATGCGCGGGTCGAGCCAGCCGTATACGGTGTCCATCAGAGTGTTGACGATGCCGAACGCCGCCGCGCTGAGCAGCACGATCGTCTGGATGACCGGGTAATCGCGCCCGCCGATCGACTGCACCGCGAGCTGTCCGATGCCGGGCCACGCGAAGACCGTTTCGACAATGGCGGAGCCGCTGATGATGCTGGCGATCTGCAAACCGATCACCGTGACCACCGGGATGAGGGCGTTACGCAGCGCGTGCAGGTAGACCACATGCCGTTCTGCCAAGCCTTTGGCGCGGGCAGTGGTGATGTAGGTCTCCGTCAGCACTTCCAGCAGCGCTGAGCGCGTCAGGCGGATGATGAACGCCAGCGGATAGAGCGTCAGCACCAGCGTGGGCAGGATGAAATGCAGCGGCGTATCGCGCCCGAAGGTGGGCAGCCAGCGGAGCTGCACGCCGAAGAGCAGGATGAGCAGAATACCCACGAAGAAGGCAGGCATCGACTGCCCGATCAGGCTCAGGCTCATCACGCTGTGATCGAACCATCCCCCGCGCTGGCGGGCGCACCAGACTCCGACCGGAATGCCGATCCCGATCGAGAGCAGCAGCGCCGGGATGCCCAGTTCGAGCGTGGCGGGCACGCGCGCCATGACCACCGTGAGCGCCTGACGGTTGAAGGCGATCGATGTGCCCATGTCGCCCGTGACGACGCGGCTGAGGTATGTCAGGTACTGGATGTGCAGCGGCTGATCCAGCCCCAGCGAGGCGCGCAGCGCTTCGTAATCCGCCAGAGTCGCCGTCTGCGGGAGCATCAGCGCGACCGGGTCGCCCGTCAGCCGTCCGAGAAAGAAGGTCAGTGTGACCACGCCCAGCAGCAGCAGCAGTGTGCGCACTGCGCGCAATGCGAAAAACTGCATTCGTCCCCTCCAATCGGCACAGTCCGTCTGACTGTGACCGCGCAGGCGAATGCACTCATTACACTGCCGGATGTTTAACCTTCATGCCCAGGATGGGTTAACGCATGACGAAAGTGGTTCAGCGCTCATGCGGCGCTCACCCCAGCGTGCCGCGCGCCCGTGCCATGTCCTCGTAGTAATGCCACACTCCTTCAGCGGCGGCATTGCCCCCGCAGATGAGCGCGACCGGGTGCTGCCACTGGCGCAGGTCGATCGCCCCGGTGTTGATGGCAGCGATCGACGCGGCAGCGGCGGGTTCAACGAGTTGATTGTAATGCCGCCACAGCCAGCGCATCCCGTCGATCATCTCGGCGTCGCTGACGGTGATCAGCTCATCGACGTAACGCTGCACCAGCGCCAGCGTCAGCGTGCCGGCGCGCTTCGCCGCCAGTGTATCGGCGATTGTGCGGACGACGGGCAGCTCCACCGCCTCGCCCGCGTTGACCGCCTTGATCATCGATGCTGCGCCGTGTGGTTCGATGCCGATCAGGTGAACATGCGGCTTGATCTGCTTGATCGCCGCTGCAACGCCGCCGATCAGCCCGCCGCCGCCGATGGCGATGAAGAGCGCGTCCATATCCGGGAAGTCTTCCAGCAGTTCCAAGCCGAGCGTGCCCTGCCCCGCCAGCGTCGGTTCGCTGTCGAACGCCTCAACGTAGATCAGGTCGTTCGCCTGGGCATAGCGCAGCGCTTCGCGGTGGGCGTCGTCGTATGCCGCGCCGAAACGGATGCAATCCGCACCCCACGACTGCACGCGATCCACCCGGTCGGCGGTGGCGTTTTCCGGCAGGTAGACGCGCGCCGGCACGCCCAGCCGATGTGCAGCGTATGCCAGCGCCAAGCCGTGATTGCCGCCCGATGCCGTCACCACCCCGCGCGCCCGACGTTCGGGCGTCTCCAGCAGCAGGCTGTTGAACACCCCGCGCGCCTTGAACGACCCGGAGACCTGAAGATTTTCCAGTTTCAGCCGGAATCCCTCCGGGATGTCGGGGGTCAGGTGGGGTGGGGTGGCGGCAGGGGTATGGCGGATGTAGGGGGCGATGCGCGCCCGTGCCGCTGTGATCGTCTCCAGCGCCAGATGATACTGCGCGATCATGATTCGTCCTTTCCTTCAACGGTGCTGAGCAGCTTGCCGCCCATGCGCCGGAACCCGCGCCCGCGCCCGTAAGCGGTGTGCCCCTGACCGATGACCATGAATGCCGCCGGGTCGATGGCGCGCACCGTCTGGCGCAGTTCCATCGCCTGGGCGCGCGCCATCGTCACGTACAGCACGGTATGCGTGTCGCCCGTGTACATGCCGCGCGCCTCCCAAGCCGTCACCCCGCGACCGAGTTCTTCGAGGATGGCGTCGGCGATCTCCTGCGGGTGATCGGTGATGATCACCGCCGTGCGGATGACGCTCGGTCCTTCCAGCGCGTAGTCGGTCACTGCGCCGCCGACGTACAGCGAGACGATGGCGTACAGCGCGCCCTCCCAGCCGAAGACCAGCCCCGCCAGCACCACGACGCCCGTATCGGTGTAGAGCGTGCTGGTCGAAAGCGGGATGCCGAAGCGGTAGAGCAGGATGCGGTTGAGGGTACTCGTGCCGCCCATCGTGCCGCCGCCGCGAATGACCAGCGCCGCGCCCAGCCCGCCCACGATGCCGCCGAACACCGCGTTGAGCAGACGGTCATCGCTCACTTCGGCGGTGACATACGGTTGGATGATCTCCAGCGCTGCTGAATAGACCACGACGGCGAAGATCGACGCGGCGATGACGCGCCAGCCGCCCAGCATCCGAAAGGCGAGGATTTGGATCGGCACATTGCCGAGCAACACCACCAGACCGATCGGGATGCCGAACAGCGCATTGAGGATGACGCCCAACCCGGAGACGCCCGCCGGGGCGATCTGGAAGGGAGCCTGAAAGACCGCCACACCGATGGCGCTGATGATCGCGCCGATGATGAGCAGGATGAGCTGACCCGCCAGGGGGATGATCCATCCTGAACGGCTGTCGCTGCGTTGCATGATGCGTCCTTTCCGCGCCCCACGCAGGGGATGAGGGTGCTGGGCTGAGCTGTGCGCCTGTCCGCCATGATCTGATTGTACCCAACCCGTCAGGGGCGTGCTATAGTGGTACACCCATGTGCTATCCTGCTGAAAGTGCCCGTCTGTCATGATCAAGCTCACCCTGCACGGCGTGCTGTTCGCCGTCGCTGCGCTCTTCGCCGCGTATCTGGCGTTCGATTTCGTCCGCGATGACGGCTACACGCTCGATCAGCAGTTCGGCGAGGCATCGATCGCCTTTCGCACCGACCGCGTGACGCTGCTCAGCGTCGGCGCGTGCGTCGAGGTGACGTGGCGCGTGGAGGGTATCCGCGCAGTCTACCTGAACGGCGTCCCGGCGATCGGCGAAGGGGTGGCGACGCACTGCACGACCGGGCGCGCCGCCCCGACGCTGCGCGTCACCTTTCAGGATGGGCGTGATGCCGAGTTCATCGCCCCGATCCGCTTCTGGATTGAGCAGCCGGGCACGCTGGTCGGCGCGGCGGGGGTGCTGGCGCTGCTGATCGGTGGGGCGCTGGTGTGGGCGACCGCGCGCTTCGGCGGGAATGCATCCACTGCGGCTGGACGACGCACCTCACCGCTCATGCGCGGGCTGGCGGCTTTCGGCGGCGCGGTCGGCTTCGTGATCGTGCTGGCGCTGGTGCTGGAGGTCGGGCTGCGGCTGCTGTTCACCTTCGCGGGGGATGAGGCGCAGCGCATCGCCTATCTGTATACCCGCGAAGAGATCGACACCCGTTCCCCCGCGACCACGCTGCCGCTGCCAGGCGTCGATTACCTGCTCTCGCCCACACGTCAGGGGTTCAACAGTCTGGGGTATCGCGGCGCGCCGATCGCCCTGCCCAAACCACCCGGCGTCTTCCGCATCATCGTGCTGGGGGCGAGCGAGGTCTACGGCTTCACCCCGGCTGACCAGACGTTCCCGGCGCAGTTGCAGCGCATCCTGCGCGACGACTATGGCTATGGGCAGGTCGAGGTCATCAACGGCGGCATCATCGGCTATACGTCGTGGCAGGTGTTCGCCAGTTTTGCCCTGCACGCCGTCGAGATCGAGCCGGACCTGGCGATCGTCTACATGGGCGGCAACGATGTCGATCGGCGCGAGATCGCCCCGGACTGCTATCGCGGCGTCAACCCGCTGCGCGGGCTGGACCCGGCGGCGCGCGTCAGCACCGATGCCGCCTTCGCGCCGCTGCCGCCCAGCGCGCTCTACCGCTTCATCGCCATTCAGACCGGGCTGATGCCCGATCCCGGCGACATCGAGTCGCGGTCGTTCGTGGTCGATGTCGGCTGCGAGCGCAGCAGCGGGCTGCCCGATGCGCGCGTTGCTGCCAACCCGCCTGTGTATTTCGAGCGTCATCTGCGCTATCTGCTGGCGATCGGG
This sequence comes from uncultured Pleurocapsa sp., assembly GCA_964614405.1. Classification (GTDB taxonomy): domain Bacteria; phylum Chloroflexota; class Anaerolineae; order Aggregatilineales; family Phototrophicaceae; genus Flexifilum. The sequence continues at coordinate 6,485 of CAZTLS010000007.1, forward strand.
CAGAGTGCCGGCATTCCGGTGGCGCTGTCCACGTGGGCATACCGGGAAGATGCGCCGGAAGCGCACCCGTACTGGCGTGAGGCGGTGGCAGAACACAACAGCCTCATCCGCCGTGTGGCAGAGGAAAGCGGCGCGCCCTTCATCGACTACGCGCCGATCGCCCCGCAGGATGCCGCAGCGTGGAGCGACTATCGCCATCCCAACGCCGACGGGGCGCGCCGCTGGGCGGAGGTGTTCGCCACCTGGCTGCACGAGGAAGGACTCATCCGATGAGCGCCGTGCCGTATACCCTTGCTGTCCGCCTGACCGGGGCTGCGATCAGCCCGGAGCGGGTGAGCGCGCACGATGCCGCCGTGCTGATCGATGCTGTCGAGACGGTCATCGCCAGCGTGCTGCCTGCGCATATGCCCACTGGTGAGGTGCTGGTCAGCCTGAGCGGGGTGGAAGCGGATGGGTTCACGCTCGTCTTCAGTGCGCCCGCCGCGCCCAGCGTGGTCGCCGGGGCGTTCACGCAGGTGGTCGAGGCGTTCCAGAGCGGTCGGCTGGACGGGCTGCCGCCGCGTGCGGTCGAGGCGCTGCGGGCGGCGCTGCGCGTGACGCATAAGCATGGCGCGGGGCTGGAGCTGATCGAGAGCGGATCGACGCGCGAACGGCGGCGTGCCGCGCTGACCGATGCGGCACTGCCCGACCGCGATATGGCGTGCGTGCGCGGCACGACCACGCTTTACGGCGCGGTCATTCGCGTGGGGGGAGAAGACCCACCGCGTGCGCGGCTGCGTCTGATCAACGGGGCGGTCATCACCTGCGACCTGGCGCGGCGTAAAGGCTGGGCGCTGGCGCGCGATCTGGGCGCGCGGCTGTACCAGACGGTCGGGGTGCGCGGTGAAGCGCTCACCCGCGTGAGCGACCGGGCGCTGATCGGCTTTCGCATCGACCGTGTGCTGCCCTATGCCCCGAATGCGCTCGACCGTGCGCTGGACTCGATCGCGGCGCAATCTCCGCGCGTTTTCAGCCAGCCAGACGGCGCGCCCGCCGATCTGCGTGAGGAATGACCATGCGAATCGTGTGTCTGGATACACAGGTGCTGTACTGGGGGATCATCGGCAGGGCATCGCGCGGGCAGGAAGCGCTCATCCCGCGCGCGCGCGATTTTCTGATCGCGCTGACGAGCGACAGTGAGACGCATATCGTCGTGCCGTCGATCGTGCTGGCGGAACTGCTGGCGTTTGTGCCGGAAGCGGATCAGGCAAATGTGCTGCTGCGCCTGCAACAGGACTGGCTGATCGTCGATTTTGACGCCCGCGCCGCGCTGGTGTTCGGTCAGATGCGCGCCAATCGCTTCGTGCAGGAGCAGTTTCGTCAGATGCGCGCCGACCCGCCGGAGACCAGCCGCCGTGCGCTTATCGCCGACTGCATGATCATCGCCACCGCCATCGCCCACGACGCCGAGGTCCTCTACAGCGACGACCGGGCGCTGCTCAAGCTGGCGGATGGGTGGATCGCTGCCCGCCGCTTCGAGGACGAACCCTACCAGATGCGGCTGATGGATGAGGATGGGTGAGCGGCAGGCAAGCGGAATAGAATGCAGTCATTGTGAAAGCGCATGGAGAGGTGAAAACCATGTCCGCACTGGAACAGGAAATTTCTGAGAAGCTGATGGCGCTGGATGAAACAGCACGGCGGCGGATGATCCGAATGGCTGAGCAAAGCCTGCTGTCTGTGATGCCTGTATCGTGGCTTGATCAGGCGCGCCTTCTGCGCGCGGAGATGGGCAGGAAATATGGGACGCTCACATTCTCGGCGGCGCAGATGATCGATACTATCCGCGAGGCAGAGTAAGGCAGCATCTTCCCCCTCACCCCTTCGGATAGCCGAGCGCTTCGACGGCGCGCGCGGCGTCCACATCCGCCTGCGTGATGATATTGCCCGCGTCGTGGGTGCAGAAACGCACCGTGACGCGCTTGTAGCCGATGACCATCTCCGGGTGGTGATCCAGCTTTTCGCTGATCGCGCCGACTGCGCTGGCGAACATCAGCCCGGCGGGGTAGCTGGGCAGCGTATACGTCTTGCTCAGCATCTCGCCGTCGCGCGCCCAGCCGGGCAGCGACTCCAGTGCCGCGTCGATCTGTTCGGGGGAGAGGGGGGTGCGTGCCATGCTGTGCGATCCTTTCGGTTTGCTTGATCCGGTTGATGATCACCAGCATAGCACGCGCACATGAGCAGAGGATGGGTTACGTCGCTGCCGCGCGCCGACGCCCGTTCAGCCAGGCGAACGCCCCCAGATTGACGACGGCGATGCCCATAAAGATGAGCGCCGTGCCGAACAGCAGCCGTCCGTCGATGACTTCGTTCAGGATGACCGTCCCCAGCAGCACACTGACCGCCGGCACGATGTACGTCACCATGCTCGACCGCGCTGCGCCCAGCGAGACGACGATGTTGTAGTACATCAGGTAGGCGATGAAGGTGTTCAGCACGCCCAGCGTGATCACCGCCGCCAGCGCGTCGAACGACACCTCTGCCAGCGGGGTGTTCGGCTGCCCGCCCAGCAGCGGCGAGACGATCATGGCGATGCCCGACGAGATCGCCGCGAAAGTCATCGCCCCGGCAGAGACCATCAGCGGCTCATAGCGATCGCGAATCTGCTGCTTGCTGTAGACCGTGAAGACGCCGTAACACAGCGACGCCGCCACCACCGCCAGCGCACCAAACAGCGCCGGAGACATGCCCTCACCGCCTGCGTCGCGCGTCGCCAGCAGCGCCACGCCCACGAACCCGATCGCCAGACCGACCAGCTTCTGCGGCGTGATGCGCTCATCGTGGAACGCCAGATGCGCGGCGATCATGGTGAAGAAGACCGCTGTCGATTGCAGGATACCCGCCAGGCTGGAGGGGATGCTCTGCTCGCCCCACGAGATCAGGAAGAACGGCAGGGAAGTGTTGCCGATGCCGATCACGATCAGCGGCAGCAGCCGCCGCAGGTCTCGCCAGGGCAGGAATTTGCCCTGAAGCGCCAGCACGACATTCATCCCCACTGCTGCGATGACCGTGCGGATGAACACCACCTGAAACGGAGTCATCTCATGCACGCCGACGCGAATCAGAAGAAAACTTGAACCCCAGATCAGACCCAACAGCCAGAACGCCAGCCACTTATTCATAGGTTCTCCTTAGAGCAGCATCGTCGATTGTATTCGACCTGATGTTCGCATTGTATTGCCATATCAGTCCATCAGCGGCTTGCGCTGTGCATCCGGCTGACGCGGGATGAGTCGTGCATGATCGTCTGCATCCGGACCGCACAGCGGACATGGAACGAACGGGCGTTTTGCGCTATACTGAGCTGTATTGCATTCACAGCACAACGCTATCGGGGGTGAAACCCGTTGAACGAATCCCTGCCCCTGCGCCCCGCCCGTCCCCGCCTGAGCCTGCACAGCCCACTGCGCCCGCTCCGCGAGATCGTCGATACGATCGTGTGGGTGGCGCTGCTTTTCACGCTCGTCAACCTGGCGACGGCGCGCTACGTTGTCGAGGGGATCAGCATGGCTCCCAATTTCGAGACGGGGGAATACATCCTCGTCAGCCGCATCAGCTACCTGCTGGGGCAGCCTCAGCGCGGCGACATCGTGGTCTTTCATTACCCGCGCAACCCCTCTCAGGATTACATCAAGCGGGTGATCGGCGTGCCTGGCGATACCGTCGAACTGCGCGATCGTCAGGTGTACGTCAACGGTGCAGCGCTCGACGAACCGTATATCAATGAACCGTGCGGCGCTGCCTGCCCCGATCGCGTCTGGGAGATCGGCGCGGGCGAGGTGTTCGTGATGGGCGATAACCGCAATCACAGCAGCGACTCGCGCGCCTTTGGCGCGGTATCTCAGGAATTCATCGTCGGGGAGGCGCTCTTACGCTACTTCCCACTCAGCCATTTATCGGTTGTGGAGAGTTTCGCATATCCCAAATGAAAATTTGGGATATTGGGATATAATCATCGTAATGTTGGGATATGCTGATGATCAACCGCACCCAGGAAGTTCTCTCATTTCCCCCTGTGCGCCCACAACTGCGGCGGGGTAATCCGCTGCGTGAGGTGATCGATACCGCGATATTAATTGCGCTGGTGTACACGCTGGTCAATCTGGCGACGGTGCGTTTTTTCATCGAAGGACCGAGTATGCAGCCCAGTTTCTATGAAGGGCAGTATATCCTCGTCAGTCGGGCGCACTATCTGCTGGGCGAACCCGCGCGCGGCGACATCGTGGTGATCGACCCGCCAGGCGACGACGGCACACCCAACGAACCGCTGCTGATCAAGCGGCTGATCGGCTTGCCCGGCGAGACGATCACGCTGCGCGACGGGGTGGTGTACATCAACGATGTGGCGCTGGACGAACCGTATACCCGCGAGCCATGTACGACCGCCACCTGTTCAGACCGCACCTGGCAGCTTGCGCCCGGAGAGTATTTCTTCATGGGCGATAATCGCAACAACAGCCGGGACTCGCGCGCGTTTGGCGCGATCACACGCGCGCGCATCATCGGGGAAGCCGTGATCCGCTATTGGCCCCCCACCGACTGGGATGTGGTGACTCGTTACCGTTTCCCGAATCCATAAAGACCACAAAAGGAGAACCTGCCATGATGGGACAATCCACACACGGCAACGCGCAGCACTGCCCCCGCTGCCACGTTGGGGCGCTCGATGCCGTCACCGTCACGTACAGTGCGGTCTATCGCGGGGCGCTCTTCAGCGTGCCCGCCGTCCCTGCCTGGCTGTGTGATATTTGCGGCTACATCGAGTATGATGAAGCGACGATGGAGCGCCTGGAGGCGCTCGTCGGCGAAACGCTCATGGAACGCCCCGATGCCGGCATGGAGGGCAAGCTGACCCCCATCGAACCCGATGCCGATATGCCAGAGCCGAAACCCCGTTCCCGTGTCAAACAGCGCTGATCCTGATCGCAAAGACGGGCTTGCCCTGAGGAGAGACGAGACTGCATGGCGCGCGTGCTGGTGGTGGAAGACAACGAAGATAACATGACGCTGATGCGAGACATCCTGGATGCCCTAGGCTATACCACGCTGACCGCTGTCAATGGGGTGGAAGGGCTGGAGATGGCAGAGCGTGAACTGCCCGATCTCATCCTGATGGACCTGTCGATGCCGCTGATGGATGGCTGGACGGCGACGCGCTATCTGAAAGGCAACCCCGCCACCGCGCACATCCCGGTGATCGCGCTGACCGCACACGCCATGCTGGGCGATCGCGATCGCGCGCTGGAGGCGGGCGCGAACGACTACGTCACCAAGCCGATCGTGCTGCGCGATTTTTCCGCCAAACTGCGGGAGTACCTGCCGGCAGGGTAAGACCTCAGAACGCCTCTGGCGGGCACACGCGCAGCACGCCCGCCAGTTCATGCCCGATCACGATGGCTGTGCCGTTGTGCAGCAGCTCCAGCGGTCCGTTGAACGGCGCGCGCAACACCAGCGTGAATACCGTGCCGGGTCGCAGCCCCAGCTCGGCTAGATAACGCAGCCGATCAGCGTCGTGGGTGTTCACCCGGCTGACGGCGTATTCGACTCCAGGCTGCTGTTCGTTCAGCGGCGCATCCACCACCCGCGCGATCTTCCCGTCGGCGGTGGGGATCGGTTCCCCGTGCGGGCAGCGGCGCGGGTTGCCCGCCATGTCGTCGATGCGCGCCAGCAGGTCCTCGCTCACTACGTCCGCCAGCGCGTCGGCATCGTCATGCACTTCGTGCCAGCCCATGCCCAGCACATTGACCAGAAACACCTCGATCAGGCGATGACGGCGGATGTCCGCCAGCGCCACATGCCGACCCGCCTCCGTCAGGCTGACGCCGCGATACGGCTCGTGTTCCAGATAGCCCGACTCTTTCAGCCGCCCCACCATCCGCGTGACGGCAGGCGCAGACACGCCCAGCGCCTCCGCCAGCGCCGACGTGGAGATGTATTGTTCATCCCCCTGATAGTAGGCAATGCGAAACGCTTCTGCCAGATAGTGGTGGGGAGAGTGTCGCGTTACAGCCGAGTCCGCCATGCGCGTGTTTGCCCTCGTTTGACCGGTGATGCGCGGATTTATGCTCATCTGCATCATCAATATAGCAAGCCGGATGGGGTTTAGCAAGCGTTAACGGACAATTTTACCGGATGTTTACCTCAGCAGCACCATATTGTTGCGGTGGATGAGCGCATCGCCATAGCTGTAACCCAGCGTGGCGATGATCTGCCCGCTGTGGACGCGGCACAGGCGCGCTGCTGCGGCTGAGTCGTAGCTGCACACGCCATGTGCGATGGCTGTGCCATCCGGCGCGTGAACCGCCACCGTTTCTCCCCGGTCGAATTCACCTTCGACGCGCAGCACGCCGATCGGCAGCAGGCTCGCGCCGCCAGCGCGCACCACCCGCGCTGCGCCGGCATCGACATGCAGCACGCCGCGCGGACGCTCTACCAGCAGCCAGCGTTTGCGGCTCTCCAGCGGTGTGGTGACAGCATCGAAGCGCGTGCCGACCGCCTCCCCCGCGACGATGCGTCCCAGCACATCCGGCACTTTGCCGCTGGCGATCCACGTGGTGACGCCGCCGCGCGCCGCTTTCTGCGCTGCCTGAAGTTTGGTGGTCATGCCACCTGTGCCCAGGCTGGAGCCGCTGCCGCCCGCCAGCGCCATCGTCTGGGCGTCGATCTGCACGACGCGCTCGATGAGCGTCGCGTCTGGGTTGGTGCGCGGGTCGGCGGTGAACAACCCTGGCTGGTCGGTCAGCAGGATCAGCCGATCCGCTTCCACCAGCGTCGCCACCAGCGCCGACAGGTTGTCGTTGTCGCCGATGCGAATCTCGTGCGTGGCGGTGGTGTCGTTCTCGTTGATGATCGGCACGATGCGGGCGTCGATGAGCGTGGTGAGGGTGTCGCGCGCGTTGAGGAACCCGGCACGCGAGTCCAGGTCGGCATGGGTGAGCAGCACCTGCCCGACCACGATGCGGAAGATGTCGAACAGGTCACCGTAGACCTGCATCAGGCGGCTTTGCCCGACGGCGCTGAGCATCTGGCGGGTGAGGATGCTGCGGTTGAGTTCGGTCGTGCCCAGGCGTTCACGCCCCGCCGCAACCGCGCCGGATGAGACGAGGACGACCTCATGCCCGGCGGCGTGCAGGCGCGCGATCTGTGCCACCAGTTCCAGCACACGCTGGCGGTGCAGATGGGGCGTGCCGTCGGTCAGGGTGCTTGTGCCCACTTTGACGACGATGCGCTCGGTCATGGGTTAACTCGTTGTGTCAGCGTTGGGGCGCACAGGAAGCTGGTCGAGCAGCGCGGCGAGCTGCTGGCGGGTGAAAGGTTTGTGCAGCACGGCGAACGCGCCATGTCCGATGGCGGGGTTGGCGAGTTCGGCGCAGCCCGCGTCGGTCAGGGCGATGATCGGCGTATTACGCAGCGCCGGGTCATGCCTGATCTGGCGCAGCGCCAGCAGCGCGTTGGTGGCGGGCAGGTCGAGGTCGAGCAGGATCACATCCGGCTGCATCGCCGCCGCCTGAGGGACGCAGCGCGCGCCGCTGGTGTTGCGCTTGAAGCGCACGCCCAGGTCGCTGAGGATTTGGCTGATGGCATACAGACTGTGCGCGTCATCATCGATCAGCAGCGCAGTGAGGGCGCGCGGTGCAGCGGGTAGAGTCATGGTCATGGTTGATCATCGTCTGGATCGTTATCTTAACCTGAGTAGAGCAGTATACGATGAATGCAGTGACGTGCATCTTTTATAACACATTTTTTAAGATTTGGGGGATGACCTGTTGCTTAGGAAGTCGTTATCTTTCCCTGTGCTGCAAGGGAGGGCACTGTGTTTAATCCAACATTCCACAAGATTTATCGCAGCGTTGATAATTTCCTGCTATGGTGGAATACTCATGCCTTGGAGACTGAGGACACATGCCGATGACTCATCAGCCCCCGCCCGCCCCGCTGACCGGACGCGCCGACCTGCACATGCACACGCGCCTGAGCGATGGCACAGCCCACGTCACTGAGGTGCTGGATCACATCGCGCGGCACACCGATCTTGACGTGATCGCTATCACCGACCACGATCGCATCGAAGCCAGCCTGTGGGCATATGAGCATCAGGAGCGCTACCGCTTCGAGGTCGTGCCGGGCATGGAGGTGACCACGCGCGGCGGGCACGTGCTGGCACTGTGGGTGACGGAGCCGATCGCGCCGTACATGTCGCTGGAAGAGACGGTCGCTGCGGTGCATGAACTGGGCGGCGTGGCGATTCTGGCACATCCTCTTGAAATTCTCATCGACCCGGCAGCGGCGTGGCGCTACTTTTCACAGCCCGCTGTGTTGATTCAGGCAAATCTGGATGCGATTGAGGTTTTCAATGCGGGTTCATTGTCACCGGGGATGAACGCCGCTGCGCGCGCGCGCCTGAAGCACCTCGGTCTGCCGATGGTGGGCAACAGCGATGCTCACCTGCCGGAGAGCATCGGCAGCGGTTACACTCGTTTCTGCGGTAAGACAGCGGCAGACCTCCGCGAATCCCTCCGGCATGGCTGGACGGCTGCCGAAGGTGAAAGATGGCAACTCACAACCTATTTGAAGCTCTTGCACACCGCGATCCAGTGGAAGCGGAGCAAGTCTTCGCGCGCGAAGCATCCCTTCGTGCCCCAGACGACACCGTAGCGCGCGCGCCCGTCAAACGGGTGGCGCTGTTCGCTGAAGCGTTCCTTCCCAAAGTCGATGGCGTCTCCAAGACGGCTTACCTCACCCTGCGCTACCTTCAGGAGACGGGGCGCGAGGTGGTGGTGTTCGCGCCAGACATCGCCCCGCACACCGTGCGCGGCAGCGAAGTCATCCCGTTGCCTTCTGTGGGGCTGCGCGCTGCGCCGGAGACGCGCGTCGCCCTGCCGCACCCGGTCATCGCCCAGAAGCTGCATGACTTCAAGCCCGATCTGATCCACCTGTTCAGCCCGGCGATCCTCTCGGTGAGCGGGATGCTGACCGGGCGGCAGATGCGCGTGCCGGTCATCGCCAATTATCAGACCGACCTGCCAGGCTACGTCGAGGCATACGGCTACCCTTACCTGCGCGGCATCGTGTCTGAATGGCTGCGCTACGTGCATAATGGCTGTCACCTGACGCTCGTGCCCTCCAACTGGACGCTGGATACCCTGAAGGAACAGCGCTACCGCCGCCTGCGCCGCTGGGGACGCGGGGTGAGCGGCGATCAGTTCACCCCTGCCAGGCGTGACTCGGCAGTGCGCGCGCGCCTGCTGGCGGGTCGCCCGGCGGACTCGCTGCTGTGCATCTATGTCGGTCGGCTGGCGAACGAGAAGCGCGTCGATCTGCTGCTGGAGGTGGCGCGCACGCCGGGCGTCGCCCTGACGATCATCGGCGATGGGGCGCTGCGCGAAGAACTGGAGGCGTTGTTCGCCGGGACGGGCACGCATTTCACCGGCTATCTGTACGCTGAAGAGCTGGCGAATGCCTACGCCGCTGCGGATGTGTTCCTGTTCCCTGGGGCGAACGAGACGTTCGGGCAGGTGGTGCAGGAAGCGCAGGCGTCCGGGCTGCCCGCCGTCGTCATCGATCAGGGCGGCGTGCCCGATCTGGTCGAGCCGGAGGTGACCGGGTTCCACTGCCCGCCCGACCCTGAAGCGTTCGCGCAGGCGGTGGTGCGTCTGCGTGACGACCGCGCGCTGCTGGCGCGGCTTGCTGCCAACGCCCGCGCCGCCGTCGAGCGCAATTCGTGGGATGCGATCATGGCGCAGCTTGAGGGCTATTATAGGGAAGCGCACGCCATGAACGCCCGCGCGCTGCGCCTGCTGCCTCCGCCGCCGCGCTGGGGGCTGCCTGTGCTGCCGCATCTGCACTTCGGGCGGCAGTGAGCGAAAAAAAAGGGGCGAACCATTTCGGGTTCGCCCCTTTCTGTGTTCGGCGTCAGGCGCGCGCGGGCACGACGATCAGTTCCGTCTGTTCGTGCCCCAGCCACTCCACACCGTCATCGGTGACCAGCACATCCTCTTCCAGCGACACCAGTCCATAGCCTGGCACATGCACGCCCAGTTCGAGGGTGAAGCAGCCATTCGCCTCGACGAGGGCATAGGGCGTGCTGCCGTACCGCTCCCAGCGCGGACCGAGCAGCGTCGCGCCGTCATGCACCGTGCGCCCGATGCCATGCCCGACCGCGTGCTGATATTCCGGGTAGCCTGCCGCAACGATGGTGGCGCGGGCGGCGTCATCGACGGTACAGCCCTGCACGCCCGGCTTGAGCGCCGCTTTCGCCGCATGGATCGCGGCGCGCACCGAGTCGAAGGCGTGCTGCACCGGGGCGGGGATGTCCGTCTCGCCTTCCGGCTGGATGTACCACACGCGCTGGATGTCTGAGATGTAGTCGTTCAGCACCACGCCCTGATCGATGCGGACGAGCTGACCCGGCTTGACCACGTACTCATCCGACGGGGCGACGTGCCCATACGGCGAGTCGGGTCCACAGGTGACGGTGGGGCAGTAGCCCGCGTCCCACGACGGGATGACGCCTTCTTTGCGGTATTCGGCGTGGATGAAATCGGCGATCTGGCGTTCGGTCAAGCCTGGCTTCAGGAAGGCGGTGATGCGGTTGATGATGTCATCGGTGAGGGCGACGGCGGCGCGGATGCGGGCGATCTCGCCCGGCGTCTTGCGCCCGCGCAGACGGTTCAGCACCTGTTCGGCGCTGACGAGCGGGTAGGGCTTGCCTTCCAGATAACGCTGGAGGGTGAGGTACATGCCGTGTGACAAGCCGTCGGCGGCGGTATCGTTTTCAGAATAGTTGACGGCGATCTGCCTGGGTGCGAGCCGATCCAGCACCTCGATGAGCGCGGGCTGGATGCTCTGGTCATAGGAGATGATCTCGTCCCAGCCGCCCATGCGCTGGAAATTGACCACTTCGTAACGCCCGGCGATCGCCACCTTGTAGCCGCTTCGGGTGACGAGCATGGCGCTGTGCCAGGTGAGGTTGAACGGGACGACCAGCGGCAGGGCGGGGTCGGCATTGTGGGTCGTCTCGCGGACGAAGGTCAGCCAGCAATCGACATCGAGTTCCTGAAGGATGCTGACTGCCTGAGCGAGTTTTTCGTGCTGAATGCTGAAATCCATGATGATCCTTGTGCGGTGAAAAACAGGATGTTCCCCTCTCGACTGGAGAGGGGAACAGCGGTGCGTTAACGCAGCGAGCGCGGGTCGAACGCATCGCGCAGCCCGTCGCCCAGGAAGTTGATGCCCAGCGTGGTGAGCATGATGAAGAGCGCCGGGAAGAACCAGTAGAACCAGAGATTGATGTAGCTGTTCGCCTCACCCATGATGTTGCCCCAGGTGGGCGTTGGGGCGCGCACACCCAAGCCGAGGAAGCCGAGGTACGCTTCCAGCAGGATGGCTGCTGCCACACCGAGCGTGGCGCTGACGATGATCGGCGCGATGCAGTTGGGCAGCACATGGCGGAAGATGATGCGCGTGCCGCGCGCCCCGATCGAGCGCGCTGCTGTGACGTATTCCTGCTCTTTGACCGCCAGCACGACCGAGCGCACGATGCGCGAGACGCGCATCCAGCTCGTCAGCCCGATGACGAACACGATGACGATCATCGTGCTGGAGAACTGCCGCCCGAACAGGACGAAATCGGGGAACTGCGTCGGGTCGGAGAAGATGCGTAAGGCGATCAGCGCCAGGAACAACTGTGGGATGCTGAGCATGGCTTCGGCGAGGCGCATGAGCAGCGAGTCGATGATGCCGCCCAGATAGCCCGCCAGCAGCCCGATCAGCGTGCCGACGAACATCTGCACGATGACCGCCGTGACGCCGACGAACAGCGAGACCTGCCCGCCGTACACCACGCGCGCCAGCAGGTCACGCCCGATGACATCCGTGCCGAACGGGTGATCGGCGGTCGGAAACTGAAGCTGACGGCGCGGGTCGTTGAAGCGGGACATCGGTTCGGGGATGAGGAATGAGCCGATGACCACGAACAGCACCACGATGAGCAGCAGGAACGCGCCGACGATCGCCATGCGGTGGCGGCGCAGGCGGGCGAAGCTGCGCGCCAGGTTGGAACGCCCTTTGACGGGCTGTGTCAGGGTTGGGATGGGGGAAGCCCCCTGTGCAGTCGCCATGAATGAAAACTCCCTTTTCCGAGACAGCCGATCTAGTAGCGGATGCGCGGATCGAACCAGGTATACACGATGTCGGTGAGGAGCTGGAACGCGACCACCAGCAGGCAGAGCAGCATGAGGATCGCCATCATGACGGGCACATCGGCGCGTTCAAAGCTCTCGATGAACAAGCGCCCCATGCCGGGCCAGGCGAAGATGCGTTCCGTCACCACCGCGCCCGCCAGCAGGAAGGGCAAATCCAGCCCGATGAGCGTGACGAGGGGCAGGGCGGCGTTTTTCAGCGCGTGGCGCTGGACGACCCGCCCTTCGGACAAGCCTTTGGCGTGGGCGGTGCGGATGTAATCCTGCCCCATGACCTCGACCATTGACGAACGCACGAAACGGACATACCCGGCAAGCTGGATCGCCACCAGACAGAACACGGGCATGATCATATGCAGCAGCAGATCGCCCAGTGTGCCATTGCCTGTGCCGCCGATGGGCAGGGCGGGTAAACCCCATCGGCTGAACTGCACGCTGAAGATGTAGATCGTCAGCAGGGCGATGAAGAAGATCGGCATGGAATAGAAGAAGAACGCCGTCCCGGTGATCAGGTTATCGACGAAGGTGTATTGTCGGGTGGCGCTGTAGACGCCGATCGCTACCGCCAGGGTGAGCGTGATCAGGTATGCCGGGATCATCAGCGTGAGCGTGGCGGGCAGCCGTTCCTCGATGCGCGTCCAGGCGGGCTGGCGCGTGACGAACGAGCGACCGAGGTCGCCGCGCAGCACCCCGCGCCGCGTGCCGGGCGCGAACTCCGTGCCGTCGCCGCGCACATCGACCATCATCCAGTCATTGCCCACCAGCCAGATGACGTACTGCTCGATGAGCGGACGATCCAGACCCAGGCGGCGGCGCATCATCTCCCGTTCTGCGGCGGTGGGGCGCTGGCGCGATTCGGCGAAGACCGCCATCGGGTCGCCCAGGGCGTTGGTGAACGAGAACAGGATGAAGCTGATGATGAAGAGCAGGGGGATCGCTTGCAGAATGCGGCGAAAGATATATTGTGCCATGTCGCTGCCCGTTCAACTTGTTAAAAAGACAGGAATGTGTGCCCTCTGTGCGCCGAGATGTCATCTCTTCTGCCGCAGCGGAGGGGTGTGCCTGAAACAAAAGGGACGGGCGCATTTTCCCCGCCCGTCCCTTCGGCAAATCGGCGTGCTTTAGCCCGCCAGACGCCAGTTGATGATGTCGAACCACGTGTTGCCCACGCCCGAACCGATGCGGATTTCGCCGTCGAAGCGGTTGGTGTTGTAGCCGTAGTTGTCACCACGCGGGAACAGGTTGATCAGCGGAGCCTGCTCCTTCATGATGCGCTGGATTTCATGAGCAGCCGCGAGGCGCTCATCGGCGTCCAGCGAGGTCAGGGTGATCTGCGCGGCTTCGTCCATCTCCGGCGAGCAGAAGCCGGTGAAGTTCTGACCACCGAGGTTGTCTTCGGTCGGAATCTGTTCGCAGCTCAGCGCTTCGATGACCGTGACGTTCGCCGGGTTGGTCAGGGCGGTGTTGTTGGCATACTGGGCGATGTCGTATTCGCCGATGGCATTGATGCCACCGTTGGAGTACGAGCCGAAGAATTCCGAGGCGGGGTAGGCTTCGAGGATCGTGCCGATGCCCACTTCGGCGAGCTGCTGCTGAACCACTGCCTGAATGTTACGACGCCAGCCGGCAGTGGTCGTGCTGTAGCGCAGCACCAGTTCCACGCCGTCCTTGTCGCGCGTGCCGTCGCCGTTGCTGTCCACCCAGCCCGCTTCTTCGAGCAGGGCGGCGGCGGCGTCGAGGTCACGCTCAGTCACGCCCAGGTCTTCCAGTTCAAACGGCGAGCGCGAGTAGATGCTGTCGGTCGGGCTGGTCGCCCCGGCGAGCAGTTCGTTGGTCAGCACGCTGCGGTCGAGGGCGAAGCGCAGCGCCTGGCGCACGCGCACGTCCTGGAGGGCGGGGTGACCGACGCGCGGCGCGTTTTCCGGGCGGACGTTCAGCCACAGGCTTTCGATGTAGCCACCGAACACGGTGGTGATGCGGATGTTCTCATTGCTGGCGGCGACGCGCGGGATGTCGCCTTCGCTGATGTTCGGCACGAAGTCGAGCTGCCCGGCAGCCAGCGCCGCGTACTGCGAGTCGGTATCGGGGAAGAAGCGGATGATGACCGTGCCGATCGACGGCGCGCCGAACACGTAGTTCGGGTTCGCCTGGAAGGTCATCGACTCGCCGCGACGCCACTCGACCAGGGTGTACGGACCGCTGAACACGGTCGGGTCCTGGTTCTCATCGGCGAACTCGATCGAGCCTTCCGCCTCGTAGATCGGCTGGAAGATGTGCGCCGGCAGGATGGTGGACAGACCGGGCGAGCCGATGATGTCTTCCGGGAAGGGCTTCGGCGCGTTGAACGTCAGGCGGAACGTCAGGTCATCGACCAGTTCGATCGTCTCGACGGCATCGCGGATGGTGCTGCCCTGGAGGAAGTTGTTGGCGGTGTCTTCGATCATCTGGAAGGTGAACACGAAGTCGGCGGCGGTCAGCGGTGCGCCGTCGCTCCACAGCAGCCCTTCCTTCAGGCGGACGGTGTAGGTGAGGTAGTCCTCGCTGATGCCACCGTTCTCGACCGAGGGAATTTCCGCGATCAGCACGGGCGAAGGCAGCAGTTCGTCGGTGATGTCATACAGCGACGCCTGCACGAGGTCGTTCGCCCACTGCGCGAACGCCATGCTGCTGTAGAAGCCGTTCATCGAGTCGGGTTCCTGTGCGAAACCGACCGTGAGCGTGCCGCTGCTCTGCGCTGCACTCGGCGCAACCGCCAGTGCCAGCGTCAGCATCAGCACACACGCAAGACCGAACACTTTACGAAGATTGGACATGACTTGATGCTCCCTGGTGAAAAAAGTTAGCATTTCAACGGCTCTATATACAGCCACCTGTTCAGGCGTGCTGCATACACTACCCGCATATTGTAACGGGTGGTTCAAATTTTGACATGGTTTTTTCAAAAACGCTTCACGTTGGTTTTATGGTGAATGTACACAAGACCTTTCTGTTGACAAAATCCCCTGCCTGATCTTCCGGCTTGACTTAGAACGAAAATTCTGGTACGATTTGACCCGTCCTGAACCTTGTTCAGAAAGGAGCGCGCATGGCAAGTCGTGGCGAGTTCACCGTTGCATCGGCGTATTCTTACAACCGATCGGGCGCAGTCCGCTGGATTCTTTCGCATGTCTGGCGTCATCGTCTGCTGCTGCTGATCATCGGCGTGTGCTATATGATCGCCTGGTCATCCTATTCGTATGCGCGCATCCTGATCGGGGATGCGTCTGGCGAGATTCTCACGCCGGGTGCGGCGGGCGCGCTGGGGCAGATCGCCCTGTTCGTCCTGCTCGTGCTGCTGGCGGACTCCGGCGCATCGCTGGTGAGCAGCCTGACGCTGACCACGCTGGCGCAGCGCCTCGAACGCGACTCGCGCGAGGAGCTGTACATCAGCCTGCTGGGGAAGAGCCAGACGTTCCACGATCGCCAGCGCGTCGGCGACATCATGGCGCGCGCCACCGACGACGTGCAGCAGCTCAACGGGATGGTCAACCCAGGCATCCTGTTCATCTTCGAGACGGTGATGGGCATCCTCTTTCCGCTGATCTTCATCGCCACTGTGCGCGTGGAACTGCTGCTCGTGCCGGTCATCTTCATCGGGCTGTACATCGTCACGGTGCGGTCGTATTCGCGGCGGCTCAACCCGGTGGTCGAGGCGCAGCGCGGGGCGTTCGGGGCGATGAACGCCGGGCTGGAGGAGACGATCAGCGGCATCGAGGTGGTCAAAGCCAGCGCGCAGGAGATGGCGGAACGGGCGAAGTTCACCGGCAACGCGCGCGCCTTCCGCGAACATTTCGCCCGTCAGGGGCGCATCGAGGCGGGCTATCTGCCGACGCTGCTGTACGCCTTCGCGCTGGGGCTGGCTTTCCTGCACTGCATGGTGCTGTACGAAGCCGGGATCATCGGCGTGCCGGATATGGTGTCGGTGATGGGGCTGATGTTCCTGCTGCGCTTCCCGATCTTCATCTCGATCTTTTCGTTTTCGCTGGTGCAGCTCGGCATCGCCAGCGCCGCGCGCATCCTGAATGTGATCAATGAAGAAGCCGACCTCGATGAGAACGCGGGCGGGTATGCCGCCCCGATGCGCGGCGCGATCGCCTTTGAGAACGTGACGTTCGGCTATGAGGACGGCGTGGTGCTGCACGACATCTCGTTCCGTGCCGAGCCTGGCGAGACGATCGCCGTCGTCGGCATGACCGGATCGGGCAAAAGCACGCTCACCGAGCTGATCAACCGCACCTACGACGTGACGGGCGGGCGTGTGCTGATCGACGATGTGGACGTGCGCGAGTGGAGCCTGGAATCGCTGCGCTCGCAGATCAGCCGCATCGAGCAGGATGTCTTCCTCTTCTCGCGCACCATCGCCGAGAACATCGCCTTCGGCGCGCCTGATGCCACCCAGGAGCAGATCGAACATGCCGCGCGTGAGGCGCAGGCGCACGACTTCATCATGACCTTCGAGAAGGGCTATCAGACCGAGGTGGGCGAGCGCGGTGTGACGCTCAGCGGCGGGCAGCGGCAGCGCATCGCTCTGGCGCGCGCCTTCCTGACCAACCCGCGCATCCTGATCCTCGACGACAGCACCAGCGCCATCGACAGTGCCACTGAGGACGAGATTCAGAAGGCGATCAACCGGGCGCAGCAGGGGCGCACCACCCTGCTGATCACCCACCGCCTGTCGCAGATTCGCTGGGCGGATCACATCCTACTGCTGGACGGTGGGCGGCTGATCGCACAGGGCGATCACGAGACGCTGCTGGCGACCTGTTCCACCTACCGCCGTATCTTCGCGCGCTATGACGACATGGCGCTGCCCCCGCTTGAACCTGCTTCGCTGCAAGGAGCTGACTGATGGGTTTTCTGATGGATGGACTCGACGCCGAGTCTTACGATCGTAAGTACAGCGATGGCGCGCTGGTGCGCCGCATCGTTACCTATTTTCGCCCGGAGATGCGCCGCATCGGTCTGGTGGCGCTGGCGATCGTGGCGGGCGCGATCGTCAACACGATCCTCCCGATCGTCATCAGCGACGGCATCGACCGGGTGCAGGCGGATCGCAGCACGCAGACGCTGCTCATCATCACCGGGGCGCTGATCGTCTTTGGCGTGCTGGGCTGGCTGTTCAACGCCGCGCGCCAGTGGCTGTCCGCCGCCGCCATCGGCAGCGTCACGCTCAAACTGCGCCAGGATGCCTTCGATGCGGTTATGGAGCGCGACCTGTCGTTCTACGACAGCATCCCATCGGGCAAGGTGGTCAGCCGCGTGACGAGCGACACCCAGTCGCTGGCGCAGGTGGTGGCGCTGGTGATCGACATGGGCAGCCAGCTGCTGATCGTGGGGCTGCTGATCGGGTATCTGTTCACCATCGATGTGCGGATGACGCTGATCGTGCTGGCGATCTCGCCGTTCGTCATCGGTGCGGCGCTGGCGTTCCGGCGCATCGCCCGCTACACCGTCACCCAGTCGCGCCGCGTCAACGCCGTCGTCAACGCCCACATTCAGGAGACGGTGAGCGGGATCGGCGTCGCCAAAACGTTCCGGCAGGAAGGGGCGGTGTACGACGCCTTCCTCGATGTGAACGCCCAGTCGTATCGCATCAACCTCCGCACCGGCTACACCTTCAGCAGCATCTTCCCGCTGCTGAACAGCATCGCCGGGATCGGCACGGCGGCGATAGTCTTCTTCGGCGGTAGCTGGGCGCAGGCGGGTGAGCTGAGCGCCGGGTCGTGGTATCTGTTCATCCAGGGCATCGCGCTGTTCTGGTTCCCGCTCACCAGCATCGCCTCGTTCTGGAGCCAGTTCCAGTTGGGCTTGGCTGCCGGGGAGCGGGTGTTCGCGCTGATCGACGCCGAAGCGAAGGTGACTCAGACGGGTGAGAACGTCGTGCTGCCGCACATCGCCGGGGCGATTACCTTTGATCGGGTGGACTTCCGCTATACCGACAACGAGCCGGTGCTGACGAATTTCTCGCTGGACATCCGCGCGGGCGAGACGATCGCGCTGGTCGGGCATACCGGGTCGGGCAAGTCGAGCATCGGCAAGCTGGTGGCGCGCTTCTACGAATTTCAGGGCGGGCGCATCCTGATCGACGGGCACGACATCCGGTCGCTCGATCTGGCGGCGTACCGCGCACGGCTGGGCATCGTGACGCAGACGCCGTTCCTCTTCGACGGCACGGTGCGCGACAATCTGCGCTATGGCAAGCCTGACGCGACCGACGCCGAGGTCGAACGCATCGCGCGGCTGGTGGGCAATGGCGACTGGATCGCCGCGCTGCCGGAGGGTCTGGATACGCCTGTGGGCGAACGCGGCGGCGCGCTTTCGATGGGACAGCGACAGCTGGTGGCGCTCGGTCGTGTGCTGCTGCAGGACCCCGCCATCTGCATCCTCGACGAGGCGACCGCCAGCGTCGATCCGCTGACGGAGACCTTCATCCAGGAAGGGCTGGATACGGTGCTGAAGGGGCGCACCGCGATCGTCATCGCCCACCGCCTCAGCACCATCCGCCATGCCGACCGGATCATCGTGCTGCGTCAGGGCGCGATCATCGAACAGGGCACGCACGACTCGCTCATGGCGGGCGGCGGGCACTACGCCGAACTGTACAACACCTACTTCCGCCACCAAAGCCTGGCATATCTGGAAAGCCAGCCGATGTAACGGGTGACGACTGCCGGGTTGTGACGGTGACTCACCGCGCAGCCCGGCGATCGCCATACGATCGCCCGACTCGCCGCTTTCCGCGCGATCTGCGGTGTGGCGATCAGCCTGTGTGCAGGGGTATGATGAATCAGGCTGATCATCTGCACCGGAGTCGTTCACGATCATGAACCAGTTTGCCCGTTTTGTCCTGTTCACCCTGCTGCTGCTCGTGTGCGTCGCGCCCATCGCCGCCCAGGGGCAGTCTCCCCTCGTTCAGGAAATGCCCGCCGACTCCCTCGTGGAGTGGATGGAGCTGCTGCGCGATCGCGTGCGCTTTGACACGCTCAACCCGGCACGGGGCGCGCGTGTGTACGGCTACGCGGGCGTGACGGCGTTCGAGGCGCTCTATCCTGGGATGCCTGATTACCGTTCGATGGTCTTTCAGATCAACGGGCTGCGCGATCTGCCCTTCCCCGATCCTGATCAGGTCTTCGACTGGCAGAGCAGCATGGATGCGGCGATGCGCGATGTGCTGACGCATCTGTTCGCCCCGCACTCCGCCGACTCGCGCGCGGCGTTCGCCGAGCTGTACGCCCGCCATCGTCAGGCGCGCGTCGAGGCAGTCGGCGAAGAAGTTGTCGCGCGTTCGGCTGACTTCGGCGAGGAGCTGGCGTCGGCGCTGATCGTCTGGATCGATGCTGACCGCGCCAGCCGCGCTGCGGAAGAACGACTGACGTATGTCCTGCCCACCGCCGCCAGTCTCGGTCTGACGTCGGAACACGACTACGTGTACGTGCCGACCAGCCCCGATCTGCCGATCATCGAGCCGCGCTGGGGCGTCGTCCGCACGCTGACCGCGCCCGATCGCTATCAGTGCATCATCCGCGATAACATGCCCTTCAGCCTCGATGAAGACTCGGCATACCGCCAGCAGGCGATCGAAGTGTTCGAGACGGTCAACAATCTCACGCGCGAACAGCAGGAGATCGCCCGCTACTGGCACGATACGCCAGGCGATTCCAGCACGCCCGCCGGGCACTGGGTGTCGATCGCCACGCATGTGATCCGCCAGCAGGGGCTGACCCTCGACCGGGCGGCGATGGTGTACGGGATGCTCGGCTTGGTGCTGCACGATGCCTTCGTGGTCGGCTTCGGCATCAAGTACGAAGGGCTGACGATGCGCCCGGAGACGTACATCCAGCGGCACATCAGCCCGCGCTGGCGTCCATACCTCGAAACGCCGATGTTCCCGGAATACCCGTCCAACCACGCGCTCGTCTCGGCGGCGGCGGCGGACATCCTGACGTCCATCCTGGGCATCGTGCCGTTTACCGACACGACCTCGCAGGAACTGCACGGTCTGGTGCGCCGTTATCACTCCTTCGAGCAGGCAGCCGACGAGTCCGGCATTTCGCGCCTGTACGGGGGCATCCACTACCGCACCGCCATCGAGAATGGGCGGCGCATCGGGCGGTGCATCGCCACACGCGCGCTGGAGCGGATCAAGCTGCTGCCGATCGCGCAGGGGGGCTGAGTGCGCTCACGCAGCCTGCATCAGAGCGCGGTCATCGCGCTGTGCCTGTTCGCCTTCGGCATGAGCCTGCTGCTCAACCGGACGGTCTTCGATCGGCTGCCGCATCTGGAAGACGAGTACGCCTACCTGTTTCAGGCGCGGATGCTGGCGCGCGGCGACCTGGTGATCGAGTCGCCGTCGGTGCGCCGCGCTTTCTGGCAGCCGTTCATCGTCGATCGTGACGGTCGGCGCTTCAGCAAGTATTCCCCTGGCTGGGGGATCATCCTCGCTGGCGGGACGCTCATCGGTGGGGAGGGGCGCGAATGGATCGTCAACGCGCTGCTGGCGGCGCTGGGGGTGGCGCTGGTGTGGCGCATCGGGCGCGATTTGTTCGATCGGCGCGTCGGTGTGATCGCGGCGGCGCTGACGGCATGTTCGCCGATGGCGCTGCTGCTCAACGCCAGCTTCATGGGGCACACGGCGGCGCTGGTGACGGGAGCCGCCGCGCTGTGGGCGTATCTGCGCCTTGAACGGAGCGGTGGCTGGGGCTGGGCGGCGGCGTGCGGGCTGGCACTCGGTCTGCTGGCGGCGAACCGCCCGATCACGGCGCTGGCGTTCGGTCTGCCGCTGGCGATGCGCGCGCTGACTCAGGTCGTCATGCGGCGCGGCTGGTGGGTGCGCCGCGTGACGATCGCGCTGCTGGCGGCGGGCGCAGCGTCGATCGTGCCGCTGCACAACCTTGCCGCCGTCGGCGCGCCGTTCGCCGATCTGCGTCGTCTGGGGTGGGAGTACGGCTGTGGGGGCTTCGGCACATGCGGGCGACCGCACACGCTGGAGAAGGGGTTTCGGCACACGCTGTTCGACCTGTCGCTGACCGCTGTCGATCTGTTTGGCGTGGGCATCCCGTTCGGTGTGAGCGACTCGACGCGCGATCACCTGCTCACGCGCAGCGATGCGTTCCCGGCGGTGGGGCTGAGCGCGCTGCTCATCCCGGTCGGCTTGGCGCTGGCGCTGCGTCGGCGGGCATGGCTGATCGCGGCATGGCTGGCGCTGATCGTCGGCGCGGGGGTGTTCGTCGTGCTGTTCGAGGGCGGTCGGCTGCTGACCGAGCCGGCGGTCGGCTGGGGGTACGTCATCGGCGTGGTGGGGGTGACGCTCGCGCCGCTGGCGATGCTGCGGCGTGATCCGCGCGCGGCGTGGGCATGGCTGCTGTGGTGTACGGCGGCGCTGCTCATCGCGCTGCAGCTGGCGTACTGGGTCGGCTCGCAGCGCTACAGCACCCGCTACTACTTCGAGGGGCTGGCGGCGGCGGCGGTGCTGACGGCGGTTCCGCTGGGGGCGCTGGCGCGGCGGCGCAGCTGGGTATACGGCGTCCTGGCGGCGGGGCTGGCGATCGCCGTCATCGGGTACGGTGTGCCGCGCGTGAGCGTCCTGGAGGGCTACAACCGCGTGACGCGGGCGCAGATCGAGGAAGCCGATCGGCTGCGCGATGGGCGGGCGGCGCTGGTCATCGTCACCGGGCGCGACATCCGCTGGCGGGCGTATGGCGCGCTGATGGCATCGACCAGCCCGTATCTCGACTCGCCGATCGTCGCGGCGTGGGATTACAGTGCCGGGGCGGACCCGGCGGTGCGCGCGGCGCTGCTGGCGCGTTTCCCCGATCGCGTGGTCATCGACATGCGCGGCGAGGTCAATGAGGCGGCGTTCGTGGAGTGAGGCGGATCATCTGAAGCGGAACGCCACAATCTGAGTGCCATTGCGCTTGATTTCGATCATCTTAGGGTGATCCTTTGCCATTTGCTCGATCACCTTCTGCATCTGACTGTATTTTTCTCCCATATATTCAAGATAACTGATATTGGGGAAGTGTTTCTTGAAAATAGTTCCTAAAGTACTGAGAGAGACCCACCCGTCTTGATCTTTCGCCGTTTCGGAGTCCTGATAGATGGTGCGCAGCCTGGCAATCTCTTTGGGAAGTGCGGTGGTTGGTGCAGATGTTTTAGGTGCAGCAGGCGCGGAAACGGACTGTGCTGTACTGGAGATGACGGGCGCAGGCGGATCGGGCGGTGGCGGCGCGGAAACGGGGGGGGGGCTGCGGGCGAGCTGGCTGGCGCAGGCGGCGGACTGAGCAATGTGGCAGCAGGCGCGATTAATGCGGGCTGCTCTTCGGGGAAAGCGAAAAACAAATCACAGCTTCCTCGCAGGGAGCTTTTTTCGCGCCCTATCCCGACGACCCGCACCCCGGCTTTGCGGAAGCGCACCGCCAGATGCGAAAAATCGCTGTCGCTGGAGACGATGCACACGATGTCCAGCTTCTCGCCCACTTCACCGTACAGCAGATCCATCGCATCGATGGTCATGGCGATGTCCGTCGCGTTCTTCCCGCTGGTGACGTTGAACTGCTGGTGCAGGTCGAGTAAATGCCGCGTGATCACAGGTTCCCACGACTTCGACTGCGGTTTAGACCAGTCGGCATACACCTTCTTGAAGACGATTCGACCATATTCCTTCATCTTGTGCAGCACACTGGGGATGTAAGCAGGGTTGACGTTCTCACCGTCGATCAGCACGGCGACATTTTTTGGCGGTGTAGACATAAGCGTGCGGCTGCTTTCCTGTATCTGGGCGACCAACTGCTTCCGATATTCCGCATTACATCCACAAATGCGCGCACCTGCATTGAGGATGACGATCCCCCATCCGGCGCTTGCGCGTTCCCCCGTTCCGCCTACGATCGGGATCATGACCGACTCGCATCCCTAACGGAGCGCCGCATGAGCCGCCGACTCGTCATCCTGCTCGTCCTGTTCGCCTGCCTCGCCGGGACGTTCGCCGTCCACGCCCAAACCCTGCCGCTGCTGCGCTATGGCGAACCTGTCGATGGTGCGCTCGGCGCGGGCGCGTCCGCCTCGTTCGCTTTCCTCGCGCGCCAGGGCGACCCGCTGGTCATCGACGCCACCGCCAAAGGCGGCGAGATCGACCCCGTCCTCGACCTGTTCGCCCCGGACGGGACGCGCATCGCCACCGACGACAACGGCGGCGGCAAACGCAATGCCCGCATCGATGACCTGCGCGCGCCCGCCGACGGGCGTTACACCGTCCGC
Source organism: uncultured Pleurocapsa sp. (assembly GCA_964614405.1). GTDB lineage: Bacteria > Chloroflexota > Anaerolineae > Aggregatilineales > Phototrophicaceae > Flexifilum. Next base: position 30,019 of record CAZTLS010000007.1, read on the forward strand.
GTGACCAACGCGGCGCGCGGCGGTGGCGGCAATTTCGCCCTGATCGTCAACAATGCCGACCAGATCATCGCCTATCACGGCGGGCGTGCCGACTCGCCCTTCACCCTCGACACGGGCTATCAGGGCTATCAGCTCTCCGAACCCTGGCGCACCACCGCCCTCACCTATCACATCGTCAACATCATCGGCGGCTTCCCCGACGGGGCGATCGAACAGGTCATCGCCGAGTCGTTCGCCGCGTGGACGCAGAATACCCCGCTCACCTTCACCCGCGTGCAGGATCGCAACGCCCACATCGTCATCCAGTTCACCCGCATCGACGGCGCGTCGCAGGTGCTGGGTCAGGCGTGCCCGCCTTCCAGCCCGTGCGCCGGCAATGTCGAGTTCGACGTGGACGAGAACTGGGTGCTGTACGAGCCGAACGCCTTCAACGACATCTCGTTCCTCGGCGTGGCGACGCACGAGTTCGGGCACGCCATCGGGCTGCTGCACAGCAGCGACTCCAGCGCGCTGATGTATCCGCAGTACAGCCCGCACAACCTCCAGCCCAGCCGCGACGACATCGCCGGGGTGCAGCGCCTGTATGGGGCGGGGCGGGGCGGCGTGTTCGGTCAGCCGACGGCTGTGCCTGGCGGCGGCGCGGATCAGGGCGAGAGCATCGTCAGCGCCATCACCGATCAGCAGTGGGTCGAGTTCTGGGATTTTGAAGCCGTCGCTGGAGAATACCTCACCTTCAGTATGGAAGCGCTCGACGGCGGGCTTGACCCGCTGCTGGTGATCATCGATGCGAACAACAACGTGCTGGCATACGACGACGACAGCGGCGCTGACCTGAACGCGCTCATCCGCAACGTGCGCTTCCCGCAGAGCGGGACGTATACCGCCGCCGCCACCCGTTTCGAGCAGGTGCAGGGCTACACGACCGGGCGCTACCGTCTGAGCATGGAGATGGGCTTCACCGAAGCCCCGGCAGGCGGCGCGTCCGCCCCGACGCAGCCCGCGCCGACGGGCGGGAGCGTGACCGCCGCCCGTCCGTCGGCATCGGCGCTGGCGAACACGCCGGACATCGCTGCCAGCCTCGATCGTCCGTTTGCCGACAGCCCGACGCCGATCAGCCAGAGCGCCAATGCGAGTGTGCGCGCCGATCAGGGCTACATCTGGTCGGTGGTGTGGTGTGCCATCGATGCGGCAACGCTCGAACGCGGGCTGGGGACGATCGGCGTGCGCTTCGCCATCGACGGCGCGCCTGTGCCGGAAAGCGCGGTGAGCGTCACGCGTGCTGATCGTGATGGGCTGGCGTGCGCCGTGTATGCCACGCTGCTCAGCGGCTGGCGCGGCGCGGGCGTCCGCCTGACCGCCAGCATGACGCTGGCGCAGCCCGTGTTCGACGGCTTCACGATCTATGCGGCGGGGGAGTACAGCACCACGATCAATGCGCGGGTTGGGGGGTGAAAACCCTCACCCCCAGCCCCTCTCAGGTCGAGGGGCTGGGGTGTGGGTTGGGATGTCAGTAGCCTGGCGGGTTGGGACCGACCGGGACCTGAATCACCTGCCCGCGCCGGATGCGGTTGCCATACGGAATCTCCAGCGGGTTGAGGCGCAGGATCGCTTCCACCGTCGTGCCATAGCGGTAGGCGATGCTCGTCAGGTTATCGCCAGGCAGCACGGTGTAGTGGATGATGTGCGGATGCACCACGACGGGCGGGTGCTGCGGCGGCGGGAATGCCGTCCCGCACGGGATTCGCAGCGTCATGCCTGCGTAGATGTGGTTCAGGTTGTAGATGTTGTTGTAATAGGCGATGTCCCACGCCGTCACGCCGTAGTGCGCGGCGATGCGCGACAGGGTGTCGCCATAGCGCACATGATAGTAGGCGCACACGCCCGGATCATGCGGCGGGTGCTGCGGCGGACGATGCCCGCCGACCGGGATGTACAGCACCATGCCTGCCCAGATGCGGTTCGGGTTGATGATCGACGGGTTGGCGGCGAGCAGGTCATGCACGCTCACGCCGTAATGCCTGGCGATCGTGGAGAGCGTTTCACCGCGATCGACGATATGCTGCACATAATTCGACGCCGACGCGGGCAGCGCCAGCAGCGCGCTCAACAGCGCGAACACGAGGATCACCCACCAGCGACGCACAAGCCACCTCTTTCTGTGAAAAACGAAAGCGCATTCAAGCATTTTTCACACTATAACACGACTCAGCTGATCGCGCTGTAAAGCGGCGCACTCTGGAAACGCACATGCCACAACCCCGCATAAATGGTGGGCTGTCTTTCCGCACCACGTCGCATACAATAGCGCGCAATTTCCCCTGATCTATCTCTCTCTCGTGCGGAGAACGGCAAAATCATGCTTCTGGAGATCGGTTTCGATATTGGCTCAATCGTGCTTGGGCTGGTTGGTCTGCTGGTGGGCGGTAACGGTTTGGTGCGCTCGGCGACACGGCTGGCAGCCTCTTTCGGCGTTTCGCCGCTGGTCATCGGTTTGACGGTGGTCGCCATCGGCACATCGATGCCGGAACTGGTGGTCTCGGTCAGCGCGGCGCTGCAAGGGTCGAGTGACATCTCGATCGGCAATGTCGTCGGCTCGAACATCGCCAATATCGGCTTGATCCTCGGTCTGGCGGGGCTGATCACGCCGCTGGTCATCAACACGATGCTCATCAAGCGCGAAATCCCGGTGATGATCGCCGTCGCGGTGCTGGCGCTGCTGATGGCGCTGGACGGCACGATGGGACTGGTGGAGGGGGGCATCCTGCTGGCGGGCTATGTCATCTTCACATTTGTGCTGTATCGTTTCAGCCCCAGCGCCGCCGCTGACCCGGAACTGACGGTCGAAATCCAGAAGCTGAGCAGTGCCGACAAGCCGCCGCGCCGTGTGGTGACGGCGTTCTGGCTGCTGGTGTGGCTGGGGGTGCTGATCGCCGGGGCGCAGTTCACCGTCAGCGGTGCGGTGGACATCGCGCGTTTTCTGGGCGTGAGCGAGCTGGTGATCGGGCTGACGCTGGTGGCGGTCGGCACGTCGCTGCCGGAGATCGTGACCAGCGTGATCGCCTCGATCCGGGGGGAAAGCGACCTGGCGGCGGGCAATGTCGTCGGCTCGAACATCGCCAACATCCTGGTCATCCTGGGCACGACGGCGATCATCCGCCCGATCGGGGTATCGAGTGATGTGCTGACCTACGACTTTCCGATCATGCTCGTCTTTTCAGTGCTGCTGCTGCCGTTCGTGCTGGATCGCAAACTGCAACGCTGGCAGGCAGGGCTGCTGCTGCTGGCATATGTGGGTTACATCATCTTCTCGCTTTCGCGCGGGGTGGTGGCTGCCGGGTAATGCGCCGCCTACCCATGCCCGCAGAATCAGGGTATGCTTGTCATGCTGCACCCTGACCGATTCAGGAGATCAACGCGATTATGGTGAAACCGATCGTTACCGTCAGCGTCGTTCCGAACCTGCCCAAGCCGCTCGAACGACTGCGCGAACTCGCCTATAACCTGCGCTGGTCGTGGCATCATGACACGATCAACCTCTTCCGCCGCCTCGACCGTGACCTGTGGGAGGAGACCGGGCACAACCCGGTCATGATCCTCGGTCTGCTCGATCAGAAACGGATGGATGCACTCGCCGCCGACAGCGCGTTCATGGCGCATCTCGACCGCGTGCTGCGTGATTTCGATGACTACATGAGCGCCCGCAATACCTGGTATGAGCGGGCGCATGGCGCATCTGCAAAGACGCTCTACGCTTACTTTTCGATGGAGTTCGGGCTGACGGAAGCGCTGCAGAACTATTCCGGCGGCTTGGGCGTGCTGAGCGGCGATCATCTCAAGAGCGCCAGCGACCTCGGCTTGCCGCTGGTCGGCATCGGGCTGCTGTATCAGGAAGGCTATTTCCGCCAGTACCTCAGCGCGGATGGCTATCAGCAGGAACACTACCCGATCAACGATTTCTCCAACATGCCCGTGCATATGAACATCGGACCGAATGACACCCCGCTCAAGGTGTCCATTCCGCTGCCTGGGCGCGAACTGGTGGCATATGTCCGCAAGGTGCAGGTGGGGCGTGTGCCCCTCTACCTGCTCGATACCAATGTGCCGGACAACGCCCGTGAGGAAGACCGCGACCTGACCGACCAGCTCTACGGCGGTGACAAGCGCACGCGCATTCGTCAGGAGATGCTGCTGGGCATCGGCGGCATCCGCGCGCTCAACGCGCTGGGCATCGAGCCGGAGGTGTGCCACATCAACGAAGGGCACTCCACCTTCCTGACGCTGGAGCGGGCGCGCCAGTTCATGGCAAAACACGGCGTCAATTTCTGGGAAGCGCGCGACATGCTCGCCCCGTCGAACGTGTTCACCGTGCATACCCCCGTCCCCGCCGGGCTGGAACGTTTCGGCTTCGACCTGATGAATGAGCATCTGCGCGATTACAGTGCCCAGCTCGGCATCTCGTGGGAGGAATTTCTCAGCCTGGGGCGCGAACAGGTGGGCGGTGGGGATGTGTTCGCCCTGCCCGTGCTGGCGCTCAACATGTCCGGGCAGACCAACGGCGTCGCCAAACTGCACGGCGTCGTCAGCCGCAGGATGTGGCAGTGGATGTATCCGCAGGTCCCTGAACAGGAAGTGCCGATCTCGTCCGTCACCAACGGCGTGCATGTGCAGACGTGGATCAGCGCGGAGATGGCGGAACTGTTCGACCGCTACCTCAGCCCGCGCTGGCGCACGGAAGACTGGGACGCTTCGGTCTGGGCAAATGTGACCAGCATCCCGGATACCGAACTGTGGCGCACCCACGTCCGCCGCCGCGAACGGCTGATCGCCTTCACGCGCGAACGCCTCAAGATGCAGCTCACCCGTCAGGGCGCATCGCCCATCGACCTGGCGGAAGCGGATGAAGTCCTCGACCCCGACGCGCTGACGATCGGCTTTGCCCGCCGTTTCGCCACCTACAAGCGCGCCACGATGGTCTTCAGCAATCTGGAACGGCTGATCAGCATCGTCAACAATGCCGACAAGCCGGTGCAGTTCATCTTCGCGGGCAAGGCGCATCCGCATGACAAGGATGGCAAGGAATTCATCCGCCAGATCGTGCGCTTTGCGCGCATCAGTGAACTGCGCCACCGGGTGGTGTTCATCGAAGACTATGACATGAACGTCGCGCGCTATCTGGTGCAGGGCGTCGATGTGTGGCTGAACAATCCGCGTCGCCCGAAGGAAGCCAGCGGCACGAGCGGCATGAAGGTCATCTACAACGGCGGGCTGAACTTCAGCATTCTCGATGGCTGGTGGGACGAAGGCTACACCCCGGCGGTCGGCTGGGCGATCGGCAACGGGGAAGAATACCCCGAAAGCGCCGAAAAGCTTCAGGATCAGATCGAGAGTGAGGCGCTCTACAACGTGCTGGAGACGGACATTGTGCCGCTCTACTATGACCGCACGCGTGATAACCTGCCGCGCGGCTGGGTGGACAAGATCAAGGCGAGTATGCGCGAACTCGCCCCGGTGTTCACCACGCATCGCATGGTGCAGGAATACACCGATGCGATGTACCTGCCGGCGCTGGAACTCGCGCGCGCACTCGTCACGCCGACGCTGGACAAGGGGCGCGCCCTGACCAGCTACCTCTATCGGGCGCGCAACGAATGGAAGCAGGTCAGCGTGCAGGATGTGCAGGTCGCTGATCGCAGCGTGAGCGTGGGCAGCGCCTTGCAGGTGACGGCAAAGGTGACGCTTGGCTCGCTGACGCCGGACGACGTGCAGGTGCAGTTGTACAGTGGTCGCCTCAACCAGCGCGGGCAGATCGGCGATGCCAGCCTGGTCGCGCCGATGAAGCTGGCGGGCGGCGAAGGCGGCGTGTACACCTTCGTGGGCGAGATCGCCTACACCACCAGCGGCGAACGCGGCATCTCGGTGCGCGTGCTGCCGAAGCACGAAAGCCTGCTGACTTCGTTCCTGCCTGGGCTGATCCGCTGGGCGTAAAGCGTAAACAGAAACAGGGGCGATCCGCACACCGGATCGCCCCTGTTTTTTTTCGGTTTGCAGCGCGTTTAACGTGCCTCGACCAGACCGCAGTTGCCCTGCTTGTCCACGCCTGTGCCGTCGATCCACACTGTGCCGAGTGCGGTGTTGGCGAGGCGATACCAGTCTGAACCCGCCACGCGCTCCACGCGCTGTGCGTTGTACGGCGCGGGGTCGAGCAAGCCGCGCGGGCTGCCATACGGCACATCGAACACCGATTTGCGGTTCGTCAGCACCAGGAAGCACTGGTTCGGTCCGAAATCACGCCCAGGATTTTCGACGACCGGCGGCTGTGGGGTGGGCAGCGGTTGCAGATTGCAATCCCCCTGCATCAGCGTGTAATCGCGGCTGACCTGCCCGCTGGCGATATAGGCGCGCAGCACGTGCGTCTCGTTGTAGAAGACGGACGTCGTCACCTGAAGCACGGCGATGAAGTTGCTGCCTGGGTTGAGCGCCGGGTAACTCGACGCCCCGGTGAAGGTGATGTCCCCGGTGCGGTAATTCACATCCTGAAGGGTGATGTTGCCGCCCGCCGACACCGCATTGCCCGTATTGGCGATGCTGATATTCACGGTGAACGGCTGGTTGCACATCGGCGTGCCGACGATCTCAATGCCGTTGATCACCACGTTCGGGTTGGCGGGAGGGGGCAGGGGCGGCAGCGGCGCGGGCGGGGCGATGAACGGCACGCCGCCCAGATCGCCGCTCGTCAGCACCACCGACGGCGCAACCCAGCCGACCAGACCCGACACCAGTCGCACCTGGAACCAGCCGCTGCCCGTGCTGGCGCGCCCGACGATCTCGCCGCCGCTGGTGTCCATGTAGCCGACGATGGCGCAGCGGTAATTGTCCACCAGGTCGCAGCGGCGCACGTTGACCGGGGAGACCGAAGCGGGGATGGCGCGCGGCGTCATATCCACCGGGGGCGGTTCGACGGTCGGCACAGGTGTCGGCGTCCCTTCCGGCTGCGGTGCGGGGATGAGGTTGCCCAGGATGCGGGCGAAGCGCTCGTTGTTCACGCGCAGCGGCTCCACCACATAGAAGTAGGAATGACCATCCATCGTGTTGACGACCAGGCGCAGCGCGTACACGCCGTCCGAGACGCGGCGGGTATCGAGCGTCGCCAGCCTGCCCTCGACGACGGGCGACTGGATGGCGACCGTCGCTGGAATCCAGGGTGCGCCGCTGGGCTGGCTGAGGTCATCGTTGAGTTGCAGATACTCCAGATAATAATATGCCATGCCGGGGACAGCCGCCGTGCCCAGCACATCGCCGCTGCCCCACACCTCGCTGACGGGCGGGGGCCACGTGATCTGCACCCCGCTGGTCGTCAGGGTATATTCTCCGGCATCCTGCGCCAGCGCCATGCCAGTGGCTGTCAGCAGCAGCAGCACGAAGGCGATCCTCCACAAACGCATTATATTTTGTCTCCTTCACACAAACTCGTAATCAGAAAACACAGATCATGCTGTGCATCATAGCATGATCTGTGCGGGCTGACGAACTGAAGTCAGGGGCTCGTTGCGTCGTGCCCCTGACGTGCCGCAGGGAAAATTATGGGGCGAGCAGCGTCGTCGTCAGGCTGAAGAAGTTGTTGCCTTCATTCGCCTCCGGGATCAGGTTGTTCACGTCGATGGCGCAGTCCGCCGTCGTCGGCGCGCCGCCGCCGCTGTCCAGACGGGCAGTGATCGACACATCCTGCTGCGTGAAGCCGCCCAAACCGCCGAGCTGAGCGCTGAAGAAAGCGTTCTGCGGGCGGAAGTTGCACGCCACCACGACCGGACCCATCGGCACGCCGGTGGTGTTGAAGACGGTGATGATCACCTGGAATGCCTCACCCTGGCGGATCGCCCGGTCGAAGCGCACATTGGTGATCGTGCCGTCAGGCAGGGTGGGCGCGGGCGGCGGGGTGGGCGTGGGCGGGATGGGCGTCGCGGGCGGGGGCGGCGGGGTGAACAGCGGCAGACCGAGTGTGCTGCCCGTCACGCGGACGGCGCTGGGCGCGACATAGCCCTGACGCCCGTCAGGAAGCTGGATGACCAGCCAGCCCGTGCCGGTGCTGCTCAGCCCGACGATGGGCAGTGATTCGCCGCCGCGCAGCACGGTGAACGCCGGGTAGAGCGTGCTGTCGCCGGAGCGGACGTTGACGTTGATGCCGTCGGGCGCAGTGGCGACCGGACCCGCCGGGGTGGGGCTGGCAGGCGGGACGAACGCCGTCGGGATGGGCGTGGCGACGACCACGACCACGCCATCGGGTGTCTCATTCTCCACGCGCACCGGGCTGACGCGGCTGGTGATCGTGCTGCCGCTCTGAATGACCGTCAGGCGCAGTTCATACACGCCATCGGGGATGGCGGTGGTGTCCCACACGCCCAGCACACCGTCGATGATGCGCTGATTGTTGGGCAGCGTGGCGGGTGACCAGCCGCGCGCATCGGCAGAGGCGGTGAAATCATCCCCCAGCGCGCGGAACTCCAGGTAGTGCCCAATCAGGTTCTGCACGTTGACCGTGCCGCGAATCTCGACCTGCCCGCGCAGCAGGTAGATCGGCGGCGGAAAGGTGATGGCAGCGTTCGGGTTCGCCGGCGCGCCGATCGGCTCGAATGGGGGGGCGGTCTGAGCGGCGGCGGGCAGGGCAGCCGCCATGATGCCGACGATCGCCAGCAGCAGGATCAGCCATCTTCTGAACATTGCAGGGTCCTCCAGGGATTGAAGCCGCAAAAATGGATCTCTGCCATTCACAGTACGGCAAAATGAGTGAACGTGCATCAGCCGATTGTCCTACTATCCTGCGCTGACGGCAAACGGGACGATTCACCATGCCCAGCCGTCGATCGCCCGGCGCTTTGCCGACTCTGCGCTATAATGGGCACGTATCTGCTAATGGACTGATCCGGAACCGATGACGCGCGCGATCCTCTTTCTTGCGGGCTTTCTGCTGCTGGCACTGACGCCTTTTCCCACGCGGGGACAGGATGGGCTGCCGCCCATCAGCGCTGCCCAGTGCAGCCCGGTGCTGCGCCACCTGTGGACGGCAGCGAGTGGCGCGTGCGTCAACAAGCCGTCAGGCTATCTGTGCAACGGCGGCGCGCCGCCCGCCGTCGTGCCGGAAGGCGTGGCGCGGGAATTCGCCCCGGTCGGCGGCTTGGTCGCCATCGATCAGATCGATGCGCTCGGCGTGCCGCCCATCCAGACGGAAAATGCCAGCCTGGGGGTGGTGTGGCTGCGCCTCGACGACAGCAACAGCGCCACGCTGCTGGCGATCGGCGATGTCACCCTCTACGACATCACCCCGCCGGGCTTCGCCCACTGGACGAACAGCCTGATCCTGACCAGCATTGTGCCGCCTGCCTGCCCGGATGCGCCTCTGAGCGGGGTGGTGGTGCAGACGCCGCAGGCGCGTCAGGCGAATCTGGTCATCAACGGGTCGTCGCTGATCATTGCCGGGACAGCGCTCGTCCGCACTGACGAGACGGGCACGCTCTTCAGCATGATCTCCGGACGGGGCACGGTGTTCAGCGCGGGCGTGCGCCAGCCGATCATCGCCGGGCAGCAGACGCGCGTGCCGTTCACCGACGGCAATTTTGCGCGACCGGGCGGCGCGCCTGGGGCGGCGGTGCTGCTCGACCCGCTGCCGCTGCGTCATCTGCCCGTGCCGCTGTTCGATCGCCCGCTGCTGCTGCCTCAGCCCGCCTTCCTGACTACCGCCGGGCAGGTCAACCTGCGGACGCACCCGGATGTGTTCGCCGCCGTGCTGCGCGAACTCGGTGCGGGTGAAGTGCTGACGCTGCTGGGGGCAAACCCGAATGGCGACTGGTATCACGTCCAGCTTGATTCCGGGCTGACGGGGTGGGTGTACGCGCCGCTGCTGGTGCGGAACGTGGGCGAGATCAGCGCGGTGTATGAAGCGACACCGCTGCCTCCTCAGCGCCTGGGCGAACTGGGCAGCCGGGGACGGGTGCGCGCGCAGGATGGGGCGAATCTGCGGCGCGGACCGGATGTGGCGTTTCCGGCGATCGCACGGGTGGGCAACGGCACGATCGTTGAACTGCTGGCGCGCAGTCCGTATGGGAATGGTTGGCTCAAGGTCGATGTAGGCGGCACAGTCGGCTGGATGTCGCCGCTGACGCTGGATACACTGGCATTTCTGGAGGCGCTGCCCATCGACTGGAGTGCGCCGCCGCCGCCCGCGCCGCCCACCGCAACGCGCGTTCCCGGATCGTTCGGTAATGCCTTTCCTGATCCAAATCGCCCTGAGGGATCGAATTAAAAAAATTTACACAGATACCCTTTTGGGCTATTGACCCGTTATCGGCTTTTCCATACTATGAAGTTACTGGGATCGTAAAAAAGTAAAGAGAAAAATCATGTCCACCAGCCCATCCAATCCAGAGGGCGGCAAATCAGATCAACGCCCCCGAAAGGGGCTGGAAGTGATGAATTTGCGGGAAGCGCAGCTCATCGCGCGCTTTTTTCAGGCACTGGCAGACCCGACGCGCGTGCGCATGATTCGCGCGCTGACAGAAAAGGAATGGTGCGTCAGCGATCTGACGCAGGCGCTGGGCATGGATCAGCCCGCCGTCTCGCACCAGTTGAAATATCTGCGCGAGATGGGTTTGGTCACCTACACCAAGCAGGGACGTCACGTCTACTATCGGCTTGCCAACCCGCATCTGAGCGCGGTGCTGCTCTCCAGCATGGCGCATCTGGGAACGGATGCCGCTTCGACTGACTCGCCGGACAAACCGTCGGTCACGGTTTGACGATGTGCGAGTCGTCCGGCTGCCCGCGCCTGAGGATCGGCAGGCGCTGACGGGTGACGGCGTGATGCGATACGGCTTCCGAGGGATCGGTATGGGGGAGCGTCACCGTGAACGTCGTTCCCTGATCCACTGTGCTGGTCACGCCGATCCCCCCGCCATGTGCTTCCGCAATCCACAGTGCGATCGACAAACCCAGCCCCACCCCCTCATCCCCTGAGATACGCGCGCGTGAACTGTCCGCCTGATAAAAGCGGTTGAAGATGTGTTTGAGGTCTTCCGGGGAGATTCCTATCCCGGTATCTGCCACCGAGACGACCGCATTGACTCCGGCACGCGTCAGGTGCAGTGTGATGCTGCCGCCAGGTGGGGTGAACTTGATCGCATTGGTGATCAGGTTGAGGAAGAGTTGCTTGAGGCGGTCGGGGTCGCCATGCACCTGCACCGGGGTGAATTCGCCGATCGAGACGCGCAGATCGTGCCCTTCCGCGAGGGCGCGCGCTTCCCGGTAGACTTCTTCGATCAGTTGATCGAGGTCGATCTCACTTTTGTTGAGCTGTAAGCCGCCGTAGTCGGCGCGCGCCAGCAGCAGCAGGTCGTTGACCAGCCGCGACATGCGCCCGATCTCCGCCTGGATCGCTTCGAGCGACCCCTCATCCATGCCATAACGCCGGATCAGGTCGAAATGCCCGCGAATGGCGGTCAGCGGGGTGCGCAGCTCGTGCGAGACATCAGCGACGAAACGCTGCTGCACGCTGAACAGATGCTCCAGCCGTTCCATCGTGGCGTTGAAGACGCCCACCAGATGCCCCAGTTCATCCGGCGGACCCGTCCACGTCAGGCGTTTTTTCAGGTCACTGGCGCTGGTGATCTGCTCCGCAGAGTGGATAATGTCGCTGATCGGGCGCAGGGCGCGGTCGGTGAGGATCGTGCCGAGGACGATCGAGCCGATCAGGGCGATGCCTGTGGCGACCAGCATGATGCCCAGCAGCCCGCTGCTGGCGGCATTGACCGCATCGAACGAAGTCGCCGCCTGAATGACCACGCGCCAGCCCATCACGTCATAGGGCAGGGTGAGGGTGCGCCATTCGCCCCCTTTGAGGCGGACGGTATTGTATGTGCCTTCGGTCCCGGCAGCGGCGTGCAGCCTGCCCTCGACGGCGGCGCGCATCGCCACCGGGTCGAGCGGGTCGGTATAATTGAGTGCCTCGGTGGAGGCGCGCACCAGACGGGGTGCGCCTTCTTCCAGCCGCCACACCTGCATGATGACGCCGGAAGCGGTGAGGAAGTCGAGATCGCGCGGGAGGAAGACGGCGATCTCCGACGGATCGCCAAACTGACGGATCGGGCTGACGATGCTGCTGCTCCAGATGCGATCCGCCGTCAGCGCCAGTGTGCTATCGACACTGGAGACCAGCACCCAGCGGTTGACGGCGAACACCACCACACTGAAAACGATGATGATCAGCGCCAGCAGCCCGGAATACAGCAGGATGAGCTTGTACCGGATAGTCACTCTTCTTCTCTCAGCACATAGCCTACGCCGCGCACGGTATGCACCAGCCGGGGTTCCTCTTTCTGTTCGGTCTTCTGGCGCAGGTAACGCACGTAGACCTCGATAATGTTGCTTTCGCCGCCGAAGTCATAGCCCCACACGCGGTCGAAGATGACATCGCGGGTGAGGACCTGGCGCGGGTTGCGCATGAACAGTTCGAGCAGTTCATACTCTTTTGCTGTCAGGTCGATCGCCCGGTCACCCCGGTAGGCGCGGTGCGTGCCGGTGTCGAGGGTGAGGTCGGCAAAGCGCAGCACCTCCGGCTTGCTCTGGGGGGTGGCACGGCGGAAGAGGGCACGCACGCGCGCCATCAGCTCATCGATCTCGAACGGCTTGACGAGGTAATCGTCCGCGCCGGCGTCCAGCCCCTGCACGCGATCGCGCAGCTCATCGCGCGCGGTGAGCATCAGGATGGGCACTTCGCTGGCGGCGCGCAGGCGTTTGCACACTTCCAGACCATCCAAGCCGGGCAGCATCCAGTCCAGCACGACGAGGTCGGGCGGGTTGTCACGGGCGATCGACAACCCGGTCTGCCCGTCACGCGCCACGCTGACTCGATAGCCTTCATAGATGAGCGCGCGCTCGACAAACTGGGCGATTCGCGCTTCATCTTCAATCAGCAGGATTCTTTCTCCAGACATCGCATATCATCCTGTTCAGGACACATCACTCATAATTACATGATTGTATCGCTTGCGCGTGAGTGTGCGCTAAGAAGCAGGTTGGGCAGGGGCGTACTCGATCTCATCCCCCCCTTATCCCGCCGGGCTATCATGATGCAATACATTCGTTCGCACGCATGAGGCAGCACGACATGGCAACCCTGCAGGGCAAGGAACGCGCGGCGTTCGTCCAGAAGATGTTCGACCGCATCGCCGGGCGGTATAACCTGATGAATCGACTGATGACGCTGGGGCAGGACATCGGCTGGCGGCGCTTCGTCATCCAGAAGGCGGCGCTGCGCCCTGGTGACCGCCTGCTCGACCTGGCGACGGGCACGGGAGACATCGCCTTCGAGGGGCTGCGGCAGGTTCCTGGCATCGTCGCCGTCGGGGGTGATTTCAGCATCGGCATGATGCGGGTCGGTCAGGCGCTGCCGTATGGCGATCAGGTGATCTGGAGCGGGGCGGACGCGCTCCATCTGCCCTACCCGGATGACGCTTTCGACGCGGTGACGGCGGGGTATCTGATGCGCAATGTCATCGACATCCCGCGCGCCTTCGCTGAACAGCGGCGCGTGCTGAAGCCTGGCGGTCGGCTGGTCATCCTCGACACGTCACCACCGCCGAACAACCTGCTGCGCCCGTTCATCGTGTTCTATCTGAAGTACGTCATCCCGGCACTGGGGCGGCTGGTGAGCGGCAATGCCGATGCGTATGAATATCTGCCGGAGTCCACGCAGAAGTTCAAGACGCCGGAGGAACTGAAAGCGCTGATGGAAGAGGCGGGTTTCGTTGGCGTGACCTACCGGACGTTCATGTTCGGCACGATGGCGGTGCATTGGGGGGAGAAGCCTGGGCGGTGAGCGGCGCGCTCATTGCGCTGTGCCGGATCGGTCGTGCCTGGGAGTGATGTGGTCGAGGATGCGCGCCGGGTCAGCCGCCACCTGCTCGATGAAGGCGATCGCCTCTTCAGGGCGGCTGAATTCGTAGTGGATGAGGTTGCCGGTGTCGATGTGGAGGATGAGTTCATAGCGGCTGACCTGAGGCTGACTCGGCAGTGGGCGCAGCAGATCGTCGATCGCACGGGCGATCAGATCGCGTCCCAGCAGGGATTTCCCGTCCGGTTTGCTTCCGCGCTGAAAAGTCAGCCAGGTATCCGCCACGACCTGCAATATGCCACGCGCCTCTAAATCCTGAAGACAGTTCGCCATGTCTGAGGCACGTGGAAGACTGCTGCGAATGATTGTCGCATCCATCCTGATGGGAGGCAGACCCGCTTCCTGCATCCACGCATCGATATGAGGCTGGAGGCTGTCGTACACTTCCTGATCGGTCGCAACCAGTACGCTGATGATTCCGCCTTCGGACTGAAACATCACACCCACACTTTCAGTCCAGTACCCCGCAAGGTTGGCGACCGCTCCGCGCACTGTCGGATACTTTTTTCGCATTTCCCTGAGCTGGAGAATCCACGCTCCTTTATCGTTGTGGTGACGGGCATCTTTCAGCCATTTGCTCTCGAAAAGCGCGATCGGATCGTTAGAACCGCGCTGGACGATCACATTGTCCATCTGGCGGAATGTGCCGCCGGTCATCTCCAGTTTGACCAGTGCGCGCCCTACTTCCGGCTCAAGCAGCACATGGTCAGGATAGGTCTCAGACAGATATTGGTGGATGAAGCTGACCACCTGGCTGGCAAATGCCTCCCCGATCATCTGACCGAACCTGCTTGCTGCCCCGTGTGAATTGTTGGAACCAAAAACAGTTGATTTACCGCGACGTGCTTTCAACGTGGTTTCCTTAGCACAATCATGCCTTCACGCAGCGGAACAGTGTGGCGCTGTGGGTTTGCTTTCCATTTATCTCCACGTGTACGAAATGCCTCATAAACATAGCTGTCAAATCCCAGTTTCAGCCCGATCTGCCCGATCAGATCATCCGTCGGGATATGGACACCATAGGGCGCAGAGTCGCCCAGCACGAGACAAAAATGCCCGCCGGGTTTCAATACACGCCATGTTTCCTGAAGCACTTGCAGCATTCCGTTGAAATAAAGGGCAACCATCAGATCATAATCTTTCCTGCCATCTTTGATCAGACGCTGCTCTCGCAATGCAAGGATACTATTTTGCAGACGGTGATATATATCAGGGGCAACTGTACGCAGATCAGCACTGAGTGCCTGTTCAATCTGATGATCCCGCCGCACGATTTGTGTGGTTGCTGCTACCAGCAGTTTGTTGCGAAACTGCTCGGTAATGTCTCGCCAACTATGTGCGATGCCCCAGAAATAGGTTTCCAGGCGCGTGCGATCCGCATAATCATAGTTGTTCAGATAGGGTGGAGAGGTGATCGCCAGATCGATCTGCCCATTCTCAATTGGCTGGCTGCTCCGTGAGTCGCCCAGCAGATTGAGAATCTGGGGCGAAAAAGCTGGATGCTGTATTGCCAGCACGTCACGCACCATGCGCCAGACTGTGGCGGTGAAAAGTGTGAAAGCGCCTTTGGGAGGTTTATCCCCGGTATTTTTGCGCGGGGCGATATAAGGCCAGCCTGTGCCCGCTGCCGCAGCACTGCGTAAAGTATCAGTGAGTGCCAGTTTCAGCAGGTCGCGGATATGACTGTCATCAATCTGGGTTAGTATGAACTGACGCAGCACATAAAGCGCGCGTAAATCATCAGAATGAAAACATTTGTAGACGAGTTCAGGAAAAATGCTGTCCAGCGTCAGCGCTTCAGTCTCATCGTGTAACGCGCGTGATGCACGCTCAAGTAAACCTTTGATGATCTCCGGGAGTTGGGCACGGTCAAATTCCCAGAACAGTTTGACTTGTGCGACCCAGTGGACGAAAGCATGTGCCTCGACGCCACAGGCATGAATGCCATGTTGTTTTGCCACGATCAACGTGGTTCCTGTACCTGAAAACGGATCATACAACCACTGTCCCGGCACGATGCCATGCCGGGTTATCAGGCTTCTGACAAGCTTGTAGGAAAAACCCGCCGGATAACGAAACCAGTTGTGAACAGGTGCGCGAAGGCTATCCTTGAACGTCCCATAGTCCGTCTCATCTGCCAGCATATTCTGTGCCGGCGGCATCGTATTCGGGAAAAGGGGCAATTGCTGGTCACGCATCGTCACACCACTTTCTGCTGAGGTCAGGGCGGGCAGGCGGGGGAGGGGGGATCGCTGCCAGGGGAGGGGACGCTACTCGATCACCTCGTCCCCGCCGCGCTGACCATCGCGGAAGCGATAGGTGATGCGCCCGCGCGTGGGGTCATACATGCTCATCTCGACGCGCACCCGATCGCCCAGCAGGATGCGGATGTAGTATTTACGCATCTTGCCGGAAAGATATGCCAGAATTTTGTGTCCGTTGTCCATCTGCACGAGGAACTGCGTGTTGGGCAGCGCCTCAACCACCACGCCCTCGACTTCGATCTTGTCTTCTTTTTTATTCGCCATAGCATCCCTGGTTGGTCTCGGATCGAAAAAAACGGGGGCGGCGTTTCCACCGCCCCCGACCTGGTTCGTTTAGCGCGTCATCGCCTTGCGCTGACGGCGGCGTGAGCGGCGGATCGCCTTCTTCTTCTCGATCCGGCGCAGCTCGCTTTTCGAGATGTGCCAACGCTTGCGACGGACGGTACTCAGCACGCCCGCGTTCGTCACCTTCTTGCGGAAACGCCGCAGCAGCGATTCCTGAGATTCACCCGGTTTCAGTGTTACATGCGCCATGTTTCGCTCCTCACCCCCTTTCTCTATAATTGTTTCAGCAAGGCGAACGGCGGGGTGCTATGCCGTTTCGGCTTCTGGTGTGGACAATTCTACAGCATCGCCAGCCGAAGCGCCATTGTCGGCTTGGGCTGCCGGGGCGCTGCCTTCGGCTTCGGCGCGGCTTGCTTCCCATCTGGCGCGCTCTTCAGGGCGCACTTCCTTCAGGCTCAAGCCGAGGCGCTGCTTGTCCGCCTCGATGCTGATCACGCGCAGCAGCAGGCGCTGTCCTTCATGCACCACCAGCGACGGATCGCTCGGCTGGGGATCGGCAAGCTGGCTGGTGTGCAGCAGCGCCTCGATGCCCGGCTCCAGGCTGACGAATGCGCCGAACTGCGTCACGCGGCTGACGCTGCCCTCGACGACCTGCCCGACGTGGTACATCTCTTCCACGCGCGCCCAGGGGTTTTCCTGAAGGCGCTTCAGGCTCAAGCCGATGCGCTTGCCTTCGGCGTCGAGGCGCAGGATGTACACCTGCACTTCATCGCCCACGTTCAGCACTTCACGCGGGTGGTTGACGCGATGCCACGCCAGTTCGCTGATGTGGATCAGACCGTCCGCGCCGCCCAGATCGACGAACGCGCCGAAATCACGCAGCCCGCTGACCACGCCCCGGCGGATTTCGCCTTCCTTGAGCTGGTCGAGCAGTACTTCCTTGCGCGCATCGCGGTTGCCGCGCTGAGCATCGCGCTGGCTGAAGACCAGGCGGCGGCGCTTGCGGTTGACCTCGATGACCTTCATCGCCACCGTCTGCCCGACGAGGCGCTGCATCCGCAGGCGGCGCTCATCCTCATTCAAGCCGCGCGGCAGGTCGATGACGTGGCTGGCGGGGACGAAACCGCGCAGGTTGCCGAAGGGCACGATCAGCCCGCCGCGATTGGCATCGCTGACGACGCCTTCCCACACTTCCTCGTTCGCCATCAGTTCTTCGGCGCGCTTCCAGTCTTCGGTCTGCGCCGCCTGAGAGACGGAGAGCAGCAGGTTGCCGTCCTCGTCTTCCATACGCAGGATCATCACATCGATCTCCTGCGCCACCGAGAAGTGATGCACATCGACGCCGGCGCGCTCCAGGTCACGGCGCTGCACCACACCATCGCGCTTCATGCCCTCGATGCCGACGATCAAGCCCTGCCCGTCGATGGCGACGACGATGCCCGTCACGATGTCGCCGCGCTCCGGGGTTTCCTCGGCAAACGACGCTTCCAGCAGTGCTGCAAAATCGAACTCGTTAATGGTGGTATCCAACTGCATGATGTCCCCTTACAGGATAAAAGTGTGACAGGTGCGGGATGGGAAAACAAAAACCCGGCAAACCCCAGTGTGCCTTGCGGCGGGGGATGCTGGGCAAACGAACCAACTGTCTGAATTGTGCTGCGCCAATGCGCGATCCTGCGCCGATCAGCACGCTGGCTGCCGACGCCTCTCCCTTCCTGAAAAGTCGGCGAGAT
This sequence comes from uncultured Pleurocapsa sp., assembly GCA_964614405.1. Lineage (GTDB taxonomy): Bacteria > Chloroflexota > Anaerolineae > Aggregatilineales > Phototrophicaceae > Flexifilum. The sequence goes on from CAZTLS010000007.1 coordinate 48,240, forward strand.
TATAGGTGGATAAGAAGAGGTTGTCAACGGGGATATTTTTGCGGATTTTTGACAGTTCCTTCACACCCCCTTAAAATTTACACAGGCAGCACGCTGCTGCCGCCGTATAAATGATTAAATGACACCTCAGGAGCCTTCACATCATGAAAGAGTATGAATCGGGCAGGATACGCAATGTCGCCTTCGTCGGTCATCAGGGATCAGGCAAGACGACTCTGGTCGAGGCGCTGCTGCACAATACCGGCGCGATCACGCGCATGGGGCGCATCGAAGACCGGAACACCGTGAGCGATTGGGAGGAAGATGAACACGCACGCGGCATCTCCCTCTCGACCAGCCTGATCCCACTGGAGTTCAACGATACCAAGATCAATGTGCTGGACACGCCCGGCTACACCGATTTTCAGGGCGAGGTCAAGAACGCCATCCGCGTGGCAGATTCGGTCGTCGTCGTGGTCGATGCCGTTCACGGCGTGGAAGTGGGCACGCAGCTCGCGTGGTCATACGCTGAGGTCTATCAGCAGCCGATTATCGTCACCATCAACAAGATGGATCGTGAAAATGCCAGTTTTGAAGGCGCGCTCGAAAGCCTGCGCCAGAACTTCCCCGAATATAAATTTATCCCCGTCATGATCCCGATCGGCGCTCAGGCAGGCTTCAAAGGGGTGATCAACCTGCTCACCATGCGCGCCTACTACGGCACGGGCGCGGAGCGCAGCGACCTGCCCGCTGAACTGGCGGATGAGGCGCAAGCCGCCCACGTCACACTCGTCGAAGCTGCCGCCGAAGCCGACGACAAGCTGATCGAAAAATACTTCTCCACCGGCGACCTGACCAATGAGGAAATCCGCGACGGGATGCGTAAAGCCGCCCGCGATGCTTATCTCAAGACCGTTCCGGTGTTCGTCACCAGCGGGGCGACCAATACCGGAACCGTGCCCCTGATGGAAGCGCTGGTCGTGTACGTCAATCCGCCGACCGACCGCCGCTATCAGGTCATCCGCACGACCGACGGCGAACCCGCCTTCATGACTGCTCCGCAGAGCGATGACCAGCCGCTTGCCGCCTATGTCTTCAAGACGGCGGGCGATCGTTTCGTCGGCACGCTCAATTTCTTCCGCATCTTCTCCGGGCAGGTGACCAGCGAGACGCGCGCCTTCAATACAGTGCAGAACGCTGAAGAGCGCTTCAATACCCTGATGGTCATGCGTGGCAAAGAGCAGATCCCCGTCACGCGCCTGCACTGCGGTGACATCGGCGTCGTGGCGAAGATGACCCACACCACCACTGGCGACACGCTGGTCAGTGGGCGCGATCAGGCATACACGATCGTGCGTCCCCAGTTCCCCGACCCGCTCTACAAGGTCGCACTCTCCCCGCGCACCGCCGCCGATGGTGCGAAGATCGGGCAAATCCTGACCAACCTGTGCGCCGCCGACCCGACCCTGCGCTGGCGGCAGGACCCGGACGTGAAACAGACCGTGCTGGAGGGCATGGGCGAGACGCACATCGCCGTCACGCTGGCGCGCGCTGAAAAGCTGGGCGTCGGCATCGACACGATCCCCCCGAAAGTGCCCTACCGCGAGACGATCACCGCACCCGCCAGCGCCACCTACCGTCACAAGAAACAGACGGGTGGCGCGGGGCAGTTCGGCGAGGTGACGCTCAACATCAGCCCGAACCCTGGCGGGGGCATCACGTTCACATGGGATGTGTTCGGCGGGGCGATCTCACGTTCATTCGAGCCGTCGGTCCACAAAGGCGTCCTGAGTCTGGTCGAAGAGGGCATCCTGGCGGGCTTCCCGGTCGTCGATGTGGCGGTGAGCATCGCCGATGGCAAGGAACACCCGGTGGACTCCAAAGACATCGCCTTCCAGATCGCCGGGCGCGAGGCGTTCAAGGAAGCGTTCATGGCGGGCAAGCCCGCGCTTCAGGAGCCGATCTACACCATCACCGTCACCGTGCCGGAGGCGATGATGGGCGACATCCTGAGCGACCTGAATACCCGCCGGGCGCGCGTGCAGGGCATGGAGACCGTCGGCACGAAGAGCGTGGTCACGGCGACTGTGCCGCTGGCGGAAGTGATGCGCTATGGCACAGACCTGCGCTCGATCACGGGCGGGCGCGGCATCTACACCCTGTCGTTCGTCGGCTATGAGACTGTGCCCGCGCATGTGGCGCAGAACGTCATCGCCGCGCACAAGACGGGCTAGGGGAGGCGTATCTGAGCGGGCGATCGGCTGGTCGCCCGCTTTTACGCGATCGGCTTGCCGGTGCGCTGGGCGTGACGCCGCATGAAGGCATCACTCGGCTGCCACAGTTCGGCATGCTCGTGGTCTGCCGGGGCATAACTGAGCAGTGTTTTGCCCGAACCGTCCTCCAGATAGTAGACCAGATACTCACCAGGTTCGTGAACGGGCAGGCGCGGCGCAAGCCGACGGGTGAAGCGGATGGTCGTCTCATCCGGCGTGACGAACTCGACCGGACGCCAGATTTGCCAGCTCCGGGCGGGCTGTTCCGGTGCAGGACGCAGCCGCAGGAAGTAGATCGGCGCGCGCGCATAGCGGATCGCCCGCAGTACCACCGGCACGACCACGATCAGCAGCACGATCAGCGGCAGCCACCACCCCAGCCGCATCAGCGCCATGCCGCGCGCGCCCAGGATGAGCAGTGCCGGGGCGAGCAGCAGCAGCAGGATGACCAGTGGTTCGGTCGCCAGATCGATCCACTGATCGGGCAGCAGCCGTCCCTCCCGGTTTCGCATCAGCCGCGCCCGCATCTCCGGCGGCACACGATCGCGCTTGAATTTCACCGCTTCTTCCGTTTGCACCATCCCGGACGTTTCGTCCATCGCCGCACCCTTTCTCGCACAATTTTTCTTCATGCTATCTCACTGTACGCACCGCGCACGCCCTCGTTTCGTGGGGTATCGACTTTGCCGATAGCGCTTATCGGGCGCTGACTCCTTCACCCACGCGATGCACGTCTTTATCATGACGGTACAGTATCCCGATGAATGGTTCGTTATTCCGAGTAGAGAGAAAAACCTGATGCCCGCTCATCGTACTCACGTGAGCAACATCCTGATCATCGGCAGCGGCGCGGCAGGGCTGCGCGCTGCCATCGCTGCCTACGAAGCCGGCAGCGATGTCGTCATCGTCGGCAAAAGCCTGGGGCGTGACGCCCACACCGTGCTGGCTGCGGGTGGCATCAACGCTGTGCTGGGCACGCGCGACCCGGAAGACTCGTGGCAGCAGCACTTTGCCGATACGTACAAAGACGCCTATCACCTGAGCGACCCGCGCATGGTGGAAATCCTGGCGAAAGAGTCGCCGCGCGCCGTCATGGAGCTGGCGGAATGGGGCGTGCCGTTCGCCCGCACTGAGGATGGTCGGCTCGATCAGCGCTTCTTCGGCGCGCACCGCTGGCGGCGCACCTGCTATGCGGGCGACTATACCGGGCGTGCCATTCTGCACACGCTGGCGGATCGCGTCGAGGCGCTGGGCATCCCGCTGCATGAGGGACGCTACGTCTCCAGCCTGCTGGTGGAAGAGTCGCTCTGCTTCGGCGCGCTGGCGTTCGACCTGCACACCGGGGAGCGCACGCTCTACCTGGCGGACGCGGTGGTGCTGGCGACGGGCGGGCACACCCGGCTGTGGCGGCGGTCGTCATCGCGGCGTGACGAAAACGTCGGTGACGGGCTGCTGCTGGCTCTGGAAGCGGGCGCGGAACTCGCCGACATGGAGCTGGTGCAGTTCCACCCGACGGGCATGGTCGCCCCGGAGAGCATCGCTGGCACGCTGGTGACCGAGGCAGTGCGCGGAGAAGGCGGACACCTGAAGAACGCGCTCGGCGAACGCTTCATGGCGAAATACGACCCGGCGCGCATGGAACTTTCCACGCGCGACCGCGTGGCGCTGGCGAACTACACCGAGATCATCGAAGGGCGTGGCGGACCGAACGGCGGCGTGTTCCTCGACATCAGCCACCGCGACAAGGAATTCATCCTGAAGAAGCTGCCGCGCATGTACCGCCAGTTCCTCGAATACCAGATGCTTGACATCAGCAAACAGCCTATGGAGGTCGCCCCGACCGCCCATTATAGCATGGGCGGCGTGGTGGTGGAGCCGGACTCGTGCGCCACCAGTGTGGCGGGGTTGTTCGCAGCAGGTGAGGTGACCAGCGGGCTGCACGGCGCGAATCGGTTAGGTGGCAACTCGCTGGGCGAGACGGTGGTCTTCGGCAGGCGGGCAGGTGAAGCGGCGGCGGCATTCTCACGCGCTCTGGTGGTGCAGCGTCGTTCGCCGGGTGCGGTGCGCGCCGCTCATGAGAAGCTGGATGCGCTGATCAAGCCAGGCGACGAGATGGCGCGCCCGCTTCAGCGGGCGGTGCGTGATGCGCTGTGGGAAGGCTGCGGCGTGGTGCGCGATGGGGCACGGCTGAACAAGGCGCTGGAGCGGCTGATGGAGATTCGCGCGGCGGCGGCGCATGTCGATGTGCGTCCGTCGGCGGAGGGGTGGAGCGATCTGGCGCTGGCGCTCGACCTGCGCGCCGGGCTGACCGCAGCCGAAGCGACGGTGCGCGGAGCGATCGAACGGCGTGAAAGCCGGGGCGCGCATCAGCGGACCGATTATCCGAACCTCGACCCGGCGCTGCGCGTCAACTTCGTCATCCGGCTGGACGGCGATGGCGCGCAGACGATCAGCAGCCAGGTCGTGCCGCCCATGCCAGCGGAATTGCAGCCGTATCTGGATGAGGCAGAGGTGCAGGTCGCGGGGCGTCTGCTGGAATAACGGCGCTCACAGGATCGGGGGAATGGGCAGCATGACGATGAAGCGGCTGCCTGCCCCCGGTTTGCTCTGCACGCTGATCGAGCCGTTGTGCAGATGCACGATCTCGCGCGTGATGCTCAGCCCCAAGCCCACCCCATCGCCGCCTTCATTGACGCGGTGGAAGGGTTTGAAGATGTCTTCAAGCTGGTCTTCCGGGATGCCGATCCCGTCATCCAGCACTTCCAGGCAGACGTAGGGCATGGTCGCCTCGCCCTGCTGAGACAGGCGCACGCTGATCATTCCTCCCTCTGGCGTGTAGGTGCTGGCGTTGGCGAGCAGGTTGTTGATCACCTGAGTGAGCCGGTCGGGATCACCTTGCAGCACGATCGGCGTTTCGCTCAGATGCACGGTCAGAGTTTGCCCGCGCCCTTCGATGTTCGGGCGGTGCGCCTCAGCCGCATCAGCGACGAGCTGCTGCATGTGCAGCACACGCCGCTGCATCTGCACATCACCCCGTTCCAGCCGCGACAGCTCCAGCAGCGTTTCGACGAGTTTGCTCATCTGCGCTGTCACCTGCTCAAGGACTGGGAGGTCTTTGGGCAGTCGGTCTGGCTGGCGACGCAGCAGGTAGAGCCGCGTCTTGAGGTTGGTGATCGGGGTGCGGAGTTCGTGTGAGGCGCGGGCGAGGAAACGCGATCGCTGACGCTCCAATGCGCGCGCCTCACTGACATCGCGGATGACGGTGACCGCGCCAACCATCCGCGCTTCCGCATCATCCACACGCTTCGTCGTCATGTGCAGGTCAACGGTTATCCCGTCTGAGCCGCGATAAGTGATCTCGCGACGGAAGATGCCGCCTCGCTGGAGGGTGTTCAACGCAGCCTGCTCCAGTTCAGCCCGATCCAGATTGGGATAAAATGACTGCTGCATATGCTGGATCGCCTGCTGCTGCGCTTCAGGGTTATCGCTGTTTCCGTCCGGCAGACAGAGCATGTGCATCATGGCACGGTTGACATAGCGTGGGAGGAATGTGCCTTCGGAAGTCAGCTCGCTGTAGACGACGGCTTCAGTCATATGGTCAAGGATGACGCGCAGCTGCTGCCGTTCGATCTCCAGTTGTGAGCCGGCTTCCGCCGCCTGCACTTCCATCATGTTCGCCTGACGACGCACGCGCTCGAACAGGCGGGCATTGCGGATGGCGACACCCGCCTGATCTGCAAATGCCTGAAGCGAAGCGGCATCAAAATCACGAAAGCGGTCTGGCTGGCTGCTGTCGAAATTGAGGAAGCCGATCACCATGCCACCCATGCGGATGGGCGCGCCGAGGTAACTCTTGAGCCAGGGTGTGGTATTGGCGGTGGGCTTCCAGATCGGGTCGCTGTCCACATCCGCCACGACGAGGGGCTGATGGTGATCCATCATCCAGCGCAGAGTGCGCGTCTCATAGATGTCGAGCTGGGTGCCGCGGTACGTTTCGTAATCGGTCACGCGCTCATAGCCGCGTGCCCGCTTGACGACAGCGTATTCCCCTTCGATGAGCATGACGTTGATGTATTCGTTGGGCAGGATGTGCTGCACCTGTGTCAGGATGCGATCCAGCACTTCAGGCAGATCGAGTGTGTCCACCAGGTCAGCGGCAGTGGCGATGAGCGCGGAATTGAGCGCCCGCTGCCCGACGGCGGCAGCTTCGGCGCGGCGGCGTTCGGTGATGTCGAATACGATCAGGTGCATCACGTTGGTGTTATTGATGTGCAGGGGCGCCCCCGTCACGCGCACCAGGCGCACCGCGCCGCTGCTGAGGCGATGTTCGTGATCGAAGCGTGACCTATCGCCCTCCGTGATGACGTCGGCATCGTCGCGCACCTCGATCGCTTCGAGAGTCAGCCCGCGCATCACCTCACGCGGATAGCCATAAAAGCGGCACGCGGCGGGATTGGCATCGATGATGACGCTCCCTGTGGGATCGATCAGCAGTTGAACTGCCGGATTGTGATCGAACATCTGCTCCCATAGGGGGGTATTTTGGAGGGCGTCGCGCAAATCCTGAATCGACAGGGACATCAGATTGGTACACCGGGCACATGGATGAAGGTATTCAATGATTTCTCAATTATGCCATGCGGCAAAGCCAAAGCGCGTACATTTTTGGTTTGTACGAAGTAGGAAATACGTAACGATAACTTCGGCAGGGGATCGATCCCTGTCGCAGTGGTGATCGACATGGGCGTTTACTCCACCACTGTGGACAGCTCGGCGGTTTCGCTGTAAAACTGGCGTGACCAGTAGCGGAAGCGCCCGATGGGACCATCGCCCTCCGCCAGAGCCGGCGACTCCAGATAACGCTTGTTCTGCCAGATCGGGAAATCCTGCCCGGCGTCATGCACCAGACCGCCCAGGATCGCCTGAGCGATGATCGGGCTGAGCAGCGCGGCGGGCAGGGCGCGCAGCAGCGGGTGATCGAAGTGCTGCCGCACGCTGAGCGCCATCGTCAGGTCGATATAGTCGGCATCGACAGGCGTGGCGAGGATGAACAACCGGCTGAGCATCCCAAAGCGCGGCACGGTGACATGCACCAGCGAATAGCCCAGCCCGTACACATCGAGATCATACTGAAAATCGAACGCCAGCCCAGGCAGGAGGCGGCTGAGGTGGGGCAGCGGGCGATTGGCGGCGTAGGCGATGCTGAGATGTTCGCCTTCGGTGCTGATCGGGCGGGTGATCCGCACGCCGTGATAGCCATGCACGATGGCGAAATGCCCCAGATCGACGCTGTTCTCAACCGTTTCCTGCGCGTGTTCGTTCAGGCGGGCGGTGTGGTGAATGAGCGGCGTCCAGCCTTCCAGCGGCAGCGGCGGAACCTGCCAGGTCGGGGTGGTGTCGCCATGCCATACCAGCACCACGCCGTTGACTTCGCGCACCTGACACATCTTCAGACGCGCTTTGGGGGGCGGCTTTGTGCCATACCCGGTCGAGACGCACGTGCCGTCGCGGTCGTAGCAGAAGCCGTGAAACGGGCAGCGCAGCAGTTCGCCCTCGACCGACCCGCCGAAGCCGAAATGTGCGCCCAGATGCGGGCAGTAGGGATCGCTGGCGCAGGCGATGCCGCTGGCGGTGCGGTAGAGGATGATGTCCTGACCCATGAAAGGGCGGCTGATGATCTGCCCGGCGCGCAGTTCGGAGGAGATCGCCGCTGCGAACCAGCCATGCGGATACGGGTCGATCAGTCTGGGTTTCATCGCCTGTGCATCCTGCTGTGCCTGCCGATGCGATAAGCATAACATCGGAATGGGAGATTGGTACAGCGGGATGGGGTAAGCTTACACACCCACGCCCGGTCGATCGGCTGACACGCCCGCGTATACAGGATGCCCTGCTCATGCTGCGCCTGATCGCTTTCACCCTGCTCGTCATGCTGTGCGCCTTCCCGCTGAGCGGGCAGGATGCCCCGCTCACACCCTCCGCCGACGCGCTCGACACCATCGTCATCCCGGTGCGCGATCGCCTCGATCTGGCGCGGCGGCTGTACGGGCTGACCGATGCCGACCTGCCGCCCATCCCGGCGCAGCCGCTCGCTTATGCTGTCGGCGATCGACAGGTGTTCAACGCCATCAACACCAGCGCCCGCCGCCGCCTCAGCGTGCCCGCCACACTGCGCGCTCTGGGCGATCATCTGGCGGTGTGGGTGCAGGATGGCGCGCTGATCGATACCGCGTCGCTGGAAGCGCTGGTCACGGCGTTCGACACCTTCATCTACCCGGAGGTGCGCGCCCTGTGGGGCAGTGAGGCGCTGCCTGGCGTCGATGGTGACCCGCGCGTCCATGCCCTGTTCGCCCGCGATCTGGGCGCGACGACCGCCGCCTACTTCGCCGCCGACCACACTTACCCCGCTGCCGTCTATCCCTTCAGCAACGCGCGCGAGATGTTCTTCTTCAACCTCGATGCGCTGGGCGGCATCAGTCAGCGGCAGATCGAGCGCATCGTCGCTCACGAATTCCAGCACATGATCCGCCATCACCGTGCCCGCAACAGCGACACCTGGTTCAACGAAGGCTTGAGCGTGCTGACTGAGCATATCCTCTACGGCGGCGTGGACGGCACAGCAGTGGCGTATCTGACCACGCCAGGCGTGCAGCTCACCGACTGGAATGCCGACCCGTATCAGCGCGCGGCGAATTACGGCGCAGCGGGCTTGTTCATGACCTACCTCTACCAGCGGCTGGGGCGTGAGGCGGTCATCGCGCTGGGCGCACACCAGGCGGCGCGCGGCTGGACGGGCGTCGAGGCGATCGCCAATCAGTACGGCACGAACGCCGACGCGCTGTTCGCTGACTGGCTGATCGCCAATCTGTGGCTGGCGCTGGGCGACTCCCCACCACCGACGCGCAAAGACGGCACGCCTGTCCCGCTTTACACAGACCTCACGCGCTTCGCCATCCTGCCGCCCACCTATCCGCCCGACACGACGCAGATGCTTCCGCCATACGCCGCGCGGCATTACCGCTTCGACGCCCCTGCACCGGGTTCGACGTTCAAACTGACCGGGCAGCCGTCAACCGGGCTGATCGCTGATGCGGGCGATGGGCGTTTCTGGCTGAGTGCCCGCGCCGACATGAGCGAGACGCGCCTGACCTGGACATTCGACCTGACGGGCATCGATGCGCCCGTGCTGGCGTATCGCCTCTGGCATGATCTGGAGGACGGCTGGGATTACGGATACGTCTTCGCCAGCACCGACGGTGAAACATGGACGGCGCTGGAGGCGGCGGGCATGACGCGCGATGATCCGCACGCGGTAGCGTATGGCTTTGGCTACACCGGGTTGAGCGGACGCTGGATCGACCAGTCGATCGACCTGAGTGCCTACGTTGATGCACCGTCGCTGGTGATCCGCTTCAGCGTGATCACCGACGATGCGATCAACCGCCCAGGCATGGCGATCGACGCGGTGCGCCTGCTGCACAGCGGCGGAGAGATCGTGCCTGGCGCACCGTCGGCAGAAGGGTGGGTCGAGACGGACAACGCCCTGAGCGCCCGCTTCCTGCTTCAGGCGATCGTGCTGGGCGGGGGCGAGGCGCGCGTGCTGCGTGCGCTGGGGACGCCGGACGCCGCGCTGACGCTGCCCGATATGCCTATCGACCGGGTATGGGCGATCGTCTCGCCGATCGCGCCGCACACCACCGAGCCGATCGCGTGGCGTCTGACGCTGGAGCCGCCAGGCTGAGTGGGTCAGTCGGTCAAACCCAGCAGGCGGCGCACGTCGCCCAGAAAGCTGGTGTAGGTGAAGCGCTCTGCTGCCTGCACCGCGTGGATCGACTCGGCGCGCCAGCGACCCGGATCATCGCGGTAGCAGGCGATCGCTTCGGCGTAGGCGTCCACGTTAAGCGGGTCGAGCGCCATGCCCGTGCCGAAGGCGTGCAGAAACTGCGGTATGGCGCTGACCGCGCCCGCCAGCGGCACGACCCCATATGCCATCGCCTCGCTGATCACTTTGGGCCACCCTTCCGTAGCCGAAGGAAAAATCAGCAGATGCGCTGCCTCATAATACGCTTTCAGTGCATCACGCGGCAGCCAGCCGCGAAAATGCGCGCGATCGGCAATGCCCAGTTCGCGCGCCAGCGCTTCCAGTTCGGGGCGTTCTTTTCCGTCGCCGATCAGGTCGATTTGCGCCGGTATACCGCGCGCCGTCACCGCCGCCAGCGCGCGCAGCGCCCGCTCTGCCCCTTTGGACGGTTCCAGCCTGCCGACGAAGATCAGCCGCAGCGGGTCGTCGAGCGTCTTGGCGCGGGCGACTCCACCGCCCGCCCGTGCTTCTTCGTCGGTCAGGCAGGGGTTGATGAAGCTGTGGACGAAGGGCGGGTCGCCCGCCCATTCGCCGTTGACCGTCACGTGAGCGCGGTGCAGCCCGGTTTTCAGAAACCAGCGCTGAAAGCGGTACGATGGGGCGTCGGGTGCATCAGGATGCCAGTTGCCCGCATACTTGATCCAGCGTCTGGCGGGCTGGCGGACGAAGATCAGCAGCAGCATCGCCAGCAGTGCGACGTTTGCCGGGGCGCGCACATGCACCACATCGTCTGCGGACAGCGCGCGCAGTTCGCGCAGCATCACCGCCGCGTAACGCGGGTATGCCATCAGGATGCCCAGTTTGGCGCGCAGCCCGGAACCCCCAGATGGGGGCAGCGGGACGAAGCGCACCCGGTCGTTCGTGTAGGGCAGGCTGCTGTGCGGCACATCTCCTGGGTGCAGCACGGCAACATGCACGACCGACTCGAACAGCGCTGCCAGATGGCTGATCTCGGTCAGGGTGGGACCCCAGCCGACCAGACGTCCGTCGGCGTACTGGTAATGCGGACACTCGGACAGGATCAGCAGCTTCACGCACGTCCTCTTTCGCCTGTCATGTCGAGATAGAGCGCCTGCCAGCGCGGGAGCTGTGCCTGAATGCTGAAGAGCGCTTCAGCAGCGCGTCTACCCTGCTCGCCGCGCGCGCGCCGCGCTTCGGGGGTAAGGCTGAGCAGATCATCCAGTGCCGCAGCCAGCGCACCTGCATCGCCGGGCGGGACGAAACCTGGCACGCCCGCATCCGCCAGACGAATGCCGATGCTCCCCGCACGGCTGCTGACCAGCGGCAGCCCGGCGGCGGCATATTCGATCAGCACCAGCGGACCTGACTCCGAACGCGAGGGCATACAGGCGAAGTCCGCGCCGCCCAGCAGAACGGGCACGTCGGTGCGTACTCCAGCGAATACGACCCGCCCGTTCAAGCCGATGCGCGCCGCCTGAGCGCGGCATTCTTCCGCGTAGATCGGGTCGGTGTCCGCGCCGACGATCAGCAGCGCTGCCTGGTGTGCCGTGCGCGCCAGTGCCTCCAGCGCCAGATCGACCCCTTTTTCCGGGCGGATGCCGCACACCACCACGCCGACAGGTACGGAGGGCAGGCTGAACAGGGCGCGCAGGTCAGCAGGGGCGCGTTCGGCAGGGCGCAGACGCATCAGGTCGATGCCATTTTCGATGACGGTGATGCGCTGCTGCGGCACACCTGCCGTGCGCGCCCATTCGCCGAGCAGCGGCGACACGCCAACATAGGCGGCGATCATGTGCCGCCCGATCAGCCGAAACCAGGCGGGCTTGCTCTGGTCGATCTCGATCCTGCCATAGTGGTCGTGCAGCAGTGCGGGCACGCCGCGCAGCAGCCCGCACAGCCTGGCGACCATGATGAATGACAGGGACGAGCGCCCGTGAATGTGCAGTACATCGACCTGTTCCGAGCGGACAAAAGCGTCGAGACGGCGCATCGCCGACCAGTCGAAACGACGCTGGCGGCGCAGCACCAGCCGGGTGATAGCGGGGCGCAGCTCAGCCGCGAGTGTATCGACGCTGCGCGTGACGCACACCGAGGCGCGCAGCCCTGCGTCGGTCGTGGCATTGGCGATGTCCACGAGCATCCGCTCTGCGCCACCAGGGGCAAGGCTGTCGATCACATGCAGGATGTGGGGCATATTTGAACCTCGACCGCAGTTGAGAGCAGGGTGAATGTGCAGGGATGGTGCAAAAGCAGGATGCTGCCTATAATACCCGAAGGCAAAGCGCATCGGCAAGGCAGGAAGCAGTGCATCATACATGCCTGACCTGAACTTTATTCAGGGTAGGCGAAGAGAAAGAGTGGGGTATGCTTAAGGTATCTCTGAAGCTGGAGTTACAGCTTAAATATTCAGGAGCATGATGCGCAAAATGTCCCGGTTCCGCAGGTGGGTTGAGAGAACCTTGAAGTCAGTGTGTGTGAACTTAGGGATGCTGCTGCCAAGCCGGTTGACGCATGGTATCTATGTGCTGACGAACTACATGCTGCTGGGACGCTGGCTGAGAACACAGGAATTGGTTATTCCGATGCGGTTACCTCAGCGCAGCATGGTGTTCGATGTCGTTGCGAGCAGCGTCGCTGATCGCCCTGTCCTGTACCTGGAATTTGGCGTTGCATCGGGAAACAGCTTACGCTACTGGTCAGCGCATCTGCGCCATCCGGACAGTCTGCTGTATGGCTTCGACAGCTTTGAAGGTCTCCCTGAAGATTTCGACATGTTCGGCAGCCTGCTCAAGGGATCGTTCACTCAGCATGATCGGCTTCCGGTGATCGACGATGCGCGTGTGCATCTGGTCAAAGGCTGGTTTGACGATACTGTGCCACGCTTTGAAGTCCCCCCCCATGAACTGCTGATCGTCAACATTGATGCAGACCTGTACTCTTCAACTAAAACGGTGCTGAATGCGCTCAGACCCCATCTGCGTCCGGGGAATTACATCTACTTCGACGACATGGGGCGGATTGATCATGAACCTAAAGCACTGCGCGAATATATGCGCGAAACCGGGATGCGCCTTGAAGTGATCGCCGCAGACGTGACCTGCAACAACATCTTTTTCAGAATTACAGGCTGAACGCGATCTGCTCAGCCATCAGTCGGCGGGTTACTCTGCCTGATGCTTCACGGTACGCGATAACCCGCTCAGCGAGAGCGCACCTTCGCCCGCCTGCAACAACTCGACCAGCATTTTACGGCGGTCGATCAGCCAGGCGATCTGCCGCCCTGGGAATGCCACTGCGGGCGTTGGGGGAGAGATAAGCAGCAGCCCATCAGCGCGCAAACTGTCACACGCTGCCTGAAGGTCATCTGCTTCATAACACAGATGATGCAGCTTATCTCCCTCGGTTTGCACAGCACGGGTGAGTTTGCTCGTCTCGCCGTCTGGCGTGATCAGTTCCAGCCATGCGTCAGCGTGAGGCAGGCGCAGAAATTGCACCCTTGCGGTCTGCTGCGGGTCATGGATGACCGGGCTTTCGATGCGATAACCGAAGCGCCGCGCCAGTTGCTCAGCTGATGCAGCGAGGTCAGCTGTCAGGTATCCGATGTGATGCAGGGCAAAGACGGGTGCGCTCATCCCGGACAGATCACTGTGCGACGCCCGACTGTTCCAGAAAGGCGGTGATCTCTGCCATACCCGTCAGATCGAGCATGGTGTCGGTCGCGATCCGCACGCCAAATTCGTTCTCCAGCTCCAGCATCAGCATCAGATGAGCGACCGAGTCCCATGCTTTGAAGGCGTTGATACGCACGTCATCGGGAATCTGTGCAGGGTCGTTCAGACTGAACGCACGCGCCATCGCTTGTTTGATCCGTTCACGCATTGCCGAACTCCACCGTAATGCCTTCAGGCAAAGCGTAAGTATAGCCTGCCAGTGACAGGCTGAATACCCCATCCTCAAGCGGCACAAAACCCCGTGCCGGGTAAAACTGAGCAACCTGCTGATTTTTGGGCGTCGGCAGGTAATGCCCGATCACCTGCTGCGCGCCCCGCTCCTGACTGCGCTGAAGCAGGTAATGCAGCAGCACATCTTCAACACGCCGACCCAGCACCCGACAGCTCAGTAACAGTGTGTCGATATGTGCTGTTTCGTCCTGCAGGCGCAGAATCGCCAGCCCGGTGATGCCATTATCGCCGAACTTGTCGCGCACGCTGAGTGTCACCATTTCGATCTGCGGATCGCGGCGCATCGCCTCCAAATCTCCCACCGTGTAACGCTGTGAGGTCAGATTGAATTGATTAGTGCGCTGTGCCATCTGTGCCGCCCGTGCGATCGACCCGTCATGCACAGGTTGGATCGTGATCACCTGTTCCAGCGAGGCGATGAATGCCTCGATCGACCCTGATTTTTCCTGAAGTTCGCGCCGCAGTCCCTGCGTCTTGTAACTTTCCGCACGTTTGCGGTCGGCGTCAGTCAGGGCGATGCGCCGGAAGAACGGCAGTTCCCTCAGGAAGCTCACCCGTTCGACCGGGTCTGCCGGAAGCTCTGGCACACGAACCTGGGGCAGGGCAGCGCGCATCCACTCGCGCTCGACCGGGTTGTCATCCAGAAAGACGAAGCTGTCGATACCGAGGTTAAGCTCCTCGGCGATGTCCTGAAGATTGGTCGCTTTATCCTGCCAGTTGATGCGGACGGCTGCGAAGTGTGAGGAACGCAGGATCATTCCTGGATGCTGTTCGATCACTTCCCACGCATCGGCATGATTGTTCTTACTCAGAATCGCCAGCACCACCCCCATATCGTACAGCTTGAGCAGTTCTTTCTGAAACGCCTGAAACGCAAAACCTACTCCCTCTTCGCCCAGGACGATGCCCGACATGCCGTCCTCGCCGATCACGCCACCCCACAGGGTGTTATCCAGATCGACGGCGATCACCTTGCTGACCAGCCCGCGATAAGCAGCGTGATGTTCTGCGACCGTGCCTGCCAGAACGCTCAACCCGATCGGGCTGAGGCGCATCCTCGCCATGTACCACAGACGGTCATCCTCCAGCGACTGTGCCCCCAGGCGGCGCACATAAGCGTCCCAATCGACCATTACAATGCGGGGAGACAGGCTTTCCAGCTCGCGCACCGCCTGATAAAACATCTCTACCAGATACTCGCCGCGCTCTGGAGCGCTGTAACTCAGCAGATGTGCTGACGGCGGCGATGCAGGTTTGATCGGGACGATATAGCATGTTATGCCAGTCATTCGGCTGAGCATGGTCTCGAAAGCGCTGGTTAGTTCGTGCATCTGCTGTTCGACGATCGCCTGTGCACCAGGATGTGCCGGGCGGTCGAAAGCGCTGCCGAGCAGGTCTTCCAGATGCAGCACACACACCAGCATATCCGGCTGGCTGGTATAGAGCGCTGAATGCGGGTCGAGCAATTCCTGGATCACCTGCCCAAACGCGCCGGAGCGAAACCGGGCTGCCGCACCACGTTCGTCAAGGGCTTCGACGAGCAGTTCTGCCAGTGAATTGACCGTGAAAGTGCTGAGGATGTACCCGTTCAGCACCGGGCGATCTCCGCTGCTGAAGGATTCGACGATCTGGCTGGCGCGCATTCGCCTGGCGCTGACTTGTTGTATGGTTGGTAATTTCATCACTGTCTCTCCGCCTGCACACAGTAGTCCGCCAGAAAATTAACCCCGTAAAATGACGAGGTTGTGCAGGGGCGACCCACGTAATGCCCCTGCATATGATGCACGTACTCACATCAGCTATCTTGCCGCTGGACTGACAGCTTCGAGCGACGAAGTGGAAGGAGGGAAGTGTGTTCAGAATACCCGAAACAGCCCACCTGTCCATACTTCCCCGTGCATAACTTTCTCATAGCCCAGCATGGTATACAATCTGGTGGTCGTCACATTGGAGGGATGGGTGGTCAGCCGTACTCCGTCATAGCCGTGTTCCTGCGCGATCCGCTCGATCTCGCGGATCATCTGAATGGCTGCCAGCCCGCGATACTCTGGATGGACTGCCAGGGAAAGCGAGCCGAAAAAGCGTTTGTCAGGCAGGGAGCTGGGCTGTGCGGGCGCGGCTGGCGGGCGCAGGGCTTTGGGCAGCACCAGTCGAATGCCGAGGCGCAGGTCATCGCGTATGTCTTCATGGAACAGCAATGCTGGCTGGCGCAGCAGCCGTGTAAAAAGGAACATCATATTCTTTTTGATATACCCTGTCAGCGCACCACGATAAATACCCGCAAACAGAATGCCGATCAGCCTGTCCCCTTCAAATGTGCCAACTGCGACACCGTCATGCGGACCGACAAATAACCAGTCATAATAGCGCCTGACTGCCTCTGCGCCCAGAAGTGTGATCGCCGACTTGGGGAAAGCTGCCATGTGAACCTGTACGATCGCATCCAGATCATCTCTGGTCAGTGAGCGAAGTTGAGGTTTACCTGTAGTCATTGCGTATTCGCCTTGTCTGATCATCGTGGCTCGGAATGCTGTTATATACAAATGTCATGACTGACTCAACTCCGGCGCAGCCTGGTACGGCACGATGCACAAGCGGCTGGTGTGACTCACACTGGCGTGCGCGCCGCGTAATCCGCCGCCAGCACATCGACGATGCGTTCCGCTGCAAATCCATCCCACAGGTGAGGTACGCGCCACGACGGCTGCGCAATCGGCGGCGGCAGGACGCGCAGCGCCTCCAGCAGTGCTTCGCGGTCTGGGCGCACGAGACGGTTCGTCCCCTCGCTGATCGTCACCGGGCGCTCAGTGTTTTCGCGCACTGTCAGGCAGGGGATGCCCAGCGCCGTCGTCTCTTCCTGAATGCCGCCGGAGTCGGTGATCACCACCCGCGCCCGCGCCATCAGCCCGATGAATTCCAGATAGCCCAGCGGCTCAACGAGGCGGACGTGGGTCAGCCCTTCCCAGATCGCCCGCCCGTTGGCGAGGGTGCGCGGATGGATGGGGAAGAGCAGCGGCATATTTTCCCCGGCAGCCTCCAGCGCTGCGGCGATCTGCATGGCGACGGGTGGGTGATCGACGTTCGCCGGGCGGTGCAGCGTGACGATGCCATACCCGCCAGGCGTCAGCCCGTACTGCTGCCAGGGTTCAAGCGCCAGCGCATGGTCGAGGTGGGCGCGCAGCGAGTCGATCATCGAGTTGCCCACATAGTGAATTTTCGCCTGATCGATGCCTTCACGTGCCAGATTGTCATTGCCGCTCGGTTCGGTCGTGAACAGCAGATCGGCGATGTGGTCGGTCAGGATGCGGTTGATCTCTTCGGGCATGGTGCGGTCGAACGAGCGCAGCCCGGCTTCGACATGCGCCACCGGGATGAGCAGCTTGCTGGCGACCAGCGCACAGGCGAGGGTTGAGTTCACGTCCCCCGCGACCACCACCCGGCTGATCGGGTAACGCTGACAGATACCCTCGAACGCCATCATGATGCGCGCCGTCTGGTCGGCATGGGAGCCGGAACCGACGCCCAGATATTCATCCGGTTTGGGCATCCTCAACTGATCGAAGAACACCTCAGACATATTACGGTCGTAGTGTTGTCCGGTGTGGACGAACACCTGGGGCAGCCCACGCGCCTTGAGCGCATGAATGACGGGAGCCATCTTCATGAAGTTGGGGCGTGCGCCTACCACAGTACAGATCATCGTATCCTCACCGGGGGAGACTCTGCTCAAGATGCTGAATGAAGCCCGCGACGATGGTATTGCGGTTGAAATGCGCCTGTGCCGCTGCCCGTCCGTTCGCCCCCAGCCGATCGCGCAGGGCGGCATCGCCCGCCAGCTCGCGCAGTGCGCTGACGATGGCGTCGAGGTCACCAGGCGCGGCGACGCGCCCGACCTGATGGGCGTTGGCGATGTCAGCCGGTTCACCCTCGGCGACCACCAGCACCGGGCGTCCACTCGCCATCGACTCGTACAGTTTGGAGGGCACAGCGCCTGGGATGAACTCTTTGAGCGGCACGAGCAGGATGTCGGCAGCGCACAGCAGCGGCGGTACATCGCCCGCCGGGACGGGATCGAGAAAGCGGATGTTGTCCAGCCCGCGTGCAGCGGCGTCCGCCATCAGTGCCGCCTTCTCCGGTCCGTCGCCGACCAGCACGAAGCGGATGTGCGGGGCATCGCGCAGCGCGTCAGCTGCCGCGACTGCCTGCGCCAACCCCTGTGCCAACCCGTGCAGCCCAGCGTACAGCACCACGATCTGTTCAGGACTATCCGCGATACGGGCGCGCACCGCCGGGTCGCGCCTGTCGAGGGCGAATTTGGCGACATCGACCCCGTTGGAGAGCAGGAAGGTGGGCTTGCCCGGAAAACGCGCCTGAATGTCGCTCAGGATGCTGCGCGACTGTCCGCTCACCAGCCATGCGGCGCGGTAGCAGGTGCGCTCCAGCCAGACGCTCAGGCGATGGGCAGTGCTGCCTTCGCGGATGATGTTCAGGCGGACGGCGCTTTCGGGCCACAGGTCGGAAACATTGAAGATCAGTCTGGCACGCTTGATGGCGCTCAGCCAGAAGGCGGACAAGCCCAGGAATAACGGGGGACTTTCCACCATCAGAAAATCCGCCCGGCGCAGTGCAAATGTGCCGATGAGCAGCGATGACAGCACGAATGAGAAATAGTTGGACAAACGGTGAACGAGCGATGCCTTCTGCGTGGGATAGATGAAGGTGCGGATGACAGCGACCCCATCGCGGGTTTCGCGCTGCATCAGCCCGCCATAGCCGTCATGGATTTTGCCGAGGGGATAGTTGGGCATGGCGGTCAGCACGGTGACGCTGTGCCCGGCTTTGACCATGCGCTCGGCCAGCTCGGACAGGCGGCGCTGCGGCGCACCGATCTCCGGCGGATAGTACTGGGTGAGGATGATCAGGTGCATCAGGGCTTACCCTTTGCATCAGCAGGAAAACAGGCTGGGGGGCAGAGCAGCCGTCGATCGCGCAGCGTCGCCTGCTGCTGGCTGCCGTCGGTCTCCTCAACACGCCGAAAAAGACGACTCATCATGACTGCGCCGGACGCTGATCAGACGGCAGCAGGTTGATGACCGCGCGGAACTTGCCCGAACGGGTACGTTCGATCGCATCCACCACGTCCACGACCACGCGCATCTGCGGAGTCAGCCGCTGCTGCACGCGCTGCGTGATGTCCTGCACATCCGCTTCGCCGAAACCCTGTTTCGCCACCACTTTGACGCGAATCAGGTCGCGCTGTTCCTGAATGATCTGTCCTTCCCGCACGTGCGGCTGGTTGACGAAAATGCCGTGAAAGCGCACCATGCGTCTCCCATCCAAGCCATAGATCGTGTCTTCGACGCGCCCCAGCACCTCGCTCAGCACAGGCATTCCACGCCCACAGCGCGCGGGTTCATCGCTCATCACTGCCGAGTCGCCCACGCGATAGCGGATCATCAACTGAGACGGGCGCGCGAACCCGGTTGCCAGCACTTCCCCCGCTTCACCATTCGGAACAGGGCGAAGCTGGTCATCCACGATTTCGATCAGTCCGGCATCGGGGCTGACCAGAAGCTGTCCATACTCATTGTCGCAGGCAAAAAACACGTCCTCGACACAGCCGTATTCTTCGTAGACGCGCGTGCGGAAGGCGCGTTCGATCACTGCACGCATTTCGGGCGTGAGCTTCTCGCTGGTGGTGATCACCGCCTTCAGCGCAGGCGCGTCTAACCCACCATCCAGCACCATCTGCGCCAGTTGGTAGATCGAATTGCTGTAGCCGGTCAGCCAGACGGTGTGATGACGCTTCAGGGCGGCGACATACTGCGGCGCGGTCGCTGGGCTGAGGTGAAAGGCGGAGAAGTAGACCTGGCGTTCGACGAGGTTATAGCGGTAGTATGGACCTGGGCTGTTCGGGTTCGGCTCGATCATGCGCCCGCTGAATGTGGCACGCGGCTGATCATAGCCCACCCCGGCAAAGGCGGAATAGCGCGTGTGGCGCAGCGCCAGCGATGCGCTGTGTTCGTCCGGCAGCCAGTAGCTGGCGACAGGTGTGCCGCTCGACCCGCTGGTGTGATAGATGCGGTGGTTTTTCTGCACTTTTCCGTCAACCAACAGCGCGGTGGGCATGTCACGCGCTGCTGATTTCTCCAATGGTGGAAGAGCCGCCATGTCTTCAGGTGTGAATTTTTCCAGTTGGGCGAGGGTGACGATCCCTTTCCAGTGCTGCTGGTAATACGGGACGCGCGTGAACGCCAGCGTGAGGATGTAGCGCAGACGCTGCACGGTGTATGCTCGCCATTCTTCGGCGCTGAAGGCGGTTCGGGCAGCATATTCACCGACGACCTGCCTGTAGTATTTGCCGAAGCGCCGTCTGTACCAGTAGACGCCGAAGGCAGAGACCATCATGTGCTGCATGATGACCGGCATTCGGGCATAGATTTTTTCCGCAACTCCAGCCATACCTGTCGCTGTTCACCAATTCATCGCACGCCGCATCAGGCGGGCGAAGCGAAGCCGCGAAATACACTCCGTTATCCTACACGCCGGGGCGGGGATTTGGCAACCCGCACCCCTGCACAAATCCATTTGACATGTAAAACAGAAGTGTGTTACATTCTGTTTCGATGTGAAACGTTTTTTTATCGTTGTGCTGATTGATTTACTGAAACCATCAATGATATGTTTCTTTGTCTGCCGCGCCGTGTGCGCCCAACCCTGAATGCGTAGACCGTCCCGCCCGCTGGCGGAGGCGGTTTGTATGCTGTGTGCTACGCAGAGTGTGCTGTAAGTTTGTGCGGGTCAAAACTGTTCTGGGAGAAAGTAGACATATGTTCAGAAAAAGTTTTCTCACACTGGTGCTGGTCGCGCTGCTGGCGCTGACGATCGGCATCCCGGCGGGCGCTCAGGGGAGCGTGACCGAACTCAACATCTGGTGGGCGGAATGGGACCCCGCGAATTATCTCCAGCAGATCGGCAATGATTACGAAGCCGCGACGGGCATCAGGGTCAACATCGTTCAGACGCCCTGGGGCAACTATTTCGACCGCGTGGCGACCGAGTGGGCAGCGCGCGGCACAGCCTTCGACATGGTGGTCGGCGACAGCCAGTGGCTGGGGCAGGCGATCACTGAGGGACACTACGTCAACATGACCGAGTTCCTCACCAGCACGGGCATTGCCGATACCGTCACCCCGGCGACGCTGGCGTACTACGGTGAATACCCGGCGGGCAGCGGCGAATATTACGCCTACCCGACTGAGGGCGACGCCAACGGCTGGGCATACCGCCGCGACCTGTTTGAAGACCCGGCAGAGATGGCAGCGTTTGAGGCGGCGTATGGTTACCCGCTCGCCGTGCCGACGACGTGGGATCAGCTCCGCGACATCGCCGAATTTTTCACCCGCCCGGATCAGGGGCTGTACGGCATCGGCGTGTACACGCAGATCGACTACGACGGCATCACGATGGGCTTCCAGAATCCCTTCTTCGCCTATGGCGGCGACTGGTATGACGCCGACTTCAACGCGCTGGGCGTGATCGATACGCCGGACACGGCGCGCGCGCTGGAGCTGTACCGCGAACTGTATTCGTTCGCCCCGCCAGGAACCAACAACGCCTTCTTCGCCGAGATGAACGACATTTTCATCAACGGACAGGCGGCGATGATCATGAATTACTTCGCCTTCTTCCCGGCGCTGGCGAACAGCGAACTCAACCCATATGCCAATGTGACCGGCTACTTCGCCATGCCGGAAGGTCCGGCTGGGCGCTTCGCGGCACTGGGCGGGCAGGGCATCAGCATCAACGCCTACATCGACGATGCGCGCAAGCAGGCGTCGTATGACTTCATCGAGTGGTTTGCCACCGAAGAAGTGCAGGCGCGCTGGGCAGCGCTGGGCGGCTACACCTGCAACATCGCCGTCCTCGAATCGCCGGAATTCCTGGCAGTCGCGCCGTTCAATGCCGCGTTTGCCGAGACGATGACCTTCGTCAAGGACTTCTCCAACATCCCCGAATTTGGTCGGCTGCTGGAAGTGGCTCAGCGCCACCTGCACGCCTACATCGTTGGTGGGCAGGGCACAGCAGAAGAGGCGCTGGAGCGCATCGCCAACGAGTTCGACGAAATTCTGGTCAGCGCGGGATATGTGCAGTAAGCGCGGGCTGACGGGCTGAAACCTGGGGGCGCGGCACGCTGCGCCCCTCTCTTTTCATTCACATCGCACAGTCAGCAAACCGAACTGAAGGGGTCACCATGTCGCACGCGCAGACCGAGCGTCTCGGTCAAGCCATCCCCCGGCAGGCTGGCGGTCGGCGTCAGATGAGCGATGCGCGCATCGTGCAGTTGTTCATCCTGCCGACGATCATCCTGCTCATCCTGATGAACATCTTTCCGCTGATCTACAGCCTGTATCTGAGCTTCACCAACTATTCAGTCATCTCCAGCACCGCGCCGGAATGGGTGGGGCTGCAAAATTACGCCAACATCCTCTCGTCGCCCGCGTTCTGGCACAACTTCGCCGTCACCGGGCGTTATGCGCTGCTGTCGGTGACGCTGCAGACGGTGATCGGCTTCGGGCTGGCGCTGCTGCTGCGAAGCAAATTCTTCGGCAGCGGCATCATCACCACGCTGATCCTCGTGCCGATGATGCTCTCGCCGATCGTGGTGGCGGTCTTCTGGCGGCTGATCTTCAACCCCAGCTATGGCATCCTCAACCCGCTGCTGGGCTTCACCAATATCAATACCTCTCCCCAGTGGCTGGGTGACCCGGTGCTGGCGCTGTGGTCGATCGTCATCGTGGACGTGTGGATGTGGAGTCCGTTCGTCATGCTGCTGTGTCTGGCGGGGTTGAGCGCCATCCCGGAATACCTGTATGAAGCCGCCGCCATCGACCGTGCCGGGGCGTGGTTCCAGTTCCGGCGCATCACGCTGCCGCAGGTCATGCCGCTGCTGCTGATCGCGGTGCTGTTCCGCACCATCGAAGCGTTCAAACAGTTCGACCTGGTGCAGGGCTTGACGGCGGGCGGACCTGGCGACGTGACCGAGACCGTCTCGGTGCGCCTGTATCGGCTGGCGTTTCAGGGGCAGTTCGACACGGGCACATCCAGCGCGCTGGCGTACATCGTGCTGGTCGTCATCATCGCCATCAGCAATCTGTACATTCGCGCCCTCAACCGGGCGCGGGAAGGGTGAACGCGCGCATGGCAGCCACAACCGCCCCTGCCCCGCGCCGCCGGGTCAACATCTCGACGCGCGTCGATAAAGTCAGCACCGGGGCACGCCTGACCGCCACCGTGCGCGCCGTCATCGCGGTCATCATCGCGCTGATCATGCTCATCCCGGTGGCATGGATGGCGATGACCGCCTTCAAGACGCGCCCCGATGCGGTCGCCGTGCCGCCCAAAGTGTTCTTTCAGCCGTCGCTGGAGGGATTCGTCAGCCTGCTGACCGACCGCCGCCAGCTCACCGCTGCCGAGATCGCCGAATATCAGCAGCGCACCGATCTCGACTTCGCCAATCAGATCGCGCTCATTCGCGGGCAGACAATCCTCGGTCCGAGCGCGTTCCCGCGCCAGCTGCTCAATTCGCTGATCATCGCCGGCGTCTCGACCTTCTTTTCGGTGGCGTTCGGCGTGCTGGCGGCATATGCCTTCAGCCGTTTTCCCGTGCCGGGCAAGGATGACCTGCTCTTCTTCATCCTCAGCCAGCGTATGCTGCCTCCGGTGGTCGTGACCATCCCGATCTTCCTGATGTACCGCCAGTTAGGGCTGTATGACACCCATTTCGGGATGATCCTGCTCTATACTGCCTTCAATCTGTCGTTCAGCGTCTGGCTGCTGAAGGGCTTCATCGACGAAATCCCGCGCGAATACGAAGAAGCGGCGCTGGTGGATGGCTATACCCGCCTTCAGGCGTTCCGCAAAATCGTCCTGCCTCAGGCGACGACGGGCATCGCCGCCACGACCGTATTCTCGCTCATCTTCTCGTGGAACGAATACGCCTTCGCCCTGATGCTCACATCGAACGTGGCGCGCACTGCGCCGCCCAGCATCCCGCTGGTGCTGGGGACGGGCGGCATCGAGTGGGCGGCGATCGCTGCCGGGTCGCTGGCGTTCCTCATCCCGGTGGTGATCATCACCTTCCTGCTGCGTAAACATCTGCTGCGCGGCGTGACGTTCGGCGCAATCCGCAAAGGCTGAAATGATAGGGTTATGGCGACCATTGAACTGCGTCAGGTAGAGAAGAAATTCGGCGATGTGTTCGCCGTCAAGCCGCTGGATATGACCATCCGCAACGGCGAATTCATCGTGCTGCTCGGTCCGTCCGGCTGTGGCAAGACGACCACGCTGCGGATGATCAGCGGGCTGGAAGCCGTCACCGACGGCGCGATCCTGCTCGATGGGCGCGATGTCACCTGGCTGCACCCCAGCCAGCGCGACATCGCCTTCGTTTTTCAGTTTTTCGCCCTCTATTCGCACATGACCGCGCGCGAGAACATCGCCTTTCCGCTTCAGGCGGCGGGCATGAAGCGCGATGCGATCAGCGCGCAGGTGGCACAGGTGGCGGAGATGCTGCGGATCAGCCATCTGCTCGACCGTCGCCCAGGCGCGCTGAGCGGCGGCGATCAGCAGCGCATCGCGCTGGCGCGCGCGCTGGTGCGCCGCCCCGCCGCTTTCCTGATGGATGAACCGCTGGGCGCGCTCGATGCCGAATTCCGTGAGACGATGCGCGCTGAGATCAAGAAACTGCATCTCGATCAGGGCGCGACGACCGTGTACGTCACCCACGACCAGATCGAGGCGATGGCGATGGGCGACCGCATCGTGATCATGTCCGCCGCCGTCGTGCAGCAGATCGGCACACCTGCTGAGGTGTACTATGACCCGGCGAATCTGTTCGTCGCCCGCTTCATCGGCAGCCCTGGCATGAACCTGATCAACGGGGTGTACAAAGCGGGTGAGGTGCATCTGCCAGGCGGAGGCGTATACGCTGTGCCGCGCCCCTGGCGGGCAGCGCTCGATGCACAGGGTGCGCTGCCCGAAGACGGCGCAGTCGTCCTCGGCTTCCGCCCGGAGGCGGTGCGAACCGGCGGCGACAGCCGGCTTCAGGCAGTGGTGTATGCCGATGACCTGCACGGCGGCTATTCCATGCTCCATCTTCAGATCGCCGCCGATCTCATCGTACACGGGCGCGCCCCGCGTGACGCTCAGCATCCCATCGGCGAGGTGATCCGCTTTGACCTCGACCCGGAACTGGTGCGCTTCTTCAACCCGCGCACCGAACAGGCGATCGGACGGCTGGCATGAGCGAAGTGCGTCTTGACCAGATCACCAAACGCTTTGGCGACCACGCCGCTCTGGACGGGGTATCCTTCAGCATCCACGACCAGGAATTTTTCGTGCTGCTCGGTCCGACGGGCGCGGGCAAGACGACCACGCTGCGCCTGATCGCCGGCTTGGAAAAGCAGGACGCCGGGCATATCTACCTCGATGGCGCGCTGGTGGACGACCTGCAACCCGCCGACCGCGATGTGGCGTTCGTCTTTCAGCAGTATTCGCTCTACCCCAGCATGTCGGTGTTCGACAATCTGGCGTTCCCGCTGCGTTCGCCGCTGCGCCGCACCCCGGAACCGGAGATTCGACGCCGCGTCACCGAAGCGGCAGAAAAACTGCGCATCACGCATCTGCTGGAGCGCAAGACTGCGCGCCTTTCGGGTGGGGAGATGCAGCGCGTCAGCATCGGGCGGGCGATCGTGCGCGAACCGCGCATCTTCCTGATGGACGAACCGCTGAGCAATCTCGACGCCAAACTGCGCGAGTCGCTGCGCGTCGAACTCAAGCACCTGCAGAAGGTGGGCGGCAGCACCACGCTGTTCGTCACGCACGATCAGATCGAGGCGCTGACGATGGCGGATCGCATCGCCGTGCTGGACGACGGCAAAATCATCCAGATCGGCACGCCATTCGACATTTACGACCGCCCGGCAACCACCTTTGTGGCACAGCTCGTCGGCACGCCGCGCATCAACCTCGTCACCGCCGCGCGCACGGGTGCAGACGGCGGCGGCTGGCGCACACGGGACGGGGTGCTGACTTTCGGCGGGCACGCCGACGGCACACCGCTGCCGCCGGAGGTGACCGTCGGCATCCGCCCGGAGGACATTCACCCAGGCGCAGGCGATTTGATCGGCGAAGTGGCGCTGATCGAGCCGCTGGGCGTGGAGACGATCCTGCATCTGCGCGCCGGAAAGCACACCCTGCTGTGCATCGTGCCCGGCGTCTCGCGCTATCACGTCGGCGATCGCCTGCCGTTCATGCTGGCAAGCGACCGCCTGCATTATTTCGACCTCGACGGAAAACGGGTATAGACATTTTTGGATGTGTATCGGGAGATGAGATGATGCGTTTTGGCGTCAACACCTGGGTGTGGACAAGCCCCATCACCACAGAAGAACTGAAAACACTTGCCCCGCGCGTGCGTGAGATGGGCTTCGACTGGATCGAACTGCCCATCGAAAGCCTGACCGATTTCGACCCCGCCGAAGCCGGGCGCATCGCCGCCGACAACGGTCTCGGCGTCAGCACGTGCGCCGCGATGGGCGGCGACCGTGACCTGATCTCCCCCGACGGCGCGATCCGCGAAAACGGGCGGATGTACATCCGCGCCTGCATCGACATGACTGCTGCTGCCGGGGCGACCAACCTCGTCGGTCCGATCTATTCCGCCGTCGGACGCACGTGGCAGCAGACGCCGCAGGAGCGCGCCGTCGATCTCGAACTGCTGACGATCGCGCTCAGCGAGCTGGCGGAGTACGCCGCCGACAAAGGCGTCAGGCTGGGCATCGAGCCGCTCAACCGCTTCGAGACCAGCTTCATCAACACCACCGAGCAGGTGATCGAGGTGGTCGAGCGGGTGGATCATCCGGCGTGCGGCATCATGCTGGACACCTTTCACATGAACATCGAGGAAAAATCGCTGGGCAGCGCCATTCGGCGTGCCGGGTCGCGCCTGATCCACCTGCACGCCTGCGAGAACGATCGCGGTGCGCCAGGCAGTGGCAACGTCCCCTGGGATGATGTGGCGGCGGCGCTGAAGGCGATCGACTATGACGGACCGGTCGTCATCGAGTCGTTCACCAGCAAGGTCAAAACGATCGCGCGCGCGGCTGCCATCTGGCGTGCCTTCGAGCCGAGCCAGGACTCGCTGGCACAGGACGGGGTGCGCTTCCTGCGCGCGCTCCTCCAGCCAGAGGCGGACGCCTCATGAGCGCGCGCGTGTGGGGTCCCATTCGGGCGCTGGGCGGCGGCGCGGCGATCGCGCTGGCGGTGGCGCTGATCTTTCCTGCGCTGCGCGATGTGCTGATCAGCCAGGAAGCGCGCGGCGGTGTGCTGGTGCAGGCTGTGCCGTTCGTGGCGGTGTTCATCGCCGTGCTGCTGCTGTACGCGCTGGTCATCGTGCTGGTGGCGCGCCGCTACAACGGGATGATCCCCAATCGCGCACACGCCCCGATCCTGAACGTGTGCATGGCGGGCATCGTGGGCGGGGTGATCATGCTTTTTCAGCCGTTTCACATCGTCGGTTATCGCTTCGGCTTCGTGCTGCTGCTGATCTCCACGCTGGCGTTCATCCTGTGGAGCCATGTACTGCCGAAAAATGCCCGTCTCGATGCGGCGCTGCCGCCCATCCCGCCGCTGGCGCACCTCATCGGCGCGCTGGCAGGGCTGGTGGTGCTGGGCGTGCTGGCGGGCGTGCTGATCAGCGGCAGTGTGCCTCAGGAACCGTATGGCGAGCGCCAGCGGGCGTGGGATCGCTATGATGAGGCGCGCAGGGCGGACATCGCCGCCCGCGCGCTGAACGAGTTCTACACGATCGAGATTCCGTTCCTGCTGCTGCTGTGCGCTTTCCCTGGGGCGCTGGTCTATTTCGCGGTGCGCGAGGTGACCGCCCCGATGTTCACGCGCACGCCGCCGGAGAGGATGGCGCTTTCGCCCGTGCGCCGAACGTAGGCGCAATGTCACGCCTCGCTATCGCATCGGAGTAGCGGCGACCCGGTGGGTCGCCCCCGGTGGGTCGCCCCGCCGAACACATTGGGCGACCGGGTGGGTCGCCCCGCCGAACACATTGGGCGACCCACCGGGTCGCCCCCGGTGGGTCGCCCCTACAGAAATATCCCGTCGCGGGAAATTTTTCATCAACGATTTTCTGGTCGAAGTAGTACACTGTGTTCGTTTTCACTTTCTCTTATCACCATCAAAGGGGATTGAATCATGGCACGACCGATCACACTTTTCACCGGGCAGTGGGCAGACCTGACGCTGGATACGCTCGCCGCCAAAGCCAAATCGTTCGGGTTCGACGGGCTGGAGCTGGCGTGCTGGGGCGATCATTTCGAGGTGGACAAAGCCGACAGCGACGCTTACATCCGTTCGCGGCATGAGCTGCTGGAGAAGCACGGGCTGCGCTCGTGGGCGATCAGCACGCACCTCGTCGGGCAGTGCGTGGCAGATGCGCACATCGACGAACGGCATAAGAGCATCCTTCCGCCCAGGCTGTGGGGCGATGGCGACCCGGAAGGCGTGCGCCAGCGCTGCGCTGAAGAGGTCAAGAACACCGCCCGCGCCGCCAAAGCGTTTGGCGTCACCCAGGTCAACGGCTTCACGGGCAGCCCGATCTGGCACATGATCTACCGCTTCCCGCCCACCTCTGACGCGATGGTCGATGCCGGCTACCGCGAATTTGCCGATCGCTGGCGTCCCATCCTCGACGTGTTCCAGCAGGAAGGCGTGCGCTTCGGTCTGGAGGCGCACCCGGCGGAGATCGCCTATGACATCTACACCGCCGAGAAGACGCTCGCCGCGCTCGACGGTCACCCGGCGTTCGGCTTCAATTTCGACCCCAGCCACTTCATCCACCAGCTGTTCGACCCGACGGAGTTCCTGGCGCGCTTCCCGGATCGCATCTTCCACGTCCACATCAAGGACTCGAAGGTCAACCTGAACGGGCGCAACAGCATCCTGGGGTCGCACCTGCAATTCGGCGACTCGCGCCGGGGCTGGGATTTCGTCTCGCCTGGGCGTGGTGACCTCGATCTGGAAAAGCACATCCGCGTGCTGAACCGCATCGGCTATCAGGGTCCGCTCAGCGTCGAATGGGAAGACAGCGGCATGGATCGCGAACATGGCGCGCGCGAGTCGGTCGAGTTCATCCGCCGCACCGATTTTGCCCCGTCCAACGTGGCGTTCGACGCCGCCTTCGCCAGCGAATAACAGGGGCGACCCACCGGGTCGCCCGCCCGGTGGGTCGCCCGCCCGGTGGGTTGCCCGCCCGCCCGGTGGGTCGCCTCTACTGCGTCCCACCCCCTGCTTTTTTCCGGTTGCAGGGGGGTGCGATCCATTCTACACTATGTGAGTGTTCAAAATATTTTCAGCACTCACGCAAGGAGCGTACCTCATGACCGGACTTCCGTTCGATGCCTACGCCGCCACGCGCGTCTATACCGGGGCGATCGCCTACTCCCCGGACGGCGCGCATATCGCCCATGTGACCAACACCACCGGGCAGTTCAACCTGTGGACGATCCCCTCCGGCGGTGGCATCCCCCGTCAGTTGACCGCTTTCACCGACCACGCCGTGCGCGCCGTCGCCTGGCGACCAGACGGTGCGCAGATCGTCTTCACTGCCGACCGTGACGGCGATGAGCAGTACGGCGTGTACCTGATCGGCGCGCGCGGCGGCGTGCCGCAGCCCGTCACCACCGCGCGCGCCCAGCACTATCTGGCGTACACCCCCTTCTCGCCGGACATGAAAACGCTCGCCTACGCGGGCAACGACGTTTCGCCGGAACACATGGAGGTCATCCTGCGCGATGTCGAGACGGGCGAGACGGGGCGTCCGTTCCCGGTCGGCGGGGCGATGTTCATCCCGGCGTTCTGGTCGCGCAGCGGGCGCTGGCTGACCGCTTCGCGCATCGCCTCGAATACCAAACAGGACATCCTGCTCTTCGACACGCAGGGCGGCGAGATCGTCAACGTGACCGAGACGGAGGACGAGACGGTCTTCGCGGTGGCGGCGTGGGCACATGACGAAAGCGGTTTCTACTTCCTCACCAATGCCGGGCGCGAATTCACCGGGCTGGCGTTCTATCGGCTGGCAGATCGCGCCTGGGACTGGCTGGAGACGCCGGAACACGATGTAGAGCAGGTCGCACTGTCGGCAGACGGGCGTGTGCTGATCTGGTCGGTCAACGAAGGTGGGGCGTCAAAGCTGTATGGGCGATCGACCGTGACAGGCAACCCGCTGTCGCTGCCTGACCTGCCGCTGGGCATGATCGACGCCATCGACGTCAACCCGGACGGCACGAAAGTCGCCCTGGTGTTCAGTTCTGCGACCGCCGCGCCCAATCTGGTCGAGTTCGACCTGAACAGCGGCGAACTGATCGAACTGGGGCAGAGCATGATCGGCGGCGTCGATCCGGCGACGATGGTCGAGCCGGC
Organism: uncultured Pleurocapsa sp.; assembly: GCA_964614405.1. Classification (GTDB taxonomy): domain Bacteria; phylum Chloroflexota; class Anaerolineae; order Aggregatilineales; family Phototrophicaceae; genus Flexifilum. The sequence continues at coordinate 78,770 of CAZTLS010000007.1, forward strand.
GCTGATCGGCTATCCGACGCACGATGGGCGCACCATCCCCGCCTGGCTGTATCGCCCGCGCGGGGTGACGGGGCGCGTCCCGGTCGTGCTGTCGATTCACGGCGGACCGGAGTCGCAGGAACGCCCGCGTTACAACTACATGGGGCTGTATCAGTACCTGCTCAGCCGGGGGTATGCCGTCCTCGCGCCGAACATTCGCGGTTCCACCGGGTATGGGCTGAGCTATCAGAAGCTCATCCACCGCGACTGGGGCGGCGCAGAACTGGGCGACATCGAACATGCGGCGCTGTGGCTGCGCGCGCAGGAATGGGTGGATGCCGATCGGCTGATCGTGTTCGGCGGCAGCTTCGGCGGGTTTGCCACGCTCAGCGCGGTCTCCCGCCTGCCCCAGTACTGGGCGCTGGGTATCGACATCGTTGGACCGAGCAACCTGATCACCTTCACGCGCAGCGTGCCTCCACACTGGCGGGCGATGGTGCGCGGCTGGGTGGGCGACCCGGATACCGACGCCGAGATGCTGTGGGAACGGTCACCGCTCACGTATGTGGACAATATCGTCGCGCCGCTGCTGGTCATTCAGGGGGCGAACGACCCCCGCGTGGTACAGGCGGAAAGCGATCAGCTCGTCGAGCGCATCCGCGCGCGCGGCGGGGAAGTGACCTACTACGTAGACCCGGAAGAGGGGCACGGGGCGACCCGCCGTGCCAACGCCCTCACCTGGTACAAGCAGGTGATCGCCGCCATCGAGGGGTATGTGCCCGCGCAACCGCCCGCCCGCTGATCGCGTATAATACTCCAGATGACCCAATGAGTCTGGAGAGTATACAGTGACCGACAATATGAACGGCGTCCCGAACACGGGATCGCCTGCCGAAGACACGGGCGCTGCACGGAACGACGACCCGCTTAAGGCGTTCGTCGAACATCAGCGCAAGGCACTTGAGGAGACGGGCAAGGCGCTGGACGCCCTGCTGCCGGATGGGTTCAAGGAACACAGCGCCGAGGCGCGCCGCGAATTCGTCAAGGGCATGAAGGTGCTGGTGGATGCCGCCCTGAGCGAGCTGGAACGCGCCAGCCGCGAGTTCGAGCGCGGCTTCAATCGTGGAGCCGGGGCGGGTGCGCCGCCCGCGCCGCCGTCTGGCGAGGAGCGTCCGCCCACCACCGGGGCGAACAAGGTCAAGGTGCAGGTCGATTAAGCATCTTCCGGGGCGATGGGGTGCATCTCTGTCGCCCCATCGCCCCGTTCTCTCCATGTCAAACCCGCTCAGGTCAGAAGCGGCTGCCAGCCTGACTTTGCACGACGCGCGCTTTGCCGTATAGTTAAAACGCGATCCGAATCATACGGCGAGTGAACTCATTATGGCGGAAGAACGCAACCCGCTTCAGCAGAAGATCGAAAAAGCGCTCATCGACCTGGCGTCGCCCAATGCCGCCAAACGGCGTGATGCCGCCTATTTCATGGGCGAAGCAGCCTATGACGACGCTGTACCCACCCTGATCACCCTTTACCAGAACGACAAAAACCCGTCGGTGCGCCGCGCCGCCGCTTACGCGCTGGGGCAGTTCCGCGCCATCGAGATCGCCATGTCCACCGGGCAGCAGGCGACCCTCACCGCGCTGCTGCGCCAGGTCGAAGCGGGCAATGTCGGCAGGCGTGCCGATACGGGCGGCGCGGTGCGGCTGGCGCTGGCGCTGGTGCTGTCGATGGCGATCATCGGGGCGCTTTTCACCTTTCAGAGCGCGATCGCTGGTCGGCTGCTCGGTGGCAGGACGGAGCGCCTGCCGCTGCTGAGCGACATCCGCGCTGTCTACAGCCGCGTCGTCGCCGACACGGGCACGCTGCGCGATGAATATCTGGGCGTGATCACCGGGCAATCCACCCGCCGCACCGTCTCGTGCGTCGCCTTCCTCAACAACGTCCCGCCGTATGTCCTCGACACGCGCGACGCCAATGCCTACCCGGACATCAGCGCCATCGTCGCCGACCTGAACACCACCATCCGCCTGGTGAGCGAGGCGCGCGCCCCGTATGACGCCGCCTGTGCCACCGACCCGGCGAGCTTCACCGCCGAAAATGCCACCGTCGCCATGCGGAACGTCGTCACGGCGGTCGAGCGCACCAATGCCCTCGAACTGGCGATCACCGCCGCCGAAGCCAATACCACCGTCCCCACGCCCATTCCCCCCACGCCCGTCCCGCCGACGCCCGCGCCGCCCACGCCCGTCCCGCCGACTTCCCCGGCAGATGTGCCGACCGCCGCGCCGACCGCCCCGCCCATCGACCTGGGGCGCGCGCTCACCCCGCTGTACGCCGCCATCGACAGCGTGATCGACCCGCGCGGCGCGGCGACCCTGCTCGTCACCTACTGGGAAGAGGTGGCGCGCAACAACGGGCGTACCGAAGGCTGCCGTGCTGCCCGCCCCGCCATCCCCGACAGCGTGATCCTCGATGAGGCAGACCTGGCGCGCTCGGTCGAACTTCAGCGGGCGCAGAGTGTGGTCAACGATGCACTGAATGCCCTCAAGAGCGGCTGGACGGATTTCCAGTTCGCCTGCAACAGCGGCACGGGTGAACTGCTGGCGCGCGGACCGGGCAACCTGGCGAACGCCCGCGCCGCTCTCGGCGCATTCGCCAACGCCCGCGCCCTGCTCGACGCACTGCGCGAACAGGCGCGCGGTTCATGAGCGGCGTGCCATGACCGATGTCTTCATCTCGTATTCGCGCAAAGACAGCGACTTTGTGCGGATGCTGCACGATCAGCTTGCGGCGCAGGGGCGGCGTGCCTGGGTCGATTGGGAGAAGATTCCGCTCACTGCCGACTGGTGGGCGGAGATTCAGAAGGGCATCGACAACGCCGATACCTTCGTCTTTGTGATCAGCCCGGACTCGGTCACCTCGCCGGTGTGCAACCGGGAGGTGCAGCACGCCGTCGCCCAGCACAAGCGCCTCGTGCCGATCGTCCGGCGCGAGGTGATGCCGACCGAGATGCACCAGGCGCTCGCCAGGCACAACTGGCTGTTCGCGCGCGACCACGATGATTTTCAGCAGGCGTTCACCAGCCTGATGGACGCCATCGACACCGACCTCGACTATGTGCATCAGCACACGCGCCTGCTGGTGCGCGCCCGTGAGTGGGAGGCGCATCAGCGCGATGAGAGCTATCTGCTGCGCGGCAGCGACCTGGCGACCGCCGAGGACTGGCTCGCTGAAAGCGGCGGCAAAGACCCCAAACCGACCGAGTTGCAGACCGATTACATCCTCAGCAGCCGCCGTGCCACCAGCGGGCGGCAGCGCGCGCTGCTGGCGGGGGTGAGCATCGCGCTGCTCGTCACGGGGGTGCTGGCGCTGGTAGCGCTGGCGCTCTTCGGGGTGGCGGAGAACCGCCGTCAGGAGTCCGACCTGCGCGGCACAGCCGTCGCTCAGAACGCCGCCACCGCCACCCATGCGCTGGGGCTGAGCGAACAGCGCGGCACAGCCGTCGCCCAGAGCGCCGCCACCGCCATCGCCGCCGAAGCCACCGCTGAGCGTCTTGCCGAGGAATGGCGCGGGCAGGCGTGGGCGATCGCCTCTGAACGGGCGGCGGACGCGGGCGATCACGATGCGGCGCTGGCGCTGGCGCTGCAGGCGATGAGCATCCCCAATCCGCTGCCGGAGGTGCGCGTGCAGATGCTCAATGCCGCGTATGCGCCTGGGACGGTGTGGGTGCGCGATGGGGTGCATTCCAGCAGCATCGTCACGCTCGATGTGAGCAGCGACGGGCGCTGGCTGCTTTCGGCGGCGTATGACGGCACGCTGGCGCTGTGGGAGGCGGAGAGCGGGGCACTCGTCCGCAGCCAGGCATCGGCAGAGCGCACCATCCTCAACCTCGGCGCGGGCTTCGTCCTCAACACCGGGGCAGTGTGCGCCATCGATTTTCATCCGGCGCGTCCGTCGGTGGCGGCGATCGGCTATTGCAACGGCACGCTGCACCTGTTCGATGTCGAGTCGTGGACGACGATCGCCCAGCGTGACGACGGCGCGCTCATCAACGCCCTGGCGTTCGACCCGTCCGGCGCGCGGCTGGGCATCGCCCTGGCGCGTGAGACGGAGAACGCGCTCGTCGTATCGGGCGAGTCGCTCGATTTGCTCACCCTGCTCAGCGGCGGACATACCGCCGACGTCAGCACGATTGCCTTTTCCTCCGACGGAGCGCATATCCTGACGGGCGGGGAAGACTCGTTCGCCAGCCTGTGGAACACGGCGGACGGCAGGCTCATCCGGCGCTTCGGTCCGTTCGACGATGCGATCGTCGATGAAGACAGCGCGGTGATGGGCGTGGCATTCGGCATCCCCCGCGATGGGGAAGCGATCATCATCGTCGCCACCGGGGATGGGCGCATTTACGGGCTGTACGAAGAAGACGGGTCGATCGCCATTCCCTACAGCGTCAGCAGCACCGCTGCCACGCTCAGCGAGATCATCCTCAGCCCGGACGGGACGCTGCTGCTCAGCGCCGACTATGAAGGCGTCGGCACGATCTGGGATGTCCGCACCGGACGGCAGGTGCGGGTGCTGCGCCCCAGCACGCTCATCCATTCGATGATCAGCGCTGTCTGGTCGCCTGATGGTCGGTCGGTGTATGCGGGCTTTCAGAATGGGAGCGTGCGCCGCTGGTATGCGCGCAGCGGGGCGGAGGGAGCGCGCATCGCCCCGTTCACAGACGGGGCGACGGCGGCGGTGATGCGCGCCGCGCCGAATTTCGACCGCCTGCTCATCGGCGGCGGTGAACACGACCCGGCGCTGGTCACCTGGAACCCGGAGACGAATGCGGTCGAGTCGCGGCTGGAAGGGCATCCCGACGCCGTGCTGTCGATCGACGTGCTGCACACCGAAGACGGGCGGACGCTGGCGCTGACGAGCGGCTGGGACGGGGAAATTCGCGTCTGGGCGCTGGAGGCGGGCGAAGTGGTGCATCGGCACAGCGTGCGGGCGCTGTTCGTGCCGATCGCGCTGTTCGCCGGGTCGCCCGAACGGGCGCTGGTCGGCTGGTACAGCGCCATCCCACGCCGCCCGACCGAGGTCGGCATGTTCGACCTGACGAGTGGGCGCATGGTCGAAACATGGTCGCTCGATCTGGGCATCGTGCTGGGTGGGACGCTCAACCGCGACGGGACGCGCGCGCTGATCGGCGGGGCGGATAGCAATCTGGTCGGCGCGTTCTATCTGGTCGATGTGGCGACGGGTGAAGTCATCCGCGCATGGCGCGATTTTGACGCATCTGCGGTGCAGCGTGTGCTGTTCACGCCGGATGAGACCGGCGCACTGGCGCTGACGCAGGACGGCGCGGTCATCGAGTGGGCGCTGGACGACGGACGTGAGGTGCGCCGCTTCGTGGGGCATACCGATGTGGTCAACGGCGCGGCATACAGCCCGGATGGGCGCTGGCTGTACACGCTTTCGTATGACGATACCCTGCGCGCGTGGGATGCCCGGAGCGGAGCGCAGATCATGCGGATCGCGCTGGGCGACGACGGGCGGTCGGTGCAGGTTGCGCCGGATGGGACGGTATACACCAGCCACAGCGATGGCAGCGTCGTGCGCTGGGCGTTCACGCCGGATGCGTTCGCAGCGGTCGAATGGGCGCGCGCCAGCCGCTATGTGCGCGAACTGACCTGCCTGGAACGGGCGCTGAACCGCATCCCGCCGCTGTGCGAGTGATGCCGACCGCTCACGCCAGCGAGGAGAGAGCGTGCATGTCTTCCTTCAGCACGCCATACAGCCGCAGAAAGCGGGCGTAGAGCGCATTGTAGCGCTCATGGGCGCGCATGTCTGGCTCGGTGATGCGGACGGGCTGACTGGTGCGCGTGCAGGCTTCGTTGTAGGTCTCATACACGCCGATGCCGACACCTGCCAGCAGCGCCGCGCCGATGCCGGTCGCATCGGTCAGCCCGGTCTGGTGCAGCGGCACACCCAGCACATTCGCCATGATGCCGCGCCACACGGGGCTGTCCATCGCGCCGCCCGCCGCGATGACCGTCTCCGCTGCGCCGCTCACGCTGGTGGCGATCTCCAGCGCCTGGCGCATCGAGAACGCCACCCCTTCCATGACGGCGCGCGCCAGATGACCGCGCGTGTGCGCGGCGCGCAGCCCGATGAATGCGCCGCGCGCTGCCGGGTCGAAATGGGGGGTGCGTTCGCCCGTCAGGTAGGGCAGGAAGAGCAGCCCGCCCGCGCCAGGCGGGATGTCGGCGGCTTCGGCGCTGAAGCGGGCGTAAGCGTCAGGGTCGGTCTGCATCCCCAGCAGGTCGCGCAGCCAGCGCAGCGACAAGCCCGCGCTCAGCGTCGCCCCAAGCACATACCACATGCCTGGCACAGCGTGGTTGAAGATATGCACGCGCGCATCGACGGGCAGACGGAAATTGCCTTCGTCGCTGGGCATGACGAGCGGGGCGAACACCTGACCGCCGCTGCCGATGGTCACCGAGACGCGCCCGGTCTGGATCAAGCCGTTGGCGAATGCCTGAGCGGGCTGGTCGGCACAGCCGGTGACGACGGGCGTCCCGGCGCGGATGCCCAGCGCGGACGCCGCCGCATCCGTGAGCGCCCCGGCGATCGCCGCTGAGTCGCGCAGGGGGGGCAGCAGCGCGCGCCCGACGCCGACCGCGTTAACGATCTCCGGCGACCACGCCTTGACGCTGACGTCGAACAGCCCGGTGGCGGCGGCGTCGCTGGGGTCGGTGGCGATCTCGTCGGTCAGCATGTAACGCAGCGCGTCTTTGGGGGGCAGCAGCACAGCGGTTCTGCTCAATGTGCGGGGTTCGCGGTCGTTCAGCCACATCAGCGTGGGCGCAGCGAAGCCGGCAGCGGGCAGCGTGCCGCTGATGGCGGCGTAGTGATCTGCGCCGAGGCGGTCGGTCAGCGCCGCGCATTCGGCGCTGCTGCGCGCGTCCGCCCAGATGATGGCGGGGCGCACACTGTGCCCGGCGCGGTCGAAAAATGCCACGCCGTGCATGTGCCCGCACAAGCCGACGGCGGCGATCGCCTCGGACGGGCGGTCACCCACCGCGAGGCGCACCGCCTGGATCGCGGCTGCCCACCAGTGCGCCGGGTCGTGTTCTGCCTGATCAGGGGTGGGGCGGCTGGTGGGGTATTCGCACGCCCCGCGCGCGGCGATCGTCCCGCGCTGAGCGTCGAAGAGGATCGCCTTGACGCTGGATGTACCCAGATCGATGCCGAGCAGGTAGGTCATCATCTTCCCCTTTACAGATGAGGCTTCAGGATGCGCCTGGGGGCGCGGTCGAGGCACGTACCACGAGCTGCATGCCCAGCAGGATCGTCTCGAACGGTTTGGATGTCCCATCGCGCAGCCGATCGAGCAGCAGGGCGGTGGCGCGCTCTGCCATGTCATGGATCGGCTGGGCGATGGTGGTGAGCGCGGGCAGCACGTGCGACGCCAGCGGGATGTCGTCAAAGCCGACGATCGACAGGTCGTGCGGCAGGCGAATGCCCTGTTCGGCGGCAGCGTGCATGATCCCAACGGCGATCACATCCGTCAGCGCGAAGATGGCGGTGGGGCGGCTGGGGCGCGCCAGCAGGTCGAGCGCCAGCCGATAGCCGATCTGAAGCTCACTCCATTCGCCCATCAGCACATTCGCCGGGTCGAGCATCAGCCCGACATCGGCACACGCCTGGCGCGCCCCGGCGATGCGCTGGGTCATCGCTTCGCTGTAGCGCGGACCGCCGACGACGGCGATGCGCCGATGCCCCATGTCGAGCAGGTGACGCATGGCGTCATAGCCGCCGCGATAGTTATCCGCCACCACGCGCGAAAGCTGCAAATCGATCAGATCGCGATCGACCAGCACGACGGGCATTCGCCCCAGCAGCGCGCGGATCGACTCGCTCGATTGCCCGGTCGGGGCGACGATCACCCCGTCCACGCGCTGACGCAGCAGCATGTCGGCATAGGCGGCTTCCTTGACCGCATCTTCTTCCGAACTGCACAGGATCATCCGGTAGTCGCTGGCAAACAGCGTCTTTTCGATGACGAACGCCAGCACGGAGAAAAACGGCTGGTGCAGACCTGGAACCAGCACCCCCACGGTGAGCGACTCGCGGCGGCGCAGGCTGCGCGCGACAGCACTGGGCTTGTAGTCAAGCGTCTGCATCGCCTCCAGCACGCGCAGGCGACGTTCCTCGCTGACGTAACCATTTTTGTTGACTACGCGCGAAACAGTGGCGACCGATACGCCTGCATGACGGGCGACTTCCTTGATCGTAGCCAAACCTGCCCCCTCGGTTGCGAAACCGTTTACAAATACGCTACAGGTTAACGATATTTTACGTTTGTTGCAAATTTTTGTGTATTTTCATGACGGGCGGCGCGCGTCGAGTCCCCGCACCCAATCACGTGGCATATGTGCAAATCTGTGATACCATTCTGAACACATGCGCTTGTGACCTGTTTATGCCGACCGATTATGACCAGCACCCCTGATACCGACCTTCTGGCACGCACCCGTGCCGAACTTCAGCTTCACGACCGCGCGCTCAGCGCGGCGAGCTGCGGCATCACGATCGCCGATGCGACCGCCGGGCATCTGCCGCTGATCTACGTCAATGACGCCTTCTGCCGCATCACCGGGTATGCCGCTGATGAATGCCTCGATCGCAACTGCCGTTTCCTCCAGCGTGACGATCGCGATCAACCCGAACTGCATCGCCTGCGCGACTGCCTGAAACGCAGTGAAGCCTGCACCGTCATCCTGCGAAATTACCGCAAAGACGGGACGCTGTTCTGGAACGAACTGTACACCGCGCCCGTCTATGACGCGGCAGGCGTGCTGACGCATTTCGTCGGCGTGCAGACCGATATTACTGCACGGGTTGAGGCGGAGAACGCCGTCCGCCAGGAACGCGACTCGCTGGAACGGGCGCTGGCGCAGCTTCGGCACACGCAGGCGATGCTGGTGCATTCGGAGAAGATGAGCGCGCTGGGGCAGCTCGTCGCCGGGGTCGCCCATGAGATCAACAACCCCATCTCGTTCGTCAACAGCAACCTGCACAGCCTGCGCCAGACGATCGATGAGGTGTTCGGCGCGGTGGCGCAGCTGGAAGCGCTGGCTGCACAGCGGGGCGCGGCAGAGCAGGCGCGCGCCATCCGTGCCGATGCTGACCTCGACTTCATCCAGACGGACACCGCTGACCTGCTGAGCGCGTCGATCGGCGGGCTGAACCGGGTGCGGCGCATCGTCGATGGGCTGCGGACGTTCGCCAGGCTGGATGAAGCCGAACGCAAACTGGCAGACCTGCGCGAGAACATCGAAAGCACGCTGCTGCTGGCGCGCGTCGAACTGCGCGATCGGGTGCAGGTGCGCCTGGAGATCGACCCGATCGCCCCGTTCATGTGCTACCCTGCCGAACTCAATCAGGTTTTCCTGAACATCATCATCAACGCGGCGCAGGCGATCGGCGAACGCGGCACGCTGCTCATTCGCGGTCACGAGACGCCCGATGCCGTCATCCTGAGTTTCACCGATGACGGGGTGGGTATCCCCCAGGAGGTCATGCCGCGCATCTTCGAGCCGTTCTTCACCACCAAAAGCGTGGGCAAAGGCACGGGGCTGGGTTTGGCGATCGTCTGGCAGATCATCACCGAGCGGCATCATGGAACGATCACCGTAGACTCTGCGCCCGGCGCAGGGACGACCTTCACCCTCACCCTGCCCAAAGGACAACCCGCTTGACCGAGTTCACGCTTATTGACGGCAATACCCTCGATTACAAGGCGGTGCTGGGCGAACCGGGACACCTGCTGATCATCGACGACGAGGAAGAAATCCTCAAGGCGCTTCAGCGTCAGTTTCGCCGCGAATATACCGTCTACCTCGCCCACGATGCCGAACGCGGCTACGAGATCATGACGCGATCGCCCATTCAGGTGATCATCAGCGACCAGCGGATGCCTGGAATCACCGGCTCGGAATTTTTCGGCAAGATCAAAACGGAATTCCCCGATGCAGTGCGCCTGCTGCTGACGGGCTATGCCGACATTCAGGCGGTCATCGCCGCCATCAACGACGGCAACATCTTCCGCTACATCCCCAAACCCTGGGACCCGGTGGAGCTGGATACCATCGTGCGCGAGGCGTTCCAGCGCTATGCCCTGATCGTGCAGAACCGCCGCCTGGTGCTGGAGCTGAAAGAGAGCAATGTCCGTCTGGAGCAGCGCGTTGCCGAGCGCACCACCGCGCTGGAGGAAGCCAACGAACGGCTCAAGGCGCTCAATGCCCAGAAGGATGCCTTCCTCGGCATGGCTGCCCACGACCTGCGAACGCCGATCACGATCATTCGCGGCTATACCGACCTGCTCAAACATCCGAAGGCGCGCCCGGAAGACGCACGCCAGTCGATCGACATCATCCGCGAGTCGCTCGACCAGATGCTCGCCCTGCTTGACGATCTGCTGGACATCGCCGCTATCGAGTCCGGCAATCTGACGCTGCGCCCGCAGCAGGTGAACATCCCCGCTTTCATCGACCGCGTGGCACGCCTGAACCGTTTCATCGGTGACCCCAAAGGCATCGCGCTGGTCACTGAAGTCGCCCCGGACCTGCCGCCGATCGCGTTTGACCCGCGCCGCATCGAACAGGTGCTGAACAACCTGCTGAGCAACGCTTTCAAATTTTCGCACAGCGACACCACCGTCACCCTTGCCGTGCAGCCGCTTGAAGACGGGATCGAGTTCTCCGTGACCGATCAGGGGCAGGGCATCCGCGAGGACGAGATCGACAAGGTGTTCGGCGAGTTTCAGCGCGTCAGCACCCGCCCCACCGCCAACGAGACCAGCACCGGGCTGGGCTTGTCGATCTGCAAACGCATCATCCATCTGCATAACGGGCAGATCGGCGTCACCAGTACCCTGGGTGTGGGCAGCCGCTTCCATTTCATCCTCCCCTTCACAAAAAGTTCATAGCAGTTTAAAAATTGGGGGATTTACTTTAACAAAATTTAACGTACAATAGCGGTATATCTCAAAACGCACGCGGCAATAACCCAATTTTCTCGTCTGCCGCGCGCCTGATGAGAGCAAGGAGAAGACTGCCATGCAAGCGTTGATGTTCGTGGTCTGCGCGCTGGTTCTGCTTCATATCCTGTTTTTCCTTGCACTCCTCACGGGCGAACTCACTCGCTGGCTGATCCTCACCTTCAGCGAGACGTACCGGAACCGCAGGCAGCAGGTGATGGCAGCACTGGCGACACTCACACTGCGTCCTTAAAGACCGCCGAGGGGCGATGCACAGCGCATCGCCCCTCTGTGATTCCCCACTGGTTGCTCACCCCTCTTTGGCTCACCGTTTCTTCACGCTGTACGGCGCAAGCTGTGCGATAATGAGGGATGTGTCCCAAATCGGCTGCCCATCACGGATGACATCCCAACCATGATCGAAACGCACGATCTGAGCAAGTACTATGAAGATTTTCTCGCTGTCGATCGCGTTAACCTGAATGTGCCTGCCGGGTCAGTGCTGGCGCTGCTCGGTCCCAACGGCGCGGGCAAGACGGCCACCGTCCGTATGCTCACCTCGATCCTCGCGCCATCAGCGGGCTGGGCGCGCATCGCCGGGCACGATGTGGTGCGCGAGCCGGAACGGGTGCGCGCCAGCGTCGGCGTGCTGACGGAACAGCACGGCTTGTATGAGCGCATGAAGGCGGTCGAGTATCTCGACTTTTTCGGGCGCGTTTACCGCCTGCCGTCCGCCGTCCGTAAACAGCGCAGCCTCGACCTGATGGATCGCTTCGGGCTGACGTTCGCGCTGGGCAAAAAGCTGGGCGAGTATTCCAAAGGCATGAAGCAGAAGCTGGCGCTGGTGCGCGCCATGCTGCACGACCCGCCCGTGCTGCTGCTGGACGAGCCGACCAGCGCGATGGACCCGCAGAGCGCCAAACTGGTGCGCGACGCCATCGAGGAACTGGTGCGCGATGCCCGCACTTTCCTGCTCACCACGCATAACCTGAACGAGGCACAGCAGCTTGCCGACCGCATCGCCATCATCCGGCACGGGCGGATCATCGCGCAGGGCACGTTCGACGAGCTGGCGGTGCGCTTCGCGGGCGAGCCGACGATCGCGCTGCACGCGGGCAGGGCGCTCAACGGCTTTGCCGCCGACCTCGAACGCGCCTTCGCGGGCAGACTGCACGTCGAAGAGCAGGGCGACACCTGGCTGCACTACCGCGCCAGCGAACCTGCCGACCGCATCAACCCGCTGGTGGTGCGCCATGCCGTCGCACAGGGGGTCGATGTGGTGGCGCTCACCCCGCTCACCCGCACGCTGGAAGAGATTTACCTTCAGGTGGTCAAGGAAGACGAATCGCAGGGAGGCAGCAGTGGCGAACATCTCCGCTGAAGCGGCATTCACCGAAAGCGCGCCCAGCCTGGGGACGACGCTTTCCAACGCGCTCATCATCACCCGCCGCGAACTGCGCGACAGCTTCCGCGACTGGCGCATCATCGCCCCGATCATCATCCTCACCTTCTTCTTTCCGTTTCTGGCGCAGTTCACCGCCACGACGTTCACCAACTTTCTGGAAGGGTTCGGGGCGCAGATCATCGGCGCGCGCACCATCCCGTTTCTGCTGATGATCGTCGGCTTCTTCCCGATCTCGATTTCGCTGGTCATCGCGCTGGAGACGTTCGTCGGCGAAAAAGAACGGCGCAGCCTTGAGCCGCTGCTCAGCACCCCGCTGAGCAATACCGAACTGTACATCGGCAAGACGCTGGCGGCGATGATCCCGCCGCTGGTCGCCAGCTATGGCGGCATGGCGGTGTATATGCTGGCACTCATCTTCGGGCAGCTCGAATGGCGACCGAACGTGCTGCTGGTGGTGCAGATCGTGCTGCTGACGACTGTGCAGGCGCTGGTCATGGTGACGGGCGCGGTCGTGGTCAGCAGCCAGACGACCAGCACCCGCGCCGCCAACCTGCTGGCGAGTTTCATCATCCTGCCGATGGCGCTGATCATTCAGGGCGAAAGCGCGATCATGTTCCTCGCCCCCGATGCCGACTCGCCCAACGGGATCGGCGCGCTGTGGGCGATCATCGCCGGGATGTGCATCGTGGTGGTGCTGCTGCTGCGTGTGGGCAACAGCATCTTCAACCGGGAAGAACTGCTGGGGCGCACGCTGGACGAGATCAACCTGAAGCAGGTGGCGATCCGCCTGTGGCGCGCCTTCACCGGGGTGGACGCTAAGCTGACGCGCGCGCGCGGGCTGCTCGACTGGTATCGGCGCGGGGTGGGCGGTGCGCTCAGCCGTCTGGGGCTGGCGCTGCCGATCACGATCGGCATTTTCGTGGTGGCGTTCATCGGCGGGCTGGTGCTGGGGACGCAGCCGGAATGGAGGCTGCCGCTGCCGGAAGGCTTGCCGCTGAATGAGGTGGGCAGCGAACTGGGGACGTACACCGGGCTGTTCTTCGGCGATGCCAACCCGGTGCTGGCGATCGCCTGGCAGAACGGGCGCATCCTGCTGGCGGCGCTCATCCTGTCGATGTTCACCTTCGGCGTCGCCGGGCTGATCCTCACGCCAGTGGTGTACGGGGTCATCGGCTATCTGCTGGTGCAGGTGAGCATGGCGGGCTACAACCCGTCCTTCTTCATCCCGGCGATCCTGACGCACGGCATCATCGAGATTCCGACGATCGCGCTGTGCGTGGCGGCGGGGCTGCGCCTGGGCGCGGTCATCACCCGCCCGCCCGTCGGCGTCACGCTGGGTGCGGCATGGACGAACACCTTCGGCGATACGATGAAGATCGTAGTCGGGGTGATCATCCCTGGGCTGCTGCTGGCGGCGGTCATCGAGGCGTACATCACGCCGGTCGTGCTGGGTGCGGTGCTGGGGCGGTGATTTTTACGCGGGCAAACGCCGCAGATTTTCAAAGCCGATCTACAATGATAGCGGTGATCATCCTGTCAGGCTGCGGCGGAAAGTAGTCAGATCATGGCGCGCATCGTCATCCTCGGTTCGGCGGCGGCAGTGTCCGACGCGAAACACGACAACACGCACTTCATCCTGGAAGGGCACGACTGCCCGATCCTGGTGGACTGCGGCACGAACCCGATGGGCAAGCTGCATCATCTGGGCATCAAGGATGACTGCGTGTCGGAGATCATCCTGACTCACTTTCATCCTGATCATGTGTCGGGGCTGCCCAACATGCTGATGCACATGTGGCTGCTGGGGCGCACCATGCCGCTGAAGATTTACGGGCTGGCGCACTGCATCGACCGCGTGGAGGACATGATGCTCGCCTTCTCGTGGGATTCGTGGCCCAACTTCTTCGACGTCAGCTTCATCCGCATCCCTGAATGCGACAATGCCCCGGTCATCGACAACGACGATTTTCAGATCACCGCCTTTCCCACCCGCCATTTCGTGCCCACCATCGGCTTGCGCGTCCTCAACAAGCGCACGCGCAAGGTGCTGGCGTATACCTGTGATACCGAGCCGATCCCGACGCTGTGCGATCTGGCGCGGGACGCCGATCTGCTCATCCATGAGGCGGCGGGGAAGGGTCCCGGACACAGCAGCGCGTTTCAGGCAGGGCAGACTGCCACCAGCAGCGGCGCAAAGTCGCTTTACCTGATCCATTATCAGGTGTGGAATACCGACCCCGAACCGCTGGTCGGTGAGGCACAGCAGGCATATGACGGACCGATCATCCTCGCTCAGGATATGGACGAATACGAGTTCTGAAGCGTGAGTCCTCTGCCTGACCCCATCTGAACCGTTAAACTTTTTTAACATCGTCCGCAACCGCTTGACAGCGATGCAAAGCCATGTTAGTCTCTTAAACGTGTGCGCGCTGCACACGTTTACCACGTTGAGTATGGGCAGATATGCCCGTCGCACTAACCTGAAAGACGCCACAGAGCGTCCCCGATCACACCGACCATCGGGTTGCAGAAAAGAAGAAAGGAGTCGGGAAATGACCCAATCGATCGTCGCCAAACCCATCATTGAGTCCGGTCGCGTCTATTCCCGACAGGAAGCGGCGCAGGCGTTGGGTGTCAGCCTCAGCACGCTCAAGCGGCTGGTGAAGAACGGACATCTGCGCGTCAGCAAGCCGCAGGGAATGCGCCGGGTGTTCATCACGGGCGAAAGCATTCTCGCCATGCTGAGCGATACCGTTGTGGAAAGGGGAGCGTAGCGATGGTGATGCTGACCTCCCTGCTGAATCGGAATGTGCGCGGCGCGCTGTCTGGCGCTGGATGGGCAGATTCTGCCCAGCCGCGACTGCGGTTCGGTTACGGTTGCAACGGGATCGACATCGCGGATGATCCGCGCAGCGGCGGGATGCCCGCAGGAAGCACCACAGGACAGTCTTACGCACGAGGAGCAGCCCCAGGCTAGAAACTCCTCCCCCCTGATACTGAAGGGTTCCCGAAAGGGCGTGAGACTGGAAGCACAAGTCTCACGCCCTTTCTCTTTTCTGCACCATGCGAGGTCTGAAACCGCATGAACGCCGCCAGCAGTAAGCCCGCCCTTCAGCTCCTCTACAATGAGGCGCGCCTGGCGCATCTCGCCGATGCCCTGGACACCCTGCACAGCGCCGCTGCCGATGGCACGCTGCGCGCCGTCTCCACCCTCAGCAACGCCGAACTGATCGCCTGGCTGAACGAGATCATCTACGTCGCCCAGGAGACGATCACTGAAGTGCGTGAGCAGTGCAGCGAGGATGGAGAGGGGCTGCATCTGGTGCGGAAAACGTCGTGAAGCGCGGCACACGCGCCACAGCCTGACCCAAACGGGGACGATACCCAGTCCGAAGCCGACTTCCATTTCACCGAATCATGTCATGGCGATCGACTGAGAGAGAATAACGATCATGAACACCGACTACAAACTGTTTCAACTCCGCCAGCAGGAACTCGAACGGCGGGCGGAAACCGAACGCGAAGCCAGTGAAACACGCCGCTGGAACGTCAGCCGCCGTCGGCAGACGCGGCGCGACGACGAAACCCGGCGTCCCAGCCTGCTGGCGCGCATCTCTGTACTGTTGTAAATGGCACACCGCGCGGCAGCGCGGCGGTGTGAAAGGGTAGGAGCCACGCATTATGTCCTGTGACGACAACGGTACGCAGCACCCTGTGAGTCCGTCCGCCCTGATCACCCCCTCGCCTGCCGCAGCACATCGGGAGGCGAGGGGATGACACCTCAGACCGAACCTGAACCGACCGTCGGCAAACGACGTAAGCTGTAATCAAACGCCTGTATTATTAACGCAGCACCTGCGCCGCCCGCCCGATGTACACGGGAATACTGATGGGGCGGCGCATCTTTTTGAGGGGGTTATGTGAAGCGTGTGTAAAACTTTAGCACATCAATTTCCAAACGCTGTGCGCTTCATATATAATCAGGTACGGTTGTGCGAAAAATCGATGGTGGCTGGTCAGCGCATGAGGTGAAATGTGTCTGGAACTATCCCCGGCAGAGTGCTTCTGCTCAACGGTCAATCCTGGGAACCGCTCTCGATCATCTCCATCCCGCGCGCCATTAATCTGCTGCTGGCAGAGAAGGCGGTGGTGGTGGAACAATCGGGAGACTATATCCGCACGGTACGCGATCGCTATCCTGTACCGTCGGTGATCGCGCTGCGCTCCTACGTCAATGTGCCGCGTCGTCAGGCGCACTGGAGCCGTCGCGGGGTGCTGGTGCGCGACTCGTACACCTGCATCTACTGCGGGGCGACGCCTGGCACGATCACCAAAGCCAAAACGCTGGCGAAGAACGATTTCACCGTCGATCACATCATCCCCAAATCGAAGGGCGGCAAAGACACGTGGGTGAACACCGCGTGCGCCTGCTACCAGTGCAATCACCGCAAGGGTGATCGGCTGCCGCACGAGGCGGGCATGAAGCTGGCATGGGAACCGCGCACCCCGCGCACCAGCTATCTGGTGATCGCCATCGGCAGCGGGCACGACGCCTGGCGTCGCTATATCGAGTATTGAGGTGAGGGTGCGAACCTGAGGTTGCACCCTCTTTTTTTGCCGTCACGCGCTCACAGCGTCTGCTTGATCAGCAGCGCCAGTTTGTCGGTGATGCCCGGCACGCGCATCAGCTCTTCTGCGCTGGCGGCGCGAATGGCGTCGATCGATCCGCCGAACGCCTTCAGCAGCGCCCTGCGCTTCGCCGGTCCGATGCCCGGTATCGACTCCAGCTGGCTGGTCATACCGATCTTGTCGCGTCTGGCGCGGTGGCTGGTGATGGCGAAACGATGCGCCTCATCGCGCACGCGCTGCACCAGATAGAGCGCCTCGCTGCGCCTGGGCAGGATGATCGGCTCAGCGCGCCCAGGCAGGTATAGCTCCTCGAACTGCTTCGCCAGCGACACGACGGGCACGCGCTCCGTCAGCCCGAATTCCGCCAGCACCTCCACGCCCACGCCCAACTGCCCTTTGCCGCCATCGATCATCAGCAGGTCGGGCAGGATGCGCCACGTCTCATCGCGGTCTTCTTTGCTAGGCGCGACCGCGACGGGGTTGAGCGTCGCCTCGCGCCAGCGGGCGAAACGCCTGGTGAGCGCCTCGCGCATCGACTGAAAATCGTCCGAACCGGCGTGGCTGACGGTGCGGATGTTGAAGCGGCGGTATTCGCTTTTGGCGGGCGCGCCACGCACGAACACCACGCGCGAAGCGACGATCGCCGTGCCCTGGGTGGTGCTGATGTCGTAGCATTCGATGCGGTTGGGGATGCGCGGCAGCGCCAGCGCCTGATGCAGCTCTGCCAGCGCCGCTTCCTGTTTGGTCGTGTCCGCCTCCCACTGGGCGCGCATCATGTGCAGTGTCTCGCTGGCGTTCTCGCGGGCGATGTCGATCAGATGCTTCTTCTCGCCGCGCTGCGGCACGGTGATCGTGACGCGCTTCCCGCTGCGCTTGTCACGCAGCCAGCGTTCGATGATGCGCGCCTCCTCGATGTGCTGCGGCACGACCACCTCCGGCGGTATTTCAGCGGCGTCGTCGTAGAAACCGCGAATGAACGCCTCAAGCACTTCCGGGTCATCGGCATCGCTGGTGTTGTCGAGCGCGCGCGAGGCACTGCCGATGAGCTTGCCGTTGCGGATGAACAGGATTTGCGCCACCGTGTCCTTGTCGTCACGCGCCAGGGCGATGACATCCTGATCTGCCAAGCCTGGGCTGATGGCGCGGTGCTGGCGGGTGATGTACTCGATGGCTTTGAGCTGATCGCGCAGGGCGGCGGCGCGCTCGAAATCCATGCGTTCGGCGGCGGCGTACATCGTTTCCGTCAGCCTGGCGACGACCCCCTCGCTTTTGCCGCTCAGCACGTCCATCAGCTCGCTGATCATGGCGCGGTAGCCCGCCTGATCGACCGCGCCGATGCACGGGGCATTGCACAGCTTCAGGTCGTGGTAGAGGCAGGCGCGCGGATCGCGCCCGGTGATCTCGCGGTCGCAGGTCAGGTAGGGGAACGCCTTGCGGAGCGTTTGCAGGGTGTTCTGCACCGCCCACATGGCGACATACGGACCGAAATAGCGCGCGCCGTCCTGCGCCACGCGGCGGGTCGCCTCGACTTTGGGGAAGGGCGCGTCCCAGGTGACGCGAATGTAGGGGTAGCGCTTGTCGTCCTTCAGGCTGATGTTGTAGCGCGGCTTGTGCCGCTTGATCATCGTCTCTTCGAGGATGAGCGCCTTGATCTCGTTTTCCTCGACGATGAACTGAATATCGACCACCTCGGAACGCATCCTGAGCGTTTTCGGATTGCCGTCGGCGCTGGCGTTGAAATAGCTGCGGACGCGGTTTCGCAGCAGCTTTGCCTTGCCGATGTAGATGATCTCGCCCGCTGCGTTCTTCATGATGTACACGCCGGGCTTCATGGGCAGGTTTCTGAGGATCGTCTGGATGTGTTCGGATGGGGTGAACATGACCGCCGCCTTGACCGTGATTGTGAATGCCTGTTCGCATCAGTATAGCGCGGATGCGGCGGATGGAGCAGGGGGATGGTGGCTGGGGGCGGCGTGAGCGACCTGATGCGGTCGCCCACACCGCGCCACGAGCGCCCCTACCGCACCGTCACCGTCACCGACCCGGCGAGCGGCGTGACCGACCCCGCCGTCG